>NZ_JAKZGD010000001.1 GCF_022549495.1 Acinetobacter sp. ANC 4805
TATCGAAACAGAAGAAAACGATTTGGTTTAAGGATGAATTTAATTGCTGGGCTGATTAACTGGATGAGTCAAAATTAACTTTCGCAAGAGATCTATTTTAGAAAGTTTAAGAAAAATTCCTATTGAATTTGAAAAAACTAAAACTGCTTTTATGACTTGGAAAAGCGAAGATAAAGAATGGGAAGGAAAATATATATCGAATCCTGAAGGCTATTTAGATTTTGAGACAATGGAGTTGAGTAGCGTAAGTGTGGAAATTATAATATGGCCTAATCAAGGGGGAATTAGTGGTACTATTGTTAGCCCTTATATTTGTAAAGAACTGCCTTTCCTAAAATATGCACAATTAAGAGGTAACGTAAACTTTTTTAATTCTAATAAAGCTGAAGTTGAGGTATGGGATCATATAAGCGGAAAACAAGTCATATTAGGTAAACTACTTTTAAGTAAAGTGGATAGTATTTTGATAATTAAAAATATTAGTCCAAGTTTATTATTAAATAACGAAATTCGCTTAGCTAAAGATCCAAATTTAGCAAAAGATGAAATTAACCCAGACTATGATTTTTGCTCGAAAAATATTAGTTCATAAATTATATTGTGATAAAAGGTTAGCTATATGAAACTCAATTCTTTCTCTCTACTCCCTGAAGATGATGACGAACTGCATCTTCCTGAGCTTGTCTATTGGGCATCACTGGGTGAAGTAGAACAAGTTGAACAATTATTATTGGCTGGTACAGACCCAAACCAAACTGATGACGAAGGCTATAGTGCATTACAAGCAGCTGCTGAGAATGACAATTTAACTGTGGTGAAGCTACTTGTGAGTAAAGGTGCAAATGTTGCTTATAAAGGCGAATACACTGCGCTGCAGCTTGCTGAAATGGCAGAAAATACCGATGTGGTTGTGTATTTAAAAAGTCTTTGAGTTGTGTATAAAAATGACAGATAAAAAAGAAGCCCCATCATCCTGACGGGACTTCTTCATATTCAGTTTATGTCGTTGATATCCTATTAACGACCACGTCCTGTGTATGTTTTTATTCTCAATGAGACTTCTTGTCTCTCTATAATTTGTATGATAGGTGAAAATCTTAGGTTGGGATATTCGCCTATCGCTGCGATAGTTGTAGGTTTTGGCTTACAGCAATTTTGAGCGATGTAATCATAAATAATAAAAAACGGAATCAAAAGATTCCGTTTTTTTAACTTCATCTGGATTTAGAAATGAACATCTAAACCGATATAAGGACCTTTAAAATTAAATTTAAGATCATTTTTTTCGTAGTCATCTAATTTAATATCTAAGATACGGTAGCCAGCTTTCAAGCCCACATCGACCAATAGATTATCAATAAAGTTATATTGTAATTCGGCTTGAGCATCGGTGATCTTGGTATCATTAAAATTACTATATAACAATTCACCTTTGGCACTTAGACCTGTAAATGGCAGTTTTACTCCAGCTGATCCATAGATCACAGGAACGGTTTTATCAATATCCGTTTTGCTTAAGCCTAGTGTTTTCACATCACCATTTAAACTGGTTGCACCTAGACCAATATCAGCATTTACCACATTGTCCAAAATTTCATAATATAAAATGAAATCGGTATGGTCGATATTCAAGTCATAGACTGGTTGTCCTGCGACTTCTTTTTCTGTCTGTGACTTTAAATTCACATAGCGAATTTTTGCATTTGGAATCAATGGAATCGGGTGTTCAAATGCAAGAGAGACCTGTGCAGAACCTTTACGATCAAGGTCCTGATCTGGTGCAGATGTTTGTGCAGCCATATTGGTTTCACCGTTGTAATTCCAATAACTAAGATCGCCTTTTACACCAATCATATCCGCTTGTGCTAAACCACACAGGCTTGTCCCTAAAGCTAAGATTGATATTTTTAATATTTTCATTGGATTGTCCTAATACATATCAAAAAGCGTAATGAATTGTTGTGAATTCATCAGTGATTGGGCAAATCATATAGTGATCTCAGAAAATATACAGTAGTCTAATTTTAAATTTTGAGAATGGAATGAAGAATAATGACTGATGTATGCGATGTTGTGGATTATCCATTGTATGTTGCAGGGAAAGCAGTAACGACAGGT
Organism: Acinetobacter sp. ANC 4805; assembly: GCF_022549495.1. GTDB lineage: Bacteria > Pseudomonadota > Gammaproteobacteria > Pseudomonadales > Moraxellaceae > Acinetobacter. Next base: position 2,119 of record NZ_JAKZGD010000001.1, read on the forward strand.
CAGTGGTTAGAAGTTCATGATAAATATAGCAATACGGTCTATGCTCGAGTTGCGTTAGCAGATGAAAAAGTGTTGGAAAAAGCAATTTCTACTTCAGTTAAAGCTGAGGTAGATATGGCGACTCTTAAGCCATTTCAGAAACAGAAAATTCTATTGCATTGCGTTAAACGTTTTAATGAATTACGTGAAGAATTGACAGAAATATTGATTGCTGAAGGTGGTAAGCCACGAGGTGCAGCCAGTGCAGAAGTGGAGCGTTTGATTAATACCTTTCAATTGGCTGCTGATGCGGTAACGCAACTTGATGATGGTCATCTGTTGCCTTTAGCTGTGACAGCCGCAGCATCACGTTACCGAGGGATGGTTAAGCATGTGCCGATTGGAGCAGTTTCACTGATTAGCCCCTTTAATTTCCCTTTAAATCTGGTGGCACATAAGATCGCCCCTGCGATTGCAGCAGGTTGTCCATTTGTATTAAAACCTGCGAGTTTGACACCGATCAGTGCATTAATGATTGCCAATGTTTTGGCGGAAACTGATTTACCCAAAGGCTCATGGTCAGTGTTGCCTTGTGATCGGCAAGCAGCAGATATTCTGGTGACAGATGATCGTTTTAAATTATTGAGCTTTACAGGTTCTGATCAAGTGGGTTGGGATATGAAAGCGCGTGCAGGTCGCAAGAAAGTCACTTTGGAACTCGGCGGTAATGCCGCAGTTCTAATTGATGCCGATACTGTCATTGATGATGCATTAATTGATCGTTTAATTAGTGCCGCTTATGGGCATGCAGGTCAGGTCTGTATCAGTGTACAGCGGATTTTAGTTCATGCAGATCTTTTTACAGATGTAAAAAAGAAGCTCATCGCAAAACTGAAAAAAATTAAAGCAGATGATCCAACTCTCAGCACGACGTTAGTAGGCCCGATGATTAAGGAGGCAGAAGCCATCCGCTTGAAGAAATGGATTGATACGGCGGAGAAAAAGGGCGCAAAAGTTCTAGTAGGAGGGAGTTTACAAGGCATCTTGTTTGAACCTACTTTGTTAGAGGATGTCGATGCCAAGTTAGAAATTTATAAAGATGAAGCGTTTGGCCCAGTGGCAATTTTAGAAAAGTTTAAGGATTTCGAGCAAGGTATTACCACAATCAATCAAAGTCGTTTTGGTTTACAGGCAGGTGTGTATACGCAAAATCTGAATAAAATGCTGTATGCATGGGATCATTTACATGTGGGTGGTGTCATTATTAATGATGTACCCACGTTCCGTGTTGATAATATGCCTTATGGTGGTGTAAAGGACTCAGGTTTAGGTCGAGAAGGCATTCATTCTGCAATTCGGGATATGCAAGAAGAACGTTTGCTTGTGATTAAAGAGATATCGTGATGAAAGGGTGGAGGCTTATTCTACTGGCTGTGTGTATGGTCTGGAATATGTCGGTAGCGGCATTTTCCTCACAGCAACTTGTAACTGATGCGAAGAAACAAATCGGTGTCACCAAATATTATGATCCAGCGTATACGCGCTTAAGTTATCCCATGGGGGATGTTCCTCTGATTAAAGGAGTATGTACAGATGTGGTCGTACGATCGCTCCGACAACAAGGTATCGATCTACAACAAAAGATCCATGAAGATATGCGTAAGCATTTCAAAGTTTACCCGAATAAATGGGGGCTCAAAGCACCTGATAAAAATATTGATCACCGCCGAGTGCCCAACATTGCGACTTATTTTCAGCGACAAGGCTATCAAGTCACTGACCAAAATTACCGTATTGGGGATATTGTGACTTGGGATTTAGGGCAAGGATTAGTGCACATAGGTATTGTTTCTGACAAAAAAAGTTTCTTTCAGAAAACACCGTTAATTTTACATAATATTGGTCGTGGCACTGAAGAGTCGGATATTTTATTTCAGTATAAGATTACAGGGCATTATCGAATTAAAAAATAAATGCCTATTTAATGTGATTAAGTGGCTTACATTTTTATCAATTGATAAATTTATAAGCCACTTCTTCGATTGAGCTGAAAAATAATCAATTGTGTTGAAATTAGCGATGAACGGCAGAATTTATCTGCATAATTTACAGTAAAAAGAAATAAAAACAGGTATTGTTCGGCTATTAAAAAGCAGAAAAACACAATCTGATCTTTAAGGAAGATGGTTTGGTTTTTGCTTGTTTGTTCATGAAAATAAGAGGCCCACAAGGTTGAAATTTCATGCAAGCAAAACAAGATTTTTACGGTACTTTTCATGTCTGTTGGATAATAAAACCTAACGCAGTATGAAAAACGCCAGTGTATATATTTAGGTGTCTTATGACAGATTCTCGTGAAAACTGGACATCACGATCTGGTTTTATTATTGCAGCCGTTGGTTCGGCTGTCGGTTTAGGTAATATTTGGCGTTTTCCTTATGTTGCCTATGAAAATGGTGGTGGTGCGTTTCTTATTCCGTATTTACTCGCACTAATCACGGCTGGTTTACCCTTATTATTTTTAGATTATGCGACAGGACACCGTAGTACGGGTTCTCCTCCCAAAGCGTATCGTGCTTTATTTAAAGGTGGTGAAACGCTGGGTTGGTGGCAAGTCTGTGTGTGTATCATTATTGGTTTGTACTATGCCAGTGTTCTCACGTGGGCAGGAAGCTATATTTACTTCTCAATTGGTCAGGCGTGGGGAAGTGACCCAGAAAGTTTCTTCTTTAATACCTACTTACAGACATCGAAAGCATCTGGTTTCGACTTTCAGTTTGTAAGCCATTTATTGTGGCCAATTGTCGGGATTTGGACACTGACCTTAGTGATTTTGTATGGTGGCGTTAAAAAAGGTGTTGAACTATCAAATAAGATTTTCATGCCTTTGTTATTTGTCCTGTTCACTGTTTTGGTGATTCAATCATTGCGTTTACCTGGAGCTGCTGAAGGTTTAAATGCATTTTTCACCCCGAACTGGTCTGCGATGATGGACTATAAAGTGTGGTTAGCCGCTTATGGGCACACTTTCTTCTCATTATCTGTTGGCTTCGGAATCATGGTGACATATTCCTCTTATTTAAAGCCGAAAACCAACTTAACAGGTTCGGGTCTGATCGTTGGTTTTGCCAATGCTTCAACTGAAATCTTGGCGGGTATTGGTATTTTTGCAGCATTGGGCTTCATGGCACATGCGGCAGGCAAAGAAGTACAAGACGTCGTCAGTGGTGGTATTGGTTTAGCATTTATTGCATTTCCAAAAATCATTTCAAGCTTGGGTGCAGGTGCGGATTTATTCGGTCTATTGTTCTTCTCTTCGCTTTTTGTCGCAGGTATTTCTTCCATGGTCAGTATCTTGGAAGTACCGATTGCAGCGATGCAAGATAAGTTAAAATGGAGCCGTAAGAAAGCAGTTACCATCATTGGTGGTGGTAGTGCATTCGTTTCAGTCATCTTATTCTCAAGCGTAAATGCGATTAAACTGGTTGATATTGTGGATCACTTTATCAATAACATTGGCATTATTGGTGGTGCATTATTATCAATCATCAGTGTGGCTTGGTTTAAGCGTTCTGCTTTAATTGAACTTCGTGATCATGTGAACCGTATTTCGACGATTCAATTGGGTAAAGGTTGGGATTTCACTTTAACCGTGATTACTTCGTTGATTCTATTAACGACATTGAGTATGACCGTGTTTAACTTGGTGAAAAATGGTTACGATACGTATAGCATGAGTTTACAAGGCATCTTTGGGTGGGGCAGTGTGATTTTCTGTGCTGTCGTTGCAGTCGTACTCAGCAAAATGAAAGATCGCTAGGAGAGCAGTTATGAATACTTCAGCAATCGTGATGATGATCATTTCAATGGTGTTTTTATGGGGCGGACTTGCTTTGTCGATTCTGCACTTAATGAAACATCCAGAAGAGTTAGATGACGTTTTAGAAGAAGTCAAAGATCAGCATACGCTTTAAAATAGATTCAAAAAAAGCAGGCTTCAAAGCCTGCTTTTTTATTAGCCTAATTTCTTAATCTGACAATAGTAGAAACCATCGCCAGATTGTGCAGTTGGCAATAATTGACGACCATAGGTCTGTTCAATACCCCAATCTGCATTGATTTTGATTTCTTCTGCATTGGCATGTTCGGCGAAGAATGCCACCATTTGCTGTTCATTCTCAGTTTTTAGAATCGAACAGGTGATATAGAGTAAAGTGCCACCAACTTTAAGCTGCTGCCACATGTTTTGCAAAATTTGCTGTTGTAGGGCAGCCGTTTGCGCGATATCAGTCGATTGTCTTAGCAAGCGAATATCTGGATGGCGACGAATCACGCCTGTTGCAGAACAGGGTGCATCTAGCACAATACAGTCCACAGTTTCTTGCGCCTGCCAAGTGGTGGCATCTGCGGTAATAATCTCAACATTATCTTGATCTAAGGCAAGGCGTTCTAAATTTTCAGAAACTCGCAATAAACGTTTGGCATCATGATCAAGTGCAATCAGTTTTTTCGGGTTAAAGCGCTCAAGAATGTGTGCTGTTTTACCCCCTGGTGCAGCACATGCATCGACAACCACTTGGTCATCTAGATTGGGTAGAAGCATCGCGCACAATTGTGCATGTTCATCCTGAACAGAAAAGCCACCTTCTTCGAAACCAGGTAAATGGGTAATATTGCCTGTTTGTTCCAGAACAATACCAACATCTGAAAGTGTGCAAGGACGAGCATCAATCTGTTCTTCGTCCAAAATCTCTAAATATTCGTTACGACTAACTTGGCGTTCATTGACGCGCAGGGTCAGTGGTGCGACTTGTTTTAAATTTTGACAGATTTCATCAAATTGATCAGGCCAATCCTTTTTAAGCCGTTTGAACAACCAGCTTGGTAAACCATGCGTATTATTCAAAGCGGTTTGAAATTCAGATGTTTCACGTGAAACACGACGCAGAATGGCATTGACCAAACCACTCATTGGTTCGAAACCAAGTTGCTTAGCAGCATTTACAGTTTCAGAAATCGCAGCATGTACAGGAATACGGGTACATAAAATTTGATATAAACCAAGATATAAACAACTTTCTAGTGCTTCATTGTCTAATGGTTTCGTGAGCAATGGTAAGGTAATTGCTTTTAAAGAATACCACTGACGTAGACAGCCTAAAGTAAGTTCGTGATATAAGCCACGGTCACGTTCAGAAACTATATTGATATGTTGATTCAAAACGGAAGCTAATGATTGCCCATTTTGAACGGCTAAAAGTGTTTTGATTACTTGGGCACGTAAGTTTAATTGATTTTTATTCATAGCAGCATTTGCCCTACCTGTAATTTCTGAGTTTGTGCAATTTGTAGGGGATTAAGTGCTTTACCACCTGACCATTGCAAACTAGTTAAGCAAACGGAAGTGTTTTCAGCACATGCCACATGAACGCCTTGTTTATCAATCTCAATAATTTCGCCCAATTGAGCATCCGTTTTGCTGTGTTCAGAAAGTGTCGAGTTCCAAACACGTAGTGCATTGTTTTCATCAAGCTGAATAAAAGCGACAGGCCAAGGATTGAAAGCGCGAATATTGCGATCAATCTGAATCGCATTTTGTGTCCAATCAATGCGGGCTTCAGCTTTGACGAGTTTGTGCGCATAAACCGTGAGAGCTTCATCTTGAACTTCACGTTTTTCGATAAAATCCTGCAAGCTTTGTTCAGATTCGAGTACGGTACAAATTGCTTCTGCGCCTTGAACTGCAAGCTTATCATGCAGCGTTGCAGAGGTATCTTCAGCAGTAATTGGGCAATAGGTTTTATACATCATATCGCCAGTATCTAAACCTGCCGCCATTTGCATGATGGTAATACCCGTTTCAGTATCACCTGTCGCAATGGCACGTTGGATGGGTGCGGCACCACGCCAACGAGGCAGTAAAGAGCCGTGAATATTTAAGCAGCCATATTTAGGTGTATCTAACACTGCTTGCGGCAAGATTAAACCATAAGCAGCAACGACCATGACATCTGCACCTAAAGCAGCGAGTTGTTGTTGAGCTGCTAAGCCTTCTTCAGTAGAAGCTTTGAAATGTAAAGGTTGATAAACAGGTAAGCCGTGTTCAATTGCGAGTTGTTTTACAGGAGAGGGTGTTAATTTTTGCCCACGTCCTGCTTTACGGTCAGGCTGAGTATAAACAGCAATAATCTGGTGTGATGTTTTTAATAATGCCGCCAATGCAGTTGCTGCAAATTCAGGCGTACCAGCAAAAATGATTTTCAATCGGGTCAGCTCTTCAAAATAAATCAATCCGTTTTTGATTATATCAAAGTCCTAAACTGAAAAGGTCAGTCGAAATTGAGAAAGGATACGCAGATTACATAAAAAATGTGCAAAATGAACATTTTTATGTATAATTCGATTCAAGCGCTTTGCGTCGCGCGAAAAAAGGTTTTTGCGAGTCACGTCTACTGCAACAACAGTATTTGAATTATGGCTTTGGGACGATTATTTATAGCAGCCATATTCTTATTTAAGTGCACTAAGCAAAATAATGATTTTTCAATAAAAATAGGTGAATGTATGACAAGTAAAGAATTGGCTTTGGGCAGTGTAATTAGTCTGCTTTTGATGTTGGCGACCGTGATCACACGATTACTAGAAGCATATGCATTGGTCTAGTATTCAGCATTTTATTTAGCGGAAAATTCCAGAATTTCTTGAGGAAATGAAGGTCTCATCCAGTATGCCAACAGGGAACAGAGCTAAAAAGATCTGAAAGTAGGTCATCTGTTAAACGATGACTTGTAGTATGATGGAAACAGCTCAGTATCATTTCGCCAGAGAGAATCTCCTATTCTTCTCGAGCACACACTTGTTGGGAATCAAAAATGCCTGATTATCGTTCTAAAACATCAACACATGGAAGAAATATGGCTGGCGCGCGCGGTTTATGGCGTGCGACAGGTATGAAAGATGAAGATTTTGGCAAACCAATTATTGCGGTGGTCAATTCATTTACCCAATTTGTTCCGGGGCATGTGCATCTTAAAGATTTAGGGCAGCTGGTTGCACGAGAAATTGAAGCTTCTGGCGGTGTTGCGAAGGAGTTTAATACCATTGCAGTCGATGATGGTATTGCAATGGGTCATGATGGGATGCTGTATTCACTTCCATCACGTGATTTGATTGCCGATTCAGTCGAATATATGGTGAATGCACACTGTGCTGATGCAATGGTGTGTATCTCGAACTGTGACAAGATCACACCGGGAATGTTAATGGCTGCGATGCGCTTGAATATCCCTGTGGTATTTGTGTCAGGCGGTCCAATGGAAGCAGGTAAAGTCAAGTTCCGTGGTAATGAAAAAGCCATTGACCTTGTTGATGCCATGGTGGTTGCAGCAGACGAAAGCTACACGGATGAAGAAGTTGAAGCATTTGAACGCTCAGCTTGCCCAACGTGTGGTTCATGTTCAGGGATGTTTACAGCAAACTCAATGAACTGTTTAACTGAAGCTTTGGGTCTATCTTTACCAGGTAATGGTTCAATTGTGGCAACGCATGCCAATCGTGAAAAATTATTCTTAAAAGCGGGTCGCTTAGTGGTTGAACTAGCGAAACGTTATTATGAACAAAATGATGACAGTATTTTGCCACGCTCAATTGCAACCAAAGCCGCTTTTGAAAATGCGATGACACTTGATATTGCAATGGGTGGTTCAACCAATACAGTATTGCATTTACTGGCGGCTGCACACGAAGCAGAAGTTGATTTCACTATGGATGATATCGACCGTTTGTCTCGTCAAGTTCCTGTATTGTCAAAAGTTGCACCAGCAAAACAAGACGTACATATGGAAGATGTGCATCGCGCAGGCGGTATTATGGCGATCTTAGGTGAACTAGATCGCGCTAATTTATTGACGACATCATGCCCAACCGTCCATGAACCGACGCTGAAAGATGCTTTAGACAAGTGGGATATTATCCGTACTGAAGATGCAGACGTTTATGAATTTTATCGTTCATCACCAGGTGGTATTCCAACGCAAGTGGCATTCTCACAAAACCGTTATTACTCAACTTTAGATGGTGACCGTGAGAAAGGTGTGATTCGTAGTGCTGAACATGCCTTCTCTAAAGATGGTGGCTTGGCAGTACTTTACGGTAACATCGCTTTAGATGGCTGTATCGTGAAAACTGCGGGTGTAGATGAGTCTATCCTGAAATTTACGGGTACAGCACGCGTTTTTGAAAGCCAAGATTCAGCAGTTGAAGCGATTTTAGATCATAAAATCGTTGCAGGCGATATTGTTGTGATTCGCTATGAAGGTCCACGTGGTGGGCCGGGTATGCAAGAAATGTTATATCCAACCAGTTACTTGAAGTCGAAAGGTTTGGGTAAGGACTGTGCATTGATTACTGATGGTCGCTTCTCTGGTGGTTCTTCAGGTTTATCAATTGGTCACGTGTCTCCAGAAGCAGCGGAAGGTGGTGCAATTGGTCTGGTTGAAGATGGTGATACTATCCAAATCGATATTCCGAATCGTACCATTCACCTTGATATTGACGATGCGACAATGGCACATCGCCGTACTGTTCAGGAAGCGAAAGGTTGGCATCCTGTAGAAGAACGTAAACGCAAAGTTTCTAAATCATTGAAGATTTACGCATTGCATTCAACCAGTGCAGCGAAAGGTGCAGTACGCGTTTTGTAAACTTTCGCCAAGCAATCATGTTGATCATCCCTCTTTATTACGATAAAGAGGGACTTTTTTCTAATTTTATAAGATACTCAATATACTTATTTGCTCACTTACTAGAATGTAAGTTAGAGAAAATTTATCCATTTATAAACGTATAACCATTAGAGGCTATCGACATGTCTTTGCTACGTCGTTGGTTTGATCCCATCCGATCGAGTTGGTTCTATCAAAAACCTTCCCGTCAGGCGGTGTTACCTACGGAACAGGGTTTAAGCATTTACCTGCGTCTAGACGATGTTTATAGTTATCTTGCAGTACAGCAGCTTGATCAGCTCAATGAAATCTTGAGTGATGAACTCAAACCCTTAAAAGTGATTATTTCAAGGCAGGGTGCTGAACCTCCGAATGGCATGTCTAAACAAGATTGGCAAAACTATTGTTTAAATGATGCCAAAATTCTCGCTAAGCAGCATCGTTTTGGTTTCGATGAAGCCCCTGAAATACCCAGTGCAGAAGCATTACAACAAGCAGAAATCATTCTAAGAAATACGCCTTTAAGAGAACAAAATTTTTTACATTTACTCGAAGACGTATTCCATATGTTATGGCAACAACAATATGGCAAATTACGTACTTTGTATGCAATGGCAAGCCAACGTCAAGCCCCTCAAGATTATCCAGAACGTATCTTTAAAGATGTACCTGTTGCAGCCAGTTATTTCGAATTTGGCGAACGTAAATATCAAGCAGTTGATGATTTATTACGTCTGACACGTCGTTTAAAACAACAAAAATTACTGACAGGAAACCCAATTTTTCTGATCAATCATATCGAATGGCGTGAGCATTTGATTAATGATGGTGAGGCACTGGCTGAAGTACAAGCCTTACATCCAGAATTAGATTTGTATATTGCACTTGAAGATCCAATGAGTTGGCTACTCTTGGCTTATATCAGAGAAGAACTTGCCAATTATTATAATATCCAGTTGAAAGTCTATCCATTAAGTTATCACGGGCGTGACTGGTTCGATTGGAGTTTGGCAACACGCGTATCGAAACGAACACAGGTCGCATTTACACCATTTTGCCGCCCAACGAAAGAAGCGACTTATGAAATGGCGAAGCTATTTTATAGTGCTACAGAAGCAGAACAGGTTGATTGCATTCATGAGATTTTGGAGGGTGTTTGGACGCGTGGCAAAGATCTTTCTTTCAAAACACATTTTCAACGGATGCAAAAGCGTTTAGCGATCGAACAAATAACAGAACAAGATGTGGGTGCTCTACTTAAACAAAATGATGCTTTGTGCCAGCAAAAACATCAGCCTGATTTCCCTGTACTGGAATTACGCATAGATGGGCAAAGTTATGTATTTAATAGCTTGTATCGGGTTTGGATGATTGAAAGTATCATTAGTAATGTACTTGAAGAAAAATATAAACAAGAGAGTGAAGAATAGTTGATTTTCCTCAATAAAAAGCTTGAATAGGAATTGCCTGAAAAAACTAATAAATAGGAAATAAAGATGGGAACTTGGTCACATGAACCATTTGGGAATGACACGGCAAATGATTGGGCTTACGAATTAGAAGATGCGATTGATTTTTCAGTCATTGAAGCTACTTTACAGACGGCATTGGATGAAGGGCAGGAATATCTTGATGCAGATATTGCGATGGAAGCTCTAGCTGCGATAGAAGTGCTTGCCAAGAGTCTGGGTCATGGTACTCAAACAGATGTTTATACTGAGAAAGTAGATGAGTGGCTTGAGTCAGTTTCACTGAAACCAAGCGCAGATTTATTACTACAAGCTCAGCAAGTCCTTGTTTTGGTTTTGTCTGATCAGTCTGAATTAAAAGATTTATGGCAGGAAGCGGATGATTATGAGATTTGGTTAGCCAGTATCCAACAGCTCAAAGATGCGCTTCATTAAGTACATCGAAGAATAAAAAAGGCAGCCTTAGCTGCCTTCCATTTTTTAGTTTTTGTCTTTTAAACTGAATAACAAGTTTAAGAAAATTGCCGCAAAAGTCGCGGTTCCAATCCCACCCAAGTTAAAGCTACCAAACAATAATTCAAAGTTACCTGCACCGAGAATAATAGTCACAGATGCCACGATCAGGTTTTTATTATTGGAGAAATCGACTTTATTTTCGATCCAAATTTTAGCACCTGCAATAGTGATTAAACCAAATACCACAATCGAAGCACCCGTCAAAACGGCGGTCGGAATTGTACTAATCACGGCTCCAAATTTTGGTGACAGACCCAAGAAAATTGCAAACACACCTGCAATCACAAACACAATGGTTGAGTAAACCCGAGTGACTGCCATCACCCCGATATTTTCACCATAAGTGGTCATCCCTGGTGCGCCTACACTTCCAGATAAAGTCGTTGCAAGACCATCAGCAACAAAAGCTTTACCCAGTTGTGGTGTAAGATCTTCGCCTGTCATTGCACCGACTGCTTTGATATGCCCTAAATTTTCAGCCACTAAAATTAAGGCAACAGGTGCAATAATTAAAATTGCATTCAGATCAAAAGTTGGGTGTGAAAAAGTTGGGATACCAAACCAAGGTGCGGCTGCGATTTGTGAGAAATCAATCGGTTTACCAAAACCTAAAAGATTAGTGGTGATCGCATAAATTGCATATGCCATCAATAGACCGACCAATAGTAACAAGCGCTGTAATAGACCTTTGGTAAATACGGCGATGATGCCCATACTTAAAACAGTGATCAATGCCATCCACATTTCAAAAGGCTGTCCAGCAACGCCTTTAATAGTAACGGGTGCAAGGTTGAGACCAATAATCATCACCACAGCACCTGTGACGACAGGTGGCATCAATTTTTCAATCCAGCGTGTTCCTGTCAGCATTACAGCAAAGCCGATCAAGGCATAAAAAATACCACAGGCAACAATGCCCCCAAGCGCAACGGCTAGATTTGGGTTAGCACCTGATCCTGTAACGTGACCTGTCGCTGCTGCAACGACACCAATAAAGGCAAAACTTGAGCCTAAATAACTTGGAACACGTCCACCTGTGATCAAGAAGAAAATAATGGTACAAATCCCTGACATTAAAATGGCAAGGTTCGGGCTAAAACCCATGAGGAGTGGTGCAAGTACAGTGGCACCAAACATTGCAAATGCGTGTTGTACCCCTAATACCGCACTTTGTAAGGGCGGTAAATATTCGTTTGTCGCAACAGGGCGATGATCAATCTTTCCCTGATACGGCTGCCATTTTGGAAACCAATTTGACATAGATGAGACTCATTATGTGATATCAGTGGGTATAATACCTTGTCTTAAAATGTGCTTTCATCTATTGATCTTTGAGAATGTAGTTAGATAATCCGTTGAAGTTTAATATTTTTACCTTTTGGTAAAATATATTTTAAAATAAACTATCGTATTTATTATTTATTTTTTTCTAAATTATTTGAAAAGTTAACTATCTTATTTAAAAAAATATTTTCTAATTTTTTTAGAAAAATGGAATATTTTGCCAATTTTGCCATCAACATCTGTGATTTATGTTGATGGCAAGGTTCTTATTTAGCCGGTATTGCGCAAACCTGCGGCAATCCCTGCAATACTCACCATTAAAGCATGATCGACAGGGCTATGCTCGGTTTGATGCTCGGCTAAATATAGACGACGGCGTTTCATCAGCTCTGCCTGTAATAAATGCAGAGGCAATAAATATGGTTTACGCACCTGCATGGATTGATCCAATACTTCATTATTACTCAGAAGTTTAGATTCACCTTTGAGACGTAGCAACGTATCGACGGCATTTTGCAAGCGTTGGCGTAGCTCAATCCCTAGAACTTTTAAGTCCTGATCTTGGGTGAGATGAGATTCATAGTATAATGCAATGTCTGCATCGGATTTGGATAATACCATTTCCAGCATATCAATTAAGGTTTGGAAATAAGGCCACTGTTCGAGCATCTCATTTAAGGTATTTTTGTGCTGCTCATGTACCTGATTAATTGCAGTGCCTGTACCGAGCCAAGCAGGCAGCATCAAGCGAATTTGTGTCCATGCAAATACCCACGGAATTGCACGTAACGATTCAATTCCACCACTGACTTTGCGTTTGGCTGGACGTGAACCCAGTGGCAGCATTTGCAACTCCAGTTCAGGCGTAACGGTACGTAAATAGCGAACAAAATTGGGGTTTTCACGCACAGTTTGGCGATAGACCTGTACCGATAAATCAGTCATTTGATTCATCAAATCACGCCATTGTTTCTTTGGCTCTGGGGGGGGCAATAACGTAGCTTCTAAAGTTGCCGCTGTATAGATTTCCAAATTTTGTAGTGCGATGCCTTCTAAACCAAATTTAAATCGAATCATTTCACCTTGTTCAGTGACACGAATTGCACCTGAAATCGAACCTGGTGGTTGAGAGAATAGCGCTTGTTGTGTGGGCGCACCGCCACGACTGATCGAACCCCCACGACCATGAAATAGCGTTAATTGCACGTCATGTTGTTTGGCGACCGCCGTTAGTTCTTCTTGAGCGCGGTATTGTGCCCAGTTCGCCGACATAAAGCCTGCATCTTTCGCAGAGTCCGAATAGCCAATCATCACCTCATGTTTGCCTTGAATATGCTGTTTGTACCAATGCATATTGAATAAGGTACTCATGGTTTTGGCTGCGCCGTCGAGATCCCTTAATGTTTCAAATAATGGCACGACACGAAGGGGATGCTGAATGCCTGCTTCTTTTTGCAAAAGCAGCACAGCTAAGACATCACTCGGATATTCTGCCATCGAAATAATATAAGCACCCAAGCTCTCGGTAGGCTGTTCTGCTAAAGTGCGCATGGTGGCAAACACTTCCAAAACATCAGGATGTTGAATCAAGCTGCCTTCTGGTTCATTGAGAAACTTAGGTAATAACGGACGTTTGCTTTGTAGTTCTTGAATGAGGAAGTTCTGACGGGCTTGCTCCGTCCACGATTCAAAGTTACCCAAACCTAAATATTCGGTAATGGCTGAAATGGCTTGACGATGTCGTCCTGATTCTTGGCGAATGTCGAGTTTGAGTAATTCAATCCCGAAACAATTTACACGATAAATAAAATCGAGCAATTGCCCATTGGCGATTTCAGCTAAGTTACTGTCGATCAGTGAGCGATAGCACAACAAGAGTGGTTGTAGTAATTCATCTTTATTTCGAATGATCTGGCTATCATCGGCTTCTAAGCCTTGCAAGCGTTGCCCCAAACAATAACGAGTTGCTTTTAAGCGTTCACGGGTTTCGCGTAAATATTCACGATAGGGTTCAGGATGTTCGTAGCCGAGTGCTTGAGTGAGTTCATCAGAGCAGCTCTGGATGGACAGTTCCCAACGCAGATTTTCAATATCACGCAGATATAAATCAGCAGCTTGCCAACGCGATAACCATAGTACTTCTTGGGTCACTTGATGGGTCACATTTGGATTACCATCACGGTCACCCCCCATCCATGAGGCAAAGCGAATGGGTGCAATATTGAGTGGCAAATGCTGTTCACAATGTTGTTGGGTGAGTTCATTCAACTCACGAATAAACTTGGGTACAGCATTCCATAAGGTTTGTTCAATGGTGGCAAAGCCCCATTTCGCTTCATCGACAGGGGTTGGACGATGTTGGCGAATTTCATCAGTTTGCCATGCCGAGCTGACCAATTGTTTCAGTGTGGCAAGGGTGTGTTGACGCTCACGTGGGGTGAGTTTTTGTTGATCGAGTTGAGAGAGACAGTCTGTAATATCATCATATTTTTGAATTAAGGTACGACGGCTGACTTCGGTTGGATGTGCTGTCAGTACCAATTCAATTTTTAAATCACAAATTTGCTGGAAGAGTTGTTGTTGACTGATCTGTTCTGTTTTGAATTTCTCAAATAAATGTGACAAAGGATTTGGACTAGGTGTATGGTCATCAAACTCAGCCCGACGACGATTACGTACCACATGATATTGTTCTGCGATATTGGCGAAATTAAGGAAATGTGAAAATGCACGGGTCAGTGGCAAAATTTCTTCATCTTTCAAGCCGAGAAAAAGTTGTTCTAGCTGTTTTTCTGCTTCAATTTGACCGTCACGAGCGCCTTTGGCTAATGCACGGATTTGCTCAATTTGATTAAACAAATCTTGCCCAGCATGTTGCTTTAAGGTCTCTCCGAGTAAGTTGCCCAATAAACGGACATCTTCACGTAATGGAGCTGTGATTTGTTGAATCATTCTATTTCTCCTCATGGTCTCATTTGACTATAGCGCGATTGAGAGACAATCCAAGTGGAGAACGTAAATAAATGTGAATTTTATCTAATTTTTAGGTTGATATTTAAGCAAAAAAAATTCCATTGCTTGTTCAATCATCTGTTCGATTTCAATTGTTGTGGGCACAGGATCTAAACCAAGCAAGACTTTATGATGACGTATTCCTAGCATCAATGACATGATGAGATCAGTCAGTTTAAGTGGCTCATCTGCCTGAATGAATTTAAATGCGATCGCCTGCTCAAAAAAATCACACCAAACATTACACATTCGCGTATGTGACGCATCAAAAAATTGTTGTGTAAGTGGACTTTGTTCAGCGGCAAGTTCAAACAAGAGACAGTCTAATTTAAGCGCCTCAGGCAAATAAATAATGCTTAAGGCTCGATGACACATTAAATATAGCGCTTGCCTAAAATCGGACTCAGCTGTCAGTTCAAATTGTTTTGCTCGAATCGATTCTTCACAGCTTTCTTCAATGGCGCAGATAAATAAGTTGGCTTTATCTTGAAAGTGGTTATAGACCGTCAGTTTAGTGACGCCAGCAGCTTTGGCAATTTGATTCATATTGGTCGCGTGGTAGCCCATTTTTAAAAAAATAGATTTCGCAGCCTGTAAAATCTTGGCTCTCTTTTCTAAATCTTTAGGACGACCACTGTGAATTTGCACGTTACCATTCTCTTTAATTCAATTAAAAATCAGAATGCTAGATTTATTTTTTAATTAGTGTACTCATGAGTATATTAATTAAAAAATAAACAATCTATCATAATGTTCATATTGTGCCTTAAAAAATCAATTTGAATAAGAGCGAAACAGAGATGAATCTGCTAAATCATGTAATTGTGGGGTTGCTCGTACTCAGCAGTGTCACTTTAACGGCATGTCAAAAAGAGGTTCCCAAGACAGAGGAAATTCCTTATGTCATGGTGACGCAGCCGAATACGAATCATATCGATCAAAAAAGTTATGCAGGCGATGTTCAAGCCAAGCAACAAACTGCATTGGCATTTCGTGTCGGGGGGCAAATTACCGAACGTTATGTCGATGTGGGTGATCGGGTCAAAGTCGGACAGGTTCTGGCTAAACTAGATGTCAAAGACGCACAATTGCAAATGAACGCTGCCAAAGCGCAATTGCAAAGTGCTGAAGCCGCAGCAAAAATTGCAGCTGAAGAATACCAGCGTTATCAACAGTTATTACCCGTCAATGCGGTGAGTCGCTCACAATTTGATGTGGTGAAAAATCAGTATGAATCTGCGCAAGCAGCTTTACAGCAAGCACGTTCTAATTATGAAGTGTCTTCAAATCAAACGGGCTATAACCAACTTATTTCGAATAAGAATGGGGTGATTACACAACGTCAAATAGAGGTTGGGCAGGTCATCGCAGCAGGGCAACCTGCCTATCAACTCGCAATTGAAGGCGAGCGAGAAGTCGTGTTTGGCGTACCTGAGCAAGCCGTTAGCAGTATTAAAGTGGGACAAGCTGCTTGGGTTACGCTGTGGTCTCAGCCTGACGCTCGTTTTGCGGCGAAAGTTCGTGAAGTGTCACCTGCCGCAGATCAATCTCGAACCTTCACGGTTAAAGTTTCATTATTGGAAGGGCAATCTAGCATTCAGTTGGGTCAAAGTGCGCGAGTACTTTTTGTCGCAAATGAAAATAATGTATTGAGTGTGCCTTTATCCAGTGTCACTGCCAATAATCAACAAGCGTATGTTTGGGTGGTCAATGCCAATCAAACCTTACGTAAAGTCCCTGTGACGTTGGGCACTTATGGACGTGATAGTGTACCGATCCTTTCAGGTTTGAAAGCTTCAGACTGGGTCGTGGTCGGTGGTGTGCATCTATTACGTGACCAGCAAAAAATTCATCCTGTAGATCGTGATAATCGCGAAGTCACCGTTAAAACGGGAGGTTAAGCATGAAATTTAACCTTTCAGAATGGGCGCTGAAGAATAAGGGCATTGTTCTGTATTTTATGCTGTTACTCGGCATTGTCGGAATTATGTCTTATTCCAAGCTCTCACAGAGTGAAGATCCTCCCTTTACTTTCAAAGTGATGGTGGTGCAGACCTATTGGCCGGGTGCGACAGCCAAAGAAGTGTCGACACTTGTTACCGATCGTATTGAAAAAGAATTGATGACCACGGGTCAGTATGATCGCATCATGGCGTATTCACGCCCTGGTGAGTCGTTGGTGACCTTTGTTGCGAAAGATAGTTTGCCATCGAGCCAGATTCCTGATATTTGGTATAACGTCCGTAAAAAGGTCAATGATGTACGTTCACAGCTACCAAGTGGCGTGCAAGGGCCATTTTTTAATGATGAATTTGGCGATACCTTCGGGAATATTTATGTCCTGACGGGCAAAGATTTTGACTATGCGGTAATGAAAGAATATGCCGATCGTTTGCAACTACAATTGCAACGGGTCAAAGATGTCAGCAAAGTCAATCTCGTTGGTCTGCAAGATCAGAAAATCTGGATTGAATTATCCAATACTAAAGCTGTTCAGCTCGGTGTACCCGTTACTGCAATTCAGGAAGCGATTCAAAAGCAAAATGATATGGCAGGTGCAGGTTTCTTTGAAACAGGTACTGACCGTATTCAAATTCGTGTCAGTGGGCATTTACATAGTGTCGATGACCTGAAAAAAATGCCGTTGTTGGTCGGGAATAAAACCATTCAATTGGGTGATGTTGCCGAAGTCTATCGTGGTTTCAGTGAACCTGCTCAGCCACGTATGCGTTTCATGGGCGAGAACGGCATTGGGATTGCGGTGTCGATGCGCAAAGGTGGAGACATCATTGCACTGGGCAAAAACCTAGAAACTGAATTTAATAGCTTACAAAAGAGCTTACCTTTGGGCATGAAACTGCAAAAGGTTTCAGATCAGCCTGTAGCGGTGCAACGCAGTATTCAAGAATTTTTAAAAGTTCTGGCTGAAGCGGTGATTATCGTTTTACTGGTGAGTTTCTTCTCGCTTGGTTTCCGTACAGGGCTGGTCGTTGCATTGTCGATACCGTTGGTACTGGCGATGACGTTTGCAGGGATGAGCTTATTTGATGTAGGGCTACACAAGATTTCTTTGGGTGCATTAATTCTTGCACTTGGTTTGTTGGTTGATGATGCCATTATCGCCGTTGAAATGATGGCGATTAAAATGGAGCAGGGTTACAGTCGACTGAAAGCCGCAGGCTTTGCATGGCAAACTACCGCTTTTCCAATGTTGACAGGAACGCTGATTACCGCAGCAGGTTTCCTCCCAATTGCTACAGCTCAATCAGGCACAGGTGAATATACTCGTTCTATTTTCCAAGTGGTCACGATTGCATTGCTTGTGTCATGGATTGCTGCGGTTTTATTCGGACCTTATTTGGGCGAAAAGTTACTGCCTGATTTCACCAAACAAAATCAAAAAGCGGCATGGTATTTACGCTTATGGGCAAGATTACGCAAGCAACCTGAACCTGTCGTGGAAGCACATGGTCAGCATCATGACCCGTATCAGTCGAAATTTTATCAATCTTTTCGTGGTATTGTTGAAGTCTGTATTACCTACCGTAAGACAGTGATTGCAGTGACCGTTGGCATATTTGTGTTGTCAGTGGCGATGTTTAAACTCGTTCCACAACAATTTTTCCCACCATCAAACCGTGCGGAAATTTTGGTTGATTTAAAATTAGAAGAAGGTGCATCACTGGCTGCGACTGAACAGGCTGTACATAAGGTTGAGCAATTTCTTGCGAAACAAAAAGGGATTGATAACTATGTGGCCTACGTCGGTACAGGATCACCACGTTTCTACTTACCTTTGGATCAACAGCTTCCACAAGCCAGTTTTGCCCAATTTGTAGTGTTGGCATCGTCTTTAGATGATCGTAATGAAATTCGCCGTTCTTTAGAGACGCAAATTAAGCAGCTCTTGCCACAAGTGCGTACCCGTGTGTCCTTACTTGAAAATGGCCCACCTGTTGGTTATCCATTACAGTATCGTGTGTCAGGTGAAGACTTAAGCACAGTACGTCAATGGGCGCAGAAAGTGGCTAAAGTCCTCAGTGAAGACCCAAATACCACCAATGTTCATTTAGATTGGGGTGAGCCAAGTAAAATTATTGCGATTGAAATTGACCAAGACCGTGCCCGTCAAATGGGTGTTTCTAGTGTTGATTTAGCGAATTTTCTGAATGCTTCGGTAACAGGCTCAGTGATGAATCAATATCGTGAAAAACGTGAGTTGATTGAGATTCGCCTACGTGGTGATAAAACTGAACGTGCAGAAGTGGCTTCTTTGGCAAGCTTAGCTGTGCCAACCACCAAAGGAACAACCGTACCTTTGGCACAGATTGCAAAAATTGAATCACGCTTTGAAGAAGGCTTGATTTGGCATCGTAACCGCCTACCAACGATTACTGTTCGTGCCGATATTCGAACCAATCTACAGCCTGCAACCGTAGTTCAGCAGTTAGCAGATAAAATACAAACTTTACGTGCGGATTTACCAAATGGCTATTTGCTTGAGGTGGGGGGTACGGTTGAAGAGTCTGCAAAGGGTCAAAATTCAGTGAATGCCGGTATGCCATTGTTCTTGGCTGTGGTGATGACCTTATTGATGATTCAATTACGTAGCATGTCACGTGCAACGATTGTTCTGCTGACAGCACCACTTGGTTTAATCGGGGTGGTTGCATTCTTACTCTTGTTTAATAAACCGTTTGGTTTCGTGGCGATGCTTGGGACGATTGCATTGTCAGGGATGATTATGCGGAACTCACTGATTCTGATTGATCAAATTGAACAAGATATTCAGGCAGGGTATGCGCCGTGGGATGCGGTGATTGGTGCAACCATGCGCCGTTTCCGCCCAATTGTATTGACGGCATTGGCTGCGGTACTGGCAATGATTCCATTATCACGCAGTATTTTCTTTGGTCCAATGGCAGTTGCGATTATGGGTGGTTTGATTGTTGCGACTTTACTCACCTTATTTTTCCTACCTGCATTGTATGCAGCGTGGTTTAGAGTGAAGAAAGCAACACCGCTATCGTAATTATTTTGTGAATAAAGGTGCGAAATATTGAAAATTTCAATATAGTAGCACCTATATTTGAAGACCAAAAAATAATTGAATTTTATTGCTTAACTAGTTTGGCAAAATGCGGTGAATGAGGTGATATAGAGCATGGGGCAAGACAATATTGAGCAGCATCGCCGTTACGTGGCGATTTCTTATGTGTTCATGTTTCTTGCATTATTTACAATCGTGTTTGCAGTGTTTGCATACCTATTAGCACGAAAAGTTGCGATTGTGGATAATGCTGAAGTATGGATTCATGCACATGCCCTCTGGATCATGCGTAACGTGCTGTTATTTATCATGATCGTTTGCTTTGCGTCACTCTGGTTTATTCCGTTGTTCTTTTTTGCATGGGACAGCGCATTATGGGTAACAGGCATGACCGTTGCAGGTGTAATTTTTAGTGCAATCGCATGGTTATTCTTACTGAATGCATGGCTCAAAGGTCTTGCTAAGTATTTTAAAAATAAAGCGGTATTCTAATTTTATCGCTTTTTTATTGTGCGAGACCTTGTAAATTTAGAGTAGTGCCCTTATTAAGGCTCTGTTGACTTTTTTATTACTGAAGTCAGCAGAGCCTATTTGTTTTTTTAGATTTAAATAAATTCCGTGAGGAGCATCGCCAACCATGGCTAAACGTGATTATTATGAGGTTTTAGGCGTTTCGAAAACCGCAAGTGATGATGAGATTAAAAAAGCCTATCGTAAGTTGGCGATGAAGTATCATCCAGATCGTAACCCAGACAATGCTGAAGCAGAAGATAAATTCAAAGAAGCTGCGGAAGCTTATGAAATCCTGTCTGATGGTGAAAAGCGCAGTATGTATGATCGTGCTGGTCATAGTGCTTTTGAAGGTGGTTTCGGCGGTGGTGGTGGCTTTGGCGGTGGTTTTAGCGCTGAAGACATTTTCAGTCAGTTTGGCGATATTTTTGGTGGTGCTTTCGGTGGCGGTGGTCGCCAACAGCAACGTCAACGCCGTGGCTCAGACCTTCGCTATGTGATGGAATTGACGCTTGAAGAAGCCGTCAAAGGTGTAAAAAAGACCATTACTTTTACTGCACCGGCACCTTGTGATGCCTGTGATGGTAAAGGTTCTAAGAATCCAAATGATGTTGAAACTTGTCGTACCTGTCATGGTGCGGGTCAAGTGCGTATGCAGCAAGGTTTCTTCTCGGTTCAGCAAACCTGTAGTACTTGCCGTGGTCAAGGCAAAATGATTAAGAATCCATGTAACACTTGTCATGGTTCAGGTGTTGCAGACCGTCAACAAACGCTTGAAGTCACTATTCCAGCAGGCGTGGATAATGGCGATCGAGTACGCTTAACTGGTAAAGGTGAAGCGATTCGTGATGGTCAAGCAGGTGATTTATACGTTGAAGTCGTGGTTCGTGAACACGAAGTCTTCCAACGTGATGGCGCTGACTTGTATATGGATGTGCCTGTGAGCATTGCTGATGCTGCTTTAGGCAAAGAAATTGAAATTCCGACCCTTGATGGTCGTGTTAGTTTAAAAATTCCTGAAGGTACACAAACAGGTAAATTATTCCGTTTACGTGGTAAGGGTGTTCGCCCTGTACGTAGCAGTATGGTCGGTGATTTATTGTGCCGTATTGTGGTTGAAACCCCTATCAATTTAAACAGCCGTCAGCGTGAATTGTTGAAAGAGCTACAAGCTTCTTTTGATGGTGATGGTCATGCTTCATCGCCAAAGAAAAAATCATTTTTTGATCGTCTATTCGATTAATTGATGCTGAGAAAAAACCTGCTTCGGCAGGTTTTTTTATGGGAATTTTTTAGCGTATGCACAGAGTTTTGCTATAGTAGCGAGATTGTTTAAATAAAAGACTGGGAAAAATTATGTCAACTTCTCCACGCATTGGGATCTTGGGTGCAGGCGGACGCATGGGGCGTATTCTGATTCAAGCGGTACAACAAGCAGGCTATCAACTTGCAGCAGCAGTTGAACGTCCTGAAAGTAGCTTAGTGGGTGCCGATGCGGGTGAGCTTGCAGGTGTGGGAAGTCTTGGGGTTAAGGTTGTTGGCAGTTTAAATGAAGTGTTAAAAGACTGTGATGTGGTCATTGATTTTACTGCCCCTGTTGCCACTGAACAGCACTTGAAGTTATGCCGAGAAGCGGGTGTGGCAATGGTGATTGGTACCACAGGCATGAATGATGAACAAAAAGCATTCCTCGATGAAACAGCAACTCAAACACCCGTTGTCTATGCTGCAAATTATTCAGTCGGTGTAAACGTTTCAATCAAGTTATTGGAACTGGCTGCAAAAGTCTTTGGTGATACTGTGGATATTGAAATCATCGAAGCACACCACCGCCATAAAGTTGATGCGCCATCAGGTACAGCATTTATGATGGGTGAGGCGATTGCAGATACTCTAGGTCGTAATTTGAAAGAAGTTGCGGTATATGGACGTGAAGGCTATACCGGTCCACGTGATCGTCAAACGATCGGTTTTGAAACCATTCGTGGTGGTGATATCGTGGGTGAGCATACAGTAATGTTTATTGGTGAAGGGGAACGTGTTGAAGTCACTCATAAAGCCACCAATCGTATGAATTTTGCTTCAGGCGCTGTTCGTGCGGCTGCATGGGTTGTTGGTCGTGAAGCACGTAAATATGATATGAAAGATGTTCTTGGCTTTAACGAGATTGAAGTTTAATCTTTCTTTTTTCGATGAAAGAGCTTGTTGGGCATCTAAACAAGATGCTGTTCAAACAAGCTCTCACAATGACTAAAACAATTGAGCATGACATGAATAAAAAGCATATTGTTCTTGCTGCACTGTTAAGTGCGACCAGCTTGGCTACTAGTGCCGCAGAAGCACCTAAACTGAGTTTACATCGTAATAATATTAAAGTTTGGACTTACCAAACAGAAAATAATCCTGTTTTTCAATATAAAGCAGAAACCACTTTTGATGTGCCATTAGAACGCGCTGTTGCTGTGGTACTGGATGTTGAACGTACGCCACAATGGGTACCTTATGTTGCGAAAGCACAACTGTTGTCTCGTGATGAAAAGAAAGGCGAATTTACCCTATATATGTTGTTGGATTTTCCGTTTCCTTTAAAAGACCGAGATGTGGTGATTAAAGGTAAAATGATTAAAAATGCAGATGGTAGTATTAGTATTAAAAATAGTACAGTGAAGAATAGTTATCCTGAACAGCCTGATGTGATTCGTCTAACTCAGTATACGGGTGATTGGACATTTCAACGGCTCGCCAATAATAGAGTCAAAGTTATGACCAGTGGCTACGCTGATCCAGCAGGTTCGATTCCACTCAGTTTTGTGAATATGTTTGTACAGCAACAACCCTATCAAATGCTGATGAAGATGAAGAAAGAGATATACAATCCTTTGTATGCTCAACCTAAGTTGCCTGATATTTTGAAATAAACAGATTGATTGATTATAAGAAAGCGGCTTTTATGCACTAAAAGCCGCTTTGTGTTGTCATTTGTTATTTATAAGGATAATTTGGAACGGAGCCTGTTACAGGCAAGGTTAACCAAGTGCCTTCATTTAAATGGTTAGACCGATTTACAGGTTGTGCATAGAACGTGAGGGGGGCCGTCGGTAAGTTCAGCATTGCAATCGACGCTCGTGCGGTATCTGTGACAGATAAACCATAGAACTGAAAAATATCTTTTAAGTCATAGCCCATAATTTTTGAGCTCAACACGTAGACCAGATCAGGACGACTCAAGTTTTTGCTTCTAAATGCACCCAGACCTAACTGATTTTTCTCTGCGGTAGAGGCTTTGCTCAGATCAATCTGATTGTATAAACGCTGTGAAATATTGAGTAAACGAATAAACTCCAATACCCCTTGTGCGTCGGGTTGAGCCTTGCCCTGATGCAATTTGGTATAGTTGTGCGCCAGTTGCAGATGAAATGCCTGTTTGGCATTATCATTGCCTTGCCATAAGCGTTTTTCCATATCGATACGGAGTGCTTCACCAGCCAAACCTGTATCACGGTTGCTTTTGATGTAGTTATACAATTCCGAATGATTAAAGTTATTGCCATTATTATCTAAAGCATAAATTTCATATTTACGCAGCATACTTAAGCCTGCCAAAATATTATTGTTACACTCTACACCGCAACCAATCGTATTGCCATTTTCGCTAGATGGGAAGGTCATGGTGAGCACAGCTTGAACGGTATTGTGTCCCAATTCGTGTGCCCAACCCCAGCCAATATCGATTCCTGTAGAGCCATCGGATGGGTTACCCGAACATAAGAAGCCGCAGGTTGCAATCCAGCCAACAAAATGCTGTACGTTTGGCGCACGATGCAGAGCACTGGTGCAATCCCAATTCAAAGCACGACAAGCCTGTTGAGTACTGTTATCTAGCGGCATATTGTTATAACCATTGGCAATATGGTTACTGTCGTAAATCACGGCTTTAATTCGACTAATATATTCGTCTGGACTTAAATTGCCAATTGCATTGAGGGCATAGGCATTGGTTTGTTGAATTTCACCACCGACAAATTTAAAGGTATTCCAACCAAAGGTTTTGCTTTGCAGCACTTGAGTTGCCGCATTTTTTTCGGCACTGCTCATTTCTTGGGTAAAGTCGTAATGTGCGTATTTGGCACTGCCCTTGATTTTCAAGGTGATGACACTGCCTGCTGTGGCATTGCGATAATTCAGCATCAAAGGGCCGCCAAATGGACTAATAAAGGCATTATCCTGTTGCGGCAATAATTTGACAGGATAGCTGTTTGGACGCAATGGGCGTTTATAACCTGCATCATCAAATGGGCTGCCCCAAGTGCGTAAATAACTAGTTTGTATCGAAAGATCGGCTGCTTGTGCATCGACAATTTGAATTTGTACAGCCTTGGCTGGGATACTGGCACGACCAATACTCGTCATACCACTACCTTGTGGAATTGTCACGGTAATGGTTTCCCAATCACTGCTGACAGGCATATTCTGTGCTGCTGTAGGCATATAATCCCCAGCGCCATAGTTCGATGCACGAGTATTGGTGCGGTTATAATCGACCCAAGCATCAGATGCATAGGTATGCATAAAGGTGGTTGCATCACTGGTTTTTTTCAAACCCGTATAATTGACGGTTGGTCGCCATAAATCGGCAATCAGCACGAGAGCCTTGAGGAGCTCATTTTTATTCTGTGTACTAAAGGCAGATAGACCCTGAGCATTAAGCAATTGTAAGAGATTAGATTGGTTTAAAATGCTCTTAATCAGTGGGTTATTATTGTTCAGTTCCCCCAAAGTCGTGGTGCTTGGGTCAATCAGATATTGTAGGACCTGAATGCTGTCTTCAATTTGGTTAATTCGTTGCCAACGCTCTTCTAGAGTTGCGGTTTTAGCGATGAGCAGCGTATTTTTGTTGCGGAAAAAATTATGATTGACTTGAAGTTTTAACGCATTGAGTACTTTTTGGCTATTGGTTTGAGTTTGCCAAGTTGAAGCTTGGAAATAAATTGGTTTGCCTGCTGCCATGTATTTTTCGATGAGAGATTGATCAAATTTTTCTGTTTCGATACCTTGCCCAAGAACAATCACATCCAACGCTTGCCAACAGCTATTAGCAGGGTCTAGTACATTACAGTTTGTGTCACGAACCGTTGCACCAAGTTGTTTTTCCAAATAATTTTTAGCCTGTACTGCCGATGTGCCTCTTGCACTAATGGTTAAGGATTTTCCAGCCAAGGATTGATGCGCATCACCTGTAATGAGCCAACGCAAGCTGTTGTTCATCACTTCGCTAAACTGTATATAATCGCTATTATTTTCCAGTATTTTATTAAACATTTCCTGACCATAAGCCAATACCCGACTTTGATCAATTCGACTAATAACGCCTAAACCACAGCCTTTACCTGCTTGCAGACTCAAGGCATCTTCACAGACGACGTCCCCCATAGCGAAGGGTATGCTTTGACTGAGATCAGTCGGATACAGATTTAAAGAAACGTTACTAGGTACTTGTAAAACAGGTTGTATGGCTTGATTGTTGGTATTGGAATAGAGAGCGGTAAGCAGATTTTTTTGCCAGTCACGTTGTGCCTCTGCCTTAGCCAATGCCCATTTTAACAGTGTAGGCGTATCTTGTGCTGTGAGGTTCGCTGTACTGCCTGTACGTAAAGCTTCATTGATACGCGCATTGACTGAGTTATCAGGTTGCGTTGTTTCAGGTTTTGTTGTGGTACTTTGGTTTGTACTGTCATTGCTGCCACCACCACAAGCAGTTAGCCCCAGTGTCAAAGAAAGTGCCAAGATTGTGTTGCGTAAGACCAACGTGTGTTCTGTCACCATAATTCCCCAAGATTAAAATAACAACGAGCAGACTGGCATGTTGTTGTACATATGCTCTGAGAGATTATAAGACCAAACGGTCATATTTTTTAACTAACTATACGATTATATTGAATTTTTATACATATTGTTTTGCAGAATAATAGTTTTATGTGATCTAAGTACAATTCGAACAAGCTGATATTTGCATGGTGTGCTGATATGAGAAGCGAAATAAATTGTGAAAAGCCGATGGGCGATGTTTGTTCATCTATACGATTTCAAGCCCAACGGTATGCCACAACCCTAACGCATATTATTTGATCATGTAATTGATTTTACTGGGTTTGCCCATAGGTGCTTGAGCAAGCTCAAGCACCTGCATAGGTTGTCCTGTTGGCTGTACAATTGAAAGTGCAATATGCTGTTGCTGTTGAGTACATAAAAATTCAACGGTCGGTAGCAGTAAACTGGACATCATTACTCCATTTTCAGTCGGCTGCTTATAGGTCAGTTTTAGAGTATTTTGCTGTGCCTGAGTGACAATCTTTTCTAATCGCCAAAACTGATACTCATCTTGATTTTGTATTTTTAAATAGCCATGTGATAAGGTTTTACAGACCTCTTGCTGCTGTTGCGCTGCTGGGTTTTGAGCTTTGCAGCCTATTAATAAACAGATGCTCATTATAAATAAGATATTATTTTTCATGCTCTTATCCTTTCATTGTTGATTTTTATAGCTTAACGGTGTTGTATAAACCAATACAGACACAGAAATTTATAAAAAAGCAGTACAGAAATGACTTTTCAATATCAGCGTTTAGCCGAACAGTTGGCACAAAGAATTTATCAACATGAGTTACAACCCCAACAGAAGTTAAGTTCTTTAAGAGAATTTGCTCGTCAGCAGTGTGTTAGCTTGAGTACTGCACAACAGTGTTATGAATTATTAGAAGCAAAAGGCTTGATCTATGTGAAAGCAAAATCAGGCTATTTTGTTAGTTCACGACAATATCAAAGTGCTGTCCCTGACAGTCCAAGCTTTGAGTCTAAAGCTCGACAAGTTTCAAACTTGGATTTGCAGAATCAAATTCAAACCGCCTCGATTCAAAATCACTTAACCCCTTTAGGTGCGATTCAACTTTCTCCTCACTTGATTCCTGTTGATGGACTACGCCGTTCCTTGCAACGAGCGCTGAAGCATTGTCAGCCTGAAGATTTTTTGTACTGTAATAGGCAGGGGCATGAGCAGTTACGCAAAGCATTATCAGACCATTGGCGTGAAGATGGGATTTATGTCGCCACAGACGATATTTTTATTAGCAATGGTTGTATGCCGGCCTTATCTTTGTTGATTCAACAGATGAGTCAAGAAGGGGATAGCATTTTAATTCCAACACCAACCTTTAATGGTCAGTTGCAAATGTTGGCAAGCCTTAAACGTAAGATTATCGAGATTCCAGCCGATCATCGTGGTATTGATCTCGAACGCCTAGAGTTTTTTATGAAACAGGGCAGTGCCAAGCTGTGTTTACTCACTGCCAATTTTCAAAATCCATTGGGTTATTGTTTGAGCCACCAACAAAAGCAAAAAATTGCTCAACTTGCACAGCAATACCAGTGTTTTATTTTAGAAGATGATATTTATGGCGAATGTAGTTTTCAAAAAGAACGCCCTTTGCCAATTCGTTATTGGGATCAACAAGGCTATGTGATTTGGTGTGGGTCAGTCTCCAAATCATTATCCAGTGCTTACCGTGTTGGTTGGTTTTGCTTAGGGCAGCAGTTGCAACATTTACGTCCACAATTGTTGGCAAATAATATTGGGGTGAATACACCTTTACAGTTGGGCTTAGCCGATTTTATTTATAGTCGTGGTTATCGTGAGCATTTAGAGGGTTTGAGACCCAAGTTAATGCAACAAGTGGAGCAATATCGTGCGTATATTTTGGAAGTATTTAACGGTATTCCGATTGCTTTGAGTCAATCACAAGGTGGCTATGCATTATGGATGCAGCTTCCAGAAAATATGACTGGCTTAGCGTTGTATTATTTTGCACACAGCCAAGGGATTAATATCGTGCCTGGAGAGGTCTTTGGTGAAGACCTACGTTATCAGCATTTTATTCGTTTGAATGCAGGACATGCTTTAACATCTGAAATCCGCCAAGCGATTCAACAGTTGGCGGATTGGGTGAGAGAATCTTACCTTAGTCAAAGTCGGCTTTGAGTACGATGCGATAACGTGCTTGCCCTGAATGTAATCGTTCAATCGCTTCGTTGAGTTGAGACATTGGAAATAACTCAATTTGTGGCGCAATATTCTTGCGTGCTGCAAATTGTAGAAGCTGACGCAGTGCCAAAGGAGAACCTGTTGGAGAGCCTGTCACTGATTTTGCACCGTCAATGAGTGAGCCGACTGAAACAGGAACAGGTTCCAAAGTGAGACCAAGAAAATGTAATGAACCGTTTGGTGCAAGGGTACTCAAAAAAGCTTGCCAATTTAAGGTCACGTTTACGGTACTTAGCAATAAATCGAATTTACCACGTTGAGCTTTAATCGCCTGAGCATCACGGCTATTCACCACATGATCAGCACCCATTGCTTTCAGCTCTTCGGTTTTTTCAGGATTGGAACTGAATGCAGTAATTTCACAACCCCAAGCTTTAAGTAACTTAATGGCAATATGCCCTAAGCCACCTATTCCAATCACACCAACATGATGTGTCGCTTGGATTTGGTGTTTGAGTAAGGGGTCAAATACCGTAATACCACCACAAAGTAATGGCCCTGCGCTTTCAGGGTCTAAATCCTCAGGTAAAGGAATTACCCATTGCCAACCTGCACGTACTTTTTCTGCAAAACCACCTGCATGCCCCACAATGGTCGCAACACTGCCACCCGTACATAACACTTGATCACCACCAATGCACGGATCACAGGCTTGGCAGGTCTCGGCAGTCCAACCAATCCCAACACGTTGACCCAGTTTAAGTCCTTTGGCTTCTGAGCCGAGTGCGATAATTGTGCCAATAATCTCATGCCCAGCAACCGCAGGATAAACTGATGAGCGCCACTCATTATTGATGACGGACAGATCTGAGTGACATAGACCGCAGTATTCAACTTTAACTTCAACCTGATGTGGCTGTAATACACCTGCATCAAATTGGTAAGGGACGAGTTGTTCGCCTGCTTGCATTGCAGCATAAGCACGAATTTGATTATTGCTCATTCGGGAACTCCTTTTAAAGGAACATGAATTGGTATTATTTAAAATGGCAGTGATTTTCATGATCATTGACCATGCCTACGGCTTGCATAAACGCATAGCAAGTCGTGGGGCCTACAAATTTAAAACCGCGTTTTTTTAAAATTTTGGATAGGTTTTGGCTGATGTCCGTTTGAGCAGGTGCATCACGATAATGAATTACATCATGGTTTGGTGTTTGATGGTCAACGAAGCTCCATAGCCAGTGAGATACATCACCCACTTCATTTTTGAGTTGCTGCCATGCAATCGCATTGTCTCGAATCGCTTTAAGTTTACCTAAATGCCGAATTAATCCTGCATCACTGAGTTTGTATTCAAGTTGATCATCGGTGAACGCAGCGATGTCTGTAATTGGATATTGAAAGAAGTGTGAACGGTAATGCTCACGTTTTTTTAGCACCGTAATCCATGATAAGCCTGCTTGTTGACCTTCGAGACAAAGCATCTCAAATAAGCGAGACTCATCATGTTCTGCCTTACCCCATTCTTGGTCATGGTAAGCAATGTAGAGGGGATCGTTAGAGCACCAGCCACAGCGTTGAGTTGTCATATTTGATGCTCCTTATTCTTATTTAAAAGTCATTATCTCATTTGGGTTTTAGATCATGGCACATTTAAAGTGTTTCTGTGATTTGCTCTGTTCAAAAGGGAGGATCATTAGGCTCATCTAGATTGTTTATAGTCATTTCAACTGAATCAGCTAAAACCTTTACTTTTTCTAGAAGATCCAATATAGACTCTTTAGATACTTCAATAGCTTCACCATCTTTATCATAACCTGCTCTGTGTACACAGTCATGACGTTTTATGACATCTTTAAACAGCCAAGAGATGTCACCAAAATCATGTTCAAGGACATCTTTAAACATGGGTTTTACTTTCTTAAGGTCATGGAATATTAGATCTTTAAGGTAAGTTGCCACTGTGACTTTTAAGCCAGATTGCTTTTCGAAAATTTCTTTAAGAGAAAAAGTTCTCTTTGAAAACTCTGGGTCTGTTTCAACTAGCTTTCTTATCAGCTTTTCGGAGTTTGTAACTTTATGAATAAAAGTTCCTGCTAAATAACCTTCAATTGCTGATACGACATGCCCATGAAGCATAACCCATAGACTAAACAGAGTATCGACTGGAACGTCAATTTCTAGTAGAACGCGGACACTTTTTAGGTGATTTAGCAGAATTTCATGTTGAGTTTTATTGTCAATATACCAATAAAGTTCATCTGTTTCATTTTCAGGATAATATGGAGTCCCGAAGCTTAAATTCACATCTCCACAATCTATTGATGCCATTGCATGATAAAAAGTATTAGTAACTTGAACTATATATTCCTTGTCACAAGAAGCACAATATACCTCCTGCCAAGAGTCTGTTTGACTATCCTTATTTTTTTCAGCTGAAAAGTCAGGGTCTTGTACATAAACTATGTCTTCTACATGCTCACCACATTCACATACAAATGAAATGTCCATCTGTAAATTCATAACTCACCTTTAAACGTAACTAACTCTACGTTAGCTTGTTTTTATATATCTTTGATTAAGTCCATGAGAAATATTGTTTCCCAACAAGTAGGCTGAATGCATACAGTATTTTATTAAATTACAGTTTAAATGCCACCCATTCATTTGGGCGAGTATCCCAATAATACAGTTCAGCCGTATTTAAATCAGTAAATTTAAGCCAAAAGTCTTTACCCGATTTATCCGCAAAACCTGTGCTAATCAACAAAGCATCTTCGGTAATTTCCATAATCCAGCCTTGATAGCTCGTACCATTGAGGATGATTTTTTGCTGATTTCCAGACTCTGCAAATATAACCAGTCGTTCAATCAATGCTTCTGACATCGTGTGTTCCTAACGTAAATATGGGTATGGGTTGACTGCTCCACGCCCTTTGCCATTTAAATAAATGCCGTAATGTAAATGTGGGGCGGTCGCGCGTGCATTGCCTGTATTGCCTACATAGCCAATCAGGTCACCTTTACGAACATAATCACCAACATTGAGACCACGTTTATGATCATCTAGATGTGCATAGTAGTGCCAAGAACCAGCAGGTCCAATAATCCAAATGATTTTGCCACCTAAATTATTATTGCGTAAATCAGCCACGAGCCCTTCGGTAGCACTATACACTTTCGTCCCACGCTCTGCCATGATATCAATGCCTTCATGGTTACGCCCTTGGCTGCGTGCAGCACCCCAAGTATCACGTAATTCATTGTGATTGATACCTTTGACTGGTACAGGAAGACGGTTATCTAAACGTAAATTTTTAAGCTTGTCGATTTGAGTATTCGGTAAGTTTGTTGGTTTTTTAGGTGTTGTGCTACATGCAGAAAGTAGAATAATCAAGATACCAAGCAGGCTAGATGAAATTGAATGGCGCACACTCACTCCTTGTGATCTTGATTGAGAATATTAAGATGATCCAGTCTTTTGTTTTGCAGTTATCAATTTTTTCATGGCAGTTGGAATGCCCTTGGCAATCGCTGCTTCTGGACTGAGCCATATGCCATTCAGTTCGATACTGATTTGCTCTTTTTGATCATGTTCCACGTGGAACAGTTGTTCATGTAATATCCACGTAAAGTGGGTAAAACTATGGCTAATCTGTAATGATGATACTTGAGCTTGCAGTTTAAATTGCTGTTCAATCTGTTGTAATTCGGTTGCTTGTTCAATGATCGGTAGGCAATACAATCCACCCCACAACCCATGCGCTTCACGTTGTTGCCACAGCCATTCATGACCTGACTGAATCAGGAGTACATCCGCCGTTCTAACAGGAACAGGTTTTTTGGCTTTTTTAAAGGGTAACTCTTGTTCCAAACCTTGTTGATACGCCTGACAGTGTTGTTGCATCGGGCAATATAAGCATAAAGGTTTTTTAGGGGTACAGACGGTTGCCCCTAAATCCATAATCGCTTGGGTGTAATCATGGTTACGTTCTTTAGGACACAGTTGTTCTGCAATCTGCCATAAAGCGCGCTCATGCTGCGGTTTAGAGAGATCATCTTCTATCGCAAGGAAACGGGCTAAAACCCGTTTTACATTGCCATCCATAATCACGCCATACTGACGTAAGCCAAGAGACATCAGCGCACCCGCAGTTGAACGACCAATGCCTGGTAATTCAATCCATTGTTCTAAGGTCTCTGGAAATTGACCTTGTTGATAAACAAGCGCTGCGGCTTTGTGTAAATTTCTGGCTCTTGCGTAATAACCTAGTCCTGCCCAATAAGGGGCAACGTCATCCCAACTGGCTTGACCTAAGTCATTTACAGTCGGAAATCGTTCGATAAAGCGATCAAAATATTGCAGTACCGTTTTGACTTGGGTCTGTTGCAGCATGATTTCTGAGACCCAAACTTTGTAGGGATCATCTGCAACTTGCCACGGTAAGTCATGACGACCGTTTTGGTCGAACCATGTGAGTAGTGCATCAGAAAATGAGAAATCAGACATGAATCAGAACAGTCAAAAGCAGAGGCGTAGTATAGCGGAAATCAGGGATTGATAGGATGTTATCTGTCTTTCAAAAATACCTGATAGAGATACAGTAAACGATTTTATTTGAACGCTAGTTAAATATTTTTGGTACAAAGGCAGTATCCATGTCGCCTTTGCACTCGTAGAAATTGTCTAGGATTTAAACAAACTATATATTCGCTCAATTCCGTATTTATAGGGTTTTTAGAGATAGTTTTTTTAAATCACTTTAAATGCTTATCTAATAGCTCATACATCGCCGCAAGCCCTTGGCGTTCAGCTTCTGCGTTATAGCCTAAGTCAACATTATTGGCTTTGGCACGTTCATCTGCGAGTGGGTTACTAAAGCCATGTTTTGCATCTTCAAAAATGATGACTTCATGTTCAACTCCAGCACCATGCATTTCTTGGCGGAAGCTTGCGACATCATCCAAAGAAACCATACTGTCGAGTTCGCCATGTAAGACGAGGATTTCAGCCTGAACCTTGCCTCTCTCGGCAGGTGCTTTCGGGCTTAAATTGGCATGAAATGTGACGACTGCTTTTAGGTCTGCACCAGAACGTGCTAGATCAAGAACAACTTTACCGCCATAACAAAAACCAATTGCTGCCAATTTTTCAGTATTGACCTCTGATTGGGCTTTTAAAGCATCTAAGCCTGCTTGAGCGCGATTCACAACCGTGTCTACATGGTCAAAGGTTTGCATCATCCATGCAGATGCTTGAGGGATATCAGATGTCACTTTCTTGTCGCCATACATATCAATGGCGAGGGCAGCAAAACCATGTTCTGCAAGCTCACGTGCACGTTGTTCGGTGTATTCGGTACGTCCCCACCATTCAGGTGCAACAACAACACCTGCAACAGGCATATCTATCGCTGGTGCTGCAAAATAACCAATTAAACGTTGACCATCTGGCGAGGTATATTCAATTTCACGCGTGGTAATCGGGAAGCTCATGTTTAAAATCCTGATCTATATTTTTACAATGTTTTGATTAAAACATAAAAATTAAATTGATGATAAGATGAATAAATAAATTTAAAAATTCTTTTAAGTTAATGTTTATCAATAAAAAAGAAGAATAAGGCATTCTTCTTTTTTATCAATGAATCAAATTTAAACTTTAGCACGAGATAAAAAGCCGACCACAGCGAGAATGGCAGAAATCACGAGTAAAATGACGGCAAAGTCTTTGGAAAAACCTGCAACACCACCAAAACCTAATAAACTGGCGATTAATGCAATCACTGCAAAAATAATAACCCAGCGGAACATAATACGTTCTCCCAATTTATCGTTATTTATTTACTATAGCGTGTGTTTTCTGAGCTCAATGTGGTGTTTCTGTGGTGGAAATGTTCAATCATTTAAGAATTGTTAATCGCCTAATTCACTCAATAATCAGGTTGTTTAAGAATAAATGCTATAATAAATACGAATTCTAAAGCCTAAAAAGTTTGCTATGTCTACCGAGTTACGTCCCAACTTTTGGAAACAATATCCGCTTGAGCAGTTAAATAGTGCTGAGTGGGAAGCATTGTGTGATGGGTGTGGCTTATGTTGCTTGGTCAAACTTGAAGATGATGAGACGGCTGAAGTTGCGTATACCAAGGTGGCATGTAAATTATTGGATTGTAAAACGGCACGTTGTTCAGATTACGTCAATCGCCAACAGCAGGTTGCGGATTGTATTCAACTGACCCCTGAACGATTGCAAACAATTACATGGTTACCGCCCAGTTGTGCTTATCGTCGGTTGAATGAAGGTAAAAATCTACCTTCTTGGCATTACCTAAACACAGGTTCGCGTCAAAGTTTGATTAAAGCGAAAAAATCAGCAGCAGGACGCTGTATTTCAGAACAAGACATCAATGACGAAGATATTGAAGATTATGTCGTACGTTGGATACGATAAGATGGATTTCTCTTTATTGATCAGCGTTTTTCAATAATAAAAACAATACTTTTACAGTAATTTTTCTATTCCCCCGATAGGATGAGCATCGAGAGGCAGGCATTGTTTCGGCGGGCTCTCTGGTTGTTTGAGTTAAATGAGTTTGGGAAATAGACATGATCGCATCAAGAATGCTGTTCTTAACCGTAGGGCTTTTATCTTGTTATTCTTCGGTTTGGGCGCAGCCGCTCAGTGAGCAGCAAGTCAAAGAGATTGTTGATCAGCAATTTAAACCATTATTAGATCAATATAAGATTCCTGGATTAGCGGTTGCGGTAACATTGAAAGGGCAGCATTACTTTGTAAATTATGGTGTTGCTTCCAAGCAAAGCAATCAACCGATGAGTAATAAGACCTTATTTGAACTTGGCTCGGTGAGTAAGACCTTTAATGCTACTTTGGCAGGCTATGCACAGGCACAAAGGCAGTTATCATTGTCTGATCATCCCGCTAAGTATTTCCCTGAGTTAAAAAATACCGCAGTGAATAAAGCCACAATCTTGAATTTAGGTACGTATACCGCAGGTGGTTTTCCACTGCAATTTCCAGATGAAGTTATTAGTCAGCAGGATATGGTTCAATATTTTCAGACTTGGCAGCCGAAAACTAAAGTCGGCGCAGCTCGTCAATATTCCAACCCAAGTATTGGTTTGATGGGTTATGTCACGGCACTCGCCATGAAAAAGCCATATACAGAATTGCTTGAGAAAACGCTGTTTCCACAACTTGGTTTGACACAGAGTTTTATTCATGTGCCTGAGCAGCAGATGCCGCAATATGCATGGGGATATAAAAATGATCAACCCATTCGCGTTGCTGCGGGGATGTTGGATGCTGAAGCGTATGGCGTGAAAAGCAGTAGTTCCGATATGTTGAAATTTTTAGATGCTCAAATTTACCCACAAAAATTAAAACAGCCGCTACAAACAGCGATTGAGGCAACGCATGTGGGGTATTTTAAAGTCGGTGCGATGACCCAAGGTTTAGGTTGGGAGCAATATGCCTATCCTGTTCAGTTAGAGACCTTATTACAAGGCAATTCAAGCAAGATGGCTTTAGAAAGTCATGCTGCCACACCGATCAAACAACCAAAGCGGGCTTCAGCAGCAACATTGTTTAATAAAACAGGTTCAAGTAATGGCTTTGGTGCTTATGCGGCATTTATTCCACAGCAAGAAATTGGGATTGTGATGCTCGCTAATACTAATTTTCCGAATGAAGCTCGTATTACTGCAAGCTATCATGTTATGCAGCAGTTACTTCAGGCGAACACTGCGCAATAGAATGTCGCGTGATTGCAGATTCAAATTGTAGATTTGAGTCAGACACAATAGACTAGGATAAAACAGCATAAAGCCAATAATGATGTCAGATACGCATATTCCTTTACCTGAACGTTTACGCCCTCGTGATTTGTCAGAAATCATTGGGCAGGATCATTTGCTGGGTGAAAATGCCCCATTACGTCAAATGATTGATCAAGGGCACTTGCCTTCGATTATCTTCTGGGGACCACCAGGGGTAGGGAAAACCACGATTGCTTTATTATTGGCGCAAGCAGTCGATCGGCCTTTTATTAGCTTATCTGCATTGAATACAGGCGTAAAAGAACTGCGTGAAGTGATTGCTGAAAGTGGTGATCTATTGACACCCGTGGTGTTTATTGACGAGATTCATCGTTTTAATAAGTCACAACAAGATGCCTTACTGAATGCGGTTGAAAAAGGCAAAATAACATTGATCGGAGCGACCACTGAGAACCCATCTTTTGAGGTGAATAGTGCATTACTTTCTCGTTGTCAGGTCTACACGCTGAATAGTTTAGATGCTGATGCGATTCAGACATTACTGAATAAAGCGGTTCAAACGGATAAGTTTTTAAAAGCACGTTTTATTCAGATTGAAGAATATGATGCACTGATTCAATTTGCTGCGGGTGATGCACGCAAGGCACTCAATCTGATTGATTTAATCGCCAGCACTTTTGAGCCTGATATTGAAAATATCGTGACCAATGCAATTGTGGTCAAAGTCGCACAGCAGAATATTGCACGTTATGACAAATCAGGTGAGCAGCATTATGATTTGGTTTCGGCATTTATCAAATCGATTCGTGGCAGTGATGCTGATGCGACCCTATACTGGATGGCACGCATGTTGAAAGGCGGCGAAGACCCTGTTTTTATTGCACGTCGAATGTTGATTGCAGCATCGGAAGATATTGGCAATTCTAATCCAAATGCCTTGTTGTTGGCGGGGGAGTGTTTCCGTTCAGTACAAGCGGTCGGCATGCCTGAAGCACGAATTATTTTAGGTCAATGTGCTGTATATCTCGCAACCAGTCCGAAAAGTAATAGTACCTATCTCGCCATTAACCGAGCTTTGGAGCTTGCCGAAAAAACTGCGAATTTGCCTGTGCCGTTGCATCTACGTAATGCCCCAACCAAATTGATGAAGCAACAAGGTTATGGTGTAGATTATCTCTATCCACATCATTACCCTGAGCATTTTGTGTTACAGGACTATTTACCGCCTGAATTGCGTGGTACGAAGCTGTATGAGCGAGCCTTAAATAAACGTGAAGTTGAAGCCGAGCGTTTGCAGCAACGCCGTTGGCAGCAGGAACAACAGCAACAATAAAGATCTGTTTAAACAGATGAGTTGTATTTTCACATTTCACCTAGTCAAGTTCTCAAAAGTGTAAATGGGAATTTGACTGCGGTTTTATATTCGATTTATTTCAACATGAACTCAAAAAAAGCCACATTCATTGGATTGCTTGCGATCTTCCTTTGGAGCTTGATCGTTGCTTTGATCAAGGATGTCAGCTCGCATTTTGGTGCAGTCGGTGGCGCAGCATTAATTTATACGCTTGCTTCTATTTTCCTGTTTTTTTCCGTAGGTTGGAGCAATCTTAAAAGTTTCCCAAAAGCCTATTTAATTTGGGGCAGTATTTTATTTGTGAGCTATGAGCTTTGTTTATCACTTTCAATCGGATATAGCCGCAATAATCGAGAAGCCATTGAAGTTGGGATGGTGAACTATTTATGGCCAACATTCACGATGGTTGCGGCTATTTTATTTAATCAACAAAAAGCCAATTTTCTCATTATTCCCGGTTTTATGATCTCTCTCTTGGGCATTTGCTGGGTATTAGGCGGTGAGCAAGGTTTTGATTTGGTCGGTATGTGGGGAAATATACAACATAACCCACTGAGTTATGGATTAGCTTTTATCGGAACGCTACTTTGGGCGGCTTATTGTACCCTCACTGCGAAGATGGCTAAGGGCAGTAATGGGATTACCTTATTTTTTATGTTGGTCTCGATGGTGCTTTGGATTAAATATGCATTGATGGGCGGCGGCACATTTGATTTTGATTGGTCATCTTCCACGTCCTTACTTTTTGCTGCTGCCGCTATGGGCTTTGGCTATGCTGCATGGAATGTCGGGATTCTACATGGCAATGTCACGTTGTTGGCAGGTGCTTCGTATTTTATCCCTGTATTTTCAGCTTTTTTCTCAGCAATTTTACTGAGTACACCACTGACGATTTCTTTTTGGTACGGTGCTTTTATGGTGTGTATTGGGTCGATTTTATGTTGGTTCTCGACTCGAGTGAAGCAATAAGTAAGTGCATTTCAGGTGAGTAGATGCTTTTATTCTGAGTTGTTATAGTCACTATATTTTTTCAAGTGGCTACTAGACACTTCACATAAAAGATCGCATTATCGCGGCATATCACGGATGATAAAGCTCTGCCATGATCACAAACAAAATCAATGCTGCGGAAAGTATCCGAGGCTTAGCCTGCCTTGCAGTTGTGTTGTCACATCTATCGTTGACATTCTTTCCCCAAATGCATCATTTTGATTTAAGTGTCGTACCTCAATATCCCTTTTTTGATCAACTTTATCATTCTCCATTTGCATTCTTTTATTCAGGTACAGGCGCGGTTTT
The DNA here is from genome assembly GCF_022549495.1 of Acinetobacter sp. ANC 4805. GTDB lineage: Bacteria > Pseudomonadota > Gammaproteobacteria > Pseudomonadales > Moraxellaceae > Acinetobacter. Next base: position 41,153 of record NZ_JAKZGD010000001.1, read on the forward strand.
TGTCTTTTTTGTTTTAAGCGGTTATGTCCTAAGTTTATCGAGTTTAAAAAAGAAAAACTCAGCTGAAAAACTCAAAAAGTCATTAATTAAACGTTACCCACGTTTGGCTATTCCCGCTTTTATCTCTTGTATTATTGCCTACCTCGTGTGTTTCCTTCCTGTCGATGTTACGCATGTTTCTGAATGGGGGGCCGCTTTGGCAAATCCTCATCCAAAATTAAGTACAGCTTTGTATGAGGGTAGTATCGGGGCATTTCTATTTGGAGACTCAAGCTATAACTGGGTGTTGTGGACGATGCAGATTGAGCTGCTCGGTTCATTGGTGATTTATCTCGCCAGTTATTTTTATAGCAAACGACCGATGCTTGCAGGTCTGTTCTTGCTGCTGAGTATTGCAATAGCTTATATGATTTCACAAATGGTATTACTCGGTATCCTGAGTTTTATTTTAGGTATGGGTTTATTCCTTTACGCAGCAGAGTTAGCAACAGGGCTATCTGTGTTGCTATTCGTGTTGGGGTTATATTTCTGTGGTGCGCATAATGAGAGTTTGAGTTATCGGATTTTTGCTCAATTTTTAGGTGAGCAAACTTATGATTATCTGAACTTCATTGGTGGTTTTTGTATTGTCTATGCGGTGCTAAAAGGCAAATGGTTGGCACAATTTTTTGATTCACGGTTCTTGGTTTTTTTAGGTAAGGTGTCATTTTCCATTTATTTGATTCACCTTGCTGTGATTTATGCTTTGGGCATTCCTTTGTTTAATCTATTGCATGTCCAATTCGGTTTTTCATATTTACTTGCAGGTTTGTGGGCGAGTTTATTTACATTGATTATCAGTATTGTTTTAGCTGATCCTTATAGCCGTTATGTTGATGATCTTGCGATTAAAGTATCAAACAAACTTGCAAAGGTGTTTTAAGTCTCTATCCTCTTTAGGCTCGATGTGATGGATCTTGCATCGAGTTATGCATGATTGCCATATTACAAAAAGAATCTTTTAAACCTTTTTAAACAAAAAAAGAATAGGGTTTAATAGTAAAGCCATAATAAAAACATGGAATTATATAGATGAATCTTAAATATATACCCAAGACTTCACTCGCAACTTTCATATTGATTGCCTTGTCAGGCTGCATGACTGTCAAAACTCCGCAAACGACCACCGAAAAATTATTTTATGGCGGTTCTATTCTGACAATGGAGGGAATGCAGCCTAAATATGCTGAAGCATTGTTGGTGAGAGATGGAAAAATTCTATTTGTTGGCTCGAAACAGCAAGCCGAGCGTTTGGCTGATACTCAGGTTCAATACGTTAACCTAAACAATAAAACCTTATTGCCGAGTTTTATTGATGCGCATAGCCATGTGAATATGGTGGGTTTTCATCAAATGGTGGCGAACTTGTATCCGATGCCTGATGGTTCAGTTTCGGATATTAATTCACTTGTAAACGTAATGAATACGTGGAAAACACAAAATCCAACAGTGATCAAGACGATGGGCGGTTGGATTCTAGGTAATGGTTATGATGATGCACAATTGTCTGAACAACGCCATCCTACGGCAAGTGATTTAGATCGTGTGTCCAAAGATCAGCCTGTGATGATTTTGCATCAATCAGGGCATTTGGCTTCTGTGAATCATAAAGCATTAGAATTACTGAATTTTAATCAAAATACACCAAATCCAGAAGGGGGTGTTATTCGTCGTGAAGCCAATTCAAATATTCCAAATGGGGTCTTAGAAGAATCGGCTTTATTTACGGCGATTGGTTCAATTTTTAAAGATGTGCCGCCGCAAGTGATGTTTCAGATTGCACAAAAAGGTATAGATGCCTATGTGAAAAACGGTTTTACCACGGTACAAGAAGGACGTGCAGATCAGGGCACAACGGAGATGTGGCATGCTTTAGCCAAACAAAATCAATTGCCAATTGATGTGGTTTCTTATCCAGATATTACCACCAGTCAAGAGTACATGCTCAAGCAAGGAAGTAGTCGCCAATATGATCATCATTTCCGTATCGGTGGCGTTAAAATCAGTTTAGATGGTTCACCACAAGGCAAAACCGCTTGGCTCACACAGCCGTATTTAGTTCCACCTGAAGGTAAAGATAAAAGCTATAAAGGTTATGCTGCGATAAAAGATGATCAACAAGTCAATCAATATATTAATTTAGCCTTTAAACAGGGTTGGCAAGTGCTGGCACATGCCAATGGCGATGCGGCAATTGATCAATTTATCGGGGCTGTGAAAGATGCCACAGCAAAACAAGGCAAAGCAGATCGTAGAAGTGTGTTAATTCATTCTCAAACCATTCGTGATGATCAACTCGATCAACTGAAAGCCTTGGATATTATTCCATCCTTCTTCTCCTTACATACCTTTTATTGGGGCGATTGGCATCGTCAACAAACCTTAGGCGAGGTGAGAGCAGCACGTATTTCACCAACGGCAACGGCTTTGAAGAAACAGCTCATTTTTACAGAGCATCATGATGCGCCTGTTGTACCGCCGAATAGTTTGATGATGTTAGATGCGACGGTGAATCGAGTGACACGCAGTAATGATGTACAGGGTGCAGATGAGCGCATAAGTCCTTATATGGCATTAAAGTCGATGACCGATTGGGCAGCCTATCAATATTTTGAAGACCAGCACAAGGGAACGTTAACTCAAGGAAAATTGGCTGATTTAGTGATCTTAGATCAAAATCCGCTTACGATTCCAAGCCGAGAGATCAAAAATATTCAGGTATTGGCAACCTATAAAGAAGGGAATCTGATTTATCAGAAACTGGGAAATTAGATAAACCAATAAAAAAACCAGCCTAATCAGGCTGGTTTTTACTCAGAAGTTAGAGTTTAGGCTTAGATATCATCTAAGTTAATGCCTAAACGTGCAGCAACTTCTTCATAAGCTTCAACCACACCACCTAAACCTTGGCGGAAACGGTCTTTGTCTAATTTTTTCTTGGTATCTTTATCCCATAAACGGCAACCGTCTGGAGAGAACTCATCTCCTAATACGATACGATCGTGGAACACGCCGAATTCAAGTTTGAAATCAACCAGAATCATATTACCTGCATCGAATAATGCTTTAAGCACATCATTCACTTGGTAAGTGAGTTCTTTCATTTTTTCAAGTTGAGCAGCATTTGCCCAACCTAAAGCAATTGCTTGAGATTCATTGACCATTGGGTCGCCAAGTGCATCGTCTTTGAAGAATAATTCAAATGTTGGAGGCGTTAACTCTTTACCTTCTTCAACACCTAAACGACGGCATAAAGAACCTGCTGCGTAGTTACGAATCACACATTCCACAGGAATCATTTGAAGTTTTTTAACAAGCACTTCAGTTGGAGAAAGCAACTTTTCAAAATGCGTTTCGATACCCGCTTCAGCTAGTTTTTCCATGATGAAGGCATTAAAACGGTTGTTCACCTTGCCTTTACGATCTAATTGCTCAATTTTTTCGCCATTGAATGCTGATGCATCATCACGAAAGACTAAAATTAGGTGATCGGCATTATCTGTTTCATATACAGATTTTGCTTTACCAGTATAGAGCAAGGTTTGTTTTAACATGGGGGAACCTTTTGAAAAGTATGCCTAGTAAACGACTAGGCTGGCCAATTTTGGTAAATCTGGGTTAACACTTCGGTTGCAATAGCAGGGTCTGCAAAAGTAGTGTCAAGTTTGAATAGTGCAACAGTATTGCTTGAACCTACAGCTGATAGCTTGAGTAGGTAATTTTGCTCACCCACTTTAATCGTTGCCTCATAGCCATTTTCTGCTTGAGAAACAACCTTATAGTTCAGACTGCTTAATGTTGCAAAAGTATATTGCCAAGCACTTGCTGTTGGACCTTCAACTTTGAGTAATGGATTTTTATTTCCATCAGTCACGAGCTGTGGACGACCCACACTTGTTGCATTTGCAGTGCTATTTGCCGAATTTTGCATTTCCTTTGGACGAGGTAATGCATAACGATTGCCACTTTCATTCTCAAGCTTTGGCGCATGCTCAATTGCAAGTGGGTCAACCGTAGGAGCAGGATACAATGGTGTAAATGGTCTTACCGTTGCACCCTCAGGAAATTTGAGTGGTTCAAGGGCTTGAGCTTTTTTATAATCTAAAGAATGATTATTGAGGGCAAAACGACCACAACCAGCCAAACTCAAAGCTGAAATGACTAGGACAACACCAAGACGTAATTGCATCATAAATTGCTCGTATTAAATAATTCCCGCAACTTTTAAATTAGTGCGGAGCGGTTCACGATATTGTTCTGCTAGAGCGGTTAATGGTAAGCGTACGCCAGTACCAATTGATCCCATCTCGTGCAATGCCCATTTCACAGGAATTGGGTTTGATTCGCAAAACAAAATATTGTGTAGATTTGCAATTTGTTGATTCAAGCTTTGTGCTTTTGCTTTATCTCCAGCCAATGCTGCTTCACAAATGTCGCTCATTTGCTTTGGTGCGACGTTCGCAGTCACAGAAATATTGCCTTTCGCACCGAGTAGGATCAGCTCCCAAGCGGTCTCATCATCACCAGAGTAAACTGCGATTTTACCATTTAAACCTTCGATGAGTGCTTGACCACGAGGTACATCGCCTGTTGCATCTTTTACACCAACAATGTTTTTAATATCTGCAAGACGAATCACGGTTTCGTTTTGCATATCGACACCAGTACGACCTGGTACATTATAAAGAATTTGTGGAATATCAACTGCTTCAGCAATTGCTTTGTAGTGTTGATATAAGCCTTCTTGTGTTGGTTTATTATAGTATGGCGTAACGAGTAGTGCGGCGTCAGCACCTAACTCTTTCGCAGCCTTAGTCAACTCAATCGCTTCACGCGTTGAGTTTGCACCTGTACCTGCGATAATCGGAATACGTTTATTCGCTACACGAATCACTTCTCTGATGACTTGTGTGTGTTCTTCCATGCTTAACGTAGACGCTTCGCCCGTTGTGCCGACAGCAACAATACTATGTGTACCTTGTTGGATGTGCCACTCAACGAGCTTCTCAAGACTCTTCCAATCTACGCCGCCATCTTCAAACATAGGGGTGACGATTGCGACAATTGAGCCTTGAATATTCTGTGCTAGCTGAGTCATTTTAAAAAAATATCCTATTTTCCCATCCGAATTTGAAGTGAGTGAAACGAAATATTGGATGGTTGCAGTATTTTGGTTCGTCATTCAACAACTTGATTGGGTTGAATGACAATTATGCAAATTATGACTGATCGGAGGCATAAGAACAATATGCTTTAGTCAAACTGTGGAAAACTTTAATTCATCTTTGTATCGAATACTTTTAGCTCTATAAAAGTTGAAACATACCTAGTCAGATGATAATGAGCAGGGTATTGTAAAAATAGAAGATTTAGACTGGGTCATCACATGCGAAAACAAGCAAATCATGTCGCATTAATTGTTGTTGATGTACAAAATGGGTTTACACCAGGTGGAAATTTGGCAGTTGCGGGGGCAGATCAAATTATTCCAGTCATTAATCAACTTGCAAAAAAGTTTGAATATGTCGTGCTGACGCAGGATTGGCATCCTGAGCAACATATTTCCTTTGCGGACAATCACGAAAATAAAGTGCCATTTGAAACGATTGAGTTGTCCTATGGAGCGCAAGTGCTGTGGCCAAGGCACTGTGTACAAGGGACACACGATGCGGAATTTCACCCTGAATTAAATATTTCGACTGCACAACTGATTATTCGTAAAGGCTTTCATCCCGATATTGATAGTTATTCTGCATTTATGGAAGCAGATCGTAAAACCCCAACGGGGTTGAAAGGGTATTTAAAAGAACATCAAATTGATACGGTGTATATCGTGGGAATCGCCACTGATTTCTGTGTCGCATGGACTGCATTAGACGCAGCACAAATGGGTTTTAAAACCTATGTGATTGAAGATGCTTGTAAAGCGATTGATTTAAATGATTCTTTGCAACATGCTTGGCAAATCATGCGCGAACAAGGGATTGATCGGATTCAATCCTCTGCGATTTTGTCCTAAACTTGTGATGCCTGATCTAAAAGCCTTAAACTTTTAGATTCTGGTGAGTGTTGATCGCGATTTAAATTATTTAAAAGACCACAACTGAGCGTTTTATGACTGAAGAACTTGACGATTTTGATCAAAAAATTATCCATCATTTACAGATGAATGGACGTTTGGCTAATCAAGAGTTAGCAGAGTTAGTGGGTTTGTCGACCTCTCAATGTTCACGCCGTCGAATTCAGCTTGAACAAAAGAAAATTATTACGGGCTATTATGCGCAAATTGCTTTGAGTGCAGATCCAACACCGATCATGGGCATTATTGAAGTGAAATTGCAGAATTATAATGATGCAACCCATGACCGCTTTGTTGAATTTCTTTTAAATGAGCCTTCAGTGAAGGATATTCATAAACTTACGGGGAGTTATGATTTTGCGCTGAAGGTCGCAGTCAAAAATTTGGATGAAATGGTCAAACTGATCGGAATCCTATCATCCAATAATTTTGGGGTAAGTAATCTGAATACCTCGATCGTTCTAGAAAAATTAAAAGAAAATGGTATTGCGATTAAATAACAAGATTTTGCTACACGAGAATGATATTCAAAATAATGCGGTTGATGTGAGTGGAGTGAAGATCATTTCAAATCGGTTATTTTGAATATAAATTGTATTTATGGTTAACAAATAATAATAAATTGCGAAATTTTAATAAAAATGCTCAAATATCCCATATCTTTCATTGAAAGAATGCTCCCTCTGCTGTTTTTTCCTATTGAGTTTATCGCTATGAATACCGATCAGAATGTATCTGTGGTTAGTTCTGTCATGCCTGTGATTGATCGACACTCTAAGATTGAAGATGGATTAGCGATGTTGATCGGAACATTCATTTTATCTTTTGCGATGACGCTATTGCAGCAAGCAAGCATTATGACCGGTGGAACGGCTGGCTTATCGTTGTTGATTCACTATATTACGGACTTGAAGTTCGGTATTTTATTTTTCTTGATCAATATTCCGTTTTATTATTTTGCTTATCAAAAAATGGGCATGGCATTGGTAATTAAAACCTTTATTGCCGTTGCATTGTTGGCAGGTTTTACCGAAATCATCCCTCATTTCTTTCATTTATCCAGTGTAAATCCGATTTATGCCACGATTTTTGCAAATGTTCTGATGGGCGTGAGTTTTCTGATTCTCTTTCGGCATCGTTCCAGTTTAGGGGGCGTTAATTTGCTCGCGCTTTATTTGCAAGAGCGATTTAAGATTCCAGCAGGTAAAGTACAGATGGCGGTAGATGTGGTGATCTTATTAACTTCTTTATTTTTTGTGGATTGGCAGTTGATTCTAGTTTCGATTTTAGGGGTTATTATTTTGAATTCAATTATTTTGCTCAATCATAAAAGCAGTCGATATGTGGCTTAAAATTTTATGATTAGATGGCAATAAGAAAGGAGGGCTAACTGTATGAGAGTAATAAAGTTTCATACTGAATAAGTTTTATCTCATTGATATTTCTACTTCGCAATGAATGGAAGAAAAATAAAGTTTCATACTCGATTATCTTTCCGTTTCATTCTTGCAGAAAATAGAGTAATAAAGTTTCATACTGAAATTAAACTTTATTACTCATTGAATCAGCAGTCATATTATACTAAAACAGAATTTAATACGGATGATAGGATCCCATATCCTCCGCAAAGTCATTAATTTCATCTTGATTCAAGAAAGTAAACTTAATTCCTTCAAGAAATTTCATTGCAGAAGAAATTGTTTCTTTGTCCATAGAATCAATTTCTAATGTGTTCGCAATGTTGTCATAGGCTTCATGAAAAGTATTGAAGTCTGTATAATTTCCCTCAAATACTAATTCTTTATATTCATTAATGAATGAGGACAACTTTTGTAGTTTTCTTGCTTCTATAGCGCATCCATGTGCAACAGCAGGTTGTCCTGTTAGCACTGATTCTGAATGAAACTTTAATGATTCATAAATTGCTAAGAATTTAACACCCACTTTTCTAAGTTTGTCTTTTTTGATGATATCAGCAATTTTGGAATCATTACTTTCAAGATTATTTTCATCAGGAAAGTAGATGGTTACGCTATCTTGGGTTTTCCACTGGGGAGTATCTTTTTCAAGGCGAGTTTCCACATAATTTTGTAGCCACACATACTTTGTCTGTTTGGAAACATTTGAAGTGTGAAAAAGAAAGAAAGGTACGTCAAACATCAAGGCATAGTTAACAGTGTCAACAGGAAAACCAGAAAGTTGTACATTTTCTTTGAATGCCTTATCAGTACCCTTAACCTGAACAAAGATGAAATCGCCAGTTGCGTCATCCGAGTCAAACCGCTCTAGTTGAAGATCTATGCCATAGTCTCTTTCTTCGAGACTGCGAACAAGCCAGTTTTCATTCAGGTGAGTAAAAATAGTCCTGACCGCCTTAGTATCAATGCGATGTGTATCTATTCTTTTTGGCATGTAAGTGTAGTTCCTTATCAATATTTTTTAACAGATAACTTTTTCATTAGTTTATGAAAAGATAATCAAAGTATGGCTATCTACGCTTAGAATTTGTAGCTAATCAAGTAATGAAATTAAAAAATCAGTGTAAGCCTTCAGTTTTTCAATATCATGAAGTAATTGATTTTTTCTCCTTAATATTTCAGTTTTAAGTTCTGGAAAGTCTATAAGGGCTTGTTCAGAAGCTTTAATTTGATTTTCATAAGTTTTTTGCTTTTCTTTTAATTCATTAGTCTTGAAATTAAGTTTTTTTGAATCACTTTTAATTGATATTAAATCAAATTGCTTTCTAAATTCGTGCATGCTTTCTGTTTCAACAAATGTTGAAAGCCTTGGATTGTCAGAATGAATATGTTTGACCAAGTGCCCTTGTCGTACCAGTTTTCTCAGAAGTCTATACAGTTGTTGCTGGTTGATTTTTTCCTTTTCATCATTTGAAAGATGCAAGTTGTTCCAAATTTCGTTTGATGTCCATCCATCGATCTGATTATGAGATAGAAGTACTACAAAAGATTGGAAGATAGGCGAAGCAATTTGTTTCATGATAAAAAACTAGAAAAAATAAAAAAGAGGATTATAGTCCGTGGATATATAGTCCTCAAATAGTGATAGTTCTGTTTTTTAAGCATTTGAATGTTTATGTCAGAACTTACTATTCAATTTGGACTATTGGTTCGTAAATACAGAAAAGAAAGAAATATGTCACAGGAACAGTTGGCATTGCTTTGTAACATGGATCGGAGTTATTTAGGGCGGATTGAGAGAGGAGAGGTTAATCTCACTTTGGAAAAAATTTATGAATTAGCAAAATCTTTAGATGTAAATGTAAAAGATTTATTGCCTGAGTAATTTTATAAAGTTATATTCTGTTATCATTTGGCATATTTTTTTACTTTAAAATTTGGTGCTGTTTTGAAAGTAATTGATTTCTTTTCTGGTTGCGGTGGAGTAAGTGAAGGATTACGCCAAGCAGGATTTGAAATTACAATTGGTTTAGATTTTGATTCTAATGCGGCGACAACATATCAAGCTAATTTTCCTGAAGCTTTATTTTTTAATGATGATATTCGCAAAGTAGATGAAAAAATATTAGCAAAAGCTTTTAAAGAGAAAAACAGAGAAAAAGAGCCTCTTTTGTTTGTTGCATGTGCTCCATGTCAGCCATTTTCTACACAAAATAAATCAAAAAGTGAAGATGATATTCGACGTACCTTATTAGATGAAACACACCGGTTTATTAGTAAATTAAAACCTGAGTATATTCTTGTAGAAAACGTTCCTGGTCTTCAAAAAATCGATAAAGAAAAGGATGGACCTTACAAACGATTCATCACTTTTTTAGAGTCTAAAAAATATAAGATTACAGAATTCATCGCAAAATCTGAAGATTATGGTGTTCCACAAAAACGTAAGCGTTTTGTTCTACTAGCTTGTAAATCTGGAAAAATGGAAATTCCAGCAAGTACACATGGGGAAGGCTTAGAACCTATTAAAACGGTTCGAGATTTTATTGGAGAATTTCCAGCTATTCAAGCTGGTGAAGTACATCCAGACGACCCTTGGCATAGATGCCCAACGTTAAATGAGCGAAATTTAGAGCGTATTAAAGAAACTCCAGAAGGTGGAGATCGACGTCATTGGCCAGATCATTTGATTAATGAATGCCATAAGAGGCACTCTGGGCATATGGATGTGTATGGTCGTATGAGTTGGGATAAGCCAGCTCCGACCTTAACGACTCGTTGTTATAGCTATTCTAATGGACGTTTTGGGCATCCAGATACAAATCAGCATCGTGCAATTAGTGTGAGAGAAGCCTCAAGGCTACAAACATTCCCTAAAGATTTTATCTTTAAAGGGAGTGTAGTTGAGGCTTCTAAACAGATTGGAAATGCGGTGCCATGTGAAATGGCTAAACAATTTGGTTTAGCCATTCAAAAGCATTATTTAGATTATGGGAAAGCACCTAAAATAATTTAAGCTTGCTTCGCTAATATGATCTACTGAAGGTGGTGGGATCTCTAATGGCGGTTCAAATCCTTTAATAAAGTCGACACCAATTCTTCCTGAGTGATGTGAAGCCATATTTTGAAATCTCTCAGCATATCCACTTCTTAATTGCGATTTTAATTTTAGTTCGATTCGGACTTTCTCAATATCTTCACCATTGGCTTTAAATGTTAGTGCTTCATGGTATCTTTCGTCTAATTTCGTTTTGTAATTCAATATTACTAGATAATCGCTTACAGGAAGATCAGTCTCTGGATTGGTTACAGAGAAATAAAAGCGTTCCCCTTTTTCGTAAGCATAAATATATTTTGAACGAGTTGCATTTTCTAAAGCTTCTTCGGCACTGACTTTAAACAATCTGAGGACTTGTATCATTCGATGAGGAGTAAGCCTTTTGTTTATAGGTACAGTTTCCTGAGTTGGGACCATATCGCAAGCTGGTGATACGCAGACATACCATAAATTATTTTTTTGATCAAAAAGAACTGTACCAGTACTAATATGTTTTTCACGATAATCTTTAGAAGATAAATTCATATTCAAAGCATGATACATATCCTTAAATGTATTGGCATTGATCGTAATCCCCATTTTTTCTGCACAGAAATTTTCGATTGGGGATTGTGAAGATACAAGCTCATATTCTTTTTTGTAACTAGTAAAAATATCTTTAATAAAATCAGAAAGTATTTGATTTCTAGAGAATTTGAAGTATAAATCTTCAGCAAGACTCGAGTAAATCGTTTTGATCTTATTGTTAATATCATCCTCTTCGCTTTTTAAGATTTCTTTAAGCCATGCAGCTTGTCCGTAAGAATCATTTTGATGAATCACATTAAAAGACATAGACTCAGCTTCAATCTGATTTTGTATTTCTGATTGAATTAATTGGTAGTAAGAGGGCTGCCAATCTATGAGAGACTTTATTAACGTTTTTAAAATTTGTTCTGGATCATTTTCAAAATCATTAGTTTTATTATGTATGCATATGAAAACATTATGGTACTGAATCCACTTCAAACCATTTTTATCTCCAAAAATAGTAGAATTTTTATTCTTATCTGATGTGTATATTTGATTAATTTCAATATGATAATCACAAATTAAATTTGCTAACTTTTGAATATATTGTTTTATATTAGGTTCGCTCTCTTGAGCTAAAATTTTCTTTAATCTATTAGGAACATTGTAGTTGAGTAAATACTCTAAGTATTCAGCATTTGTTAAAGAATAATTTCCACCATTTTTAATATCACTCTCAATTTTTTCTTCCCAAAACTCTACTACGTCATCATTACTAAGATCTTCGATATCTTTCTTTACATTTCTAGGAGAAGTCAAACTAGAAGCAATTTGTTTCCATACAACTTCTGGATGCTCATTTGTATAAACCACAGCAAGATTAAAATGAGGTGAATTTTTTAGTCCACTTAAAATTTCAATAGTTTTTTTAGGGTTTTGGCTTTCAAGATGATAATCAATAATTAATAAATCAGATTTTCGAATTCTATCCACTTCTAGATGATTGGCTGAATCATCTAAATCGCATAATATTTTTTCATTTTGGAAATAGGATTCAAGAGCAGCAGCTCTTTGGGAGCTTTCAATAGTAGAGTCTGGTATTGATTCGCCTTTTACTAATGATTGGATTAATTTAGAGTAGGGAATAAATTCATCATCAATCATCATTACCGAGCGTATTGCATTTTTACAAAATGTTTTGTGAACTAAATCTTCATATTGAATAGCTGCAGACACAATTATCGCTCCAATCCATTAAATTTAATAATAAAGTTTGCGCCCTCTTCAAATATGAAAGGGTCATCATTATGTTGTTCGGCATACCAAATTTTGTGATGTGCTACAGCGAGGTTTTCACGACATAAGTACAATCCTACACCACGTCCATTTGCCCGTTTTGTGTAGAAAAGATCAAACAGTCTTTGAACATCATCTTCATCAACTTTTGGTCCTGAATTTGCGATTACTACGAGATCATCAATTAAATCAATTTTAATTTTTCTGTCTTCAACTAGTGCGACCCAATACATCGCATTGTTAATCAAATTAATGAATACTGGGTAGATGCGTGAAGGAAGGTCACTAATTTTTAATGATTTAAAAGCCTCAGTGACTTCAAAATTAATACGTTGTCTTTCGAAACGATCACCATAGAACTGATTAATATGGACTTCGATATTTTTACCAGTAATTGTCTGGCGGGATTGATAACCAGAAATTTTTAGTGGGGAAAGGAAGCGAATTTGGCTTGTGAGTGCTTTATGAGAGTTGTACGCTAATTTGAAACCAGGATGTTCTTTTACATCACTTGGCAACGAATTTAATCCACGAGTGACCAAGGAATCTATTTCTTCAAGCTCGTGAGATAAAATTTCTACACTAATTCCAAGTTGTGCAACAGCATTGATTGTTCGCATTTTTTCTTCAACATCTGATCGTTCTTCTTCTGCTATTGAGAATGCTGAATCTAAGTTAATGCCATCAGATATTTTTTCTAATGTTTTTAAAATTGCATCATATTTAAATGTATAGGTCTCTATTAATTCTAAATAGATAATATCTAAATTGTTTAAGGCATTTTCTAAATGAGATGATTCCTCAACATTTTCAACAATACTGATTGCTTGGGTGTAATACGAGCTTCTATCTTCACTAATGTCTTTTTTCCAGATTGAATGAAGTGCTGTAATCTTAGATTCAATAAGTGAAAGATATTTATTTAATTTTGAATTGAGAAGGCCCTGGTTTTTATCAAATAATTTCTTAGCAGTTTGTTGTGGAGCCAACGTATTTAGTTCAGACTCCATTTTATTAACAACAGTTTTTAGCTGAATGACATAAGCCGAGAATTCATTGTATTTATCACGATACTCTCTATAACGTTCTTCATAAATTCCTAGCTTGGGTGGTTTAGTAGGCGTTTTAATCTCAGTCCGGATAAGTTCAAGTTTCGACAGCTTTTGATCGATATCTTGTAGTTCATAAGCACTAAGTTTATCTACATTTTCTATAGTATCTTTAAGATCTTTAGCTATTAATAAAGAATCATCTAATTTTGGTGTTTGGCTTTTTAATGCATCTTTGAAGCTTTTTTGGGAAGCTTTTCTTGCTTGTGTTTGGGCTTCTTTTCTAAGTTCTTTATTTTTTTTTGCAATTATTATTAACTCTTGGCGTTCTTCTGATTTAGAACCAAAAAATCTATAAGCTAGCTCTATTAAAAGATTTGAAACTAGTTCTTTAAGTTGAATAGTAGCAGAATTTCTAATAAATCCTTCTCGACCAGATTTATCTTTGAGTTCTTTGTTCTTCTGATGGGTAATACCAACATAGCCAAATGTTCGGCGGGTTGAGAAGTAGAAATCACCAGCACGGATTGTACGTCGAGCTTCAATTTCAAAAAAATCGTTATCTAATCGACCATATGGGAGGACACGTAAATTATCTCTAAAAATTAAAAGGCCGCCATATTTGTGTCCTTGCTCAGCAAAAACAGAGATTTGATCTTTATCTAAGGAACTCAAATCTGCATCATACTCGAAAGATCCAAGTTGAATTTTAAAACTACCAATACCTGATTTTGGATTAATACTGATATTTGGGGCAATAGATATTACACCTTTGTCTTGACCAAAAGCTTTTACATTACCTTTAAACCAGCCTTTTTCATCAAACTCTCCAACCACTATGTGCTCAAGCGAAGAGAATTCTGAAAGCCCAAAAACCTCTTGCTCATTTAGTATTGACTTTGGTGAATTATTTTTTTTAATCGTAAAAATTTCATAAGAAAAATGCTCATCTTTTTCTACATATGGATTTGTGAAAGCTCTTAAAGTATCAACCAAGTCACGTTGAGTTGCGATAAGTTCGTGGTTTTGAGTGCCTAAGTTCTCATGATTAGTCAATAAGGTTAAATCTCTTCCTAAATCCAGTAAAAATAAAGCTGTACCGTGTTGCCCACCATCTTTTTCAGAAACTTTATTAAGTATTTCTTTCCAAGGCGAGATAGCTCTTTCATCCAACACAGAGTGTTCGCAAAAAATGATAATTTTATTTTGTGTAGTTATAAAGCCTTCCGATTTATTGTTTTCTAGCTCATCTTCAGAGAAACGTTCCCATGCTCTTTTCTTAATAGAGTTTTCATCTTTTTTAAATTTAACATTTTTGATAAGTTCTTCTTTGAGCAAATCAAATGCAATAGTAATTTCATCAACTGTATCAAACTCTAAGAATGGAATACTGATGTCTTCAAAGGAAAGATATGGATTTTCGAACAAACGCCAATCGACAAGAAGAGAAGTAAAAGAACCATTTAACTTTTTAGTCACAAGGAAAGTAACATTTGCTAAAAATGCGGCAGAGAGTCGCCCAATACCTTTTTCACCCTGCGTTTGGCGAACTGGAATGTCAAAACGATCTTCATCATTTAGAGTTTTTTTCTTACTTTTAGATTCTGTTCCGACAATTAGCCAGTTATCAATAATCTGCTCTGGTGACATACCACAGCCATTATCGATTAATGCGCCACAAGGGTAATCTGTATCCACAGTAAATAAAGCTACGTCTCTTGCATAAGCATCATAAGCATTTTTCCAGAGCTCACTTACAGCGGTTGGGCAGTCTGCGATTTGACCTTTACCTAAGTGTTCGATCGTACGTGCTCTAGCTCTAAAGTTAAAAGATTTAACAGACATAGCAACCCTTGATAAATCAAAATTATGAGAGGTGTGTATCTAATTATGGATACTTTTTCTTGTTATATGATCTTAACTTAATGTTTGTTAGAAGTCTTTTAAAATGAGAAAAGATAGCCTGAAAAACTTATATAGCTTTAATACCAGATGGGATTATGAGCCATCTTATTTGGAAATCTTAAATTTTTAAACTGTTCTTGATTCATGGGAAATCTAATTTAGAATGATATTTGTTAAACGATCCATCCATCCTTTTAATTCTTGTTCGGATATTTCCTGATTCTTTGAATTCATCCTAGGGTGATTTAATGTACTATTTTTAAAGCAAATTTTTTTGAAAATTCCTTTTGGCCAACGTAGGCATTGAGTGACAACAAGCTCAAGTACTTTGGCACGATCAGCTTGATTCCATTGATTTGAATCTTTAATAAGCGATAAAACACGAGTGGAAAGGGGTTTCTTGTTGTCAGAAGTATCAACCTCTAAGATCACAATATTTTGACCATTGAATTGGAAACTAACTTCGGCCACACATCTAGGATTACCATCAGTTTTTATGTGTTTGGAGTGACCTTGAATGTTAGGCAGCTTGTGTAATTGAAAGCTAAAATTCGTGATAGAGTTTTCTTTGCAAAATAAATCAATCATCTGTTGAAATGCTGAGAAACGGTCAAGATACAGGTGAAGGTCTTCAGTCTCATCTTCTGCACCATTAAATTCAGCGGAGGGGATAGTACCCTCAGAAATAGGCTCATTGGTGCTAACTTCTGATGTAGCATTGCTAGATGGTAAGTCTTTATCTTTTGTACCATGGTTTCTATGTCTAGTTTTTTTAGAAGTTTTCCTTGTTTCAATGGCTTCTAGAAAGTCGAAGTGTGTCGGTACAACATCAATGATTTGAACATCATCGCTATTGCCTTCCTCATCATCTTTAATGGTGGACTCTTTTCCATCATTTTTAGTTCCTGATGAATTTTCACCTTTACCACCTGATTTAGACTCTACAAATTTATCGCTATAAAACTCAACATCTTTGGAAATATTGCTTGAGATGATTTGAAAACCAGATATTTCATTTACAAAAAATTCTGAAGTTTCAGCTTTGTAATAGCCATATGCATCAAAGATTACTCCATTGAGTTGAGGTGGATTAAAACTAAAGCTCCATATTCGGTATTGGTCAAAGTCATAGCCATATTGCGTACAAAATTGACTAATACTTTCAAAAGATTGTCGAATATCAGGATCAAGAAGAATCCAAGATAAGATCCGTCGTATGCCTGAATCGTTAAAATGAGAAATTGGATATGAGCAGGCTGGCAAAATATTGATGAGATAGTGATCAGGATTTGAAACAATATCGAAATCGATACTTAAACTATTTTCTGATACCGCTGATCTTGCAAGATATGGAGTATAGAAAAAGAGCGATCGAGCAAGTTCAAATTGTGGAAGTCGAACTTTGATTGTTTCGAACATTGGCTGCCCAAACTGATCGACTCGAACAGCATCAAACAAGAAATAATGCTCTATAAACTTTCCTTTAGGTAAGTTTGAATTATTGACAGAGGATAGCCAATCTTGTGTTGAACTAATTTTAAAGCGTAAATTATAGCCTTTAGGATATTCTTGAGTGGGGTTGATGTGACTATTTTTTCTTAATAATTTTGCATTAGAAAAATTCGTATAAGTCATTTTAGATTCTTTACTTTCATTCTCCAAAGCTAGATTTATTGCCCAACTGCCTGAATTATGTTTTTTAAACAAAGAGCCAATCTTTTTTATTTTCATATTCTTAGCGATGTGACTTATCTTAGCCATGGTTCATCCTTTTCATTTGATTTAGGAATTTGAGTGCTTCATCTGTTAATCGTTCTTCACTTAATCCTGAATGTCGTAATAATTGCCAATTAACTGGATGTTGATTCATTTTTTTAAATTGAATAATCGTTCGAGTGATTCTTCTGATTTGATAACTACTAATGTCCTCTGAAAAAGTGTTCAGAAATTTATGTGTTAAGGGTAATTGATATAGGTTTTTTTCTACGGTGGAGTGTTGTGATAGTTGTCTTAGATACCAGTTTCTAGATTGCCTAGGTAAACTCAAATCGTCTAATGATTGATAGAATATTTTGAATAATCGCATCACCATGTGCCAATCCCTAAGGGGCCAATCTACTTTCTTTGGAATACTTGCGGGCAAAGCGTGAAAGCTTTTATTTTTTGTGAGTAACCAAGTTTTATCATTGCGATAAAGCCATGCATATAAAGCAGCATTTTTGGCTCTAGAAGGTTTTATTCCAAAATCTTTAATCAAAGACATCCATTCATTACGTTTTTCTTTGAGCATCAATATGTCTTTGCACTTAGTTCTTTCACTAGGTGTATCAGTATTAGAGTGCTTAGCAGGTAATTGATGAATTTCACCCAGAATGGCTACCCATGTCCAGCCTTTAGGTAAAAACGTCTCTAAGACAATAATATGTTCAAGATAACTGAATGACTTACGATGCTTTCTAAAAATAGCTCTAAGCCAACATGTTTCAGACTCCAGTTCATCTAGGTGATGTTGCTGTAACCATTTTAAATCCCATGTTTTTATAACTGCTACATGAATTTTTGAATGATCAATGTGTTTAAAACCTCTGTTGAAACCTAATCGTTTTGCAGTACGCTGATAGAATTGACTCCATTGATGAAAGGTAGGTGATGTTGTTGGAGGAAGGTTTAACAGCTCATCAACACGCCTACTCACGATTAGATCTAATTCATGAGCAGGGTTATGAGGTTGCTTGCGATCCAGGATAAAACTTGCAGGAATAAATTGATGTCGTCCATTCAAATGGGCTGGTGGTAAAAATTCTGACAATTTAACTTTATGTTTGCTACAGCAATTTGCACCTTGAATGTACCAAAGTCTTGACCAAAAAAATTCTCCATATTGGTTATATTGTTCTTCTAAGCAATGGTGACAATAGCGATGCGTTGTTATTTGCTTAACTTTGGATGCCGCAACTCCTAATGCTAAATGGATAGAACCTTTTGATTGACTCCCCATCCAGTGAAGGCATTTTAACCGTGTATTTTCAGGAGAAAATAGAGCGTGGATTGGAAAAAGTGTATGTTCATAAACAATCTTTTCAAGTGCGTAGTTCGGTGATAAATGCGTTAACAGGCATATGAGATGGCTAGGTAAATCAATCGTGGCAATAACCTTACGATTAGCAAATACTTCTTCAAGTAATTGCTTAGGGCTTGTAATAGCATGATGAATTCCAGCTCTAGCTATCGTGCTATAAATTAATTCATTGGGATATGGTGTAGGAAAATTCAACATGCTAATTCCACTATTACATTGATTGCACCCAAGTTTGAGAATCAAAAATCAACTCACTTGATTGAAGAACGTCATAAAAATTTTGGGATTTTTGCTTTTGAGAAAACTTAAACCTTAAATCATCTGACGGTAAGCTTATCCATTCACTTTGTTTTATTTTTCTGAGATTCATTTTTTCTGGTTTTGTTTCTTTATTCGCCTCAACTTCAGTGATCCAATTCGAAACGATAGGCATGAGCTCTTGCATATTGAGATGAGGGAAATCGACAAAGGCTTTTTTGATTACAGAAATTACTTTAGATTCTGGATATCCAGTGGCAATTAGTAGATTATGCAATCTTTGTGCATGTACATTTCCATTATATTGTTCAACTTTTTCTTGTTCTTCTTCTATTTTTTTCTGAAGTAGAAGTAAGGTTTTGTCCACATACGGAATAGTTAAGTCAGAATAAAGTGCAATGCGATTAGGATCCCCAGACTTAAGCGCTTCTATCATTGGATGGACAAATTTAAGTTCATCCTCATAGACTTGTCTAAGCAAACCAGGCGTTATTCTTTCTAGTCCTGTCATGATCGCTCGGCATTGAGCCAAAACAAAAAGTTTGACGACTATATCCAGTATGCCTTGAGAGAGTTCATACCAACAGTCTCGAATTTCATCACTCAGTTGTTCCTTTTGGGTTAGCCATTGGTATTTCCACAGGGCATTGGTGAAAGCAATCCATTCTGTTCTAGTCGTGGTATTTGATAATGGGGGATTGTTCTTCATAGGTTCCCATATAACAGCTCCGAAACCAGCCCCACGACGCGCTGAACGCAAATCACCATCAAATATAAACTTAGCTTTAGGTGTGCCGACCATAACCACTGGTAAACCTACAACATTGATTAAGGTGACAAAGAAGTTCAGCATTTTTTCAGCACCACCTGAATTTTTAACACTCAGGTGTTGGATTTCATCAATGACGAGAACACCAATAGCGTAGGTGTTGGTAATTTGACGCATATAGTTGAGTAGGGCTTCGATTCCTAATCTTTTTAAGGCTACTTTTCTTTCAAAATCTGTTCCTAATGCAACATCAATCGCCTTAAAGAAATGCAAACATAGATTTTTCAATGAGCCATCATGAGGGCAGTCTATTTTGAGATAAACGAGTTGAGTAAAGTTGTATTTTTCATGATAAATCACTTGAGGATAAAGGTTCAGAATGCGTTGTAACGTTGTGCTTTTACCACTGCCTGAACAACCGATAAGTGAATAGCTTAAAGCTGTAGATTTTGGTGCATTAAAACGAAAGGCATTAATGTCTCCCGACATAATACGCTCATAACCATTTTGCAAATGCTGGTGCAATTTTCCATCAGCAATATTGCGCCCGACATAGCCTTTACGAATTAATATTGCAATTTTTTGTTCTAATGAAATATGTCGAGTAATGGGTTGAAAAAACTGATGAAGAAGTTGAGATGAAAGATGAATTCTTTCGTTCTTAGATCTCAGAATATCTTCAGGGTTAAAGTCCACTTTACCAATCAGATTAGCTTTGATATTTGCAATTTCTTGCATGATTGGTGGAAGAGCTTCAATAAATGGATTGTCTTTATATTCACCAAAACTAGGTGTGTAACGTGCTTGAATAAAATTTAATGGCAAAGTCATTTAATCATCCTCACCAAATAATTCGTCTGTTAAGTCTGGATAATGAACTGCTTCAGCATCTTGAGGCTTAATTGAGGTTTTCAGTTTAGGCATTGGAATAATGTTTGTATGGACTATTTCTTGCTGTATTACCTTAGCTTTGCGTTCACTATTTTTTTCTTTTGCTTTATTTTCAGTTATTTCAGCGATTCGTTGAGATGGTTTAATAGGAGTCTTCGGATGCTTAGTTTTAAGTTTCTCACTGATAAAAGCTTCAAGCTCTCTTCGTTTTTTTGAAGCCTCTAGTTCGTGCTGTACAAGGTGTGCTTTTTGGGCTTTTTGCCTTTCTTTGATTTCCCACAAAGTACTATCCAGAAATTCTCTCGATCGATCGGAGAGAGACCCTACCCAATATTCAAGACTATTATCTCTTTGAAAAATATAAATTTTATTCAATGAGTAAGGATCATATGCAGCTTCAAGGTTTTGAGGACGAGAACTTCCTGTTTTACGATGTAACCAACCGAGATCAAGTACTTCTTTCGCTAGGTAGTAAAGACCAAATGCTTTGATGCCTAAGTCTGATATTGTGATTTTAGTACGTGGCAATAATGCGATTCTGAGAGCTTCCTCTGGAACACTTCTCAATTTTCCTGTTCTGTTTTGAATACCCCAATTCCATAAATGTAAGGGAATGGTTGGTAAGTCATTAGGCATGTCTGGCTCACGATCATACGTCTTTAGCACATGAAATTGATTATGCGAGATGATGCAGGCAAGAATGATTTCATTAAATTGGTGAATATTTAATGTGGCATCTTGACGGTAATCATTACCACCAGTCTTTTTTACAGTGGAGCCTTCAACAACACCTTTTCCCTTACCTTCTTTTTTAAAATAAGCCTGATATGTATTGAAAGCTTGTTCCACGATGCCTTTAGCATCACCACGTCGAGCTGGCGCATTTTCGAGTCTTACAGCGAAAGTTTTTTCTAAAGCTTCTATTTGATAACCGAGTAGTTCTCCTCGATCCGCGAGTAAAGCATCAGGTAGACCAACAGCTGGCCAATCCTCTGGCTGAATTGAGATCCCATACTCAGCACAATATTGAACCTTATCGGTCATCGCTATATTCAATGCTTGTATTGCAGCTAAATATGAAGGTGATTCAAAACCTATATAAAAGCCTGCGATTAATCTACTGAAGACGTCAATCACAAAGTAAATGGTGGGTCTACCAACGATACTTTTTGGATTTGAATTTGAAACAAGATAAATATCAGCGATCGTGGCATCAATTTCATAACGTGCACCAGGGCCTAAGGCTTGAGTGTTAGATGTTGATTGCAAAGGACGATAGTCCTTTCGGTAGTTGGATGTACCAATACGAGCTTTTATGCTTTGAATTTTTTTGAATTCTTTTTCGTAGTAATACTTAAACTGCCATATTGTTGGAATATCTGATTCGGCTGTATCGGGATAGAGATTTTTATATGTGGTTTGAAATTTTCGATATACAAATGGAAGTGAGTGTTTATTGTCTTTTAAAAAGAATAACTTAATGGTTCGATAGAAAAGCTTTTCAATGTCTTCATTAACATTAATGCCTTGTTCACTATTATAGATACGAGGTCGACCTAATTTTTTATCTTTAGCTATTCTTTTTTTACCTTTAGCTCCACTATTTCTGTAATCAGGAAGTAATGCATTAGGAGTTTGTCCTCTTTGCCAATATCTGCGAGCTAAGCGATAAATAGTTTGTTTAGTGGCTTCATGTTGATCCATGATTTCACTAATTATTTTTCCTCTTTGCGCTGGAATATAAAATAATTCATGAGAGATCAGAGGGTAAATAAGGGCATAATTCTGGTCACGTTTTATTTCTTGTATTGATTCCTTCTCAGGCTGAATGAGCGCAAGTGACTCATGTGGATCTATTGCTCTTTCAATATTGCCATCTTCTAAACCTTTTAAGATTTCTGTTCTACTAACTTCAATGGGAAAAGCATTTTCAAGGTCAAGACGAATCCAAATCACAGAGTATGATAGGATAGTTAAAATCCTATAAAAAGAGCTTTCAAAACTTAATACTTCATTGATTTTCAGCATGAAGCATCTCATTCCAAATATTAAGTTCGCCCAATCGAATATGATCTGTATTCAAATCCTTAAAAGAAATATTAAGATCAAATATGAAATACCTTTGAGCCAGCAAGTCTCTAATTTCTCTTAACGATTGTCCTAACTCAAAATGATATTTTTGATCAATGGTTCTCGCTAATTCATTAATCTTTCTAGATTTATGTTTAATGAAAATATCTGAATAAAAGTTAAGTTTATCTAACGTATCTTGTTCACTCAGTTCCATGGTATTTATTGAACTGTACAACCATTGAATGTTCTGGCTGACAGTTTTAGGAACTTGGTGCTCGGTAAAAATAAAAAAAGGTATGTTTTTCTGTTTCCAATATTGTCGTTCAATTTCTATTTTTTCTATTGTGCGTGGGTCATTGAGAGCATTTGAATACTTAACTTGGAGTACAAATTTAGGTGTTATTGAATTATGTGTATCCACTAAAAAATCGCTTGTCATGATTTGATAGTGTTTCCCAAATCTAGGGTGAGGAATTCCAATTGTTTTTGCAATTTCTAGAGTTTGTTCGAGGTCTAAGGGATACTGTTCTCGAATATCGATAGTTGTTGAATGCCATTCTAGCAATAAAAAAGTCGACAGTTCTAGATCAGAGAGAAGGTGATGAGTTCTTTGGCTTTTATGACCAAAAACTCGATGAGATCGACCTTCTGAACTCACATCTCGAATTGTGAGCCAAGGCTTATAGTTATTTCCAAAACCCTGTCCTCGTCCTTCTTTAATCCATTTTTGAATTTTGAGTTCATGATTTTGTGTGTTCTTAAAGTTAGCCATAAAAAAATCCACACATCATGCTGTTTAGAGCATAACTTGTGTGGATTTTTTGAGCAATTCAGTATTACACTTTATTACTCAGTATGAGACTTTATTACTTAGTATGAAACTTTATTACTCTCATACACTAACCCTCCTTTCTTATTTTGTAATTACTCTACCGTTACACTCTTGGCAAGGTTACGTGGCTGATCGACATCTGTTCCACGTAATACCGCAACATGATACGACAGCAATTGCACAGGAATACTATAAACAATTGGTGCTAACCATTCATTGACTGATGGAATATGTACAACGTGTTGGCGGTCTTTACCATGAATTCCACTGTTTTCATCAGCAAAAACAAAGAGTTCACCACCACGAGCTTGAACTTCTTCCATGTTCGATTTTAACTTGTCGAGCATTTCATCATTCGGCGCTAAGATCACGACAGGCATGTCATTATCAACGAGTGCAAGTGGGCCATGTTTAAGCTCACCAGCAGCATAACCTTCCGCATGAATATATGAAATTTCTTTCAGTTTCAATGCGCCTTCTAAGGCAATTGGGAAATGCGTACCACGACCTAAGAATAGGCAGTGGTTTTTCTCAACGAAAAGTGCGGATAAACGCAGAATTTCAGCATTGCCTTGTAGTGTATTTAAAATGACTTTAGGGCAGTGCCATAATTCTTCAATAATTTTGGTGAGTTGAGTATCTGCAAGGCGTTGTTTAACCTGACCAATTTTCAAGATCAATAGCATTAATGCCGCAAGTTGCGTGGTAAATGCTTTGGTCGAAGCAACTCCAATTTCTGGACCTGCAAGCGTAAGCAAATGATGATCTGTTTCGCGTACCATTGATGAAGTGGCAACGTTACAAATGGTCATGGTGCTAATGTCGAGGTTCTGAGCTTTAGCTCGTTTCTGTGTTTCACGGAGGGCAGCTAAAGTATCAGCTGTTTCACCTGATTGTGAAATACAGATATAAAGCGTATTTGCAACAATCACTGGGCTGCGATAGCGAAATTCACTGGCAATCTCAACTTGGCAAGGCACGCCAATCAGTTGTTCGAACCAGTATTTTGCAATCATGCCAGCATGATAACTAGTACCACAGGCAATAATTTGAATGGTTTGAATTTTGGCAAAATCAGTAGTTGCGTATTGTAGAAAATCTTCACGTAAGCTATTGCCATTTAGGGCTTGAGAAATCGTTTGTTGAATGGCCTCAGGTTGCTCATAAATCTCTTTGAGCATGAAATGTTTATATTCACCTTTAGACACATTACTAACCGTTGCATCAAGTTCTTTGATCGGACGCTCTACACGCGCACCATTTACAAAAATTTCGATGCTATTACGTGTCAGACGGGCAATATCACCTTCTTCTAAATAGACGAAGCGATTCGTGACAGGTAATAAAGCCAACTGATCTGAACTAATAAAATTCTCACCGATTCCAACACCAATCACCAATGGTGAACCTTCGCGAACGGTGATCAGTTCATCAGGATGTGCTGTATGCACAATACCAAGCGCAAATGCACCTTTTAGACGAGGAACAACAGTTTGGACTGCTTCAAGCAAACTATCAGTTTGTTTTAGAGCATCGTTGACAAGATGTGCAACCACTTCGGTGTCTGTCTGTGAAGTGAAGACATAGCCTAAAGCTTGTAATTCATCTTTGAGTTCTTGGTAGTTTTCAATAATACCGTTATGCACAACCGCAACATTACCTGAAACGTGAGGATGCGCATTATTTTCGGTTGGTTTACCATGGGTTGCCCAACGGGTGTGTGCAATACCCACATTGCCCATCAAGTTTTGTTCTGATACAGCTTCAGCTAGATTTGCAACTTTACCTACGCGGCGCTCACGCAAGATTTTTTGATCATTCAGTAATGCCAAACCTGCAGAATCATAACCACGATATTCGAGACGTTTTAATCCTTCAATGAGGATGTCGGTTACAGAACGTTCAGCAACACCACCAACAATACCACACATAATTATATCCTCTTATTTTTTCAGCTTTTGGGGACGTTGATAATTTGCTTTCTCAAACTGTTTAGAGCGTTCGACAGCTAAACTATGCTCAGCCACATTTCGAGTTAAGGTTGAGCCTGCGCCTGTTGTTGCACCTTGACCAATTTTGATCGGTGCAACCAATGAGTTATTGGTTCCGATAAACACATTATCTTCAATAATAGTGCGATGTTTGTTTGCACCATCATAATTACAGGTAATCGTGCCTGCCCCAATATTACAATTCGCACCAATATCTGCATCACCTAGATAAGTGAAGTGATTGGCTTTTGAACCCTGTCCCATATTAGTATTTTTAACTTCAACGAAGTTGCCAATATGCACATCATCCGCCAAGTTTGCACCTGGACGTAAGCGTGCAAAAGGACCGATTTGGGTATTTTCACCCACAATTGCATTTTCAAATACGCTATAAGCTTGAACTTTAGTGCCTGCGGCAATTCGCGTATTCTTTAAAATACAGCCTGCACCAAGCTGAACGTTGTCACCGAGTTCACAGTCACCTTCAATGATGACATTGACATCAATTTGTACGTCTTGCCCACATTTAAGGCTGCCACGTAAATCAAAGCGATTTGGATCAATTAAATGTACGCCTTGTTGCATCAATTCTTTGGCTTGCTGTTGTTGGAACTGACGCTCCAACGTTGCAAGTTGTAGGCGGTCATTCACACCTTCAACTTCAAATGCAAGCTCAGGTTGAATTGAAGCAATTTCTAAGCCATCGGCAACGGCCATAGCAACAATATCGGTCAGGTAGTATTCACCCTGAACATTGTTATTAGACAGTTTTGGCAACCATCGGTGTAATTGGGCATTACTGACACAGTAAATACCCGTATTAATTTCTTGAATTTGACGTTGTTCGTCATTGGCATCTTTATGTTCAACAATGGCTTGAATCTTGCCAGCTTGACGAACGATACGACCATAGCCTGTTGGATTTTCAACATTAAGTGTAATCATACCAATACCAGATTGGCTAGAGGCTTCGAGTAGCTGTTCAAGGGTGCTTTGGCGAACGAGTGGCACATCCCCATACAGAATCAAAGAAATTCCATCTTGGGGTAAAACAGGTAAAGTCATTTGAACAGCATGACCTGTTCCTAGTTGTTCTGCTTGTTCAACCCACTCAATTTGTTCTGCGGCGAAGCTTTGTTTAACAAGGTCACCACCATGCCCATAGATGGTAATAATATTTTGAGCATGGAGTTTTTTTGCAGTTTGAATGACATGCCCCAAGAGTGGGCGACCTGCAAGTGGTTGTAATACTTTTGGTAGCTGTGAACGCATTCGCGTTCCTTTCCCTGCTGCAAGAATAATAACAGTTGCTGACATAACTTACCCTAATATCAATGGCTTAAGTCAAAAATAAAAATGAAGAATAAAAATACAGAGTGCTGCCCAAAGACCTGCGATGATGTCATCAAGCATAATCCCTAGACCGCCAGAAACTTTTTGGTCTGCCCAACTAATTGGAAATGGCTTCCAGATGTCGAATATACGGAAAAAAATGAAACCGACAATGACCCATAACCAGTTTAATTGCTGTACGTAGAGCAAGGGCAATAGCGTAATTGATTGTCCTGCAAATTCGTCCCAAACGATGCGTCCATCATCGTGTACATCAATCACTTTGGCGGTATGTCCACAAATGTATATACCGATGAGGGACATAATCGTGATTGCGAAAACGCTCAGATTAAAACCGAGATATAACCATAATGGTGTAAATAATAATGCAAAGGCTGATCCAAATGTTCCCGGTGCTTTAGGGCTTAGACCAGAACCAAATCCAACACCGCAGAAAACGATGCAGCGATTGAACCAAGTCATCTGTTTGAAGTGAATGGGAGGTTTATGCAAAATGTTGGTATCCATGAATTTGTAGTGGGTAATTCTCACCCATATACTCAAATAACAATCCAGTTTGTTGGGTAATTTTGCCGATTATTGTAAGCGGAACATCTAATTGTTGTCGCGAGAGTTTTTCAAAATTTTGCGGTGATATTGTAAAACATAATTCGTAATCATCACCACCTGCGAGAGCATAATGCCAAGCTTGTCTCAAATCTAATTCTTTTAGTGATGAATCTATCGGAAGTTGATCGAGGGATAATTTTGCACCCACATTTGAGGCTTTGAGAATATGTCCTAAATCTTGTGCAAGTCCATCTGAAACATCAATCATACTTGATGCCAAACCCTTGAGTTGTTGTCCTAACTGGCAACGTGGGGTTGGATAATCTAGACGCTGTTGTAAAGGATGCCCTAAATGTTGTAATCCAAAGGCGGCATCACCGACTTGCCCACTCACACAAATATGATCGCCAACTTGAGCACTTGCTCGTGTAATCGCTTGGCCCTGTTCAATCCAACCTAATGCAGTAACAGTGATGGTTAATTGAGTACTTTG
This sequence comes from Acinetobacter sp. ANC 4805, assembly GCF_022549495.1. Classification (GTDB taxonomy): domain Bacteria; phylum Pseudomonadota; class Gammaproteobacteria; order Pseudomonadales; family Moraxellaceae; genus Acinetobacter. The sequence goes on from NZ_JAKZGD010000001.1 coordinate 68,795, forward strand.
AGTGGTATCGCCACCGATTAAGGCGACGCCAAATTGATCACAGCAAGCAAATAGTCCCTGACTAAATCCAGCTAACCAGTCATGATCAACGGTAGGGAGACTGAGCGCGAGTAAAATACTATGTGGTTTTGCACCCATTGCAGCAAGGTCAGAGAGATTGACAGCCACACTTTTCCAGCCAATGGCATGGGCAGAGGTATCTAAAGGAAAATGGCGACCAGCAACTAAGGTATCTGTGCAGATGACCAACTGCTGTGTCAGAGGAGGGGTGACTACGGCTGAGTCATCACCAATGCCTAAACTTACATCTGTATTGGATGTGCATTTAAAGTAGCGATCAATAATGGAGAACTCAGCCATCGTACATCAAGCCTATTATTTTGCTTGTTGTTTTTCAGCTTCACGAAGCTTTGATGATAGACGATCTAATACACCATTGATGTATTTATGACTGTCTGCACCACCAAAGTGTTTTGCTAGCTCAATTGCTTCATCAAGTACAACACGGTATGGAACTTCGAGATGATCTCGTAATTCATAAGCACCAAGTCGTAAGGTTGCAAGTTCTACACCGTCAAGTGCAGTTAACTCACGATCAAGTACAGGGATGAGTAACTCATCTAAAGCTTCATGTTGAGCAACCACTTGAGTGAGCAATTCATGGTAATAGTTAAGGTCAACTTTGTGCATTGCATTTTCTACACGCGTGCGTGCTTCAATTTCATGTACAGGGTTACGACTCATTTGCCATTCATAAATACCTTGTACAGCAAAACGACGTGCTTTGCGTTTCGCTGCATAAGCGGCCTGAAGTGTTTGCGACATGCTTTAAATTGCCTTTAATAAGTTAACCATTTCGATTGCAGTCAATGCAGCTTCGCTACCTTTATTGCCTGCTTTCGTACCTGAACGTTCGATTGCTTGTTCAATGCTGTCAGTTGTTAAGACACCATTGATGACAGGCATAGTGCTGTCAAGTGCAACCACACCTAAGCCTTTGGCACATTCACCTGCAACAAAGTCAAAATGTGGTGTGCTACCACGAATCACTGCACCTAAGGCAATGATGGCATCAAACTGATTTGAAGCCGCTAATTTTTTTGCAACGATAGGAAGTTCCCATGCACCAGGTGCATGAATAACAGTAATCGCTTCTTCTGAAACGCCATGACGTTTTAAAGTATCGATCGCACCTTCAAGTAAATGTTCAACCACGAAACTGTTGAAACGTCCTACTAAGATCGCATAACGACCTTCGCTTGCGAGATGTAATAAACCTTCAATTCGGCGAATTGCCATAGCAACCTCGATTATTTTGCTGTGATTTGATCGGCAGTGATGTATTCCACTACCTCTAAATGGAAACCTGACAAAGCATTGAAACGAAGTGGAGAACTCAACAACTTCATTTTTTCAACACCTAGATCACGTAAAATCTGTGCGCCGACACCAATCGTTTGATACTGATGTGACAATGCTGCATTTGATTTTAGTGGTTTCGGTTGATTTAACTGATCCAAGGCATGCCCTAAATCTTCTAAATGATCCTGACCGATCCAAACTAAAACACCACGTTCACTTGCAGCAATCGTTTTCATTGCAAGGTCTAAATTCCAAGCAGCTGAACCATCGGCTTTATTTAGTTTTAATAAGTCACGAACAGGGTTGAAGCCATGCACACGAACAGTGGTGATGCCTTGTTTTGGCTCGCCTTTCACTAAAGCTAAATGAATATCTGGATTACCGATTTCACGGTATTTGTATAAATCAAATTCACCATATTCGGTTTGAATCGTCTCTTGAGACAAACGCTCAACAGTTTGTTCATTGGTCATACGATAGTGAATCAGATCCGCAATTGTACCAATTTTCAGACCATGTTTTTCTGCAAAAACTTCTAAGTCTGGACGGCGTGCCATTGTACCGTCTTCATTAATAATTTCACAAATCACTGAAGCAGGCTCAAGACCCGCTAAACGTGTGAGATCACAACCTGCTTCGGTATGACCTGCACGATGGAGTACACCACCTGGTTGAGCCATTAATGGGAAAATATGCCCAGGTTGTACAATGTCGCTTGGTTTTGCATGTGCCGCCACAGCCGTACGAATCGTATGCGCACGCTCAGCTGCGGAAATACCTGTACTGATCCCTTCTGCTGCCTCAATCGAGAGCGTGAAGTTAGTGGCATGTTGTGCGCCGTTTTGATCAACCATCAAGGGTAGGTTGAGCTGTTTACAACGCTCACGACTCAGTGTTAGGCAAACCAAACCACGTGCATGTGTAATCATGAAGTTAATATCTTCAGGGCGAACATGCGTTGCAGCGATGACTAAGTCACCTTCATTTTCACGATCTTCATCATCCATTAGGATGACCATTTTGCCTGCACGAATATCTGCGACAAGCTCTTCAACACGACTCAGCGGCATTCGCTTTCACCTTTTATGCTGCCTTTTAGGGCACTAGTATTCGATAAATCTGGTGTAGTTTACCGTATTTTAATAAATTTCGCCTGTGCTTCTTTATCAATTAAAAAAAGTGAACAGAGCAAATAATAAAGCAACGCTTTGTCCTGAGGGGCATTTATAGCCTTGTAAGGGAGCGTTGCATTTTAAATTAGAGCCAATCTAGCCGATTAGCCTAGGATTCAGTCGAAGCTTTTACTTTTTTGCCCATTAGAATTTCAGTGCGAAGATCTTGAGCTAAAGTTGCGCACTGCTCATTCATACCATTAATCATAAAGGCATGACGAGTCATAATGTTGCTTGGATTTGGCATGATGACCAACTCATAACTGTTTTGAACTGTTTTCAACTGCTCATGATTAAGATGCAATGCTGCTTCTTTAGCATGTAAATGCTGTGTTAAGCGTTTAGCCGCTTCAATTGCATCTAACTGCATAGCATCTACAGCACTGGCAACCGCACCACGTGTTTGTAGCGCAAAGCGTTTATCTTCACGATAACGTTTATAGAGGACATCCGCTAATAATTGGAAAACAGCACCAACCATCATCAGACATTCTAAGGCATGGGCGTGTTCTGAGGTCGCTGATAAGGTTGCACCCTCAGCATTGAACTCTTGGACGACACGAATTTGTGTGACATCGAGCTGATAATGTTTAGCGCAGAGATCAATGCTTTTATCTAAGAACAATTGGCAGAGTTTAAAGTAAGGCACAGAAACCGACTGATTGACACTGCTCAAGAGTTGCTTTGGATCGTAAAACTGAATGTTGAGTGCTACGGTTTGATGATCGAGCTGAGCTTGATCTGTTGAACTTTTTTCAATTCGTGATTTTGGTTGTGCTTTTGCTTGTTGTTGCGCTTGTGCAACCAAGGTCACGGTATTTTGTTTTTCGAGTGCAAGTGCCTGAGTTAAACGTTGAATCTCATGCTTGAGATGATTTTCTTGGTTAATACGAGCTAAATATTCACTACGTGTTGGTCGAGCAATGGCACGGTACGCTAACCAAATCAACCCATGAATAAATAAAGATGCCAAAATCGCCAGCCATTGCGTGCGTAAGATTTCACCAATACTCGGTTGGATGAGCGTAATTTCAACCGTTCCAACTTTCTTCTCATTTTGTAACGCATCACGGACAAAGACCTCACCTTGACGTGTCTTTGCCATACCACTGGTCGCAAGGACTTGTTTATTGGCATCTAAAATACGAATTGAAGCAATACTCGGATTGGTTGCATAGCGATTGGCAACCAATGCCAATGAGACGGTATTAGCAGGTTCCAACTCTGAAATAGTATCCGCCACTAACTGACTGGTCATCAGTTGTCCTTGGCTGGCGCGATTTTCATTGAGTTGATGTGTCGTTGCAATCACCAATAAAAAGGTATGCAATGCAAAACTTACGATCAGTAGGCTAGCAAATAGCCCTTGGCGAGGCGCATTCAAGTTAAACTTCCAAGGCAAATAGATTTAGGTTGGGTTATGTTATGATTCTTACATACAATAGTTGTCGCTCAAACACGAGTCAATTCATGCGTGAAATCATTCTTATATCCTTTTTAGGACCAGATCAACCGAATCAGTTTACTCGATTAATGCAGGTACTTTCCGTGCATTCTTTGCAAATACTCGATGTGGGTCAGGCTGTTATCCATAATCAACTTACTTTGGGAATTGTTGTTGCTTCGGATAATGAGACTGCAACGGCATTGGCAATGAAAGAGATTTTGATTTTAGCACATGATATTGGCTTAACTGTGCGATTTAAACCAATCTCTAACGCAGAATATGATCAATGGGTGAGTGAAGGTGGACGAACTCGCTATATCGTAACGGCACTTGCACCAGAGCTCACCGCTGAACATTTGCAAGCGGTCACAAAAATTGTGTCTAGCCAAGGTTTTAATATTGAAACCGTGACACGTTTATCTGGACGCTTAGAATTAGCAACAGATGCTCATTTCCCACGCCGTGCCTGCGTTCAGTTTGGTTTAAGTGGGCAAATGCTTGATGCGCAAGCGATGCGTGCGGCATGCTTGAGTCTGTCAGGTGAACTGAATATTGATGTGGCAGTGCAAGAAGACAATGCTTATCGCCGTAATCGCCGTTTGGTTTGTTTCGATATGGATTCAACCCTGATTGAACAAGAAGTGATTGATGAATTGGCGCTAGAGGCAGGTGTTGGTGAACAGGTCGCAGAGATTACTGAACGTGCTATGTTGGGTGAGCTTGATTTCCAACAAAGTTTTCGTGCCCGTGTGGCGTTGTTAAAAGGTTTAGATGCTTCTGTATTACCGAAAATTGCGGAACGTCTGACGATTACGGAAGGGGCTGAGCGTTTAATTTCAACGCTTAAAGCGTTGGGATATAAAACCGCAATTTTATCAGGCGGTTTCCAGTATTTTGCAGAGTATTTACAAGCAAAATTGGGGATTGATGAAGTCCATGCCAATATTCTAGATGTTCAAGATGGCTTGGTGACAGGTGAAGTCAAAGGCGCAATCGTTGATGGCGCACGTAAAGCTGAATTATTGCGTCAATTGGCAGATAAAATGGGAATTTCACTAGAGCAGGCGATGGCTGTAGGTGATGGTGCTAATGACTTACCTATGCTTGCTATCGCAGGGCTTGGTGTTGCATTCCGTGCTAAACCCTTGGTTCGCCAAAATGCCAATCAAGCGATTTCAAGCGTTGGTTTAGATGGTGTCTTGTACTTATTAGGTATGCACGATAAAGATTTGAATCGTGCTTAAAACCGCACGGTTTCCCTTAAATAAAGCCGCTGTCTAAGCGGCTTTATTGATTTTAGACTCGTCATTAATTCGTCATATTTATGTCTAAATGTATAGAAAAACAACAATAAAGAAATTCTGAAAAAAGTTTTTTAATGCTGAAAAAGCCCGATATTTTTTTGTAATGACACGCAGTAATTGATGCCATATAGACATTCATAGATTTTGTAATTTTAAAAAATGTAATGACAAAAGCATATTGCGACATCTTGTGTCGTATGGTTAATTTCAGACTCTTTTTTTCTATAAAAAACCCTCCATAATGCTTAAAGACGTTAATGCAACACCAAATACTGTTTAGAGATTACAGAACAAATATGAGGTTTGGGCATGATCCAAACCACCTTTTAAAGACGGAGGTTTCTATGGAAGCAGCGAATTTCACCATGTGGGTTGGATTTGGCTTAATCGCTGTCGCAGTTATTGCTGTTTTCTTTTCTCCGTATCGTCGTTGGTTAGGTTTTATGCTAGCAGGTATGCTGAGTTGGGGACTGTTAGAAGTGGTGCGCTTTGGTATGCAAACCATGTTCGAAATGTCAGTTGCCTATAGTTATCTGACAGCACTAAGCCTTGCGATGGTCACGGTTACATTCATTCTTTTACGCGAAGATCAACAAACTAGGAGACGATTGGAAAAGCGTCAATATATTGAACACACACCAGTCTACAAGGATGATCAGCAACAATGTTCTAGCCGATAATTTATAATAATTTGGACAACCAAAGAGGCATGCTAAGCATGCCTTTTTTGTATTCATTTTCTGCAACAAAGCTTTTACAGACTGATCTACAATTGTGCTAGGATACGGTTGTCTTAATTTTCATCATTATACTGTGGGCATAAATGTCATGAAGCTTTCTTCTCTACCTGTAGTTAAGTTACCGATCGTTGATCTAAGCACTGATCCACTTGATTTGTTAGTGGCAGGTTTGGCGTTACGTATGAAGCAATTGGCACGTACTAGCCCAAAGTTTATTGAATTGGTTCATGACCGTGAATTCCGTATTCAAATTGGTACAGATTTAGGCTTGGCACGTCAGATTATTGTCAACCGTGGCAAGATTGATACCGTTGCGGGTAGTCCTGAAAAAGCTGATTTTATTTTGCAATTTGCTTCAAGTGAGCAAGGTGTGAAAACTTTAGTGAAAGGTGATCCAACGGCATTCATGACAGGCATGCAAGATGGTAGCATTAAAATGGAAGGCGATTTTAGCTTGTTGGTTTGGTTCAACCAAGCAGCGAAATTGATTCCACCAAAAGTGCCAAAGCCAGTAAAAGAAAAAATCCGTCAAGCACGCGCATTTATCAAACAAAAAACAGGTAAATAAACCAACCTGAAAGAAAACTCCCTGAATGGGAGTTTTTTTATTGCTTAGTACTATTCGATTTCTAAGTTAAACGTCACAGGCCCATCATTGATCAAATGGACTTTCATATCAGCAGCAAAAATACCTGTTTGGACATTTTCAAACTGCTGTTGTGCATATTCAACCAATTGTTCATACACTGCTTTCGCTTCGGCTGGCGGCATTGCAGGTCCAAAGTCGGGGCGTAAGCCTTTTTGAGTCTGAGCCATCAAGGTAAATTGCGAAACCAATAATAGTCCACCTTTGGCTTGACTGACATTCCAGCCCATTTTGCCTTGTTCATCATCGAAAATTCGATATTTTAAAATTTTATCAATCAGTTTTTGCCCTTTCTCTAGCGTATCTTCTTTGCCTAGACCTAAAAAGACCAGTAAGCCGTGTTGAATCTCCCCCGTGGTTTGACCCTCAACCACCACTTTTGCTTCGAGAACTCGTTGAATTAATGCACGCATAAGATTGAAAAAACAGAAAAATGAAGTGGGTAAGTTTAGCAGAGGTGCGCTATAAAAATGAGTTGCGCAGCAAAAGTCTACTATTCAACAAGCCTAATTTGATTGTATAACAACAATTATCATGCAAAAGAATTGGTTATAACCATCCGCTATGTCTGCCATTATTCGATCTTTATTGGACACTGACCTCTATAAATTCACGATGTTACAAGTGGTGCTGCATCAATTTCCACAGACACATAGCGTGTATTTATTTCGTTGTCGAAACCTAGAAGATACGGTTTATCCTTTAGTTGAGATTCTAGAAGATTTGAATCATCAGCTTGATTTACTCTGTGAATTACGTTTTGCTGAAGATGAATTGCAATATCTCCGTTCTTTACGTTTTATCAAAAGTGATTTTGTTGATTATTTAGAATTATTTCAGCTTAAACGTCGATTTATTCAAGCCAATATTGATCAGGCAGGTCGTTTGGACATTCGTATCGAAGGACCGATGGTTCAAGCGATGATGTTTGAGATTTTTGTGTTGGCGATCGTCAATGAATTGTATTTCCGCCGTATCCGTAGCGATGATGTATTGGCAGAAGGCGAGCATCGTTTGCAGCAGAAATTGATGCAATTAGAAAAATATTCGCAAGAACAACTAGATAATGAACCACCATTTTTAGTTTCAGATTTTGGTACTCGTCGTCGTTATAGCTTTGAATGGCAGAAACATGTGGTAAAGGCATTTCATGCCGCTGCACCCAAGGTATTTCGTGGAACCAGTAATGTCCTACTCGCCAAAGAATTAGGCATCAGCCCAATCGGTACAATGGCACATGAGTTTTTGCAAGCTTTTCAGGCTTTGGATGTGCGATTGCGTAATTTTCAAAAGGCAGCGCTAGAAGCTTGGGTACAAGAATATCGGGGGGATTTAGGCATTGCCTTGACTGATGTGGTGGGAATAGATGCCTTCTTACGTGATTTTGATTTGTATTTTGCCAAACTGTTTGATGGCTTACGCCATGATAGTGGTGATCCGTACGAATGGGGCGATAAAGCCTATGCACACTATCGTAAATTAAAGATTGATACCAAAACCAAGATGCTGACTTTTAGTGATGGTTTGAATTTAGAAAAAGCATGGTTATTACATCAATATTTTAAAGATCGTTTCCAAGTGAGTTTTGGTATCGGGACGAATCTAACCAATGATATGGGACAGACGCCATTGAATATTGTGTTGAAATTGGTGGAGTGTAATGGTCAGTCAGTGGCAAAGATTTCGGATAGTTCAGGCAAGACTATGACCGATAATGAGACTTTCTTGGCGTATTTAAGACAGGTGTTTGAGATTGAAGAAGCCTAGCTATTCTTTCACACTCAAAATCTGGTACGGTCGTGGAATAGCTCAAACGTTATGAGAGATTTGTATAAGCACTCTTTACTTTTGAAAGATCAAAAGTAACAAAAATCTTGTGTTGAACTGACGGCACATCCTTGATGCCGCAGTTCAACGGGCGGCATCCATGCCGCCTCCGCACCAGTAAATTGTTTCGATAGATTTATATGGCTTAACTTTCGCAATGGTCAGCAAATTTTATACTTTTAATCCATAATCGTTGGGCTTTTTGCTATATCTACTTTTCTGCTAAATGAATGCAAAAAATCAGACAAAGATAAAAAGTCGGCTATGTTAAAATCAACCTAATGCGGATGACAAAACAGCATAAAAATGACTGATGTAGATTTTAAACTAGGTTTACTGATTGAGCCTGAAGAACTTGTACCTTATTTAGGACATGAGCTGATTCGTGTCGTTGATTTAAGCCGAGCATCGGTTTATGAACAATTACACATTGCCCATGCGATTCATTTGCAGCCAAAATATTTGGTTGCACAGCAAGAACAAGCCAATGGGGTATTACCTGATTTAGCGAGTTTGCAGGCTTTAATTGAGAAATTGAATATTACCCCTCAGCACCATGTCGTGGTCTATGACGATGAAGGTGGGGCGTGGGCAGGGCGTTTAATCTGGAATTTACATTGCTTAGGTTTTGAGCGTACCAGTTTAATCAATGGTGGAATTCATGCTTGGTTAGGTGCAGCTTTGCCAACAACCGCAGATGTTGAAAAAGTCATACCAGTCGCTGATCTTCTACACGTTGATTTAGATGCGGTGCAACAACATCGTATTGAATACAACGAACTACTTCAGCAAGTGCAAGAACAGAATATTCAGCTATGGGACTGCCGTACCAATGAAGAATATACTGGACTACGTTTAGCTGCACGACGTGGTGGTCATATTCCAAATGCACTGCATTTTGAATGGAGTACTGCCCTTAATCGTGAAAATCATCTAAAATTACACTCGCTTGAACGCACACAACAACGTTTAGAACAACTAGGCTTTAATTTACAACAACCTGTCGTGGTGTATTGTCAGTCTCACCATCGTTCGGGCTTGGCGTATATCTTGGCAAGATTGCTCAATTGGCAAGTTAGAGCTTATGACGGTGCGTGGAGTGAATGGGGCAATCGCCTCGATAGTCCTATTATTTCAGGGGAGTCACCATCTTGAGTTTTTCAGCAGATTTAAAAAAACAACTTTTTATCCAAGCACAAAATTTAGTACCGCAACATCAACTCAGCCGTGTGATTGGTAAAGTTGCCGCAAGTGAAAATGTTTTGGTGAAAACTGCTGTGATTCAAGCATTCAAAGCAAAATACGGCATTGATATGAGCATTGCCAAGCAAACCAATCCGAACCAATATAAGTCATTTAATGAATTTTTTACTCGTGCGCTTAAAGATGGTGTACGTGGTGTAGATGAACAAGCGGATAGTATTGTGTGTCCTGCTGATGGTGCAATTTCACAGTTGGGTAAAATTGAAGCGGGTGATATTTTTCAAGCCAAAGGTCAAAGTTTTTCTGTTGATAAATTGATTGGTGATCCGCAATTGGCGAAACCATTTATTGATGGTCAGTTTGCAACGGTTTACTTATCACCGAAAGATTATCACCGTGTACATATGCCATTGGCTGGCACGTTGACCGAAACTTTATATATTCCGGGTGAGTTGTTCTCAGTCAACCAAACTACGGCTGAAAATGTACCAGGTTTGTTTGCACGTAATGAGCGTATGGTCTGTCTGTTTGATACTGAACTTGGTCGTATGGCGGTGGTTTTAGTTGGCGCAATGATTGTTGCGGGTATTGAAACTGTTGCAACGGGTAAAGTAAAACCAACAGGTCGTGTTGAATTACAACATCACCAAATGCAATTGGATAAAGGCGCGGAGTTAGGTCGTTTCTATCTAGGTTCAACTGCTGTGGTTTTATTTGAAAAAGATAAAATGGTCTGGGAAGAACAGTTTAAAGCGAACTCGACTGTAGTGATGGGTGAGCGGTTGGGGCATTCGGTTTAATTTAGAAATAAGTTTAAAAAGCCCTTTAAAACTTTAAAGGGCTTTTTTATTGTTACGTATTTCGCATAAGCTGTATTATGTTAATTTTAAATAATCTTTATAATATGTATTTGTCATCAATAATAATGGATAGGTTTTTAAATCATGAGTTTTTTCACAGAATTACAAGTTAGACATACTGATTTCGATGAAGTTGATCTCTCATCCGAAAAAACTAAAATTTTAGAAATATTAGCTAATGATGGAGTTCATGAAGACGTTTATAGCAGTCTAGTTACTGCATTTAGTGATGGTAAAGAAGGACTGAATGTTGATCCTATTTATTGCTTAGAACTTATAGAAAAAATAGCAGAATTATTCCCTAATTCTAACTTTGAATGTCGTGGACTTGGTGAAGAATATTTTTATACATGGATTATTTGTGTTGAGAATGGTCAGGTAATTTTTAAAAATCAGCCATGGGAAAGTGAAAATCCTTTTGTTTAAATCTGTCCGATGTAACATAATAGGTTTTATGAGATTTATAAAAAACCAGTAAAAATAGTAACTTAATTATATTTTTTGATTTTGCATAAGGTGTATTATGTTAATTTTAGGCAATCTAAAAAGTATCTTACTTATTAAAATCTTGGGAAATGTAGGCTGTTTATGTCATTTGACTTCGTAAAAATCTTTAAAGAAATTGATCTTCATAAAAACGATACTGATGTTGATAATTTTATGACAACGGTCATTAATCATTGTCATGAAATGCAGCCAAATAAAAATTGGGAACTATTCAAAGCATTAGATTACACAGCAGAAGTTAAAAGTTTAGCTCCCCATGTAATTAATATTTTAGAAAAAGAAGCTTCTCCCTTTATTGAGCAAGGATTTTGGTTTGGTCTTTCTGATAATGGGTATCTATATTTTGCAGTATCAGATCAATACATTTCAGAAGAAGATAACCTAGATTGGATGTCTGAAGCCCAAACATATTATCCTGAACAAGGTGCCTTTAGCTCTGAAATTTTACGATCTATTGAAGATTTAGCAGATGAAACCGAGCTAGATAATTATGCTGAGTATCCTTTTTTCTTAGCTTATGCACTTAAACTGGCACAAGCATCAATCAATCATTATAAAACCGCTTATCCAGAGAGAAAGATTGGGTATTCTGTTGGGTATGATTCAGGAGATTTCATTACTGGAGGATGGATTTAACTCATCCATTTAACATAATGGGCATTATGCGAAATCATTCTTTATTATTTTAATTAAATCAATTTCTTATAAATTTAACATAACCTAAAAAAACACCTAAAAGCCGACACAGAAACAAGTTGGCTTCTTTTTGAGCAGTTCTGATATTTCTTGCCAAGTATAAAACTAACCATGTACGCTTTTTCTTACACCAATTCCAGTCAATGACCCATATTCGTACCGATCCAAATCACCTAATATCAACTCATCAGGGAACAGGAAGTTCCAAAACATAAAACAAGAATGATAAGTTTGAGCATCAGGACGTGAGGTAGGACAGGAGTTATACCTAAAGTGCGAAATACGAAAAAGCCCGACAGGATGTCGGGCTTTTTTCATTTGATCTAAAACTCGGTAAGTTCTTAAAAGTTCATCTGCTTAGCATTGTAATAAGCATGAATAGCATCTGCACAACTGTTAATGATTGGGTCTTCATTCTTTTTCCAAATTAATCTGACTTCACTCAATGCATTTTCATCATGAATGGGAATCAGTCTGACATTATTTGGAAGAATCACTTTAAATTCCTCGGGTACGATACAAATGCCAAAACCATTCGCGACTAATTCCAGTTGAGACCTTTTTCTCGAATAGATTTTGGTTCTTTTAGGGGTAAAACCATTGACTAAACATAAATTGGCAGCCAGATAGCTTAGCCCACCACGTCCTTTATGAGGCACAGAAACAAAATTAAGTTGTGCTAACTCTCGAATCGTCACACTTTCTTTTTCATAGAAAAAGGAGTCTGAGCTATGAGCAGCAACGTATAAAGGGGCAGTGTATAAACTGATCGAATTTACATCATTTAGATTGTGATAAATCGGCGGGCGAATAAAGCCCAAATCAATGCTGCCATTTAATAAATATTCGAGCTGTAGTTCAGATGATAAAGTATTCATTTCAATATCAATCAAACGTGTATCACACAACTGCTCAAAGATTTCGAGCTTATTTTGATCAAGTACAATGCTGCTAGAGTGCGCAATTTTAATAATTCTACCTTCACCACGACTAATACTTTGAGCACTAACAATCGAGCTTTTTAAATGATCAAGATTGGTCTTTAAACTTTTATACAGTGCCTCACCTGCAGGTGTTAGTTTAATTTTCTTTTCTGAACGATCAAAAATTTCAAAGCCTAGTTCTTCTTCTAAATTTTTAATTTGCCTGCTGAGTGCTGATTGGGCAATGAAAAGCTTTTCTGACGCTGCGATAAAGCCACCAGTTTCAACAATCGTGATTAGATAATTGAATTGTTTTAATGTCCACATATCTCAAAATTAGATCATTGCTTGTTTTTTCTATATTAGATTAGATGGTAAAAATCTTATACCTTTTTCATAGATTCTTTATTTGAGTAACTGAAGATGACCATGACAAAGAAAATATTGATATTGATCGCTTTTGTTATCATTTGTGTGCTCGCTCAAAGCTATGATGCTTATATGGGAATGACGAACTCCATAGATCATATGAATTTATTGGGTGATTAACAGAATGCATTTAACTTAAAGCTTAGATTTAATCCATTTGATAAATGGTCCAAGCATTGAATGATGTACGCTTTTTCTTACACCAATTCCAGTCAATGACCCATATCCGTACACATCCAAATCACTTAATATCAACTCATCGGGAACAGGAAGTTCCAAAACATAAAACAAGAATGATAAGTTTGTGCATCAGGATGTGAGGTATGACAGGAGTTGTATCTAGTGAAAGGAATACGAAAAAGCCCGACAGGATGTCGGGCTTTTTTACTTTTGCTTTGATAGTGTTAACCACAATCACTTTACAATCGAATCCATGTCATATTTCGGAAAGTATTATTGCTAGGATTTTTTGTATTGATGTTTAACATTTTACCTGTTTTGCTCAAACGCGCGTTTAGGTTGTATTTATAGCCATCATAAGGATTTATCCAAATACCGAGTCCAAATTCCTCATTTGGGCTGAGCATCTTAAGACCCGTTAAAACTTCCATACCGATGATTGGTTGATTTTTTAAAGCGCCTGAACATAGGGTGCATAAAGTCGGTATTGCCTCTTTACCTAGAGGATACATTTTGACAATCACGGCACTATATTGTTCAGTCTTAGAGTTCCGTCTAATCACAATATCAGATAAATAAGAACCAGTGCGTTCATCTACAACTTTCCAAGTCCCAATTAAGGGATCAGTCGGTGTAGCGATTGCAGCAAATGGACTGCTTAGTCCAAAGAGAAATACTAAAGTGCGGAAAAAATGAGGATTCATAAAGTATTTTACATCTAAATAAGAATGCGTTAGCAGTGAAATTAAACAAGGTATTATTATATTGTTATTGTAATCAGATTGTAATATCAAATATTTAGGGAGCGATTTAAGCTCCCTAAATATTTTTAAACGATACGATATAAACGCTCTTTAGGGAATACTGCAGTAAAGGTTGACCCTTCATTTTCTTTCGAGCTGATTTCTAAATGTGCACCATGCTGCATCAAGACATGTTTGACAATCGCAAGACCTAAACCTGTGCCACCTGTTTGACGACTACGTGCACTGTCTACACGATAAAAGCGCTCGGTTAAACGTGGTAAATGTTTTGGATTAATACCGATCCCATTATCTTGCACAGTAAAGTAAGCATGATCACCATCTTCATGCCAACCAATGGTAATAATGCCGCCTTTTGGCGTGTATTTAATTGCATTGGTAATTAAATTGCTGAAAGCACTGGCAATTTCCATATCTGAGCCAATCAGATCACAATGGCTGTCGATATCGAGATTTAACGTGTGACCATAGTCCAAATTGTAGGCACGAGCATCATCAAATAATTGATTCATTAAATTTGCCATATCAATAATTTGGTTTTTTGCGACTTTCTTATTGTTTTCCAAATTGGATAACAGCAATAAATCATTGACCAAAGCATTCATACGTTTAGTTTGTGACTGCATTTGAGTAAAAGCACGTTTCCAACGCGGCGTAATGTCATCTTGATCGATAAATGTTTCGATATAACCACTCAGTACGGTGAGTGGTGTGCGTAATTCATGTGAGATGTTATCGACAAAGTCTTTACGCATTTGTTCAAGGTTATGTACTCGTGTCGTGTCATGAGCGACTAAGAGGCGACTTTCTCCACCAAAGCGTGTCAGTTTCACTTGCACATAGCGGTCTTCATCCATTTGTGCTTGTAGGCGAATACCATCAGGTGCTTGATCAATATGATTAAAATATTCAATAAAACTCGGTTGGCGCAAAATAGCCAATAGATTACGCCCGCGATCTAAGGGATTAATCCCTAATAGTTTTTCTGCCGCAGGGTTCCACCATTCAATTTGGTGTTGGTCATCAATCAAAACCACAGCTTCTGCTAGTGCAACCAAAGAGGATTGTGCACGGTCAATTAATCCGACCATTTCCGCTTGAACAATACGCTCTTGGCGTTGTGCACGATAGACATTGAATAATAATGCCCCCCAAATTCCGCTTAGGTTGGGAGGAACATCATAAGGACGATTTGAAATCCATTCATTGACTAAATACAGTGACCGAAGTTGTAGGAAAAAAAACAACACGAATGCGACAAAAATACAGCTCCAGAAGTATCCAACCCCGAATCCAATTAAGCTCGCAATCAATAAGAAAAAAAGTAACAGTCTTAAATCTTGTTTTGCAAACGTCCATAAATTGCTGTGACGGAAACGTTGATGTTCACGTGCAAGCTCAGGGACGGGATAAGGTTCATACATAAAGGATTTTTAACCTGCTGCTAAATCAGCGCGTGTAGAGAAACGGTAACCTGTGCCGCGTACCGTTTGTACAAAACGATCAACGCCGAAAGGTTCTAAAACTTTGCGTAAACGACGGATATGTACATCGATGGTACGGTCTTCGATATAGACATTGCCACCCCAAACCTGATCAAGTAGTTGTGCACGTGTGTACGCACGCTCTGGGTGGGTCATAAAGAAAGCCAGTAAGCGATATTCAGTTGGACCCATCTCTAAAATACTATTGCCAAAGCTGACGCGTTGGCTAACAGGGTCAAGCATTAAACCATTGGCATCAATGACTTTTTCGCCACTGAGAGCATTGGCACGACGTAATACAGCCTTGATACGAGAAACCAATTCACGTGTGGAGAATGGTTTGGTCATGTAATCATCTGCACCTGCATCAAGTCCTTGCACTTTATGGTCTTCTTCACCACGTGCAGTGAGCATGATCACAGGAATCTCTGCCAAGTTTTCATCACGTTTGAGGCGACGGCATAGATCTACACCACTGACACCCCCTGGTAGCATCCAATCCAGCAAAATAAGAGCAGGACGCTGATCGACGATAATCTGATGCGCTTGTTTGGCATCCTCTGCTTGTAAACATTGGAAGCCTGCCATATCCAAAGAGGTATGGATCATTTCGCGGATCGGTAACTCATCATCGACAATTAAAATATAGTCATCTTTCACAGCGCAATACCCTTAAATTTGTAACGGTGAACCGTTTTGTTGTTATGACAGGCTTATTACAAAGATTAATTATGACAATATCATTGCAAAAGAGTGAATAAAGTCGAATTTAGCAATAAATTGTGACAATTCTGGGGCAAAGCAGTGACCAAATGATGACAAGTTGTTTGTAAATAAAACAAATAAATTCATTTGGTTAATACTGCTATCATCGTATACTTTTGTTTGTCACAAAACTGTAAAAGGATTTTAATTTTTTTGAGAAGTTGTTTCAATAAAGGATAAAAACACGGCGCAACAGGCAGATAATACATCTTCTAAGGGTTGTTTAAAACTTTCAGAAACCCAACGGATAATAATATGTGTCACATAACCATTTAAACCTGTTGCCATTAAAGAAACTTCCTCAGTACTTTGTGGCGCATTTGGCATGGTAATCATCACGAATGCCTGAATAATACGATCAAATTGGGTTAATGTTTCCTGAATCGTGGCTTGATTATGCAGGTCTTGAACCAACATGGCATCGATATAAATAATCCGAGCCATACGGGGATCATCTTTAATCGCATTGAGTAAAGCAGATAAACCCGCATTGACCATATTCTTGGGTTCGGGTGCAGCCATTAATACCGCTTGAGTTAAACAGTTTTGCATTTTGCCAATCATTCTTAAAAAAACTGTTTGGAACAGTTCCTCGCTTTTTTTAAACGATTCATAAAAATAACGTTCAGTCAGTTTTGCTTCATTACAAACATCTTTGACGGTGACAGAAAAAAAGCCATGTGTCCCATAGGTGGCGATACCTGCTTCAATGAGTTTTTCCCGACGTAATTCTTTACGTTCAGTTAAAGAGAGACCTTTAAACTGACGCTCTTTCGCTTCGGTATTATTTTTTTTACGTGTCGCTAGATCTTCAGTTGCCATTGAAAAAACCGTTCCCTAAAAAGTCTTTGAATCGTATATCTAAGATTTATTTGCATTTTAAACAGGTCTTACAGATTTAGAATAACTAAATTTCGTAAAACATGCCTGATCACACTTCAACATTTTAAGTCATAAAACGTAAATAGACCTAATATGACAAGCAATATGTTGGTTATTGCCATTTGTCTTAAAGCTGTAGTGTACTATATTGACAACATGTATTGTCAAAATTATATTGGTTACATCTTAAACGGCACATGATCTAGACAAATATGTGCATATCATTCGCAATACAAAGGATAGGCAATGAAAAATTTTAAAAATAAAGTCGCAGCGATCACAGGTGCAGGTTCTGGGATTGGACAACAATTGGCAATTTTATTGGCTAAACAAGGTTGCCATTTGTCATTGAGTGATATCAATGAGAAAGGATTGGCGCAAACTGTTGAGTTGGTAAAACAAAATCCCATCACTGTAACCACCAAAGTGCTTGATGTTTCAAACCGCGATGCGGTAAAGCAATGGGCGCAAGAAACCGTTCAAGATCATGGTTCTGTGAATATGATTTTCAATAACGCAGGTGTAGCGTTAGGTTCAACTGTTGAAGGTGCGAGCTATGAAGATTTAGAATGGATCGTGGGAATTAACTTCTGGGGCGTGGTTTACGGCACTAAAGAATTCTTACCATTCATTAAGCAAACCAAAGATGGTCACATCATCAATATCTCAAGTATTTTTGGTTTAACCTCACAGCCAACACAATCTGCTTATAATGCAACTAAATTTGCAGTCCGTGGCTTTACTGAATCATTACGCCAAGAGCTTGATATTGAAAAGAGTGGTGTAAGTTCACTGTGCGTACACCCAGGAGGTATTCGTACCAATATCGCAAAAGCTGCGAAAATGAACGATAGCCTAAAAAGCTTAGGTATGGACCCAAATAAATCAATCAAACAGTTTGATAAATTCTTACGTACGCCACCTGAAGAAGCTGCACGTCAGATTCTAAATGCTGTGTTGAAAGATAAACGCCGTCTGTTGATTGGAACAGATGCACGTATTGTGGATTCTTTTCAGCGTTTATTCCCAACGGGTTATCAACGCCTTGCTGCATTCGCAACTAAAATGATGTAAGTTTCCGTGATTGTAAAAAAGCCATTCTGATGAGAATGGCTTTTTTATTGAAATTGCGAATTGTTGCTTGTGCGAATTTTAGATTAGGACTTTGATCTTACCTTTCTTCCAAACGAACTGATAATAAGACGCTTGTAATACGCATAAGCAGACAAAAGAAAGCGCGTAAGCCGTCCAAATGCCCGTTAAGCCCCATAACGAGCTAAACCAATAGGCACAAGGAACTTCAATTAAAATAATGGTCAGAATATTGATCATCATCGGAACATTGACGGTTCCACTAGCACGCATAATTGAGGCAAAAATGGCACTCGCACCAAAGAATAAAAGCGACCACAATACGATGAATAAGAGCTGCTGCCCAAGTTCAATGACGCTGTGATCGGTAATAAATAACGCCATTAAATATTTGGAAAATAAGTAGGCTAAAGTGATCAAACTGCCTGTGAATATGACATTCATTCCCAAAGCGGTTCGTGTGACTTTGGCTAATAGTTCGGGTTTTCCAGCACCAATTGCTTGAGCAGCAAAAATAGAAGCCGCAATTGAAATAGAGAGGGCAGGAAACTGAATATAGTTGAGTACTTGGTTCACTGCACCATACGCTGCGGTCGCATGCGCACCATAGTGATTAACCAAACCAATAATAACTAAGCCTGCCAATGAGGTCGTCACCATTTGGATACCTGTTGGGATACCAAGCTTTAAGATCAGTTTGCTTAGGTTGCTATCGTGACGAATACTTTTCAATAGACGGGCATCTATTTTCAGTGGATGGTTCTTATAATTGAGATAGAAGCTTAGAAAAATAAGGACTGCGGCATATCCCATAATAGTTGCCACCGCAGGCGCAACAATGCCCAAAGCAGGAAAACCAAAATAACCTTTGAGTAAGACAGGTGTGACGGCTAATCCAATCAGGCTGGTTAGACTCAAGGCAATCAGAGGGGTAACGCTATCGCCTACACCACGTAAAATCGAAGTATAAATAATATAGACAAACAGTAATGGACTACCCACCAGCATCCATCGAACATAGGGCAAAGAGAGGTGCATGACTTTAGGATCTGTGCCCAGTAATTTCAAAATATGTTCAGCAAAGCCCCAACCTAAAACGGCAATGATGCTACCACCAATCAGGGTCATAAATAGGGTAGAACCAATGACACTCCGTACTTTTTCAAGGTTTTGCGCACCCCATGCCTGTCCAATCAGCACAGTCGTTCCTGCTGAAATACCGATGACAAATGCCAATAAAAAGAAAAGAATGGGAAAGAAGACGGAGACCGCAGCAATCGCATCTACTCCCATCATTTGACCGACAAAGATGGTATTAATCGTTCCTGATAAGTTCTGTAAAATATTTGTGGCAATCAAGGGAACCAGAAAAACAAAAAATGTTTTCCATAGATTGGGTTGCATCACCAAAGGTTGGCGTGGTGTCATTCTATTTCCTTCACGCTTCATCCAGAAACGTTTCTATTTTTTCCACCATACCATCATCGGTCATATTGACGTCATGATTGTTCGGTTTATTTTTGTTGATCAACACTGTGCAAGGATTGCTCCTGCACGTTGTAAAGTCTGATCAGTTTTGGCAAAGCAGAATCGAATCAGACGAAGCGATTTAGGGGCTTGTTGATAAAATACGGAAATTGGAATCGCAACAATTTTGTGCTGCTCGGCAAGGAATTGGCACATGTCGATATCATTGAGGTCAGGGCGAATCGCACTGTAATCGAGATTTTGGAAATAGGTGCCTTGTGATGGAATAAATTGGAAACGTGAATTTTGGATTTGGGTATTAAAAAGATCCCGTTTTGCCTGATAAAAATGTGGGAGTTCCTGAACGTGCTCAGGATGCTGCTGCATATAGTGCGCTAAGGCAACTTGGCAAGGTGTGGTGCCGCAGAAATTGGCAAATTGATAAATCTGACGGAACAGATGCATCAAATGCGGAGTTGCAACACAATAGCCAGTTTTCCAACCTGTAACATGATAACTTTTGCCAAAAGAACCAATCACATAACTACGTTCACGTAATTCTGGAAATTGCAGTGCGCTATAGTGCTTTTGCCCGTCAAAAACCAAATGTTCGTATACTTCATCTGACAGCACCACAATATTTTTATCTTGAATGAGTTCAATCAGTTGGCGCCAGTCTTGTTCTGACCAAATCGCTCCTGTTGGGTTATGTGGTGTATTGACGATAATCATGCGAGTTTTTGCATTGATACAATCTTTGACCTTTTGCCAATTCACCTGAAATGTTGGCGCTTCTAAATGAATATGAACTGATTTTCCCCCTGCCAGTTGTACCGCAGGGGCATAGCTGTCATAGCTCGGGTCAAAAATAATGACTTCATCATCTGCATGGATACAGGCTTGAATGGCACAAAAAATCGCAATGGTTGCGCCAGGGGTAATGGTAATTTCAGTGACAGGATCGAGTTGCAGTTGGTCTCGCTGTAAAAATTGCTTTGCCAATTGTTCTCTTAATGCCAACACACCATCACCCGCAGGGTACTGGTTATAACCTGAAAGCGTGGCTTGGCTAAGGGCTTCGAGTAGTGCAGGCGGAGCAGGGAAATCGGGAAAGCCTTGTGATAGATTCAGTGCATTCAGTCGTTGTGCAAGTTCAGTCATCACGCTAAAAATGGTCACGCCTTGGCTTGGGAGTTTTGACTGGAGCTGCAACATTGTGGTTAACCTAATTCCATTTTATTTTGAGGTGATTGTAGCGATAAAGAGGGGCTTTTTCCAAATTCTCGATTTCTAAATAAAAAGAGATACGTCTCTCTTGTTCGTTTGGAGAATGTGTTTCCCATCAAGAGAAATAATGGAATTGTGTCCTAATAAGAATAATACTGACAGAATTGGTCATTTTTGACTTAAAAATATCAAATTAATTTTTAATTTTCAATTACATAATATGCTTTTATTTTTTTTATTAAGCGATATAATTTATAGGTGGTGATTAAAATAAATACAAATTTCTGTGAAATGGGACATTAAGTAATGGACAGTTTCGATCTAAAAATACGCTATCCACATCATATTAATTTAAAAGATGTAGAGCAGCTTGAAGCACTGAATACCATTGAGATATTAACTCGCTTTGATAAAATGGGTTGGAAAAAACAATTAAGCCGTTGGTTACAACTCAATGGTGCAAATCCGACGTTTACAATTACAGATGAAAACAAGGAACGAACGATAGAAATTGTCTTGAATCCTTATGGGTCTGCTCAAGAACTTAAATTTATCGTGAAGACTAATATTCCAGTGGTTATTGCTAAAAAGCAAATCTTTGGATTAATTACGCTGCAGGCAAAAGAAAAGATTCATTTTGATCAACTTTCATTAGTGCAAGTGAAAACTTATCTGACTGCATTTTTAAAGCAAGATACAGATGCTTTGACTCGTTATTATCAAGAAAGTAAATACATGGTTTGATCTACAGGGAGTGAAATGATAGATCTCTAAATCGGATGGTATTCGTATTGGGGCTTATTTTATTTCAATTCAGTGATCATAAAGACGGCAAAACATCACGGTTTTACCGTCTTTAATCACATCACTTACAAAACATTTTCAACAATTGCACGAATCACACCGAGGGCTAAACCAATAAACGCACCCACGATGACGCCATTGACGCGGATCATATGCAAATCACCACCAACTTCACTTTCGATTTTGGCAATCATTTCACGCGAATCCCATTCATGGATACGCTCACTGATATAGCGAATAATCTTATCGCTGTATTGCTCACTAAAATTGGTTGCTAAGCCAACCATTTTCTCATTCAAGACTTGGCGCACTTTTTCATTTTGAATCAAGCTTTCACCCAACTGTTGAATTGCGACTTGTAAGTTGGTGGCAATGCCTGAATCTTCTTGCATTAAATCAGTTTTAATCGCATCACATAAAATCGCCACTGCACCACTGATAAAGTTTAGTACTTGTGGGCTATCGAGCAGCGCATCTTTTCCACTGTTTAAACGTTGACTGGCATCACTGTCTGTATCTGCCAGTTGTAACATCAGTGCATGCGTGGTTGCTTCAATGTCCTGTCGCCATGGATGTTCAGGGTTGGCTAACATTGATTCAACTTTTTCGATCAATGAATCAATGGTACGTTGTTGTACATCAATTCCAATCCAACTTGCGCCTTTAGCAAGTTTCCAAACACCTAATTCTTGGAACAGTTTACGGGAAAGATCACGTGCTTCTTCAGGGTGAGATACCATCCATTCATGCGCAAGATCCAGCCCACGTTGTAGCACATCTTGATGGAAATCATTTTCCAAAACAGCACGTAACATTTCACTGGCGAGTTTATTGACTTTAGTGCTGCGGACCCATTGCACACTATTGTTTTGTACGAAATGGGCAATTTGGTCTTGGCTTACAAATTCAAAGATCTTCGGTACAGTGTGTTGAATCATCTGTACCACTTGCTTATTGTTTTTTGGATTGGCTAACCATTGACCCACTGCCAAGCTGATGTCGGTATTTTGTAAACTGCGTTCAACGATCTGTGGTGATAAAAAATTCTCTTGTACAAAGCGTCCCATAGATTCAGCAATACGTGCTTTATTTCGGGGAATAATTTCGGTGTGGTCACGCAATAGTTTTGGTAAAGGCATTTTCCCGAAAGGGTTGCGAAAGAGTACAGTTACCGCATACCAATCGGCTAAGCCACCGACCACGCCTGCTTCTGCACCGAGCATCAAGATGTGGATGACCCATTTATATTCAGGTAGAAAATGTGCCACGACCATTAATCCAATCCATGCCACCACAGCAATAATCAATGCCATTGTGGCGAAGTATTTACTTCTTTGTAGACTCGGTACGTGAATTTCTTCGACTGAATTCATTAAGTCATCCTTATCAATTTACTTTTTGTTTTGAGGTGGTGCAGGGGGTTGCAACACGTCTCCTGTTGGACTTAAACCATATTTCTGCCCTAATGATTGCAAAATGAGTTGTGCATCAAAAGCATCAGGGGATTGCTGTTGTGTCTGAAAACACTCAATAGTATACGACACTTGGATTGGATCAAGATTGACCACTTGTGGCATATCATAGAATGGATCGGGCCAAAAGGCAGGGTGACGACGGTAGTAGCCATATGGGTAATACGATGGGGTTGAGTAAATCACGGCTTGGCGTTGCGTTTTATGTCGTGCGTTACTTGGGTCATCGACCACCGTAAAATAACGGAAACCATTTTTTATCGTGGTTTGTGCAGCTTTGAGTAAAGTAATTTCCTCTGCTGTACCATAACTCAAATTATTATCTGCTTGGAAACCAATGCGGTAAGTTTTGTTATTTAATGGATAAGCGGTGAATTGACCCAGTTGATCGAAGGTTTTGGGTTTAGATGGAACGGTTGCACAGCCTGTGAATGTCAATGCAACAAGGAGGGGCGTGTAGATTAATAAAGCTTTCATCTGCAATTCCTATGGTCAAAGTCGTGGGAGATGAGCGACTTAAAAGCTGCTATTCGGTTGTGTTAAAAATGCTAGTTCTTCGGGGGTTGAGACGCGCCCTAATAGTGCATTGCGATGTGGGTAGCGTCCAAAACGGTCGATAATGACTTTATGTTTTTTCTCGAAATTTAAGTTAATTTCGTTGCCCAAGCGTTGAAATAGTTTCAAGGCAAACTCATGTATCAGCTTAGATTCACTATGCATAAATGGCATATACAAAAATGCGCATTGTTCAGGGCTAAGTTGAGCATCGAGTTGTAAGCTAATCGCTTCTTGAGCCAATATCAACGCCATATTGTCATAGGCAAAGGCTTGTGGCTGATCGCGGTATAAGTTACGAGAAAATTGATCTAATACGATAATTTCAGCTAAACGACCTTCGGGTGTCTGTCGCCAAGACCAAAGTTCAGTTTGGGTTGCTTGATGGTGAATTATTTGAAATTGATCGCGAATTTTTGCATCAAATTCATCACTTTTGGCAAACCAAAGCGAGTGATGCTCAGGGTCAAACCAGAAATTAATAATGTCCTGCGCTTGCATAGTTCAGTATCCATCGGAAGATTTATTTTTTAATAAAATCACAATTTCAGCATGTCTTATGTAATAAGATTGTGATAAAAATTGCCAAACTAAATCAGATGACTAGATCACAATTGTCGTTATAATTGGCGGAATAACCGAGTCGCGACCATTGATGTGGTTGGCTGATCTTAAATAAGCGAGCATATAAATTATGAATCAACCCAGCATACTTTCTTCCTTTGTGATACCGACTTGGGTAGATGCTTCGCTATTAAAAGGAATGTTACGCGGTATTGAACGCGAAAGTTTACGTATGCAAAGCAATGGATTTTTATCACAAAAAAATCATCCAGATGCGTTGGGTTCTGCACTGACACATCCGCATATCACGACAGATTATTCAGAAGCGTTGATGGAGTTTATTACCACACCGAAAACAACCATCGCAGCTGCATTAGATGAATTAAGAGATATCCATAGCGTGGTGCATCAGCAGCTAGAAGAGGGCGAAAGACTTTGGCCTCTTTCTATGCCGTGTATGTTGGATGATAACGAAGAGAATATCCGATTAGCACAGTATGGTAGATCTAATATTGGTCGCTTTAAAACCTTATATCGTCATGGTTTAGGTGTGCGCTATGGTCGCCGTATGCAAACCATTTCGGGTGTGCATTACAATTTATCTTTTCCTGATCAATTGTTTGCAGTATTGCAACAACATGAAACCAAGCCTGAATTAAAACAACTCAGTTTGCAGGATTATCGTAGCCATCGTTATTTTGGTTTGATTCGAAACTTTATTCGTTTGATCCCTTTAGTGATGTATATGTTGGGTGCAAGCCCATCTGTCTGTCGTTGCTTTTTAACAGGGCGTGAGCATCACTTGCAGCCGTTGGTTAAAGGAACTTTATATTTACCAGAAGCGACTGCATTGCGAATGGGACGTTTGGGCTATCAAAACTCAGCACAAAAAGAATTGGGCATTCATTACAACGATCTACACGATTATCTCGATGGATTACAAAAAGCGGTGCATACGCCTTATCCTGAATTTACCGATTTAGGTCTCAATGATGCACAGGGTGAACCGATTCAGATCAATGATCATGTGCTTCAAATCGAAAATGAATACTACAGTCTAGTTCGTCCAAAGCAAGTGCCACAAGCGGGCGAAACTCCATCACAAGCATTGAAAAATCGTGGTGTGGGCTATGTGGAATTACGTGCAGTCGATGTCAATCCCTATAGTGCGATTGGGATTGATGAAATCTCGGCAGGTTTCCTTGAAAGTTTAGCATTGTATTGTTTATTACAAGACAGTCCTGATTTGTTTGCAGAAGAACAAGAGCAAATTGATCATAATCAAACTGAAGTGGTCAATCGCGGACGTGCAGCAGATGCCAAAATTCAAGATGGTCAAACCACAGTTTCACTTCAAGATTGGGCACAACGTCATTTAAATGCGATTCAGGACTGTGCCATTTTGTTAGATCAAATGGATGGTTCCGCGTTATATCGTGAGGCGATCCAAGTAATGCAACATCGTTTGGATCATGTTGAAAATACGCTTTCAGCACACGTGATTAAAGACACTTTGGATAATGGTGGGACATGGAGCTTTGGGAGTGTCATGGCTCAACAGCATGTCAATCGTTATGAGCAACATCAGTTAAGTGCAGAAAGAGAACAATATTTCGCACAATTAGCGCAAACATCGTTGCAAAAACAAGTGCAACTTGAACAAGATAACGACATGAGTTTTGAACAATATCTTGCACAATATCGCTAAAATTTTAGAGGGCTTCCCATGCGATGGAATTACCGCTTAGTTAGTGCATTACTGGTACTGACAAGTATTATTGGTATCTCGTTTGCGTTGTATTTAGAACATGTACAAGGTTTGGAGCCTTGTCCACTGTGTATTTTTCAACGTATTGGCTTAATTGGAATGGGATTGATTGGGTTAGTTGCATTTATTCATAATCCGATTTCAAATGGTTTTAAATGTTTTTATGCACTATTAGCAACTTTATCCATCGGTTGGTCGGTTGGGGTTGCAGCCCGCCATGTTTGGCTACAACATTTGCCACCCGATAAAGTACCAAGTTGCGGCCCTGGTTTGGATTATTTGGTCGATGCATTACCCATGAAAGCGGTATTCCAAGAAGTTCTTTCAGGTTCAGGTGAATGTGCTGCAATTGATTGGACGTTCTTAGGTCAATCCTTGCCAGTATGGTCGTTGCTTTATTTCAGCTTGATCTTATTGGTTTGTTTATGGCAGCTTTTTAGAAATTATAAGGTCGCTAAATAAGAAAAAAGAAAAGCCAACGTGAGTTGGCTTTTTTGTCGCATGAAGAATACGGATTAGGTTTCTACAATGCCATCTAAGTCATCAAAAGTATAATTATTTGGGACATTGATCAGATGTGTTTGAATACCATCTTCAACCACTTCATCGACTTCAGGGTATAACCAACGGGTAATCTGCTCTGCCACACTAGAATGGTACTGAATTTCAAAATGATTCAGTCCATAGAAGACAGCTTTATGTGTATCAGGTAGTTTTAATTGAAAGCGTGGGTTTGGATGTTCCCCTAAGGCACTTTTTACACTGACCAGATAATCACCAATGACAGAGAGTGCTTTATTACGCAATTTCTCAAATTCTAAAGTACCTGCAATCAAGAACGTATTGATATGTGAGGGCAATGGTGCCGGTTTACGATTGTCATCAGCAAAGCCAATACGCGCATCATTATGTTCCCAATCATCATCTCGAACACTGCCATGACGCAAATCTAAAATACCATTACTACGAATGTTGACCAACTGGCCAATTAAGTTAATAAAAGGGAAAGCACCAAGCTTATCTTGCAAAATAAAGCCAAAACGCTCTAAAACAGCACCATGATGTGGTGAACCAATACAGACTAAGTTCTCAACCATGTGTACCCATTGGTAGAGATTTTGTTTGCCATAAAATAGGGCGCTACGAGAGACCAAGCCACCCATACTATGCCCAATCAAATCGATACTGGTGATTCGTGGATTCCGTTGAACTAAATCCTCAAGCACATTGGCATAACTACGGCCATTGGCTGAAATACGTCGCCCTGTATTGTAATTGAGGTATAACATGGTGTTGTTATCACGTTGTGCCAGTAAACGTTCGCCAATTCCACCATAGCGATGATTTGACCATGTGAGGTGATTCATACATAAGCCATGCGCTAAAATGACGACACGCCCTGTAAGCTCACCTTTTTGTACCGATCCATAGTGATCGTAAAGCACCATTGGTAATGCAAGAGGATTGTGTTGCTTTAAGAAAAAATCTCCAAAAATCCCATTTAATGCGCCGACTACAAAATGTAATGTCGGTGTGAGCGGCTTGTCATGTAAGACTGGGAATTTTTCAATGATACGGCGCAGATTTGGTGCGAGAAAACTACTCCCATATTTTTGCAAGGTGTCATAGGAGAATTGATAAAATGTCTGCAATTGTGGAAGTTTCTGTAATTTTTTGGCTTTTTGTGCACTTAAACCGAGTGTTGTCCTTAACACTTCAGTTTGTACCAATTGCACCAATTCGTGTACTCCGCTTAAGCTCGTGCTCACGACTTGTGCTAAACCTTCCAAAACATCTGCCTGACTTGGGGGGGTACTGTCCCACTTACAGTAGGTTTCGTGCAGAGGTGTTAAACTTGGCATATTGATTTCCCCATCCTTGTATATACCGAAGGGTTGAAGTAATTAACTTAACATTGTTTAGGTAAACTACAACAAACGCTTACATCTTATGTGTTTCATAAGTAATTTTTTTAGAATACTGATGAACGGAGTATAGAATCGTTTTTTGTGTCAGACAATTTTAAGCTTAAATGTAATTTATATTGTTATTTAATTATCCATTGATTGAAATAATGTGATTTATTCCACTATAAGTCAAGCTCTTGACCATTAATGGTGCGTATGCAAATTATTTATTTACATGGTTTTCGAAGTGGCCCGATGTCTAAAAAGGGGCAACAGTTGAAACAATATTGTGCAAACTACAATCTAGCACAGGTGCATTTACCTGACTTAAATCAGCCGCCAGCGCAAGTCATCCAGCAACTCTCTCAACTTATCAAAAATTTATCACACGATAAAGTTGTTTTAGTGGGAAGCAGTTTAGGTGGTTTCTATACGACATATCTTGTCGCAAAATATGCTTGTGCTGCTGTACTGATTAATCCTGCTATGCAACCATGGCAACTATTCGAAGATTTATTTGGAATTGAACAAATCCCACTCAAAGTCACGGAATCATGGACGCTTGATGCTGATCAATTGCAGCAATTACAATCAATTGCTGAGACGAAGTTACAGCATGCTGATAAAATTCTCGTACTATTGCAACAAGGCGACGAAGTCTTGGATTATCGTCAGGCACAACGTTATTATAGTGCGACACATCGATCTTCATTGATTTTAACCGACGCTGGTGGTAATCATGCAATGGATGATTTTGAAGAAAAATTACCCTTCATACTCGAATTTTTATCGACAGCCATCTAATAAGGAAGTCAGACCCAGTGACACAATACACGGCACAATCCCTTGAAGTTCTTTCTGGTTTAGATCCTGTTCGTCGTCGTCCCGGTATGTATACCGATACTTCACGCCCAAACCATTTGGCGCAAGAGGTGATTGATAATGCGGTCGATGAAGCACTTGCAGGACATGCCAATCAAATTTGTGTCACCGTGTATGAAGATGGTTCATTATCTGTAGAAGACAATGGACGTGGTATGCCTGTCGATATTCACCCTGAGTATGGGCAAAGTGGTATTGAAATTATTTTGACCAAGTTACATGCAGGCGGAAAATTCAGTACCGATAATTATCAGTTCTCAGGCGGTTTACACGGTGTCGGGATCTCCGTTGTGAATGCTTTATCAACACGTGTTGAAGTTGCGGTACAACGTCAGGGTAATCTGTATCAGATGGCGTTTGAGCAAGGTGAGCCGGTTGCGCCTTTGTCGGTCTTAGAAGGTAAAGTGGCGAAACGTGCCACAGGAACAACGGTGCGTTTTTGGCCTGAAACCAAATACTTTGATAGTCCCAAATTTGCACTCAAAGCACTGAAACATAATCTAAAAGCCAAAGCTGTCTTAGCAGCGGGCTTAAAAATTATCTATGACGATAAAATCAATAAAGAAAAGATTGAATGGCAGTTTGAAAATGGTCTCGTCGACTATTTAATGGATGAGCTAGAAAATCGAGAAATTTTACCTGATCCTGCTTTTGTCAGTAGCGGGCAAGCGGATCGGGCTGCCTGTGAATTTGCAATTTGTTGGAATGTTGAAGGTGGCGAACAAATTCAAGAAAGTTACGTCAATTTGATTCCAACCGCGCAAGGTGGAACGCATGTGAATGGTTTACGTTCGGGTGTCACAGAGGCTTTACGTGAATTTTGTGAATTACGTAATTTATTGCCACGGAACATGAAACTTTCAGCCGAAGATGTCTGGGATGGTGTCAATTTTATTTTATCGCTGAAATTTCAAGAGCCTCAATTCTCAGGGCAAACCAAAGAACGTTTATCTAGTCGTGAAGCCTCTAATATTGTGCTGAATATTGCCAAAGATGCCTTTGCCTTATGGTTAAACCAACATGCTGAGATTGCAACGCAGTTAGCTGAAATGGCAATTGCCAAAGCTGGACGTCGCTTAAAAGCAGCAAAAAAAGTGGAACGTAAAAAGATTGTCTCAGGGCCTGCATTACCTGGAAAACTTGCTGATTGTGTGGGCTTGACTCGTGAAGACAGCGAATTATTTATTGTCGAAGGAGACTCTGCGGGCGGAAGTGCCAAGCAAGCACGCGATAAGAATTTCCAAGCGATTATGCCGATTCGAGGCAAAATTCTAAACACATGGGAAGTTTCTTCGGACGAAGTATTGGCTTCGCAAGAAGTACATGACATCGCGATTGCCATTGGGGTTGATCCAGGTAGTGATGATCTGTCTGAATTGCGTTATGGCAAAGTCTGTATCCTTGCCGATGCGGACTCGGATGGTTTGCATATTGCGACCTTACTTTGTGCGCTATTTGTGAAACATTTCCCTGCTTTGGTTGAAGATGGTCATCTGTTTGTGGCAATGCCACCGCTTTATCGAATTGATATTGGTAAAGATGTGCATTATGCGCTTGATGATGATGAGCTAGAGACGATTCTGAAAAAAGTGAAAGGGAATAAGAATCCACAAATCACTCGATTTAAAGGATTGGGTGAGATGAATGCCAGTCAATTGCGTGAAACCACGATGGATCCCAATACGCGTCGATTAGTGCAATTAGATTTGGATGATGCACATTTTACCGCAGGTTTGTTGGATAAACTGCTCGCCAAAAAACGTTCTGCTGACCGTAAATCATGGTTAGAACAGAAGGGTAATTTAGCGGATATTAGCGTTTAAATTCTTCACTCAGTATCTAGCGTTCGACTGTTATCACAGCCAAGTGCATACTTGGCTGTTGACTGTATCAAATGCAGTCTGACATGGCGACACTGATGTCACCTGTTTTGATCGTAAGTGTTGAATAAATATATAATTTATTTATCTAACTGATAAGTTTCTAAGCTTGGTATTTTATTAAGTTTAGATCATTTATTCTCCACTTTATAGTAAGTGCCACCTGCATAGACATTGTGTCCAAAGCCACACGAGGACTCACCATCCTTCTGTTCAACCTCAATCTTTTGACCATTTTGCGCATCATTGACAAATTGAAGCTTGATTTGACAGTCTTCATAACGGTAGCTTGTTTGTTTTGCAGTGATCGGCATCGTGGTTTCAAACTGTCCCATATTTGGACCATAGATCAAACCTCGAATCCCAAAGTAATAACCGTCAAAAGCAACCTGATATTTATTTTGCTTTTTGCTGACCTTGATGTAATCCCACTGTCCAAAGCCATTGGCTCGAACATAAGTCCCTTGTAAATCCGTAGATACTTTTGGCTTGGGCAATTGTTTTAAGTTGTATTGGCTGGTTTTAGAGTCTTTATCTTTTAAAAACCAGACTCTTGCCCATTGAGGTTTGCCTAGTTTGGCGTAGCTGAGACCGACATTATTATTCGCAATTTCAATCTCTCGGTCAGTAACTTTGATACCACTTTCTTCTGCGTTCATTTGGCAGAATTGCGCCCATGCTGCCTGATCTTCAAATTGTTTCGCAGCTTGAGCATATTGCTTTTGGTCGTAAAACTTTTTACCTGTTTGGGCATATTGTTTTACTTTGCTACAGCCTTGTTGTAACTCTTGTTCAAACGATAATTCAGCGAAACTACTGCTTGATAGAATTACGGTAGCCGTAATCATACTGAGTTGAGATATTTTAATCATTTTCAATATTTTAAAAGTTTTAAGGTGTTTATTCTAACCAATAAATCGAAATTCATGCTGTGATTGAATTGTTAGCTTGAGAGTTGTAGTTGCATCCATACGACATCGCGCCACTGCCCAAATTTCTGTCCAACCTGTGGCATATAACCTGTTTGTACAAAACCCAATTGTTCATGCAGCACAATCGAGCCTGTATTCTCACTATCAATGGCAGCAATCATCATATGCATGTGTTGTTGGGTCGCAAGATGAATGAGTTGTTGCATCAGCGCTTTGCCTAGACCTTGACGTGCATACTGCGGATCAACAAAGACAGAATGTTCGATGCTTTGACGATAACCGCTAATATTACGGAATGTTGAATAATACGCATAACCTGCAATTTTATTATTTTGCTGATCTTCGACCACGATCATGGGGAAGTGTTGTTGTTGCATGTCCTGAAAACGTTGTTGATATTGCGCTAAAGTAACGGCCTGATCATTCCAGTTGGCTGTACCTGTGAGGATTTCATAATTATAAATGGCGAGAATCTGTTCCAAATCATCCATCATCGCAAAACGAATTTGATAAGGCGAATTCAGAGAATGTACTGCAAGCTTAAGATCGAATGACATGAGGAAATAAAAGAAAGTTCACATATCCTGAATATGCGTGATTGCAAAAAAAACAGCAAGACGGAGCTTGCTGTTTTTAAACAGATTGACTGCTTAGAAATGGTATTTTACTAAAGCGCTGACATTGTTTTCGTCGCTGCCTTTAATACCAAACTTGTTATTCCAAACAGAATGTTCAATACCGAGGTATAAACGTGTTTCAGGTGAAATATGTTTACCGACATTCCACTTATATTGTGTGGTCCAGTTGAGTTCACTCGCATGATCTTTTTCTGCTGTAGACCAGTCAAGGAAACCATCAACCACAAAATCTTCTGTAGAGACTTTAAATGGCAACGCATAAGCGATGGTCATTTGATAGTCATCAGCCGTTTTTTCATTATTGGCACGGTAGAAATTCACGTTTGCATATTGGAAATATGGAATCGCGAGATCAAAACCTACGCCATATAAGAAATTGTCGAAACTAGAGAGGTCATCATTATTGCCTTCCCACGTCGTTGAGATCAACACATCTTTGACTGGACCAAAAGCAAGTTTTTGACCTGAAATTTCACCCAAGCTTAAACGTGGAGAAAGTTCGAAATAGGTACTTTTATGATCGTCACCACCGCGCATGCGATCCATAAAGAAAAAGACATCGGCATATTTCACTTTAGCAGCATATTCAACCGTTAAAGTCGTTTGTTTTTCGTCGACAACTTCGTAGTTTTCACCGTATAAACCTGTGAGGCTAAAATCTTGCCAAATAGGCTTTGCCTGAACGAAAGCTGCTGTAGATACCAATAAACAAGTCGCTGCAAGTTGCTTCAATTGCATTTAAAAAAATCCCCCAAAAATGGCGTGTAAAGCATACAAGGAATTAAGCAAAAATAAAGCCAAATTTGACCAAATGCTCAAAAGAATTGGGTTGAGCCGATCAAAAGAAAAAAGTTCATGAATTTAAAAATCTTTTTGATCAAGTTTTAATAAAAATGTCAAAAATCAGCTTGCATATTTGTTATGAAAGTCAGATATTGGAGTTATAGAAGATCTTCTTAATGACTGAAAAGCAACAGATGTAAGGCAAGGAGACTACACGCATTTACATAATCAAAATATACAACTGCACTGAATGAATGCATGCTCAAAGCGTGCTAAATAAAAAAGTTTCGTAGAACCGTCTCACAGAAAAGAGAGGAAGATATTTATGAATATTGAAATCCGTACAGATAAAAACATTCAAGGTAGCGAACGCTTAATCAGTTATATCCGTGCAGAACTTACGCAAGAATTTCAACGCTATAGCGAGCGTATTACACATTTTTCGGTTCATATTAGTGATGAAAATGGGGAGAAAACGGGCGATCATGATAAACGCTGTATGATCGAAGCTCGTCCAGCAGGTTTGAAGCCACTTGCCGTGACTCATAAAGCTGCGAATATCGATGCATCTATTCATGGTGCGATTGATAAACTAAAACGTAGTCTGGAACATTTATACGAGAAAAAAGAACATCATCGTGGTGGTTTACCAGAGTATGTTGACGTCGATGACGATGTAAAAATTGATGATGAAGCGTAAAATTAGCGCATAAAGAAAGCCCAATTGAGGGCTTTTTTTATGTGTGTATCAAATTTATACATGATTTTTAGATCGTTTTATAAAAACCTGTCGGGATATTCGGCATAATAGAAACATTCAATACAATGTGAGAATTGGTCATGTTAAGCAATCAGCAGCAAGCCTTGGTGCAAGCCATACAACAACTCGATTTAGACCAAGTGCAATCTTTACTTGCTGCAGGACTCGACCCTAACTTTATTGATCCTGAACATGGTTTTCCTGTATCTATTGTATGTGATGGTTTATTTGTGTGGTGGGAAAATGTGTGTGAAGCCTATGAAGCAGGCAAGCCATTCACTGACGTTGAAAAACAACAACAACTGCAAGTTTACCTACACATTTTAGATGCATTGATTCAAGCAAAAGCCAATTTACATTTATGGGATGCAGAAGAATTCTATGGCCCACTTTGGGATGCTGCTAGTGCAGCGTGTGTACCTGTTGTACAGCGTTTACTCGATGAAAAAGTAGATCCGAACACACGTGATGAAGAAGGTTTAACGATTTTATCTTCAATCAGTCAACTGTTTTTCGATTGTGATTTTGATGAGATTAATTGGTCAGAATCTTTACCAGAAGAACGTGAAACTCTCGAGTTATTACGCAGCCATGGTGCGAAAATGTCAAAAGAGCTAACGGTATAAGTTCAGCCAATAGAATAGAAAGGGGATAATCATGAAAAAAATTGGAACATTGAGCTTGATCGTTGCATCAATGATGGCAAGCACTGCTTTTGCAGCAGATTTCTCTTTTGACCGTCCTGGTGCGGGAATGGGCACAGGTATTACACCTGTGGGGCATTTGGCTTGGGAACAAGGTTTGCCGAGTGTCAGCTATCAAGAAGGCACGGTTGATGGTGAAAAAGATAAAACCTTAACACTCAACGGTGACATGCTGTTACGCACAGGTTTAGCCGAAGGATTAGAATTACAATTGGGTTGGCAAGGTCCTGTTTGGCAGCAATACAAACGTGCGGGTGTCAAGAAAGAAAGCAATGGTTTAGGCGATGTTAGCATTGGTTTGAAAAAGTCGATTGATTTAAAAGATGATCGTTTATCAATGGCATTGTTGGCTGAAGCAATCATTGCCACAGGGAACGAGGAGTTCACGGCACATGATGATATTTATAGCTTAAGCTCAGCAGTCGCTTATGAATTCAGTGATTTAATTGGTACCTCGATTACCATGCGTTATGAGGCACAGAATAGTAACTGGGCAGTAACGGCGATTCCGACCATTGACTACAAGATTGCAGGTAAATTATCTGGATATTCAGAATTTGTTTACCGTAAAGCGGAGAGCCAAGACTATGAATATGGTCTAGGCACAGGTCTTGTTTATGCTTTAAATAATCGAACTCAACTGGATGCGAGCATTGGGGTTGATCTCAATGGCGACCAGAAAAGCTATAACGGTGGCTTCGGCGTATCGGTTTTATTCTAATCAAAATGCGCCTGATTTCTCTTAAATGAACTCCTGCATTGGAGGGTGGGGATTTGGGGGCAAGATAGAGAGATCATCATGAAAATGTCTATTCAGGCTGGGTTTAGTTCCCAACTGATGAGTTACTTTTTGGGTAGTTTATTGTTGTTATGTGGGTCTTTAACTTACGCTCAAGAGAATTTATCAGCACCTTTGCTTAGCCCAGAACAGGCATTTACATTTTCCGTTGAATCGACACAAACCAATCAAGCACGATTACATTGGACTATTCAGCCGAATTACTATTTATATCAACATAAATTTGAAGTGCAGCAAGGCAATCAGCCTGTTGCATTAAAATTGCCCAAAGCAGTTGAACAATATGATGAAAATTATGGGCATAGCCAAGTTTATTATCAGCAAGTTGAGTTCAATATCACCACACAAGCCGCTCAACATTATCGGGTGACGTGGCAAGGCTGTGCCAAAGACCGAATTTGTTATCCTCCTCAAAATATTGAATTTCAAACTGATGCTGATGGATTGGTGAGTGTCGAAAATGTCAGCTCAAATTCCCAAAAACGTTTTTTAGATGTTGCTCGTTCAGCAAATACCTTGAATGCGCAAACAACAGATGTTGAAGACCTAACAACGGGAAAATCAGAATCAGCAAGTATCAGCAATTCAACACCAATGGCGCAAGACCAAAAGTGGTCAAATACTTTAGAACAACATTCTCTCGCCTACAGCCTTGTACTGTTCTTAGGTTTGGGCATTTTGTTGGCATTTACGCCGTGTTCTTTGCCGATGTTGCCAATTTTGACCTCATTGATCATAAGAGAGCATAAAGGCGTCAAAGCGTGGACAATTGCGCTGACCTTTGTGGTCAGTATGGCAATGGTTTATGCAGTTTTAGGTTTAATCGCTTCTGCTGCTGGACTGAATTTTCAGCGTTGGTTACAGCAACCTGCGACCTTGATCGCCTTTAGCTTATTGTTTGTGATCTTTGCATTGAACCTGTTTGGCTTATTTGAGTTGAAACTACCGCAGAAATGGGTGAATCGACTAGATCACATGCAGTCCACACAAAAAGGTGGAACGCTGGTGGGTGCCAGTGTGATGGGAATGATTTCTGCCTTGCTGGTCGGCCCTTGTATGACCGCACCTCTGGCAGGAACACTCCTCTTTATTTCACAAACGCAAAATCAGTGGCAAGGTGCTCTACTATTATTCACCTTGGGATTTGGTATGGGTATTCCATTACTGCTTGCCAGTGTTCTAGGTGCAAAGGCACTACCGAAAGCAGGGGAATGGATGCATCAAATTAAGGTTATTTTTGCCTTTTTGATGTTGGCGTTAAGTATTTATTTTATCCGTCCGTTATTACCTGAATTAGCGATTCAAATACTTAGTCTTGTATTGGGCATGGCATTTATTGGTTTCGCGATATATCGTCTGTTTGTGAAGAAAGGGCAATTACAGTGGTTATATGCATTGTTGCTGATGATCTCAGTTCCGTTTTTAGCTTTTAACCAATATCAACATATTCAAAATTTAAGCGCAGTTCAGGCAGATAAATTAGCAGAGTGGCATGTCGCAACAACCGCTGCTGATTTTGAGCGGATTCTAGCCAACGCACCCAAAGATCAGGCCGTTGTGATTGATGTGTATGCAGACTGGTGTGTGGCTTGTCAGCCGATTGAGCATCGTGTATTAAAAGATGCAGAAGTTCAACAGGCATTATCTCACTATTATTTGATTAAACTTGATTTAAGTCATTATGATGCGTCACATCAGGCTTTATTAAATCAATGGGACATTTTAGGACCGCCAACCTATTTATTTTTAGATCAAAAACAACAAGAAGTACGTTCGCTGCGTTTAACTGGTGCTTTTCAAAAATCAGAATTATTACAACAACTCACCTTGCTGAAAGGGAAATTATAATCATGTATCAATTGTTTATTGGCAATAAAAATTATTCAACTTGGTCGATGCGACCGTGGATTTTATTAAAACAACTTGGCATTCCATTTCAGGAGCATTTAATTCAATTTGATAGTTTTGAACCTAATAGCCAATTTAAAACTGAGATTTTAAAATTGAATTCAACGGGCAAAGTCCCAACACTCATGCACGATGATTTGATTATTTGGGATAGTCTGGCGATTTGTGAATATATTGCTGAACAAAATCCTGAGAAGAATGTGCTACCTCAAGATAGAAAGCAACGAGCCAAAGCACGATGCATTAGTGCAGAAATGCACAGTAGTTTTCAAAGTTTACGCAATCTGTGCCCAATGAATGTAGAAGCGGATTTAGCCCATATCGGACAACAGCTTTGGCTGGACAATGCCCAGCTTCGTCCAGATGTGGCTCGGATTGAACAAATTTGGTCTGAACGTCCAACTGAGGACAGCTTTTTATGTGGTGAGTTTAGTCTAGCCGATGCATTTTATGCGCCTGTGGCTATGCGTTTTGAATGTTATAAATTACCCATCTCTGCTTCTAGCCAAAGTTATATGCACAAGATATTGTCTTTAGCATCAGTTCAAGAGTGGATCGCAGAAGCCAAACAAGAACAGATGTTTGTACCCTTTGATGAGCCTTATCGTAATCATCGTGAAGAATATCTAAAAGACTAAACAACAGGTCAAAAATAAAGGCATCTTTGGATGCCTTTATTTGATTAATTTGACAATAATTCAGTAAATACTTTGACCTGATTACGACCCGCTGCCTTTACGGCATACAGGGCACGATCTGCTTGGCTAATAATTAAATGGGGTTCATTGGCACTGAGCGTGCTACTAATTCCAAAACTTGCACTGATTGAAAATTCTTGATGATCTTCTGATGTAAAACTTAATTCAGCAATTGCTATGCGGCAACGTTCAGCCACACTATATGCTTGGGCTGGTTTAGTATTGGGAAGTAATAAAATAAACTCCTCACCGCCAAAGCGCCCAATCATATCTCGATCACGTAAATTACTCGCTAAGCACTTTGCAAGTTCTACCAATACCTGATCACCTACACTGTGCCCAAAATGATCATTAATATTTTTAAAGTGATCTAAATCGAGTAATACAATGGAGTACAGTTGATTGGGTTGTTGGTGTAGCCGCTCTAAATGATTACTAATACTTCGACGATTCATCACATTGGTTAATGGATCTAGGCGACTGAGTACTTGAATCGCTGTTTCTCGAATTCGCCATTGTTTAAGTAAAATTTCAAATAGAAGTAGGCAAGCAATCAAAATCGGGAGTAAAAAAAAGAACATACTGCCGACCCAAAAAGGGTGCATTTGTGCTTGATTGAGGACTTCTAGTTTAAAGATTGGTGCGTATTGCAATACGCCATACATACTTAAGAAATTGCAAAACAGCAAGGCAATCGTGGCAGGTATAAGCGCGCAATAAATCATTTTACGATCAAACAGAACCAAACCTACTCCAACCACACTGACATAGGCGACCATGGTTGCAGGGCTGAAACTACCAATTAAATAGCTCATATGGCACAGTAAAACAGTAAAGACTTGTACACTTAAAATAGGGATGATTTCCTGTACCCATTTTTTATCTTTATATAGATGGCAAGGTACAATCAGGCTCAAAAAAACAAACAACATAATGATATTGGTCCAAAGTTTAGATCGAACCAAAGGTAAATTGACCCATTGCCATGTGATGGGGTTCAGCAAGACAAAACTATCCCAAATAATCCAAAAAATGCTCATTAGTGAGGCAAGGGTTAGCAACAAAATACATTTCTTTAACATGTTCCAATTGATCAATGGTCCATGTTCCCAAAACTTTGAGAAACTCCATTTTTCTCTGTTGACTAACCGCTTAAAATGAATCTTCATCATTGGCATGCTTCCTTATATGCAATGAGATTCCTAAGAAACTTTATTAATGTAAATTCGTCATCAAAAATTTTGTTAAACGATTATTAAAATAACAATAACATCTTTAGAATGAGAAGGAAGTCTAGTTATATGCTTTTTAATGTAAATTAGAAGAGGAAAAATTCTTTGAAAAAGGGGCTATGATCTAAATATCCAATCAGTTTAATTTCATAATGACAAAAATGAATTAAGAATGACAATGGTCAGACATAACTGACCATTTTCTGTACAATATTTTTAAGTGGCCTTAATCTTGGTCAAGTGCATGAGCAAAATCAGCAATGTCTGCTAATGCTTGTTTGGCTTCAGGGAACCATGCATTAAACATTTGGAAGTTATGCCACATACCTGTGTACAGTTTAAAATGAACTTTGACGCCTGCTTTCTCCGCTTTTTCTCTAAAGCGTTTTGAATCATC
Source organism: Acinetobacter sp. ANC 4805 (assembly GCF_022549495.1). Classification (GTDB taxonomy): domain Bacteria; phylum Pseudomonadota; class Gammaproteobacteria; order Pseudomonadales; family Moraxellaceae; genus Acinetobacter. Next base: position 108,455 of record NZ_JAKZGD010000001.1, read on the forward strand.
CAGTAAAATTTCTTTAGAACCGACCTGAACAAGCGTGGTTGGTAATCCTTTTAAGTCATCAAATAAAGGTGAAACACGAGGATCATCCGCCTGGATGCCATCTTTTAAATAATGATTGATCCCTGCTTGCAAAGCTTCAATTGAGAGTAAGGCATCATGTTTTTGGTTAAAGCGTAGAGATTCACTGGTTAAGGTGAGATCTAAATAGGGTGACATGAGAATTAAACCACTTGGCATTAACTCAGGTTGTGCTTTTAGTCTTAGGCACAATGCCAATGCAAGGTTTGCCCCACAAGAGTCACCTGAAATAATAATATCTTTGGGCTTAATACCTTGCACTAACAATGCTTGATAAACATCAAAAATTGCATCAATCGCTTCAGGAAAAGCATGTTCAGGTGCTAAAGGATAATCGACATGAATCACTTGCATTTGGGTTCGTGCAGCAATATCAGTCATGAGGGCACGATGGGTATTTAAACTGCCTAAGAAAAATGCACCACCGTGAATATGGAAAATCAATTGTGTTGCAGAGGCTTTGGCTTTAATCTCCTCGCCACGAACACCCGCTAAGCGTAATGGTCGAATTTGTACTGTTGGGTTTTGTGGAAATAAACGACAAAGTTGATCGAGTAAAGGTCGTAAAGCATTCGGGGCTAAATTAAACTGACTCGGCGTACGAATGGTCGCTTTTAGTAATGATTCAGTAAAATAATATTTCCAAACAGTACCAAGTTTCATAATTTTTCCATATTGTTAGGTCAATATATAAATGAGAGTTTTGACTTGCATTTCGCCATTTGCAACAATGAAAACGATGCTTTTTTATTGCTCAGGATATACCCAATAGTCATAATCAAGAATTGCAATATTGATAAAAATTCTCAATACTCATAGTCTTGAAAGGACCCCTTAAGGATATTACAAAAATGAAGAAAATTGCTTTAGCATTTGGATTGCTCGGTTTAACAACTTTTGCCAATGCAGCAGATGTATTAAATGGCTCAGTATGGCAAACCATTGATGATGAAACGAAACAGCCAAAAGCGATCGTAAAGTTTACTGAACAAAGAGATGGCTCGCTGACCGCATCTATTCAGAAATATTTAGTCCCAGGACAAGAGACTTCTTGTTCTAAATGTGAAGGGACATTCCATAATAAAACATTAAAAGGGGTAACGATTGTTCACAGCCTTAAAAATGTGGGCGGCGTGAACTATGATGGTGGTTCAATTATCGATCCTAAAAATGGTAAAACCTATAAATTGAAAGCTGAAATCATCGAAGGTGGTAAAAAGCTTAAATTACGTGGTTATATTGGTGTTGCGGCATTAGGTCGTAACCAAACTTGGGTTCGTGCAAACTAAGCGTTTGTTACCCTTAAAAAGACCGAGTCCAGTGACTCGGTTTTTTTATATCTGTTCAGCTGCTGCTTGAAAGTGTTAAGCAGATAAAGCGTGATAAGTGGCTTCATCAAAGCCAATCACCAAGCCCTGAGGAGTTTGTAATACTGGACGTTTAATTAGGCTCGGTTGAGCAATTAAAGTTTCAATCAGATTTTCCTGATTGCTGATCGCATATGCTTGTTCCGCTTCGGTTAATTTGCGCCATGTCGTGCCTTTTTTATTTAATACTTTGTCCGCACCCATGTCTTTTAGCCAAACTGCTAAAGTCACTGCGTCAATACCTTGTTTTTTGTAATCATGAAATTCGTAAGCAATACCTTGTGCTTGTAAGGCATCGAAAGCCTTTTTCATTGAACTACAATTTTTAATACCATAAATTTTAAACATACTGAAAAGCCATCAAGATGATAGATATATTTGCATGAAAGCCTAACGCAAAAGAACGAGATATTGCTAGTTGAAATTTTTTATAAAGTTTGTGGGTCTATTGTCTTTCGTAAAAGTGCATTGATGATTTATGTGCAAGATAAAATTGAGCAAAATATTGAATACATAAAAAGAGAAAACCCGCATCTAATCATCCTGATCATGCGGGTCTCATTTCAACGTCCAATGTCACATCCTTGAATAAACTTAATCTAAGTTTATTTTTCCTTCCTACGGCGTCCTATCCCTTTTTGGTCATCCTGACCGCTTCCCTGTGCCGTGGTGCTATAATGCCGTTACAGTGAGTAAATAAAAATACACAAAAACGACAAATCATGTAAGCTAAAGAGGCGATCAAAGTGAACAAGTGTTCACTTATTCGTGTATTTTATAGTCAATAATCACAGGTGCGTGGTCACTAAACCATTGTTCTTTATAGACCCATGCATTTGTAGTACGTACTTTCCAATCTGGAGAACATGCTTGATAGTCAATACGCCAACCGACATTTTTCGCACGTGCTTGACCACGATTTGACCACCATGAATACAATTCGGCTTCTTTTCGTACCTCACGGAAGCTATCGACATAACCCAATTCATCGTAAATATGATCGAGCCATGCGCGTTCATGCGGTAAGCAGCCTGATGACTTCTGATTGCCTGACCAATTCTTAATATCAATACGTTTATGCACGATATTGTAGTCACCACAAACGATGATAGATTTATTTTCATTTCGCCATTGTTTGAGTATTTGGGCATATTCTTGAAGAAATAAATCTTTACGTGCTTGGGCTTCATCGCCACTTGAACCTGATGGCAAGTATAAGGAGGCAATATGAACTGGCTGTGACAGTCCTAAATCGAACTCTGCTGAGATAAAGCGCCCTTGGGAATCTGCCAACTCAAAACCTAAGCCATTCTGTACAGAAACAAAAGGTAAGCGACTATAAATCGCTGTGCCTGCATAGCCTGCACGTTCAGCAGGGAATAGGTGCGTATACCAACCTTCTGGTTTAAATTTATCCGTCCATTGTTCATGGGTGATGCGGCTTTCTTGCATACACACCACGTCGGCATCAGACTGTTCTAACCATTCGAGTAGCCCCTTAGTCACAGATGAACGTAGACCATTTACGTTGATTGAAACCACTCGAAGAATTTTTACATCACTTGGATAGCTATCCTTTGGTATCATACGTCTGTTTAACCTCAATTAAAGAATTTGGAGCACCTTATATGACAACGCCTGTGTCATTTCATCCGCAAGCTTTTATCGAACTCGCATTATCACGTGGTGTGCTTAAATTTGGTGAGTTTACCTTAAAATCAGGTCGTGTCAGTCCTTATTTCTTTAACGCAGGTTTGCTCAATGATGGTGAGGCACTTTCTTTATTAGCAGAAGGCTATGCCGATAAATTGGTTCAGTGTGACAATGTCGGTGTGATTTTTGGCCCTGCTTATAAAGGTATTCCATTTGTTGCTGCAACTGCGGTGGCGTTGTCTCAAGTTCATGGCAAAAGTGTACCATGGGGCTTTAACCGTAAAGAAGCCAAAGATCATGGTGAAGGTGGTGTGTTGGTGGGTGCATCGGTTGCTGGTCAAAAAGTGTGGATCATTGATGATGTGATTACTGCGGGGACTGCAATCCGTGAAGTTGTCACGGTCTTAAAAAATGCAGGAGCAACGATTGCAGGTGTGTTGGTGGCGTTAGACCGCCAAGAGCGTGGTCAGGGTGAGCTTTCTGCGATTCAGGAAGTACAAAAAGAACTCGAAATTCCTGTACATGCTTTAATCACAATGAAAGATTTGATGGATTATTTAGATGCGAAAGGCGAGAAAGAAGCTTTGGCAAATATGCAGGCCTATCGTGAAAAATATGGTATCTAAATTTTAGATGTGGGGAAAAGGAAGCAGCAATTGCTTCCTTTTATTTTGATTACAAATCATGATTAAAAAAAGAGGCGTGGAATGTGAGAAATCATTCCAGTGTGCTGAATCCTTAGAGTGATCTTGACCAAAATATTGATATAAGAAGAAAAATATCAAGCATTTCACATGATATTAATTTTAGTCATGAAATCATTGCTAATTTCATCCTTATACTATTGTCTTTGATTAAAGGAAACATATAAGATACTAAAAAATAAACACTTTTAAAGAATAAATATCATTATGTCCCTTCAAACACCTGAACGAGAAATTCTAAATTTCCAACCGCATCTATTTAAAACCATCGCTTTTGTCTCGGCTGCATTATTCTTCACTCGGATCATATTCGATTGGAAATTTCTTATCGAAGGTCATTTTTCAAAAATTGAGTTTGTTCCTCTTGTTACGGCATTACTTGTGTTCATCATTACCAGTAGCACAAGAATCATTCTCTCCACACACAGCATTAAGCAAAAAATTGGTCCATTTTTTCGATATGAAACGCAAAGATCACAAGTTGAAGCGATTAAAATCACACCGACAGCTCAATACATGCATAAAAAAGCGCATCCAATTCTATTTAAAAAGTTATTTAGTAAAAAAGATCAAGAATTTACTGCCGAATATTGGAATAGATATGGTGTATTGCATTTCATCCATTCAGAGAAAATTTATACGCTGTTTAAAATGAGCCTGACAGATATTTTACTGTCGCAGCTTTCTGAGGAGCAATCTACACAACTCATTCGACATTTGGTCCAAGATTGGCAATTAGCAAAACCTCTAGTAGAAGATGAGTTTCCTGCTCAGCCTCTGGTAATTGCACAAAATGATATTGGCAAATATGCACTTGTTCTATTAGTGGTAAGTCTATTGATCGGATTGATTGCCTTCTGTACCCCAATGTTGATATTACAATCTCTACATTTTGGTGTTGAATCTTATTTTTGGATGATTCCTTGCTTCATGTTTGCAATCGGGTTGAGTTTTTTTCTAATTCGTCAAGAAGCAAAAAGCTATCCATTTGCTACTTCTATTTTAGTCGGGCTAGTACTTGGTTCATCGCTGTATTTTTTAGCATTACAAATCAATCGTTTTTATAGTGAGTCAGTATCACAAAAAACTTGGACAGTAGAGCTTAAACTGATTGAACAGAAGGAGCATTATCAGACTTGGCAGCTTCCAAAAGAGCTTATAGATAAAACTGGCTTAACTGAAATTTATATTGCAAAGAAATGGCAAAACACCCATACACATGTTGAACTGTATCAAAGTTATCCAATCACAATCCATCAAGGCTTATTTCAAGATTATTGGTTAACCCCACATGATTTTCAGCCCAAACCAGTCACGCTTGAGACCCAACCATGATGGACTACTGAATAGTCACTGATATCTAGGATAAGGGCAGCCCAAGAAAAAGCTTAATCTTCGTCTCAAGTAGATATGTTTTATATTCTAAAAGCAGACATTTCTACTTGAGACTTACAGCATTAATTGATGCTCATTTTTATCTGCTCAGTTGGCTCTTAGCTTCCTTTAATTCTTGTTGTGCATTTTGAAGTTTGGTTTGTTTTTTAATGATTTTTCTCGGATCACCTTTCTCTTTTTCTTTCTGAAGTTCAAGCTCTAACTTGGAAACTTTTCGTTGTTTTTCTAGTACTTTTTGCTCTCTTTCATATTTTAAACTTGAATCATTACATTTTGCGATATTCTCTTTTAGTGCTTTTTCTAAGCCTTTAATTTCATACGTATTGCCACGAGATTGAGCATATTTAAGTTGAGTTTCTATATCTTGTTTTTTCGCAGCGCAACCTTTTAAAACTTCAGCATTCACTGTGCTGATTGATAATAATGACGCTGTAATAATCAATAATTTGCTGAATTTCATTTATAAAACACCAATACATGAAAAATAACGAGAATTATTAAGTATTTTTTGATATTTGTGTGATGTATTTTGGTAAAAATTGATGATGGGCGAGATCAGCTTTCAATTTTAATCCAAGGTTGTAATTTGTTTATCTTAGTGTGGTTTTCGCACTAAGCCTATTTGCTTAGGGAATGGGAGTAATCACTCAGTATTATACGAGGCATGGCGAATGAAAAATTAGGTCTGGCGGTTGAACTCCATCTACTCGCTATTTTTTATACAGTAAATGTTCACAGACCCTCATCGATTATTAGAAAGAATGATTGAGAAATGAGCATGGAACGTGAATAGTCACGAACAAGCCGTTCCAGTGCGTTAAACCCTAGAACGGCTTGATGCTAAAGAGGAAACTTCAAGCATTACGCATAAGCCGTATTATGTTAATTTTAGAAAATCTTAAAATTACAATTGAGACCCTGCATCAAAATCAGATTGATAAGATACTGGAATATTACTTCTAATAACAGTTACATCTTGAGTTCCACCTCTTACAAATCCCAAGTTAAGTAACTCACTTACAAACTCATTACAATTTAGACGACTATGATAAGCTGAATTACCCGCACTATAGCCTAAAGTGGGAAAATGAGCTTCTACGTGGTTTGAAACAAAAGTAATACGCCCTTCTTCACCCCATGCTCCTTGTTCATTATTTTTCTCCCAAGTCACACCAACCCCATGAGAAGTTATGTAACCAATGAACATATATTTTTCATTTTCATTAGCAAAGCTGATTTGCTTATTTTTCCCATAAATCAATTTCATATTAGAACTCCTTAATTAAGATGAGATTAGTAGTTATAGCCTATATTCTAAAATTCAAGAGATTAGGCATAATAATTATCAATAGTTTTAGAGATACTTAGGAAATCTAGATAAGGAATCTCATATACATTTTCGTCTTCAAATCCTACAGCTAATATTTCTTTTAATTTGTCAAAGTCATATATTTGTGGAATTGAGTCTTGTGTTAAATTATCTCTGATTTTACTAGTTTTAGAAATTAGTAATAAATACTGATAATCTCTATTAATTTCTTGTGTTTTTCCTAATGGATGTGCTCGATTTAAATGCTGAGATGGTGACAGAGCAATTAAATTTTCAATAGATCCTGAAAGAACGGGATATAACGCTTCTGGAAATATATGGTGTATATGTGTTGCTTCACTATTAGCTAAATTATCATGATGCTCTGAAATTGAATTGAAAAACTCATGATTAAATTTACGTAAAAGTTTTTTAGCTTTATTAGAATTATATTTCCAAAATCGCTCCAACTTCAATTTTTCGCTTAGTGTTGGTTCATGCTCATTTCGTGTAATATCCTTGGGTTTATTTGTGTATAAATCCCTGAAATTTAATCGATTATACATAAGTTGATCATAGATTATTTTTTGCGGAGACAATCTTCCACTTTCTGTTCCATAGCTTTTTACATCAAAAGCTAAGGGGTTTAGAATTTTTGTAAAAATCCTTCGGCATTCAACTTCTGTATTAATTGATGTGTATTTAATCGTAAATTTTTCAAATGCTGATTTTAACTCAGAAAAGCTATTTACATTTGGGTTATCAAAAAAGGTTTCAAAATAATCATATAAATCACTATCATTCAACACATGCTTTATATAATGTGTCAAAAACTTAAGAGCATTTCTTTCTCTCACAGCAATGTAAGACAATAGCTCAAAATTCTTTACAGAATATATGTTTCTATTACCCTTTTTTTCTTTAGATAGCACACCTGAATAAGCTAATAATTCCATAGGTTGTTGAAAAAACTTATCATATTCATTTTGAGCATTTTCACTATGAACATCAGGCTTCGAAAATAGATCTGAAACCTCTTTCGCATATTGTGAATTCCAAATCTCTTTGGTTGAAAATTCCAAATTTTCATCGTGTTCAACATAGTTCAGAATACAGTCTGCTATAATGCAAACTACATCTGGTGTACATTTTTGATCGATCCAACGAGCATTTCCTGAAATACGTATATCGTAGTTAAACTGATCTAAAAAACTGTCTAAATTTTTATCATTGAACACAATGATTTCTCTTACCAAAATAAAATATAGCAATATTATCAATATTTAATGATCGTGTACTATGATTTCGAGCAATTCGATAAAACTCTTCAAATTCAGGAGAAGCAAAGAATAGTAAATCTGTTTCAGCGATAGATATACTAGGCTTTAGCTCAAATATTGCTACAGATCCATTCACCACGCAATTTTTAGGCTTTACGACAACCCGAGGATAATAAGTCATATTAGGGCTTAGAAACATATCATCACGTTCTAGATATTTATTAACACCTAGTTTTGATAATGCACCTTTTTCAATAAATACATCATCTTTAATATGAATAATTTTATCTCCACTTCGAGGAATGTTTTTTGACTTAATTACCCATATATCACCTGTAGGTTCTAGAAGTTTTGATGTAATTTGTCGATCACGGAATACATTAAAAATTCCAAAACTCATTTCTGATGCTAACTTCTTGAAACTTTCATTAATATAAATAAGCCAATTAGGAAAAAATGATTGTGTGATTTCATTTTGATCTTGCATTAATTCAAATTTCTTAGGTACAGAAACTACTTTTGTTCCTGAAGTGTTGTTGGACTTTGTATCCAAAAATAAGCAGATCGTTTCAATCAAAACCCCCTTGAAGCCTGTTTCTCCAAAATCAGTAATACATTGGATATTTATATTTTTAATTTTTTCTCTGGACATTGAAAAATCAGAATTATGTAAAAAATATTTAGGCATAATTAAAACAATATAATTAGATAATTCTATTGATTTATCTAGAAAAAATGCAGAAATATTATCGGCAACAGGGTTGTTAAACTCCTGACGTAAATTTTCTCTATAAGTTCCTTTAATCTTCATAAAAGGAGGATTACCAACAACCAAATCATATTTTTTTTCAAGCTGATATGTTAAAAAATCACCATATATATAATTGATTTTTAAGTTATTAAAATCAGAAAACTCCTTTTGTATAAAGATCTCACAAATCTCTAAAGAATGCTGATTTATATCAAATACATCACATTCTATTGAATCAAATAGCCCCTTATAGTAATGAATTACTCGACGTAAAATATTTCCTACTCCCACAGAAGGCTCTAGGATCTTCAAAGTCCTTTTATGGATTTGTGGCAACTGTTGGCAAAGTGTCTGCACTGTTTTTGGGTCAGTGTAATAAGCAGCCGTTGACTCTTGTAAACCATTTGCCATTTCTGCAAGACGAGATAAATCATCAATAGATAATGCTAATGGATTGTCTAAAATAAATTTTTTACTTTTAGCGAAACAGTTTAGTTCATGCTCTTTAATCAACTTCTTGAGTGAAGCATCATTATTTTTTTGCATGTTTTAAACCTTCTTTAATATTTTTCGCAATTTTTGAAAAAATAATGGTTGGTACAGCTTCACCTAAACTTTGTCTAATATTTACCTCATGCTTTTTTAAATAATCCTTTTTTTCTATATCACTAAGTCTAGTTAATTCAAATAACGTATGGTTAGTCCATTTGAATTTTTTAGGGACATTCATAAAAATCATTAATTCTCGCAAACTAAAAACACGATCATCTTCAGGATGTACTGTATTTTGACTCGCTAAAATATCATTACGTGTATGAATACATGGAGGAATTTTATCCCAAAGTTGACGGCTATATTTATCTCCATTCTTATTCACATTAGGGATAAAAATACCATCTTTTATTTGATGGGGACGTTTAAGTGGATCTGAGTTATCAAAAGCATTCTCGCCAGGTTTTAAATCTTTGATCCATTCACGCATATGTGGTCTATATGATTTAAAATTATGATAAATGTCATTTTTATCTATTCCACCCATTACTTCCAATCTAGGTAAATAATAAATTAAATCACGCATCTTTTTTGAGTTTTCTTTAGATGGCCAAAGGCCATCTATGTTTAGATCAACATCTTTTCTAACGCCTAGTACTAAACATCTTGAACGACTTGAATTTGCACCATAATCTTTAAAATTAATAATTTTGGACTCAAACTTATACAAATCTTCAAGTTCTTCCTGAATAGCTTGAGATATTTTACGTTCTTTACCTTCCTTGCCACATTTTGTATTCATAAATGCAGCAACATTTTCAAAAATAAAGACTTTGGGTTGGATTAATGAAATAAGATGGATCGCTTCTAAAACGAGTGAGTTTCTAATTATTTCATCTTTTGTTTTCTTATGATTTGCAACAGACATACCTTGACAAGGTGGTGTAGCTATTACCACATCAATATCCTTTAAGTTTTTATTTTTTTTATATTCATCAATATAATTTAACGCAGTTTTTTGAATTTTAGGATCAGTAATATCCCCACATAAATAACCACGTGGATCACTACACTTAGCATTACACTTCTGTACTTCCATACGCCTTTCAACCAATTCATTGGTTAAGACACAATCGAATTTTTCTTGTTTAAAGCCATAGCAACCTACGCCAGCACTACTGAACAAGGATACATAGGTATAAGGTCGCATTTTTCATCTACATTAAATAAAGTCTGAAAGAATCATACTTAAAGCTAATCTATTAGGGAAGGATTACCATTTCTATTGTTTAAAGATTAGTCTAATTCATGGTTAGTATGAAAAAAACACACTAACCATTAGCGATTAGTACAAACGAGTAGTTCGAACAGATTCACGGGTTAGTTTTTTTTGATAGCGTTTTACTGCTGCAGCTTTCTTACGTTTACGTTCTTGAGTTGGTTTTTCATAAAACTCACGTTTACGGACATCAGCAAGAACACCTGCTTTTTCGCATGAACGCTTAAAGCGACGGATAGCTACGTCAACTGGCTCGCCTTCTTTCAACTTAACTTGTGGCATAAATATTCCTTAGTATTGGGTTTAAATACCTATAATTCGTTAATTATGGGTATTGCTTAATTCTACTACTATTTATACTTTTTGAAAAATCCCGTACCTAGGTTTTGTCTCCTCACACTTCTTACATTCCAACATTACCCCTAATTTTTCCTTATGCCCTTGTTCAGTCAACACCCAAGGCGATTTTGCCACGGTGGATCATGGCGGACATGTTGCGTATGACCGCAAGCGAGATCAGCAACCCAGTGGTTTTCTTCATCGAGGTGAAATCCAACAATCGCTTGTTGCATTTATTCACTCAAACTTTCGAGTTTAGAATCCTCTAAGCCCTTTAAAAAACGATGGCATAGATTATGAATTGCCACCAAATCATTTGGATCAATACCCAAAGAGCAGGCGAGTTTAAATGGGATCAGCGTAATTTCATCTTTTGCAACAAGTGCTTTTTCCAGCAAGATCACCTTTTTCATACGTTCATCTTCTTTTACCGCAACGCGCTTTAAAAATTGCTTTTCTTCAAGTTTTTTAATAATTGGCGTCAGCGTGCCTGAATCAAAAAAGGTCTTTTGTCCAATTTCAGACAACGTCACATTGTCCTTTTCATACAAAGCCAGCAACACAATAAACTGCGGATAGGTCAGATCGTATTCCTGAAGCAAAGGACGATATTGACGAATCATAGCATTGGTCGCGGAGTACATGGCAAAACACACTTGATTATCCAAGTAAGAAAATTCAGTCATGCTTTGCTCCTCAACGTCATCTTTGCGAACTCATAGTATAGTTTGATTAATATAAAAAGTATATTGTGCATAATTAACTTGCACACAAGATAATTGTGTGCAATATTGGTTCGTATAGCTGAACAAATAGACAAAGCTATTAAGCAAATAAGATGGATTGAATCAGAGCGAGATGTTGTATGACCACAATTTATGATTTTCAGGCTGAACTTTTAGAAGGCGAGCAAAAGAACCTTGCAGACTATCAAGGCAAAGTTTTATTGGTGGTGAACACTGCAAGTCAATGTGGCTTAACCCCACAATTCGAAGGACTTGAGAAGCTATATCAGGACTATCAACAACAAGGTTTGGTGATTTTAGGCTTTCCATGTAACCAGTTTGCCAACCAAGACCCATCAAGTAATGAAGAAATTGGCAGCTTCTGTCAGCGTAACTATGGCGTATCATTTCCAATGTTTGCCAAAGTCGATGTGAATGGTTCAAATGCGCATCCGATTTATAAATATCTCACTTCAGAAGCCAAAGGCATCTTAGGTAGTGAAAGCATCAAATGGAATTTCACCAAGTTTTTGATTAACCAAAATGGTGAAGTCATCAAACGCTATTCACCAACCACCAAACCTGAAAAAATTAGCAAAGATATTCAAAAACTCTTGGCATAAGTTGAATATAAAATTGAATGCTTTAGAAATTACTGGTATTGAAATCATCTACCAGTAATTTTTTATTTATAATGAAAGATAAAATCTTCTATATAAAATAAATTGAATGTAGTTATTTGAATAAATTAGGATTTTTTAGCTTTAAGAATTACATAACTTGTTTAAACATCGTCAACAAACTTCGCTATACTTTTTGCCAAGATTAAAAAATACGAGCGTCAGATTATGCGTGTACTTGTAGTGATGGATCCAATTGAAAGTGTGAATCTCAAAAAAGATTCAACAATGGCAATGTTATGGGCGGCAAGCCGTCGTGGACATGAGTTGGGTTATGCATTACAGCAAGATTTATATATCGATCAAGGCAAAGCTTTTGGCTTGATTTCACCACTCCAAGTTTTTGAAGATTATGATCATTATTACGAGTTAGGTGAAAAGCAAAAAGAGTCACTCGCAACTTACGATGTGGTACTGATGCGTAAAGACCCACCGTTCGATATGAACTTTGTTTATACCACTTATATTTTGGAACAAGCAGAGCGTGAAGGGGCGTGGATTATCAATAAACCACAGTCTTTACGTGACTGTAATGAAAAGCTATTTGCCACTCAGTTCCCAGAGCTGCAAGTACCCACTTTGGTGACCTCTCAACAAAGCTTGATTCGTGAATTTATCAAAGAACATGGCGATGTGATTGTGAAACCTTTGGATGGGATGGGCGGGATGGGCATTTTCCGTTTATACCAAGATGGTGTGAATATCGGTTCGACTTTGGAAATGCTCACTGAGATGGGAACTTGTCCAATTATGGCACAACGCTATATTCCTGAAATTGTTGAAGGGGATAAGCGAATCTTGATGGTCAATGGTGAACCTATTCCCTATTGCTTAGCACGTATTCCTCAAAATGGTGAAGTGCGTGGTAATTTGGCGGCAGGTGGTCTAGGTCAGGCGCGTCCACTCACTGAAAATGACAAAATGATTGCGGCGAAAGTTGGGCCTTTCCTCCGTGAGAAAGGTTTGGTTTTTGTGGGGCTTGATGTGATTGGCAATTATGTCACTGAAATTAATGTCACCAGTCCGACCTGTATCCGTGAGATTGATGCACAGTTTGGAACCTCGATTGCAGATGATCTTTTTGATGTTTTAGAAGCGGGTCGTAAAAACTAAAAAAATATTTTTTGACCAAACTGCCCGTTTGTATTTGGATTAAATTTATGTGCAAATGGGCATTTGGATATCGGCAGAACCTTGTTTTCAACAAAGAATTAAAAAAAGCCAAGCTTTCTGTTGTAAACAGGTGAAATTCGCTTTTCGTGAACGAAGCTTTAGGATTAGAATAACTTCCGAAAACAATAGACGATAACCTTCTTTTGAGTTGAAGAATTAGACCGTGACCAATTCACCACAGAACAAAGCTAAACATGTCATGATGATGGCCGCTGGTACAGGTGGGCATGTTTTCCCTGCGCTTGCCGTTGCCAAACAACTGCAACAAGAAGGCTGCCAAGTCTCTTGGTTAGCGACGCCTACAGGAATGGAAAATCGGTTACTTAAAGATCAAAATATTCCGATTTATCAAATTGATATTCAGGGTGTGCGTGGTAATGGTATTTTACGTAAGCTCAGCGCACCGTTTAAAATTTTAAAAGCGACTTTAAGCGCAATGCGCTATATGAAACAGCTTAAGATTGATGCTGTGGCGGGTTTTGGTGGTTATGTGGCAGGCCCAGGTGGTTTGGCTGCACGTTTGCTTGGTATTCCTGTGTTGATCCATGAGCAGAATGCGATTGCAGGATTTACCAATACCCAATTGGCACGTATTGCCAAAACAGTTTGTCAGGCTTTTCCAAATACCTTTCCAACTAGTGATAAAGTGGTGACCACAGGCAATCCTGTGCGTGCTGAAATTACAGCGATTTTGAACCCATCATGGCGTTATCAAACCCGTGAACAAGAACAATCTCCAATCAATGTTTTGATTGTGGGAGGGTCGTTGGGGGCGCAAGCGCTGAATGAACGTTTGCCTGAAGCTTTGAAAAAGGTCAATGTCGCGTTAAATGTGTTTCATCAATGTGGTCAAAATCAGCAAGATACAACGCGTGAGCGTTATCAGGGTGCGCCTGCAAGTTTGAATATTCAAGTTGAGCCATTTATTCACGATATGGCAAAAGCCTATAGTGATGCAGATTTAATTATTTGCCGTGCAGGTGCATTAACAGTAACCGAGGTCGCGACAGCAGGTTTAGCTGCCGTTTTTGTACCGTTACCGATCGCAGTGGATGATCATCAAACCGCAAATGCTAGATTTTTGGCAAATGTAGGTGCTGCGAAGATTTGCCAGCAAGCGGAAATGACACCTGCTGTTTTGGATGAACTGTTAGCGACTTTACTGAATCGCCAGTTACTCTCTGAAATGGCAATTAAAGCACGTCAACAAGCACAACCGAATGCGACGCAGCATGTGGTTGATCTGATTAAAAAATTGTAATTCGAGTTTATTTATGTCTCCAACAAATCCAAACCAAGCCAAAAAGCTGATTAAAGTGCCAGAAATGCGCCGTATTAAACATATCCACTTTGTTGGTATTGGCGGTGCGGGGATGTGTGGTATCGCCGAAGTATTGGCGAACCAAGGCTATAAAATTTCAGGCTCAGATATTAAAGCGTCTAAGACCACAGCACAGCTCGAAGCCAATGGTATTAAAGTTTATATTGGACATTCGGCTGATAATATTAAAAATGCTAATGTGTTGGTGGTTTCAACAGCGATTGATCCTGAGAACCCTGAGATTAAAGCTGCGATTGAACAACGTACGCCAATTGTACGCCGCGCAGAAATGCTCGGTGAGTTAATGCGCTACCGTCATGGTATTGCAGTGGCTGGAACACATGGTAAAACCACGACAACGAGTTTGTTAACGACGATGTTGGCAGAAGAAAACCTTGATCCGACTTATGTGATTGGTGGTTTGCTGAATAGTACAGGTGTGAATGCCGCGTTGGGTGAAAGTCGTTTTATCGTGGCAGAAGCGGATGAATCAGATGCATCATTCTTGTATTTGCAACCAATGGCAGCGATTGTTACCAATATCGATGCAGACCATATGGATACCTATGAAGGTAGCTTTGATAAATTAAAAGATACCTTTATTCAGTTCTTACATAACTTACCATTCTATGGTTTGGCTGTGGTTTGTGGGGATGATGCCAATATTCGTGAGATTCTTCCGCGTATTGGTCGCCCAACGTTGACCTATGGTTTTGATGAAGATAACGATATTCGTGCTGTGGATGTGTTACAAGAAGGTATGCAATCGCATTTCACGGTGTTGCGTAAAGACCGTGAACCTTTACGTGTCACGATTAACCAACCAGGTTTGCATAATGTTTTAAATGCATTGGCAGCGATTGGCGTAGCAACGGATGAAGGTGTTTCTGATGGTGCGATTTGTCGTGCTTTAGAGAGCTTTAGTGGTGTGGGACGTCGCTTCCAAGTTCAAGGTGAATTTGAAGTCGGCGGAGGCTTAGTGAAATTGGTCGATGATTATGGTCATCATCCAAAAGAAGTTGAGGCAACCATTAAAGCGGCACGTGCTAGCCATCCAAATCGTCGTTTAGTCATGTTATTCCAACCGCATCGTTTTAGCCGTACCCGTGATTGTTTTGATGATTTTGTGGACGTGCTATCGCAAGTGGATCAGTTGTTATTACTGGAAGTCTATCCAGCAGGTGAAAAACCGATTGTGGGCGCAGATAGTCGTGCTTTAGCGCGTAGTATTCGTTTACGTGGTGAGGTCGGGCCGATCTTGGTTGACCCCATTGATGGTAATTTACCGAATGTTTTACAAAAAGTGTTACAAGCGGATGACCTGTTATTAACACAAGGCGCGGGTAACGTTGGTGCAATTTCAGTAGAATTGGCTCAGCATCGCTTGTATGCCAAATCCCCCTAACCCCCTTTGTTAAAGGGGGAACCCCTCCCTTTGAAAAGGGAGGCGGGGAGGGATTTAATAGAATATATGAAGTTTTTTTAAGGATATAAACGTGTCAAATGCTGCAAAATTCGGCAAAGTTGCTGTGTTGTTTGGTGGGAAGTCAGCTGAACGTGCTGTGTCATTGGATAGTGGTCAAGCCGTTTTAGAAGCGCTATTGCGCTCAGGTGTGCAAGCAGAAGCATTTGATCCACAAGCGCGTAGCGTGACTGAGTTAGTGGGTTATGATCGTGCTTTTATTGTATTGCATGGTCGTGGCGGTGAAGATGGTCAGATCCAAGGTGTATTGGAATGGTTAAACCTTCCATATACGGGCACAGGTGTGCAGGGTTCTGCTATTGGGATGGATAAAGTCAAAACTAAGCAAGTTTGGCAAGGGAGCGATTTACCGACCGCACCATATCGCATTATTACCAAAGATTCTGACCTAGATGCTGTCGTGGCAGACTTAGGATTACCTGTCATTATCAAGCCAGTACATGAGGGCTCAAGTGTTGGCATGAGTAAGGTTGAAAAAGCAGAAGATTTTGCGGCTGCGATTGAGAAAGCAACACAACATGATGCTGTAGTGATGGCAGAAAAGTGGATTACAGGTCGTGAGTTCACGATTTCATTCTTGAATGGACAACCGCTGCCTGTGATTCGTTTACAACCGCCAGCAGATGTTGCCTTTTATGACTATGAAGCAAAATACCAACGTGATGATGTGCAGTATGGCATTCCTTGCGGCCTAACGGAGTCGGAAGAGCAAAACTTACAGGCGTTGTGTCTACGTGCATTCCAAGCAGTCGGTGCAGAAGGTTGGGGGCGTATTGATGCAATGCAAGATGAGCAAGGCAATTTCTGGTTGCTCGAAGTCAATACCGTACCGGGAATGACCAGTCATTCTTTAGTACCTAAAGCAGCTCAAGCAGTAGGTTATAGTTTTGATCAGCTCTGCGTTGCGATTTTAGAGCAAACTTTAACAAAGTCGGCTTAATTTATATGGCTCAACTCCCTGCTTCTATGCGTCGTAAAACACGACCAGCCATTAGCTCGATTCATGAGAAACCGCCTTCGCCTAAGCAAAAGATGGTGAATGCGGGTGGTTGGGCGTTGTTGATCATTGCTTTTGCTGTATTGGCAATCGGTCTATACGGCTTATATAAAGTAATGACCGATGCGAAAGTCGCACAATTGCAGGTGGTTGGAACCAATTCGGATGTTGAAAATCAGCAGTTAGTGCAGCATCTGAGCCCAATAATCAAAGATAACTATTTCACTTCTGATCTTGAGCAAATTCGAGATCAAGCGTTAAAAGTATCTTGGGTAGATCGTGTCGTGGTATCACGAGCTTGGCCCAATGCAATTCGCGTACGGGTCATGCCGCGTCATGCAATTGCACGTTGGGGAACAGGGCGTTTGCTCAGTGATAATGGCGATGTATTTAGTGAGGCTGTGTTAAAAGTACATCCAAACTTGCCATTACTACACGGTCCAGTCAGCCAATCCAAAATGATGATGCGTCGCTATAATGAAATTAATCAATTATTTCATCCTGCGAATCTAAGATTAAAAGAATTGTATTTAACTGAGCGAATGACTTGGTTTATGCAGTTTGATTCAGGTTTACGAATTATTGTGGATCAAGATCAAACCATGAATAAGCTCCAGCGCTTAAGCCATTTGGCACAAACGGACTTAAAACCTGTATGGTCGAAAATCTCAGCCATTGATTTGCGTTATCGGAATGGTCTTGCCATTCAATGGAAAAACGCAATTCCGCCAAAGATTGTTAACGGTCAGTTAGTTGTAACGATTGATGACACAAGCCTTGCAGGGGCAATTCAGGCAAAGCCATAATATGTGGCTTGAAAATAACAGGCAGTTTGCCCGTACTAAACAACAAAAGATATGGTAATGAAGTAATGAGTGAAGCTGTTTCCTCAGTTGTTGCGATTGATATTGGGACACATAAAGTCTCAGTCTTGATTGGTAAGGTCCATGCACCGGATAAGATCCAAGTGATTGGCATGGCAACTGCTCGCAACCGAGGCATGGTTAAAGGCAAAATTGTCAGCTTAGATAAGGTTATTGCGGCAATTAAAAATGCGGTTTCTGAAGCCGAAGATATGGCGGAGTGCCGTATTCATAGTGCGTGGGTGTCTATTCCAAGTACTGAGTTGCAAAGTTTTTACGCTTCAGGTCGAACCCCTGTTGCGAACCATGATCATATTATTACGACAAATGAAGTGGTTAGAGCATTGGAGTTGGCAAAAGCCAGTCATGTCTCACCAGATTATTATCTCGCGAGTGCTGTACCATTAGGCTTTGAGCTAGGGGATTCGGCTGAATGGGTACAGAACCCAGTGAACATGTCAGCACATAGTATGACGGGACATTATCAATTGATGATGATGCCGATTAGCACCATGCAGAACCTTGATCGTGCCATGAAAGGGGCAAATATCGGGGTGGAAAAAATGGTGGTATCTTGTTTGGCAACAGCTGAAGCAAGTCTACTCAAAGATGAAAAAGAATATGGGGTATGTTTAGTTGATATTGGTGCAGGAATCACCAATATTGCAGTGTATTTGGATGGACGCTTAGCATTAGTACGCACTTTGCAGCGTGGTGGCGAAAATGTCACTCGTGATATTGCAGCAGTCTTACAAACGACCACTGAAGAAGCTGAACGAATTAAGATTTTACATGGTTGTGTTGATCTGAGTGTGGTGAAACCAGACCATATGATTCAAGTGCAAGGGATTGATGGACAACAAACCATTAGTCGTATTGAACTTGCAGAAATTATTATTGCGCGCTATGAAGAAATCTTTACATTAATTCGTGAAGAATTGGAGCATAGTGGTGCAATACATGGTTTATATCATGGGGTTGTACTCACAGGTGATGCTTGTCAAATTGAAGGTATGGTGAATTTGGCACGTCGTATGCTTGGTGTATCTGCACATTTGGGTAATCCACCTTTACAGGTTTATGCTGAAGACCAGCATCTTGCGGCCTTACGTCGTTCAATGTATGCGACAGCTTCAGGATTATTGATGTTTAGTCAAAGTGATTTGCAGGATGCAGTAGAAGAACCAGAAGAATCGAATGATCGAAGTTTTATGGATCGTGTGACCAATGGTTGGAATGCATTAAATAGCAAATTAAAAGCTATATTTTAAGTTGTACGTATTTTGGGGAAAATTTGTTAGGAAGTTGTAATAGTGAGCCGTTGTACTTGACAAGCTAGCTATTATTGAACAGCATCCTAAACATCGGTTGTTTTAAAAATCAGGGCAGTAACGGGCTGAAGTGACTGCCACTTAATATATTAGGAAATTTAAAGGTCATGGCCTCATTTGAATTTATAGAAGATGAACTAGACGATGGCAACGGTCAAGCCCGTTTCACAGTATTTGGTGTTGGTGGTGGTGGTGGTAATGCTGTCCAACATATGGTGCAATCCGATATTCAAGGTGTAAAGTTTGTTTGTGCCAATACAGACAAGCAAGCACTCGACAGTATGAATGCCCCATTTAAAATTCAACTTGGTGAACAAAGTACGCGTGGTTTAGGCGCTGGTGCGAATCCTGAAGTAGGACAAATCGCAGCAGAAGAAAGCCGTGAAGTGATTCGCCAACATCTTGAAGGCACGGATATGGTATTCGTGACCGCAGGTATGGGTGGCGGTACTGGAACAGGCGCTGCGCCAGTGGTTGCTGAAGTTGCCAAAGAAATGGGCATTTTAACTGTTGGGGTTGTGACGACGCCATTTAATTTTGAAGGTCGTCGCCGTCAAAAGTCTGCTGAAAAAGGGATTGATGCGTTAGAAGCACATGTTGACTCATTAATTATTATTCCGAACCAACGTTTACTCAGCGTTTATGGTGATATTTCAATGAAAGATGCCTATAAAAAGGCAGATGATGTATTGTTAAATGCGGTTCGTAGTATTTTTGATTTAGTTGTCAACCGTGGTCATATTAACCTTGACTTCGCGGACTTGAAAACAGCAATGAGTACTCGTGGTTATGCCATGATGGGTGCGGGTTTGGGTCGTGGTGAAGACCGTGCGCGCCAAGCTGCTGAACAAGCGATTCGTAGCCCGTTATTGGATAATGTTAATATTATCAATGCGAAAGGTGTATTGATCAATATCACGGGTGGTGATGATATTACCTTGCGTGAAACTGAAATCATTACGGATGTCGTGAATCAAATTGTTGATTTGGATGAAGGTGAAATCTTCTACGGTACGGTATTTGATCCTGATGCACGTGATGAACTTCGTGTCACTGTGATCGCAACGGGCTTGACACGTAATGCAAGTGAAGTTGAACATAAAAAACGCAGTGTTGTGACACCAACTCATGCTGCGCCTGTGCAAGTTGCACCTCAAGCGGTTGATGAAGATGATGTCCCTGCGATTAGTAAACGTGCAAATGTGGAGGTGCCAGCAAGTGCTACACCAAATTCTACGCCACGTTCGTCGCCAATGAGCATTCAAGACTACCTGAAAAATCAACAGCGCAAATAATAAAATCAGATGTTTAGAAAAAGGGAGCGAGTAATTGCTCCCTTTTTTATTTTTTTTAAATGGCAAAATATGCTAACTTATATCGGTTTTTGCAAATGAAGTTGGCATGGTATGGTGAAACAACGTACTCTCAAGCGTGTGGTGAAAGCGAGCGGTATTGGTCTGCACAGTGGTCAAAAGGTGCTGATTAATTTTGTTCCACATCATATTGATGGAGGTATTGTCTTTCGCCGTATTGACTTAGATCCACCTGTCGAGATTCAGGCGAATGCTTTACTCATTCAAGAAGCATTTATGTGTTCTAATCTTGTTCGTGAAGATATCAAAGTTGGTACGATTGAGCATGTGATGAGTGCAATCGCTGGCTTAGGAATTGATAACCTAATCATTGAGGTTTCTGCTTCAGAAGTCCCGATTATGGATGGCAGCGCAGGGCCATTTATCTATTTACTTATGCAAGGTGAGCTTGCTGAACAAGATGCACCCAAAAAATTTATAAGAATTTTAAAACCTGTTGAAGCACTAATCGACGATAAACACGCTATTTTTACTCCTCATTCAGGTTTTCAGCTCAACTTTACCATCGACTTTGATCATCCTGCATTTGCCAAAGAATACCAATCTGTGTCCATTGATTTCTCAACAGAAACTTTTGTGTATGAGGTGAGTGAAGCTCGAACCTTTGGTTTTATGAAAGATCTTGATTATCTAAAGGCAAATAACCTTGCTTTGGGTGCAAGTCTGGACAATGCCATTGGTGTAGATGATACAGGTGTGGTCAATGAAGAGGGGCTACGCTTTGCTGATGAGTTTGTGCGGCACAAGATTTTAGATGCTGTTGGTGACTTATATTTGCTTGGGCATCAAATTATTGCCAAGTTTGATGGTTATAAATCAGGACATGCGCTCAATAATCAGTTATTACGCAATGTTAAAAATGATCCGACCAGTTATGAAATTGTAACATTTAATAACGATAATGATTGTCCAATTTCTTATGTGAGTGTGACATAAGTCATTGTCTTTTATTGGTTATGTTATATTATAACAATGAAAAACGAGATTCTTATCACATTAAATAAGTCTGTATTTCAGAGGTTGAGCAAGGCAGTTTACTTTTTATTGCTTGCCAAACGTAGTAAAGCTTGGCTAAGCTTAGGGTCGCTCACATATTCAGCGGCACTGCGCAATTGCTCTTGGGTCTCTGAAGTAAGTGTTTTAGATGGGGGAGAGGGTTCACGAGAAACACTAATCTTGTTTCTTAAACGAACTTGGATTTTTCGTAATTCCTTGAGTCCTTCTAATTGAGCTAACTGCGCAACATAGTTGCTTTGTAAATAGCTGAGTTGACTAATCATTGCTTGATTTTCACCTGTTATGATCAAAACGCCATGTTGATAACAAACAACCTGCCATTGCTCTGGTTGGGGCAGTAAGGGTTGAATAATTTTCGTAAGTTGTTTCCATTGAGTCACTTGCGTAGTCAGAAACGTTAAGTTTCCAGTTTTTATGTGTTGTCCTTTCTGTTGAAAAACGTTGTTAGGTTCAGACATGTTAACTTCCTTCGAGGTTATCTGTTTATCTTAAGCGTTCATTTTAACTATTATCAAGGAAGAGATGATAAAGGAACTATTTAAGGACGGTTTCAAGAGGTTTTTTTATGCATCCGCGTCGTATTTTACTTGCATTTTCATTGGCTGCTTCAGCCGCTTCAGTTGCTTTTGCAGATTACCAAAATATTGGTCAGGCAGCAGATGGTGACCGCCTAGAACAGTTATCTAAAACTTTGGCTCAAGGCTCTTATAGCCATCCTGATGATATTGATTTACCCGCTGTCTCGAATGTTTCGGTGAAGCTACGTGAAAAAACCATCGAATTGAATAACGCAACGATTGAAAGAAAATATGGCCGTTCAGCAATCTCAACTCAAGACAATGCACCATCATTTTCCGCAAACACAGGTTATTCTTGGTTAGTGAATCATCCTTTAGAAGATGGTCGTGTTAGTTCGACTTGGGGTAATCGTACTTTATTGGGAACAACTCGTCATCATTCAGGCGTTGATTTAGCGGCACCATCAGGTACACCGATTTATTCAACGGGTTCGGGTGTAGTGACCAAATCAGGTTGGGGTTCAGGCTACGGTCAATATGTTGAGATTGATCATGGCAATGGCTATATCACACGTTATGCACATGCATCACGCTTAATGGTCAATGCAGGCGATCGCGTGAATGCAGGTGAACATATTGCCAATGTCGGTTGTACAGGTCGTTGTACAGGACCACATCTGCATTTTGAAGTGGTAAAAGATGGTCAGCGTAAAAATCCATCAACCTACTTAGCAATGTTACCTTAAAAATAATTTGTTAACAGTTGTATATCAAATCTTAGAAGAGAGCGCCTTAATTGGCGTTTTTTTGTGGTTTTTGTTTTGTTTTGGTCAATGACTATTTAGTGAAAAAATATTAAGAGATTTTGTATTCATTTGGGGCAATACCTTTATGATGCTAAAACATGATACATATATAAGATCAAAATAACTTAAGGGAAAAGGTGAATTGTATGGCGTTTTATGGCGACTCAGATGCGCAGGAAACCCAAGAATGGCAAGAAGCATTTGATTCAGTATTACAACATATGGGCACGGAACGCGCTGCTTTCTTACTTGAAAAGCTCTATCAACGGGCAATTGCGAAGCATGTTCCAATCCAACGCTTAAATACACCTTATCTCAATACCATTTCAGTCGAAGAACAACCTGCCATGCCTGGCGATCAAGATATGGAGCGCCGTATTCGCGCTTTGATCCGTTGGAACGCTTTGGCGACGGTATTACGTGCAAATAAGACAGGCGATGATCTGGGTGGTCATCTTGCGAGTTTTGCATCATCTGCAACTTTATATGATGTGGGTTTTAACCATTTCTTTCGTGCAGCCTCAGATAACTTTGGCGGCGATATGATCTATTATCAAGGTCATTGTGCTCCAGGGATTTATGCGCGTTCTTTTTTAGAAGGGCGTTTAACTGAAGATCAACTCAATAATTTTCGCCGTGAGGTGGGGGGGAATGGTCTACCAAGCTATCCACATCCTTATTTAATGCCTGACTATTGGCAGTTCCCAACTGTATCTATGGGTTTGGGTCCAATTATGTCGATTTACCAAGCACACATTCAAAAGTACTTGATGAATCGTGGTTTGATTAAAGAAGAAAATCGTAAAGTCTGGGCTTATCTGGGCGATGGTGAGATGGATGAGCCAGAAAGTACGGGTGCAATTTCACTTGCCGGTCGTGAAAAGCTGGATAACCTGATTTGGGTCGTGAACTGTAACTTACAGCGCCTAGATGGTCCTGTACGTGGTAACGGTAAAATTATTCAAGAATTAGAATCTTTATTCCGTGGTGCGGGATGGCGTGTCATTAAAGTGGTGTGGGGTCGTCATTGGGATCCACTACTTGCTCAAGATTCTTCAGGCGCTTTAAAAGCGGTCATGGAAGAAACAGTGGATGGTGAGTACCAGCGCTATCAAGTGAAAGGTGGTGCATATACCCGTGAGAAATTCTTTGGCAAGTACCCAGAAGCTGCGGAACTGGTAAAAGATTTAAGTGATGAAGACATCGATAATCTTAACCGTGGTGGTCACGACCCGTACAAAGTTTTTGCTGCCTATGCAGAAGCAATGAAAGCCAAAGGTCAACCAACTGTTATCCTTGCAAAAACGGTTAAAGGCTACGGTTTGTCTGAAGAAATTGAAGCGGTAAATAAAACGCACCAAATCAAAAAAATGCAGATCGATTCATTAAAGTATGTCCGTGATCGTTTTAATTTGCCATTTAATGATGAGCAACTTGAAGAATTACCATTCTATCGTCCAGCAGAAAACTCACCAGAATTAAAATATATGAAAGCGCGTCGCGAGGCTTTAGGTGGTTATTTGCCTGCTCGACGTAAAGAAAGTGCAGCTTTACCGATCCCTGAACTTTCAGTGTTTGATGGTGTACTCAAAGGCAGCGGCGGTAAAGAACAATCAACCACCATGTTAATGGTACGTTTGATCGCCGCGTTATTGAAAGAAAAAGCGATTAAAGATCATGTGGTGCCAATCGTTCCTGATGAAGCACGTACCTTTGGTTTAGAAGGGATGTTCCGTCAGCTCGGTATTTATGCTGCTCACGGACAAAAATATACACCTGAAGACAATGAACAGCTCATGAATTATCGTGAGGCGAAAGATGGTCATATGTTACAGGAAGGGATTAACGAAGCAGGTGCGATGAGTGCATGGGCTGCGTTAGGCACCAGTTATTCAACCAATAACTTGCCAATGATCCCGATGTATATGTATTACTCAATGTTTGGTTTCCAGCGCATTGGTGATATTGCATGGGCGGCAGGTGATGCTCAAGCACAAGGTTTCTTGTTGGGTGCAACAGCAGGTCGTACCACACTGAATGGAGAAGGTTTACAACATCAAGATGGTCATTCGCATATCTTGGCAGGCACGATTCCAAACTGTGTGTCCTATGATCCTTGTTTTGGTTATGAACTCGCAGTGATTGTGCATGATGGTTTAAAACGCATGTATCAAAATCAAGAACGTGTGTTCTATTACCTGACCGTGATGAATGAAAACTATGAACATCCTGAAATGCCAGAAGGTATTGAGGATGGGATTAAACGTGGCATGTACTTATTGCAGAAAGATGAGCAAGCAAGTGTTCAACTGCTTGGGTCTGGTGTCATTCTGCGTGAAGTCATTAAAGCAGCGAAAATTCTTCGTGATGAATATCAAATCCATTCAAATGTATGGAGCGTGACCAGCTTTAACGAGTTAGCACGTGATGGTATGGCATGTGATGAATATAACCGCTTACATCCGTTGGCTGAAACAGCACAAGAATCTTGGGTGTCACAACAATTACGTCATACTGATGGGATTGTGGTGTCTGCAACCGATCATATGCGTGCCTATAGCGAACAAATTCGTGCCTATCTACCAGACAACCGCCCATATGTCACATTAGGTACAGATGGTTATGGTCGTTCAGATACGCGTGCTAATTTGCGTAGCTATTTCGGTGTTGATGCTGCACATATTGTGGTTGCAACCTTGAAAAAACTCGCAGACGAAGGTGAGGTCGAAAATCGCTTAGTCAAAGATGCAATCTCATCTTTTGAATTAGATACTGATCGTCCAGTGGCATGGGCACCTCAGGCACATCCTGAAGTTCAAGCTGTAGCGGCATACCATGAAAGTCAAACAGGTGAGGGGAACTAATTATGCAAATCCAAGCACCTGATATTGGCGTGGATAAGGCAGTCGTTGCCGAAATCTTGGTAAAAGTGGGCGATCATGTTGCAGTCGAAGATAGTCTCTTGGTTTTAGAATCAGATAAGGCGGCAGTTGAAGTACCAAGTACTGCAGCAGGGATTGTCAAAAGTATTCTGGTGCAACAAGGCGATGAAGTTACTGAAGGCGTCGCATTAATTGAATTGGAATCTGAGTCTGCTGTTGAAGCACCTGCGAACGAAGTACCGAAATCGGAAGTACCAAAAGCAGAGGCTCAAACTGTAGAAGTTACAACTCAAGCTCAAGTCGCTCCTGCCGCGACAGCAAGCCAAGTGATTGATGTGAAAGTCCCAGATATTGGGGTGGAAAAAGCATTGGTTGCTGAAGTCTTGGTCAAAGTCGGTGATGAGATTGAGGCTGAGCAAAGCATCGTGGTGGTTGAATCAGATAAAGCCACCGTAGAAGTGCCAAGCTCGATTGCTGGTGTGGTTGAAACGATTCAGATTAAAGAAGGTGATAGTGTTAAAGAAGGCGTGGTGTTGATTCAAGTCAAAACGACAGTCGTCGCAGCTCCTGTAGTTTCAGAAGCACGCCCAACTCCAGTAGAAGCAGCCGTTCCTATATCGGCTACAACTGGTGAAATCGAGATTACAGTGCCTGATCTCGGTGTGGAAAAAGCCTTGGTTTCAGAAATCTTAGTCAGCGTTGGCGATTATGTCGAAGCGCAACAAAGTTTATGCGTGGTCGAGTCAGACAAAGCTTCGGTTGAAGTCCCTAGCGCATCTGCTGGAATTGTCAAAGCCATTCATGTTTCACTCAATCAAGAAGTTCGTCAAGGTATTGCTTTGGCAACGATTGAATTGAGTGGTTCGGCGGCTGCACAGGCAGTGCCAAAAGCTCAGCCTACAGTTGCTGCAACAGCGACGACGACAGTAGCAAAATCACAGCCAGTAGTCGCTTCGCAAACAGCCTCAGCGCAACCCGAAAAGTTGAGCAAAGAGCAAGAAATTGCGAATGCGAAAGTGTATGCAGGGCCTGCGGTACGTAAACTGGCGCGTGAGTTAGGTGTAGTGCTTGGACAGGTTAAAGCTTCAGGTGAGCATGGTCGTGTGATAAAAGAAGATGTGTTCGCACATGTGAAAACACGCCTAACAGCACCGCAGGCAGCTCCAACAGTTCAAATTGCTCCAATTGCTTCAGGTCTGCCATCATTACCAGATTTCACTGCATTTGGTGGCGGTGAAGTGAAAGCGATGACGCGTTTACAGCAAGTGTCTGTGCCGCAGTTATCATTGAACAACTTCATTCCACAAGTGACACAGTTTGATTTGGCTGATATTACTGAGCTTGAAGCGTGGCGTGGAGAACTGAAAGATGGGTTTAAAAAGCAAGGTTTAAGCTTGACCATCTTGGCTTTCATTGCGAAAGCTGTTGCACATTTGCTGAAAGAAGAGCCTTATTTTGCTGGGCATTTGGCGGATGATCAGAAGTCGGTATTGTTACGTAATGAAATCCATATGGGAATCGCGGTGGCAACACCAGATGGTTTAACCGTTCCTGTATTGCGTAATCCTGATCAAAAGTCGATTAAGCAAATTGCAGCTGAATTGGCTGAACTGAGTCAAAAAGCACGTGATCGTAAATTGTCGCCGAAAGATTTACAAGGTGCTAACTTTACCATTACCAGTTTAGGTAGTATTGGTGGAACCGCATTTACGCCATTGGTGAATTGGCCTCAAGTGGCAATTCTAGGGATCTCGCCTGCAACCATGCAACCCGTATGGAATGGTAAAGACTTCGATCCTCGTTTGATGTTGCCATTGTCATTGTCTTATGATCATCGTGTCATTAATGGTGCAGACGCAGCACGCTTTACCAATAAATTGACGAAGTTGCTAAAAGACATTCGTAACTTGTTGCTCTAATATATTTGTAAATTTGGAAAACCTCGCTCAAGCGGGGTTTTTTATTTTTTCAGGATCAAAATGTGGTTTTATTTGTTTAAGCTTTTCTCTAAAAGTGATGTAGATTGATAAAATTTTTATTTGAAAGAAGGAATAAGAATGTTCGTGATATATCGAGTTGTATTGCCGATATTGCTTACTATTTTTGTATTAATGGGTTTATGGGTCAATTTCCTCCATTTCTCATCAGATTGGGTCATGTATATCGTCATGGGCTTGGAGATGCTCGCGGCAACAATCGTTGTGAGCATGGAATATCAAGCTCAAAATGTTGGTGGTGCAAGCGGTTGGGGAATTTTTGGTTTTTTGGGATTGAGTGTGAATTTAGCTTTTTTGCTCGGTATTGCCCGCTTGCTGATTTGGAGTTACCAAAAATTTTGGGCATAACGATTTAAAAAGTTCTGATTGTTTGGTAAAATGCACTCACTTCATTGGGGAGTAGCCGCTCTTTACGCAAAGTAAAGAGGTGATGATCAACATAATTGTTCAACAGAACATGGTCATCATAGCAAAGAACCAAAAACGGCTTTTCAGCCGTGCTTTTGTTGGCAAGACCTTTGATTTTCCACTCTGCATCAATCTATTTGATTTTGGCTAGCAGGAGGGGTAGGTCATCGGTATATTTTGCTAGCCAGAGCATTCAACTATGTATGAATTCCTCATCTCGACTTCAATTGTTGCCCTTGCAGAAATGGGTGATAAAACACAATTACTTGCGCTTTTACTTGCAGCCCGTTTCCGTAAACCAGTTCCAATTCTGATCGCTATATTGTTAGCCACCACCATCAATCATGGTATTTCCGCTGTTTTAGGACAATGGATTACCACTGTGTTCAGCCCTGAAATTTTATTGTGGATTCTGGCACTTGGCTTTATTGGGATGGCGATCTGGATGCTGATCCCTGATGAATTGGGTGATGAAACTGAAAGCATTAATAAATGGCAAAAGTTTGGCGTGTTTGGTGCGACCTTTATTTTATTTTTCTTGGCGGAAATTGGCGATAAGACGCAAATTGCTACGGTTGCTTTAGCTGCACGTTTTGACAGTATTTTTTGGGTGATGTGTGGTACGACGGTGGGAATGATGCTTGCTAATGCTCCTGCAGTGTTTATTGGCGACAAATTGGCAGATAAATTACCAATTTCATTGATTCATAAAATTGGTGCTGCGATTTTCTTGGTTGTGGGTCTTTCGGCATTGGTACAGCATTATTTCTTTTGATACCGCTATATTATCTGAAATAAAAAATCGACCCATCCAAAAGTGATGGGTCTTTTCTTATAAATTACGATAAAAGTCCAATATATGATTGAAACAATAATAAAATCCCATTATTTTATTAAGGAATTAAAATATTTCATATTTAAAGAATTTTTATGGGGTTGACATGAGTTTCGAGAGGACTACATCGCAAATACTATTTGATAATGGTACGCATAAATGCATTAGTTTTACCAGTTTAGTCAAAGGTGAAGGCATTCAAGCCAATCAATTTCTAATTATTGATCATGACCGTGCGGCAGTATTAGATCCAGGTGGCGATCTCACCTATGTGCCCTTAACAATGGAGTTGAGTCGTTATACCAAATTGAAAAATTTGGATTATGTGATGGCATCACACCAAGACCCCGACATTATTACCTCAATGCCACGTTGGTTGGTGTATACGGATGCCAAAGTGGTGGCTTCTAAATTGTGGGCACGCTTTTTACCGCATTTGAATTCGGCATTTATGAGTGACCGTATGAAAGGCAATTGGGAAGAGCGTTTAATTGAACTGTCAGATACTGGGCAGATTATTCCACTAGGTGAATCCTCGATTGTTGCTGTACCCGCGCATTTTCTACATTCGGTCGGTAATTTTCAGTTTTACGACCCAACTGCAAAGATTTTGTTCTCAGGCGATATGGGGGCTTCGATCGTTGATGATGCAAGTCAACCAATTACTGATTTTGAAGCGCACATCAAAAAAATGAAGGGCTTCCATCAGCGTTATATGTGTTCCAATAAAGTGATTCGCTTGTGGGTCAATATGGTTCGCCAAATGGATCTTGATATGATTGTGCCTCAGCACGGTACAGCATTTGTCGGTAAAGAGATGATCAAGCAATTTTTGGATTGGATTGAGCAGCTAGAGTGCGGCGTAGATTTAATGAATGAATATGTTTTTAGTTGCCCTACTTAAATGAAGTTATAGGCAATCAGTTGGGTAAACCCTGATGAGTGAATCGGTGAAGGGACTTCGCTTTTGAAAAGTGATGATATTGAGCGATATCAGCACAGCAAACCGAGTATATAAATCATCTGATGGCTTGTCATGGTATCCAATCAAAAGCAGTCATTATTCTGTTCGAGTTAGTTAGAGTAATTTTACCGATGTACATAGAACCTATATTGTGTAAAAAATACTCTAGCGACTTATAAAATTATTTTCATCATAGAAAATGAAAATCACATCGAAATTTGTATATAATAGCTCACGGAAATTACCAGTGAGATTGTTATGCTGACCATCGTTCAAGAAGCGTTAACCTTCGATGATGTCTTATTACTTCCTGCCTACTCAACTGTTCTCCCAAAAGATGTCTCTTTAAAGACACGATTCACACGCGGTATTAATTTGAATATCCCTCTCGTTTCAGCTGCAATGGATACAGTGACTGAGTCACGTATGGCGATTGCAATGGCGCAAAACGGTGGTATTGGTATTTTGCACAAGAACATGGATATTGCTGCACAAGCTGCCGAAGTTCGCCGTGTGAAAAAATTTGAAGCTGGGATGGTAAAAGATCCAATTACAGTTAGCCCTGAAACTACAGTACGTGAGCTGATTGCGATTACCCAAGCCAATAATATTAGCGGTGTGCCTGTTGTAAAAGATGGCAAAGTGGTGGGTATTGTCACAGGTCGTGATACACGCTTTGAAACCAATCTTGAACAACCTGTAAGCAACATCATGACGGGTCAAGACCGTTTGGTGACTGTTCGTGAAGGTGAGTCGAAAGAAAATATTCAAGCATTGCTGCAAAAGCATCGCATTGAAAAAGTTTTAGTCGTTGGTGAACACAACGAACTCAAAGGTTTAATTACAGTCACTGACTTCCGTAAAGCGGAAAGCTATCCAAGCAGCTGTAAAGATGACCTCGGTCGTTTACGTGTGGGTGCTGCAGTCGGTACAGGTGTAGAAACACCAAGCCGTGTGGAAGCATTGGTCGATGCGGGTGTCGATGCGATTGTCGTGGATACGGCACACGGTCACTCAGCAGGTGTGATTGAACGTGTACGTTGGGTAAAAGCAAACTATCCACAAGTTCAAGTGATTGGTGGAAACATTGCAACAGGTGATGCAGCCTTAGCATTGTTAGATGCAGGTGCAGATGCTGTTAAAGTGGGTATTGGTCCTGGTTCGATTTGTACTACACGAATTGTTGCAGGTATTGGTATGCCACAGATTTCGGCAATTGATAGCGTTGCGAATGCACTAAAAGATCAAATTCCATTGATCGCAGATGGTGGTATTCGTTTCTCTGGCGATATGGCGAAAGCGATTGGCGCAGGTGCGAGCACGATCATGGTCGGTTCACTCCTTGCAGGGACTGAAGAAGCGCCAGGTGAAGTTGAATTTTTCCAAGGTCGTTATTATAAAGCGTATCGTGGTATGGGTTCATTGGGTGCGATGGCAGGGGCAACAGGTTCCGCTGATCGTTATTTCCAAGACTCTAAAGCAGGCGCTGAAAAGCTAGTACCAGAAGGCATTGAAGGTCGTGTGCCATATAAAGGTCCAATGGGTAATATCGTACACCAAATGATGGGCGGTTTACGTTCTTCTATGGGGTATACGGGTTCATCTGTGATTGAAGATCTACGTCAAAATGCGAAATTTGTGAAAATTACTTCAGCAGGTATGTCTGAGTCGCATGTTCATGATGTGACAATTACTAAAGAAGCACCAAACTACCGTGTCGGTTGATCTGTCGTAATTTAGGTAATAAAAAAACCGTCAGTTCGCTGACGGTTTTTTTGGTTTTGGTGTAAAGTGAAGCAGATGGAAAATGATATGGCGATACGTCATATAAAGATAAGAAAGTGAGTAAAAAATGAGCTATTTTGGAACTGATGGAATTCGTGGTAAATTTGGACAAATGCCGATCACACCTGAATTTGCATTAAAATTAGGTTTTGCCGCAGGAAAAGTATTAAAAAGAAATAGTCCTAAAAATAAGCCAATTGTGGTTATGGGTAAAGATACGCGTTTATCAGGTTATATTCTAGAAGCAGCTCTCCAAGCAGGTTTAAACGCAGCAGGTGTGTATGTGCATTTGTTGGGACCATTACCAACGCCTGCCATAGCGCATTTAACACGTGCTTTGCATGCACATGCAGGTATTGTGATTTCAGCATCACATAACCCTTACTTTGATAATGGGATTAAATTTTTCTCAGGTGAAGGTAAAAAACTCCCAGATGCCTTACAAAATGAGATCAATCAAGAATTAGAAAAAGATTTAGTGATTGATGATACGGCTAATCTAGGTAAAAGTGTTCGTGTAAAAGATGCAAATGGTCGATACATCGAATTCTGTAAATCAACATTTCCATACCACTTCGATCTTAGTAATCTCAAAATTGTAGTGGATTGTGCTAACGGCGCAGCATATAGCGTTGGTCCTTCAGTTTTTAGAGAGCTAGGTGCAAAAGTAATCCCCCTTTTTAATGAACCAGATGGTTTAAATATCAATGAAAATTGTGGATCAACCCATCCTGAATTTCTACAAAAGGCTGTGGTTGATCACCAAGCCGATTTAGGTATTGCGTTTGATGGTGATGCAGATCGTGTCGTGATGGTGGATAAAAATGGTCAGCTGGTAGATGGTGATCATATCCTGTATATCCTTGCAACTCAGGCCAAAAATAAACCAGCAGGTATTGTTGGAACAGTCATGAGTAATATGGCACTTGAGTTAGCATTACAGAAAGCGGATGTCGGTTTTGTACGCGCAAAAGTCGGTGACCGCTATGTATTACAGGCATTAGAAGAAAATGGTTGGGTCACAGGTGGTGAGCCTTCAGGTCATATCTTAACGTTGGATAAGAGCACAACTGGTGATGCGATTATTGCCGCTTTACAAGTGCTCACGGTGATGGTTGAGCAAGCGAAAGCATTACATGAATTAGTTGCAGACTTTGAATTATTTCCACAGGTGTTAATCAATGTTCGTTTACAGCACATGATTGATCCATATGCTGTTCCCGCTCTTGTTGCTGAATTTGAAAAAGCTGAACAACAGTTGAAAGGTCGTGGACGTATTTTGATTCGTAAATCAGGTACTGAACCTGTGATTCGAGTTATGGTAGAAGGAGATCAACAGCAGGAAGTGGATGCCATCGCAAATCATTTAGCCGATGCAGTCAGAGCTCATGCTCAAGCTGCTTAAAGGAGAGTAATAATGAATGATGTCATTAAAGACCTGAGTGAGCTTCGTTTAAGTTATGAACAAGGTGAGTTACACGAATCCCAGATGAGTGTAAATCCCCATGAGCAATTCTTGAATTGGTTCAATCATGCACTCACTGCTCAATTACATGAACCGTATGCGATGTCTTTGGCGACAGCAAATGCTCAAGGTCGGCCACACGTGCGAACCGTTTTGTTACGTGGTGCGACAGAAGCTGGTTATGATTTTTACACCAATTATGATAGTCAGAAAGGATTAGACCTTGCGGAAAATCCTTATGCTGAACTTTTATTTTACTGGCCGAGTTTAGAACGTCAGGTACGTATCGGTGGTCAGGTTTCCAAGATTTCAGAACAGGAATCGACGGATTATTACCATAAGCGTCCACGTGATAGTCAGATTGCAGCACATATTAGTACGCCACAAAGTGGTGTCATTGAAAGCCGTGAGTTATTACAACAGCGTTTTCAAAACTTACAAAACCAAGTACATGAAGCTGAGTTGGATAAACCCGAATTTTGGGGTGGTTATCGCTTAGATGCTGATTATTATGAATTCTGGCAAGGACGACCAAATCGTTTACATGATCGTTTAAGTTATGAAAAACAAAATGGACTTTGGATTATTCAACGCTTGATGCCATAAATGACCATGATTCAAATTCAACAAAGACCATTTTTGACACGCCCTGAACAATTTCAGGGCGTGCCTACGTTTATTGCTGAGATATTGGCAAGACGTGGAGTGCAATCGGAACAAGAGCTTGAGCTAAAACTCAAACATATCATGCCACCCCATTTAAAAGGACTGGATGCGGCTGTTGAATTGATTGATCAGGCTATAGATCGACAGCAACAAATCGTCATCATTGGTGACTATGATGCGGATGGTGCGACCAGTACAGCACTTATGATCTTAGTTCTTAAAGAAATGGGGGCGAAAGTTGAATATTTAGTGCCTGATCGTTTTAAGTACGGTTATGGCTTAACCCCTAAAATTGCTGAGCTTGCAAAGCAAAGCTATCAACCTGATGTATTGATTACAGTTGATAATGGTATTTCTAGTCACGCAGGTGTAGAAACTGCACAGGCATTAGGAATGCAAGTGATCATCACCGATCATCACTTAACCACGAAACCCACACCTAATGCTGAAGCAGTGGTGAATCCGAATCAACTCGGTTGTGATTTTCTGAGTAAAGCCCTTGCAGGCGTTGGTGTCGCTTTCTATGTTTTGGCGAAATTGGCAAGTTACCGCACCCAACAAGGCAAAAGCAGTACTAAAGTGACCCAATATTTAGATTTGGTTGCTTTGGGAACTTATGCTGATGTTGCAAGTTTGGACTATAACAATCGTATTTTGATTGATACAGGTCTAAAGCGAATCCAACAATATCAATGTCGTGCAGGAATCCTCGCATTATTGGATATTGCGAAACGTGATGCTGCGACTTTACGTGCTCAAGATCTAGGCTTTGTTGTTGGACCACGTATCAATGCGGCTGGTCGGATGGAAAGTATGCGGATTGGGATTGAGTGCTTACTCGCAGCGGATATGGCAGAGGCTTATCCAATTGCACAACAGCTCAATCAACTGAATGTAGAACGTCGTCAAGTTGAAGCTGAGATGAAACAGCAAGCGATTAGTGCATTACAGCATGTACAGCTACAAGCAGATTCTTTGCCTGCCGCATTGGTCATGTTTGATGAACAATGGCATCAGGGGGTGATTGGGATTGTGGCTGGGCGTCTAAAAGAACAGTTTCATCGTCCAAGTTTGGTGTTTGCACCAGATGAGGATGGGATTCATATCAAAGGCTCTGCACGTTCAATTGAGGGAATTCACATTCGCGATCTTATTGAACAGGTCGCAGAACGATACCCACATTTAGTGAGTCATTTTGGTGGACATGCAGCAGCAGCAGGTTTAACGCTCAGAAAAGAAAACTTTGATGAATTCAAAACTGTTTTTACACAATGTATTGCTGAAATGGATGAGGATTTATTTCAAGCAGTCTTATGGACAGATGGGCAGTTAGAGCATTCAGATCTGCATTTATCAACCCTTGATTATATTGAACAGCTAGGACCTTGGGGACAGAAGTTTCCATTCCCCCAATTTGAAGGGCGATTTAAAGTTATTGATTCTCGTTGGCTCAAAGACCAACATTTAAAATTAAAACTGGCATTTGGACAACAGTCGATTGATGCGATTGCTTTTAATGCAATTGATCGTTTTAAGTTTGACCCTGCTCTTGGTTATGTTGATTTAGTTTATACCTTAGAGCGTAATGTTTTTAATGGAAACACCAGTTTACAACTGCATATTGTGCATTTAAAGCAATAAAAAATCCGCTCACAAGAGCGGATTTTTTATATAACAAAGGATAAATTAGAAACGGAACGTACCATTGACGCCATAAGAATCAACATCCTCAACGGTTGTATAACCTACACCTAAAGCAAATTGAGACGTGATGAATTTCTGTGCACGAATGTTAAAGATACTATCTGAATCATCTGCTGTTGAGTCAGCAAATGAGAGACCGATACTCAGTGTTGGATCAAGATAAAGATCAGCACCTAAACGATAAGTTGTTTCATCACCAATATATGTTTGTGCTTCAAAGTTAGTGTAATAGCCACCAATTTCAGAAACATATTTTGCACGAAGAGACACTGCTGTATCCTCATCTTCGCCAGTTACAACCGCAGCATTTGCTAAAGTTGTAATAAAACCATGTTTAGTGACTTGTGTTGGGTCGACACTTTCAGATAAATCGGTAACACCAACTGCTAATAATAAACCATTAATTGGTAAGAAGCCTGCTTCAACAGAATAACCTGTGCCATCTGTACTTTCACTTTCTGAATAGCCAAAAACTTCTGCGGTATTTTTTACATCTGTTTTGTTCAGGCTACCAGAAATGTAAAACTGTGAATCTGGAATATAAAATTCACCATTAAGCCCGATTATATTGAACTCTTGTTTGTAGTTAGCAGTTATGGCAGGGCTATTCCAAAATAACTCATTTTCAGAAAAACCCATTTGACCTGACTGTTTAGCATAAGCATAACCTAAACCAAGATTTGATGCTTTATCTAAAAATGCAGCCTCAGCTAAAGGGGCATTACGTGTTTCAACTGGGTTGAAGTAATATTGACCACTGAGAGTAACAGTATTGATTTTCCCTTCTTCAATCTCTGTATGTTCATATGATCCATTGACTTCGGTTTGATATGCATTTGCATTAAAACCAATAAAAGAAGATAGAATTGCTGTAATTAAGCTGAGTTTATTCATTGAAGACCCCTTATTAAAATTAAGTCATTTATTAATATTTTGTTACATCGGTAGTTTAATGAAAAAAATTAAAACGTCAAATTATAAATGACTAGAAAAAATAAATAATTTTTTAATATAAATGAGAATGTAAGATTATTTATTATGAATAGAAAATGCCCTGTAAAATATTTACAGGGCATTTTCTCGTATATCTTTTCTATAAATAGTCTATTGATTAGAAGCGATATGCACCACGAATACCGTAAGTATTATAGTCATCACCAAAACCAACACGACCTTCTAAACTTACTTGTTGATTTAGGAATTTCTTCGCAGAGATACCCCATTCATCACGTTTCGTTAAGTCATTGTTGTAGTAGTCTGCACCAACACTTAGCGTTTTATCTAGATAGTAGTCGCCTTTTACACGGTATTCATCAAGATCACCAAATGCACCGTAAGCTTCTAAGTTAATATCTTTTCCGCCGACTTGAGTTACATATTTAGCACGGACAGTTGGATCTGCACCATCTTTACCATTTTTCTCATCATAACCTTTCACACCTAGTGCAAGTAATAAGCCTGGTGCTGGTAAATAACCGACTTCTGCACCGTAGGTTGTTACTTTTTGATCAATAGATGATTTATCGACTTCTAACTCACTACGACCGAGATTCCCACTTAAGTAGAAATCGCTGTTGGGTACGAAATATTCGACACCTACGCCATATTGTGAGTCTTTGATACCATTATTATTGGCATAATTCACTTTTGCATCGACATTACTTGCACGATTTAAAAAGGCTGCTTCAGCAAGTGGTGCATTACGCGTTTGGACTGGATTGAAATAATAAGTACCATCTACACCAAAACTATGAGTACTATCAAATTGATCCCAATCTGTATAAGTATATGAACCACCGACTTCAGCTTGATACGCATGAGCAGTGCCTGTTACTGCAAGTGCAGATAAAAGTGCTGATGCTATTGCTAATTTTTTCATGGTTATGCCCCTGTTGAGATAATGAACCAAAAGAATATTAATTACACGTTTTGTTACAACTTTAAGTCTAGTATAAATTTCTCAGTCGTCAATCTTCAGAAAGTAATCGGACTGTACAAATGTAAGAAATATGTAAGTTAAATCTTATATATTGTTGATTTTTAAATATTAATATTAGTGTTTTGATTTATTAAAACTTAGGAGAGATTGTGTTGATTCGTATTTTTACTGTAATTGGTAGCTAATTTGAGTGTGAAAATAAAACGATAGACGTGACCATCATCGGTCTGTCATTTGGCAGGTATGCGTTAAAAAATACATGGCTGTGTCGTGTAAAGCAGTTATGTTAAAATAATAAATTGAGTGAAAAATATTGTGGGAAAACACGCGTGGAAATTAATCCGTATTTAATTCAACTGAAAGATTTATCTGATCGTAGTCAAACACTACGGGGGTATCTTTGACTACGATCTAAAGGCTGAGC
This sequence comes from Acinetobacter sp. ANC 4805, assembly GCF_022549495.1. GTDB lineage: Bacteria > Pseudomonadota > Gammaproteobacteria > Pseudomonadales > Moraxellaceae > Acinetobacter. The sequence continues at coordinate 146,458 of NZ_JAKZGD010000001.1, forward strand.
GTTTAGAAGAAGTTTTAAGAGAACTCGAAGACCCGACGATTTGGAATGATCAAAATCGTGCGCAAGCGATTGCGAAAGAAAAGGGCAGTTTAGAAAATACCATTGGCGTATTTGACCGTCTTGCTGAACAGTTAGATGATGCCAAAGCCATGCTTGATCTAGCGGTTGAAGCCGATGATGAAAGTTTGCTTGAAGATGTACAAGCGGAGTTAGATAGTGCTGAAAAGGCATTAGGCGATCTTGAATTCCGCCGTATGTTTAGCAACCCAATGGATCCAAATCCATGCTTCCTTGAAATTCAATCGGGTTCAGGTGGGACAGAAGCACAAGATTGGGCATCGATGTTATTGCGCATGTATTTACGCTGGATCGAGCGCCATGGTTTTAAAGGTGAGTTAATGGAAGTATCAGACGGTGATGTTGCGGGTATTAAATCTGCAACCATCCGTGTTGATGGTGAGTTTGCTTATGGTTGGTTACGTACCGAAAGTGGTGTGCATCGTTTAGTACGTAAGTCACCGTTTGACAGTAATAACAACCGTCATACTTCATTTTCTGCGGTGTTTATCTCACCTGAGATTGATGACAATATCGAAATTGATATTAATCCTTCAGATGTACGCACCGATACTTATCGTGCTTCGGGTGCGGGTGGTCAGCACATTAACAAAACCGATTCTGCGGTTCGCTTAACACACGCACCAACAGGGATCGTGGTGGCTTGTCAGAACCAGCGTTCACAGCATGCCAACCGTGACCATGCGTGGAAGCAATTACGTGCCAAGCTCTATGAATTAGAGATGAGTAAACGAAATGAAGCGGCGCAGGCTTTGGAAGATTCGAAGTCAGATATTGGTTGGGGCAGTCAAATTCGCTCTTATGTGTTAGATGACTCACGTATCAAAGATTTGCGGACTGGTGTAGAGAATTCAAATACCAAAGCAGTCTTAGATGGTGATTTGGATCGGTTTATTGAAGCAAGTTTGAAACAAGGTCTATAAGTTTTAATCCACTTAAAACGGCAATCTCGTTCAGCATTTGAGTGTTAATCGAAAAAACATGATATTAATATCGAAAAATATAGATATTAATATTTATAAAATTCGATATACTAAATTCAGATGCTGAACAAAGCTTTGCCTGTTGAGAAACATGGTGAGTCTATGGATATTGATGTTATAAGCAAGGCCTTAGCCAATCCATTACGTCGAGAAATTTTGCAATGGCTGAAAGAGCCTGAGCAATTTTTACCGATACAGGAATGTGGTGGCAGTTTTGAACGAGGCGTATGCGCAGGTCATATCGAACGTTTAGGCAAAGTTGCACAATCAACCATGTCAAATCATCTGTCTGTGTTACAGCAGGCAGGTTTGATTAAGGTTGAGAAATATGGGCAATGGTCATATTTTACCCGCAATGAAGCTTTGATTCAGCAATACATCGAACATTTAAAACAAACACTTTAAATTGATAAGTGTAAGTTGAGGCGATTATGGCTGAACTAAATTCTGCATTACAAGTAGGTGATTTTACGATTAAAAACCGTTTGGTTTTAGCACCTTTGACGAGATCTCGTAGTGGTGTTGAGCGTATTCCAAACGATTTAATGGTGGAATATTATCAACAACGTGCCAATGCAGGCTTAATCATTACCGAAGCGACGGTGATTAGCCCGAAAGCGGTTGGTTATGCCAATACGCCAGGCTTATGGTCGCAAGAGCAAGCTCAAGCATGGAACAAAATTGTTGAAGCTGTACATGCTCAGGGTTCAAAGATTGTGGTTCAGTTATGGCATGTTGGTCGTATTTCACATCCTGATTTATTGGATGGCGATATTCCTGTTGCACCAAGTGCGATTCAACCTGCGGGTGAAGTGAGTTTACTGCGTCCAAAACGTCCTTTTGTTACCCCTCGTGCTTTATCGCATGAAGAAATTCAAGAAATCGTCGCACAATATAAACATGCGGCTGAATTGGCAAAAGTGGCGGGTTTTGATGGTGTTGAATTGCATGCAGCCAATGGTTATTTGATCGACCAATTTCTACAAAGTACTACCAACCATCGTGATGATGAATATGGTGGTTCGATTGAAAATCGCGCACGTTTATTATTACAAGTGGTCGATGCATTTATTGAGGTTTGGGGTGCTGGGCGTGTGGGTGTTCACCTTGCACCACGTGCAGATTCGCACGATATGGGCGATGCAGATCCATTAGCAACTTTTGGTTATGTGGTTGAACAATTAGATCAACGCAATATTGGTTTTATTTTCACGCGTGAATATGCAGCAGAAGATAGTTTACAGTCGCAACTCCGCCCTAAATTTAAAGGGGTGTGGATTGCCAATGAGAAATTAACGCCAGCTTCTGCAAAACAGATTTTAGACACTGAGCAAGCAGATGCAGTCGCATTTGGTTTGGCTTATATTGCCAATCCTGATTTATTAGAACGTTTAGAACATGATTTACCGCTAAATCAGGTTCAATTTGAGACCTTATATGGTGCAGGTGCAGCGGGTTATACCGATTATCCTGTATTGGAAAAGTTAGAGGCTTAAGTAAAGCAAAAAACCTCCTAGCAGGTTGAATCTGCTAGGAGGTTTTTGACAATTTAAGTTTGGGGTGTCTGTATGGCGTGTTCACTTCTATTTTTGTAGAAATCCAAAATCACATTGGAAAAATCATGCACCATCAATTGTGCAATCTGATTGGCATAAAAATTGACTTCGGTGCTGATTCGATAATCAATTTTTAGCGTGAGCTTAGTTTGCTGATCATTGATTGGTGTCAGTTCAAATGAGGTATATCGAAGATCAAAATATTTCCCTCCAATGCTGACATGATCATCTAGCGCACCTTGAGGAATGGATGCTGGAGAGAAACGATAGGTCCAACTGAGATATTGATTGGGTTTGGATTGTTGAATGATCTCTTCAAAATGAATATTTTTTTGCCATGTTGAATAACGGATCAATCCTTCACTCGTCGGTTGAGTCAGCCCAGAAACAGGATAAGGCACACCAATGCTGTATAACACGCTCGGTTTAAATTCTTGTGGTTGAATATTGTCAGCATGATTGAGTTGTTGCCAAATGACCTTGGCAGGGGCATTGACGAGAATACTTTGATCAACATGATCATAATGCAGTTGGGTTTTCTCGGGGAGAGGTAGCAGAATAAACGGTAATAATACGAGGCTGTAAATGCCCTTATTGGGTTTCCATATTTTGTAACACAGCCCTTTCATGAGTAAAGCGCCAGTCAGCATACCGACCAATAAAATTGGGGTCATGATCACAACGCAAATTGCACCTTCACGTAGCACAACAATGGAAAACAATAAGAGAAAAATGAGAAAAATAATAATCACTTTAAAACTATGTATAAATGAAATAGCTTTTCGGTAATTCTGGATATATACAATGAGCGCACCAATAATAAAGGGAACAACAAGTAAAAAACTGGCTTTCATTAATGCGCCTAAGTGACTGGCTAGAAGCGCCCATAAGCAGCACAGTAACGCTAGAATTAAAAAAGGAAGAATAATTTGAAATGGATGACGGGGTAGATATGTTGGTGTCGTTTCTTCAGGAGGTTGCTTTATTTGTTTGAACCAATCAGGTTGCATCGTTTTTCTCAAAATGGATTATTCTTTGTTCTAAGATATCATTTTTCTTTATAAAGAAATATTTAATCAAAGTGCAACATACAATAATCAATTGTCAATGCATAGGAAACTTCCGCATAATGAGTTGAAATCAAATTCTAAATTATGGTCTAGGATGGCGCAGCAAAACGCAGTACAGCAAACACCATTTTGGTATAACTTTTTACTGACATGTATCAAGCCTTTATACCGTTGGAAAATCAAACAACGTGCTGAAAGTGATGCGCTATTTCAACAGGAATGTCTAGAGCGTTTTGGACCGTTTCAACCGCCTAAAAATTTAAATACGATTTGGTTTCATGTGGTATCGGTTGGAGAAACCAATGCTGCTCAACCTTTGATTGAGCACTATCTAAAACTTGGACACACAGTTTTAGTGACTAACACCACTAAGACAGGACAAGCCAGAGCCAAGAGCTTATTTTCCCAAAAATATCCTGCACTTTTTCAGGCGGTCTATTTGCCTGTCGATCAAAAGCCTTTACTAAAACAATTTTTTGAGCTGTATCAACCGAAACTTCTTGCTCTAGTTGAAACTGAAATTTGGCCAAATTTGATCGCACAAGCCAAGCAGCAACAAATCCCATGTATCTTATTGAATGCTCGTCTTTCAGAAAAATCTGCCAAAGGTTATGGCAAAGTTTTACGCTTAACTCAGCTGATGTTGCAGCAACTCACATGGTTGTTGGCTCAAGACGTAGCGACACAGCAGCGTTATGTTGATTTAGGGTTAGATCAAAGCAAAAGTCAGGTGGTTGGTAATATTAAATTTGATATTGCTGCGCCAGAGCAGTACGTGCAACAAGCACAGCAGTTAAAACAAGATTGGCAATTGGCAGATCGGCAGGTTATCGTACTTGCAAGTACACATGCACCTGAAGAAGAAAGTTTGCTGAAACAATTACAGCCACATTTAAATTCAAATCCCAATTTACTCTGCATTGTCGTACCACGTCATCCTGAGCGTTTTGATGAGGTGTATAAAGTCTGCCAAAGTTTAAACTTAAATACGCAACGCCGTAGTCTTAAACAGCCAATTCAAGCCGATACACAGGTTTTTCTTGCCGATAGTATGGGCGAAATGTGGCTGTGGTATGCCTTGAGCCAAGCTTGTTTTGTTGGTGGTTCATTGAATGAGCCGGGTGGCGGGCACAATATTTTAGAACCGATGGTTTTAGATGTACCGACTGTGATTGGTCCACGCTATTTTAATTTCCAAAGTATCGTGGATGAGTTTGTGGCTGAACATGGACTTTTGATTGGAACAGATGCGGCACAAGTGGTACAGCAGCTTTTGAGTTGTTTAGATGACCCAATACAGGCTCAGCAATTGATTGAACAGGCTGAATTGGTTCTGCAACGAAATAAAGGCTCACTCCAAAAGCATATTCAATTGATTGACCATTATTTAGAATTCAAAGCATTGTCATGAATATTGTTTTACTTGAGCCTGATCAAATCACGACAACGGATGATGTCTGGCAGATTGAAAATCCGCGTCAATTACAACATTTACGACAGCATATTCAGTTGAATTGTGGTGATACCTTAAAAGTCGGTGTGCGTAACGGTCAACGCTATCTTACGGAAGTAATATCTGTTTCTGAGCAACAGATTCGTATAAGACCGATTCAATTGGAAGCAATCCCAGCAAAGCTGCCTGTGCATTTAATTCTTGCTTTGCCACGTCCTAAAGTGTTACGCCGTATCATCATGGATGCGGTGACTTTAGGCGTGGAACGGATCAGTCTGATTCATAGTTATCGAGTGGATAAAAGCTATTGGCAAAGCCCATTTTTACAGCAGCTCAAGGATTATGTGACTTTAGGTCTAGAGCAAGCAGGCGATAGTATTGAGCCTGAAATTCAATTGTATAAACGCTTTAAACCGTTTGTTGAAGATATCTTGCCTACATTTATTTCTGACCAAAAACCTGCTTATGTCGCGCACCCTTATGCAGAACAGCAGATGCCACATGCGATTCAGCATTCATGTTGCCTGATCGTTGGCCCAGAAGGGGGATTTATTCCTTATGAGGTTGATCTGCTCAAAAAAAATGGCTGCCAAGCAATGAGCTTAGGCAACCGAATTTTACGAACTGAAACGGCGGTATCGCATATTTTAGGGCGATTATTTATCTAGGTTGATCGGCTCTGATTGATCACCACGATAGACTTTAACTTCCTGTACTGGATAAGGAATCGAAATACCCTTTTCATCAAATGCGGTGACCACCAGTTCTTGAATCTCGCTAATTGATGCCGAAGTCGATGTTTCTGTAGTATTGACCCACCAACGCACGGTTAAATTAATTGAGAAATCTGCAAGTGCGGTGACATTGACTGAGAAACTAGGTTGGCTCAGTACATTAAGATTACGATCAAGAATATCGAGAATAATTTTCTTGGCTTTTTGCATATCATCTTCATAGCCAATGCCGACTATAAATTCACAACGACGACGCTGATAGGCATTGTTGACGATAACGGCACTGGTATACACCGTGGCATTTGGAATGACAATACGGCGACCATCAGGTGAGCGTAAAAAGGTTGCGCGAATCTGGATATCTTCAACATTGCCTTCCATGCCATTGACAACAATATCATCACCGATACGGAATGGTTCACTCAGTAAAATTAAAATACCTGACAGCAAGTTTTGGAAAATATCTTTGAAGGCAAAACCAATTGCGACAGAACCTATTCCTAAAGCTCCGATGAGTTGGCTTGGGGTAAAGCCTGGAATGGCAATCACCAGTGCAATTAAAAAACCAAAAAATAGAATAAAGGTACTTCCAACACGGTTGAGAACCAATACTAAATTTTGGCGAGTGTAGCTGCGATTTTCCAAAGTTTTGCGAATAAAGAATTTAAATAACTTGGTTAGTAGCCAAAAAATGACAAAAACAGTGATCGCAATACAGATATAGGGTACACGTTCCCAAAAGCTATCCATGATTTTATCGATGGTGGTATAGGCATCTTGGTACTTTTCCGTATGTGCCAATACCGTTTGCGTGGTTTTTGTACCTGCTTGATGAATCAATTCACCAGTATCTTTAGCGACTTCGGTTAATGTCGTTTGCTCATTTGCCACAAGAAATCTCTATTTCGCAACGTAAGGAATAAATTAGGGGAGCCATCATAATGAATTTATCCTGATCATGCATGATAAATTCCGTAACGGTTTGCACTTATGATTTACGAAAACTTTGGCTGCTGGATGAATCCTTAAAAATATTCAGTTGTATTTTGCAAGAGCTGGGTTGGTGTATCCCAAAAGTCAGGGCTAGCAAAATAATAGCTGAAGATCAACATGGCAAAAATCATAATCAAACTGAATATAATCATGATCCATGCAAGCAGCTTCTCCCATGCTGCGGATGGGCGAATATCGCCATAATCATTGCGATGAGGTGTGCCTTTGGCAAGCAGGACATAAAGAATGAAAAAGAACTGAATCATCGGAACCAATAATAATAGGCAGAGCCATCCTGTTTTATTTAGATCATGTAAACGTCGTGTTAAAAACACAATCTGAAAATAAAAGCCTGCAAACCACAGTCCTGTCAGTGCAATTGCACCGATCCCAGAGAATGCCGATAAAATAGGTTCATGAACTTGGACATTATTGACACTGAAACTAGTTGAAATTGCAATAATGAGAGTGAAAAGAACAGACCAGCTGATGCTGAGTAAACCATACCAACCCAAATAGCTGAGACGATTAAAACGTCCTTTAATGGATAAGGGGTGGTCATTTTTTTGGCTGATCTTCGGTGGTCGGGTTTGATTGAACATAATGCATTCCTATTTTTTGATTATTAAATCTTTTAAGGTTTTGGCAATGATCAAAATAATCACTTATTTTAAGAGTAAAAAGCATAGACAAGCAGTTCAAATTTAAATTATTTTGAGTAAATTTTTGAAAACAATTTGGTCGTCAAAACATAACATTCTTACGACCAAAGCCGCATTGTTTGCTCTTGTAAATGGTGACCATACTGCAAGAGAAAACAAAACATACCCGAAAAATAGATGTGTATATCTAAGGTATGAAATAAAAAACAAAGGAAGTGAGCTATGAAAGAAATCTACCCAGTGCCTGATAAATTCAAAGAAATGGCAAGAACCTCGGAAGCAGACTATTTCAAACGTTATCAGGATTCAATCGAGCAGCCTGAAGCATTTTGGGCAGCAGAAGCGCAAAACATTGACTGGATTAAGCCATTTACACAGGTTAAAAATACCAGTTTTAATCAAGATCATTTCAAAATTGAATGGTTTGCTGATGGGGAATTGAACGTCTCTGCAAACTGTTTAGATCGTCATTTAAAAGATAATCCCCTCAAACCTGCGATTATTTGGGAAGGTGATCACCCCTCACGCCATAAAATCATTTCTTTTGTTGAACTACATGATGAAGTCTGTCGGTTTGCGAATGTATTAAAAAAACAAGGCATTACTAAAGGCGACCGTGTAGTGCTATACATGCCAATGGTGCCAGAAGCAGCGATTGCCATGTTAGCTTGTGCCCGTATTGGTGCGGTGCATTGTGTGGTTTTTGGTGGTTTTTCACCGGATTCATTGGCAAGTCGTATTGATGATAGTCAGGCAAAATTAGTCATTACTGCGGATGCGGGCATGCGTGGTGGTAAGCTGATTCCACTGAAAGAAAATGTCGATGCTGCACTCGAAATTGAGGGAACCAGTAGTGTTGAAAACGTAATTGTGGTGCATCGTACAGGGAACCCAATTCAGTTTAATGCACCACGTGATGTTTGGTATCACCTTGCAATCATGGAAGTGGATGAGCATTGCCCACCTGAACCAATGAAAGCAGAAGATCCGTTATTCATTTTATATACTTCTGGTTCAACAGGTAAGCCAAAAGGCGTATTACATACGACAGGCGGTTATCTGGTCTACGTCAACACCACGTTTAGAGAAGTCTTTGATTTACGTGAAGATGATGTGTATTGGTGTACCGCAGATGTAGGCTGGATTACAGGACATAGTTATTTACTGTATGGCCCACTCAGTAATGCCACCACTACCGTGATGTTTGAGGGTATTCCACAATACCCAACATGGGCACGTATTGGTCATGTGATTGATAAGCACAACATTACCATTCTATATACGGCACCAACTGCAATTCGCGCGATGATGCGTGAAGGTGATGCTTATGTACGTGAAAGTGATCGCAGTAGCTTACGTTTACTGGGTTCAGTCGGTGAACCGATTAACCCTGAGGCATGGAATTGGTATCACGAAGTCGTTGGCGAAGGGCGTTGCCCAATTGTTGATACATGGTGGCAAACTGAAACAGGTGGAATTTTAATTTCACCGTTACCGGGTGCAACTGCATTAAAACCGGGTTCAGCAACACGTCCATTCTTTGGGGTACAGCCTGCATTGGTGGATGGCGAAGGGAATGAATTAGATGGTGCTGCCGAAGGTAATCTAGTAATCAAAGACTCATGGCCGGGACAAATGCGAACCATTTGGGGTGATCCAGAGCGTTTTATCGAAGCGTATTTTTCCACCTTTAAAAATTATTATTTTACTGGTGATGGCGCACGCCGTGATGCTGATGGTTACTATTGGATCACAGGGCGTGTTGATGATGTACTGAACGTTTCAGGACATCGTCTAGGCACAGCTGAGATTGAAAGTGCTTTGGTCGCACATGAAGCCGTGGCTGAAGCTGCTGTGGTGGGGATGCCGCATGATATTAAAGGTCAGGGCATTTGTACTTTTGTCACTTTACAAGCTGATGTCGCGGAATCGGAAGAGCTGCGTAAGGAGTTGGTCAATTGGGTGCGTAAAGTGCTTGGGCCAGTGGCTACCCCTGATGCACTGCATTGGGCGCCTGCTTTGCCGAAAACTCGTTCAGGTAAAATCATGCGTCGTATCCTAAGAAAGATTGCGGCAAATGAGTTGGATAGCTTAGGCGATACCTCAACATTGGCTGAGCCGGCTGTGGTTGAACATCTGATTGCCACGGTTTATCCAAACCGATAAACCTATTCAAATTTAAAAAGAGCGTTCGATCAAACGCTCTTTTTTTCTGCATGATTTAATTCTGTGCTAAAAAATCAGCCGTGTTTTGTACCGTGGCAAAGAAACCGAGTGCAGATAAAAATGCCGTTTGTACATCGGCTGCTTTGACGATCTTAGCATCATGTTCAAGATCACGGGTTGCAGTGGCATCTGCGATCACAATGGGTTGGTAGCCAAGTTCTTTGGCTGCACGTGTCCCTGAGTCAATACAGACATGGGTCATCATACCTGTGATCACTAACTGTTCAACTTGATGTTGTTCAAGGATGGTTTGAAGATTGGTTTCCAAAAAGCTATTGGGAAAATGCTTTTCGACAATCACTGATTGATCTGTGACTTTAAGTTGAGGATGTAATTCAACACCCACGGTATTTTCCTGAAAGAAACTGGCAGAGGCAGGGTTAATATGTTGAATATAAATAATCGGTAAATTGTTTTGAATAAAATGGTCTTCCAATAGATTGGTTTGCGCAAGAGCAAGCTCTGGATTGACCAATTCCATTTTGCCATTTTTAAAATAATCGTTTTGGACATCAATAATCAGTAAGGCTTGTTTCATCATTTTTTTCTTCCAACGTTAAGATAAAACAAGAGTAGGGGAAGTGTGAAAAATCCGCTATATTCAGATGAAAGCATTGTTGCTGGTTTTCTTTCGTAATGAAAAATGAATATTGAACTTGATCCGATTGATCTGAAAATTATTGAATTGCTAAAACAAGATTCGCGTTTAAGCCATAAAGAAATAGGACAGCGAGTGCACCGTACTGGGCAGGCCGTTGGCGCTCGTATTGCACAGTTAATGGATGCAGGCTTTATCAAAAATTACACCATCGCGATAAAATATGAACATAAACAATTCATCCAACTGTTTATGAATGATCAGCAAGCTTTTATTGAGGTTGAGCGTTTGGTCAAACAATATGAGCAGGTGGATGAATGTTTTAAAATTCTCGGCAACGCCTGCTATATGATTGTTAGCCATTTTAATCCATCACAATTAAATGAGTTTATTGAGCAACTGTCGCAGTGGTGCCGATATTCGGTTGAAACGGTCATGCGGGAAATTGAGACCCGTTAAAATAAAAAAAGCCCCAAGCCGAGCCTTGGGGGGAAGATTTGCCATTTCTTTTGTTTTTCTTCTTATTCAGCACTGAAAACTAAGCTGATTTTGCTGCGAGACGCTGTTCCTGTTGTTGCTCAAGTTGACGGACTAACGGTAGAACTTTTTCTCCAAAATATTCAACTTCCTCAATAAAGTGAAGAAAGCCTGATAAAATAAGATCAACGCCTACATTTTTTAAGTCCACAATCCGTTCCGCAATTTGCTGCGGTGTACCGATGAGATTGGTTTTAAAACCATCGTTATATTGCACTAAATCATCAAAGGTGGATGTTGCCCAATTACCCGCACGTTCAGGGGCGGCTGCACCTGCTTCACGGGTCGCATCACCAAAGGCATTCACCGCTTCGACATTGGCTTGTGCAATAATGTCATTCAATACGGTTTTGGCTTCTTCTTCAGTGTCACGCGCGATGATAAAGGCATTCACGCCAATCTTGATCTGTCGATTGCCCAGTTTTGCTTTACTGCGAACATCATCAACCTGTTTTTTAATTTCTTCGACACTATTACCATTGGTAAAATACCAGTCTGACACACGCGCAGCCATATCACGTGCGGCACGGGAACTGCCGCCTTGAAACACTTCGATATAAGGTTTTTGCAAAGGTTTTGGTTTAAGCGTGTAATTCTGGAATTGGTAATATATTTGCCGCCAAAGCTGTAATTGTCAGTCGTCCAGATGCCTTTGAGAGTACGAATAAATTCTTCTGAACGAACATAACGTTCATCGTGTTCAGGCCATACTTCGCCAATAGCGTCAAATTCACCACGGAACCAGCCACTCACCACATTAATGGCGATACGACCTTGAGTCAGATAGTCAATGGTTGCTAGCTGTTTCGCCGCAAGCACAGGTTTCCAAGGACCAGGTAGAATGGCTGCAATCACCTTTAGTTTTTCAGTCTGAGCCAATAGCGCATGGCTAAAACTGACTGATTCATGTTGGTTTTCTGCACCATAGCCTGCGGTAAAACGGATTTGGGTGAGTGCATATTCGAAGCCGCTACGTTCTGCGGTTTGTGCCAGTCGCACGTTATAGTCATAGCTCCAGTCGGTACGTTGTTCGATATCGCTGACAACGAGACCACCACTTACATTGGGAACCCAGTAGGCAAATTTAATTGCAGATGTTGTTATTGTCATCGTTGTATCCTCCATCAAACTATTATTTATGCGACATTGGTTAAATTCTTGGTTGGTTTAGGATGTAAGCGAGATTCAGCAGCATCTAAATCGGGTACAGCTGCCGATGGGAGTACTTCTGCCTGTTCAATCTGTTTGTTGATGCCGAGATTTTGATTGGCTTGTTCTGTTTTGGTTTTAATTACCGCAGCGCGCTGACCTTTGGCAGGTGCCCATTCTAGAATGGGTAAAGCACGTGCGACAGCTAAGGTGACACGATCAGAGAGTTGTTCACTTTTTACCGTATATTCAGGGGTAAAATCTCGATCGGTAGCATAGACGCCGATCGGTAGTGTCTGTGCTTGGAAAAAACTAAACAATGGGCGTAACTGATGTTCTAAGACAAGTGCATGACGATCACTACCGCCAGATGCTGCGAGTAAAACAGGAACATCGACCAAAGCTGTTTGTTCTACAAAGTCAAAAAAATGTTTGAATAAGCCTGTAAATGAGGCACGGTAAACAGGTGTTCCCACAATCAATGCATCGGCTGCTTCAACGGCTGCTAGATCATCTTGGACACGTTGCGGTAACTGATTTCGGTAAATCACTCCGCCAAGTAGAGGTCCAATTTCACTTAATTTGATGAAATGTATTTTGATATGAATTGCTTCTGAAAGTTCATCAATAATGGATTGAACCAAACTTTCCGTTTTTGACGGACTATTTAAACCACCAGAAACAGCAACAATATTAAGAGGAGTTGATAGCGTATTATGATGAGACATGGTCATTACCTAAAAAGATCATTTCGAATTAGGCTCTATTTATCTACATGACAGTCTAGGCTGTAAAATAAGGAAATGCTGCAAGCTTATCTTTTTTATAGATATCTCAAACTATCCCAAAGTTAAAAAAATAAAATGAATTTAATGCTCTGTTTCTATTCGGTATTTCTGTATAGTAGTTATTAATTGATCTATAGTGTATGCGTTATATCAATATTTGCATTGTTTTTCAGTTAGATGAAATAAACAAGAGTTGATGTTTGAGCAACAGTTTATTTAAAAAATAAGCTAAAATAGATCAAATTTGAATAAACACCGTACAGTGACGTACTCGCAGATAGCTTAAGCGCTTATGAATATTTTAATTGTAGACGACCATCCTTTATTTAGACATGCTTTGATTCAAGCGGTTCGTTATAGCATTCCTCAAGCACAGATTCAGGAAACTGCGGATGTTGATGAGTTCTATGAAAAGTTGGAACATGGTTCTGAGCCTGATTTAGTTTTACTCGATTTAAATCTACCAGGTGCATCTGGTTTTTCTGCTTTGGTGTATGTACGAGCACAATATCCAGCGATTCCGATTATTGTGGTATCGGCACATGAGGAAGTTTCAATCATTCAGCGGGCGATTGCACATGGTGCGATGGGCTATATCCCAAAATCGTCACATCCAAGTCATATTGGTGAAGCGATTAAACATGTATTAGAGGGTGAAATTTGGTTACCACCGAATTTACCAAAACATGCTGGATTTGATCCAAGGGCTGCTGACGAAACAGCATTGGCAGAACGTCTACAATCACTTACACCACAACAGTTCCGCGTATTGATGATGGTTGCTGAGGGTTTGCTAAATAAGCAGATTGCTTATGAGCTAGATGTCTCTGAAGCAACGATTAAAGCGCATGTCACCGCTATTTTTCGTAAATTAGGTGTACAAAATCGTACTCAAGCGGTATTGGCGATCAGTGCTTTAAACATTGAAGATAAGAAGATGTAAGATATTGAAATGAGAAATTTAAGTTCTCATTTTATTGAATATCAGCAAAGAAAAAACCAGTTCAAAAGAACTGGTTTTTTCTTATGAATTTTGGGTTCGATAGACTGAACTCAAATCTAATATTAGAAACGGAACTTCGCGTTTACGCCAATCGTTTGTGCATCTAAATTTACTAGCTTGGCATTTACATTTACGTAGCTTGCACCTACAGCAACTGCTGGAGTAATGAAGTAGTTTACGTTTGTGCCCCAAGCAGACTTGATTGGAGAGAAGTTATCGCTGTTGATGTCTGAGCTTGCATTCACTTCAGCATAAGATGCGCCAACGCTTAGTTTAGGTGTTAAGTAAAGATCAGTTTTTAAACCGTAAGCTTTATTTTCACCATATACAAGACCAGTTTCAAAACCGATCGCCATGTTGGTACCATCGATGTTACCCACATATTTAGTACGTGCAGTTACAACATCTTGTTTATCGCCAATCGTTGCTGATTCTGCAACAGTATGGAAAACACCATTTTCAAGAACACTGTTTGCATCTAAAGAGATTTGGTCAGAAACACGAGTATAACCTACTGCAACTAAGAAATTAGGAGAGACTAATGCACCTACTTCTAATGCATAACGATCACCGTTGTCTTTTTCGTCTTCAGCTTTAGTTTGAGAGTGGCTGTATGAAGCACTTGTATAAATTGGAAGGTAAGGTGTTGGAAGATATGCTTCACCTTTTACACCAAATGAATTGTTTTTAATCGTAGGGATTTCATTACCACTTAATTTAGCAAAGCTATACGCAGCAGATACATTCGATGCTTGGTTTAAGAAAGCAGCTTCGGCTAAAGGACCTTTAGATGCATCTACATTTTTAAGGTAAACAGTACCTTGAGCAGCACCAGTAAAATCTTTATCGTTTACAGTCGCGTCTAGGAATTCAGATTGACCTTGAACTTCTACTTGGTAAGCGTGAGCACCGGTCATGGCTAATAATAAAGCAGTGGCTAAACCGAGTTTTTTCATAATAATTTCCAGCTTTAACAGTAAGGAATAAAGTTGGATTTCATTCTATTGTAACAAAATATGAAGTCAATGTAATAAATTGGCTGTTCCGACAAGTGATTAGCCAATAAATGAGATATGGTTAAAAAATGTGCAAATGTTTTTAAAAATGTCAACCTTCCATAAAATTAATATCAAACAAGGAGATAAATCTGTTTTTTTCATTCAATTAGAACAATTTCAGGCACTCTAATCACATGCTGTTGATTGTTTAATTCGATTGAATTAATCGTTTTTTACGTTTATAGTTGTCGCAAAACTGTAATAATTAACCTATAAAAATGTGATTTAAATCTCTTTTACATTGTGGTATGAGATATTATTATAGTAATATCATTTCATAATAAAGAATCGAATTAGCAGATTAGAGTTTTAATGGTTACTTAATTTAAAAAAACGATAATTATATTAAATACAATCTATTTAATCGACTTTACATTTTGAGATGTAATTCACATAATGCAAGCCAAGAGGTATTTAATTTGCATTTTAGTATCTCCTAACATTTTCTCAATATATGATGTTTTACTAGCTCGACTTTCCCCAAGGTTGAGCTTTTTTTTTGTTGATATGATATCAAGGATTTTTTATAAAAATAAAACACTTGTGGTGATGATAGCTTGGGTTTTTACATCAAAAAGTGGTCTCTATAGATAAAAAAATCTTTCTGATTTCTTAGTATGGAATGCATTTTCATTTTAAATACCAAATAGACGTACATTATTTCTAGAAATATTTATTTATGATTTAGATGAGTTTTAATTATGAAACAATTTTTTATAATTTATAAATTGTGTAATAAGCTGCTGTTGAATTTTAATCATTTTAAGATTATGTTTAATAAAACAATAGATTAACTGAAAATAAAAAAACTAAATGGAAATTTAGTTCAGCTTTATATGTTATGAAAACTAAAAAACTACTTTTAATAGTAGGTGTTAAATTTAAAATTCAGGTAAAATTGTTTCTGTTTAAAAATCAATCAGGATGGCTTTTGGGAACTAACAGGATGTGTTCATGGAGCGTAGTCTAAAACATACGAAATTACGTTCAGGACATACAAGCCGTCGTTTGTTCTTCTGTATGGTCATTATTATTTTTTCGATTTTATATATTTCTATTCCTCTTATCATTCACACTTATCAAGAATACGTAAAAACAAAACAAGCTTTAACTGAAATTATTGGTTTACGTACGTTGGTTAAAACAGCGAATCAAATTTCTAAAGAACGAGCGCCATCTAATCAAGCAATGGCGAGTCAAGCTAGCGATTTACTAAAAAATGTAAAGAAATTAGAAGAGCATCGGCAAATTGTAGATACTCAGATTGATCAAACAATTTCTGTTTTAAAGGAGAATGGTTTTGAATCAATCGCCTTACATTTACAAACAGATCTAAAGCTAAAATTGGCTCAAGCTCGCACGGAAGTTGATGCCTATATACAGATGCCATCGCAACAACGAACTTCTCAAAAGTTTGATCATGCAATTCTTTCAATGTTTGCTGTTTGGGATGTAAATAGGGATTTTCTGAAATTGCTTATGACACAGTCAGCCAGCAAAGATAGTGATATGTCGAATTATTTTACATCGATTTTAATCTTAACCGACATGCGCGATCAGGCAGGGCGCATCGCATCGAATATTATTGCACCGATTACTTTTTCGGAGTCTATCTCAGATGAAAATCGCGCACGTTCTTTGCAAACGCAACATCAAGCAGAATATCTTTGGTCACTGGTGGATACTCTTCAACCTGAACAAACAAAAACCCCTAAATATATACATTTGCATGAACGTGTCAAAACGGAGTTCCTTGATCAAGGGTTACCTTTGATTGGAGAGTTGCTGGATCAAAGTAAGAATGCCGAACCTTATTCGCTTATAGGAACGCAGTTAACTGAGCGAATGGTTGGCAAGTTTACGACAGTAATAGATTTGCAAAACTATATCTTAGACTATAGTTTTGAAGTTGTTAAACAACAGAATAAAGAAGCAAGGCAACAGTTCATTTTCACATTTGGTATTTCTATTGTTTCTTTGCTGACCGCTATTTTTACTATGAGCTATGCTAAAAGACGAGTATTTCAGCCTTTAATTAGAGCAAGAAATATGATTCTTAGCCTGTCGAATAGTTCTACCGAACAATCTATTAATAAACAATCTCGACAAGAATTTGTTTCGCTTTTTGAAGCGATAGAGAAGTTAAAAAATATTTTAAAACAACGAGAGTTGATGGAGTCTCAACTTAAGCAAATTGCGAATTCGGATGTACTCACAGGTGTGGCAAATCGGTTAGCATTAGAAGAATATATTAATTTATTAGAGTCAAAACCTGAAAGGTTATCAGAAACCTGTGTGATTGTGGTTGATATTGATAATTTTAAGTTTGTAAATGATCAGTATGGGCATATCGTTGGCGATCAGGTGATTACCATGATTGCTGATCAACTGAGACATAATGTAAGAGCATCTGATTTGATCGTACGTTATGGTGGTGATGAATTTTTGGTGGTCATTGAAAGTATTGAAATGAATGCCGCAAAAGCAATTGCTGAAAGTATTCGTTCAGGCATCTTAAAACAAAATATTATTATTTCTAGTGTCGGTGAGTTGATTCAGGTTTCGGTCAGTATTGGGGTGGCGATTGGGGCGGAGAGCTGGTTAGAGCTGCTAGAAAAAGCAGATCAGTCGTTGTTAAAAGCGAAGGCGAAGGGAAAAAATGTGGTGGAGGGGTAAAATGAAATTTGCCTAATTAGCAAATTTTATTAACTCCTCGCCTAGAGATATTGGTTCAAAAGAGCTTTCTAGAATAAGAGTTGGCTTAATGAGTTTTGTAAAATAAACCATTTACCTTTTGGTTCATTTCTAAGTTCAGGTAGACCGTTATCCTGATTAGCATAGTTTAGAGAAATAGAAACTTCTTTAGTAAAGCTTTCGCCATTGTTGATGTAATGAAGATGAGTTTTTATAACAGTACTTGAGGGTGTTTGATCACTAGAACTAATAATATGAAAATTTAATAACTTCATGGTTGAATAGTCCGTTTTAATATGTGTTGTCGCTTTTCCATGATGTTCACCTATTGTATGAAGCAAGGACGGTGTTAACTTTCCCCATTGTTGCTCTTTCCAAGATTGTAAAAATTCCAGGAGTTTATACTCAGGACTACTTTCTTCTAATGTTTCAGTTGTCTGATTTTGCCAAAAAATGAAACTTTGGCTAGGGCGTTTTTGCCATAAATTAATTTTTTGTTGAATTTTAATCGTCTCACTGTATTTTTTTAGTGTTTCTAAGAATGGCTCTTCATTTTTGTGTTTTTTAATACTTCTTTCATCTGCCCAATCGATAAGAGCAGCTAATGCCCACCAACATTTGGAAGCGACTTCTTTGTTAGCGAAATTTAGATCTCGGCCATGCAGAATACCATTACGATAAGGAATTGTAATTTCCTCAATACATGTAGCTTTGCGTGATGAATTCATAATCGTTTTAAGAAATGGTAGTCCACTAGAATGAGCTGTAATACTATCGAAAAGCTCAAATTCAGATTTTTCAGTAAAGAAGCCTATGTGATTTGAAATATCATTGGCTAGACCATCTATAAGAGCCAATAGTAGAGGAATACACGAGTGGTATCGTTCTTCCAAATAGTCTGTTTTTAATAACGTAAGTAGATCTACTCTTAATTTAAAATGTTCACGGCTTTGACATTTTAATAATATTAAGTTTATATGATTTTCATCAATTGAATCTATTAAAAGCCTTTTAGCTTCATCAATTTTGTTTTCTGTTCCAAGTTTTACAGCTTCTTCTAAAATATTTTGACTTAAAGCACTATAACAAATCCAGCCATGCTTAGAGAAGAGTTCATTAAATTGGTCTGGTAAGTCTAAAATATTGCTCATCTCTTGAATTTTTAAAAACTCTTCTTTTATTAGTTTAATCTTTGGATTGAGCTTATAAATAGCAGGAAATTTATCTAATACTTTAAAACTTACTTGACCTACTTTAAGTAAATCAACTAATGGCTTGATAGATTGATTATCTTTAATTTTTTTAGGCATAAAAATGATAAAACGGAGAATGAATCACCGTTTTATCATGAAATTACAATGAATTGTATTTTATTTAAGCATCGGCTTTAAGAAACGCCCTGTATGTGAAATCTCAACCTCAGCGACTTGTTCAGGTGTACCTTCTGCAATAATTTGACCACCACCAGAACCACCTTCAGGACCAAGGTCAATTACCCAATCGGCAGTTTTGATCACATCCAAATTATGCTCAATGACCACAATGGTATTCCCCTTATTGCGTAGCTCATACAAAATATCGAGTAACTTGGCGATATCATGGAAATGTAAACCTGTGGTTGGTTCATCCAAAATATACAAGGTTTTGCCTGTATCTCGTTTTGCTAACTCACGTGCTAATTTAACCCGTTGCGCCTCACCACCTGAAAGTGTGGTTGCGGCTTGACCTAAACGGATATAACCCAAACCCACTTGCATTAACGTATCTAAACGACGATGAATCACCGGAATGGCACTAAAGAATTCAGCTGCATCTTCAACGGTCATTTCTAACACGTCTGAAATGTTCTTGCCTTTATAACCCACTTCTAAAGTTTCACGGTTATAACGCTTGCCATGACAGGCATCACAAGGCACATACATATCAGGCAGGAAGTGCATCGCGACTTTGATCATGCCATCGCCTTCACAAGCTTCACAACGTCCGCCTTTCACGTTAAACGAGAAACGACCTGCACTATAACCACGTGCTTTGGCTTCAGGCGTTTGCGCAAATAATTCACGAATTGGGGTAAATAAACCTGTATACGTAGCAGGATTTGAACGTGGGGTACGACCAATGGGACTCTGATCAATATCAACCACTTTATCGAGATGCTGTAAACCATCAATCGAATCAAATTTCTCTGCAGTCAGCGTGGTTGCACCATTGAGTTGAGTCGCAGCCAAAGGCAATAAGGTACGATTAATCAGCGTTGATTTACCCGAACCTGAAACCCCAGTCACACAGGTCATAATGCCGAGAGGAATGGTTAAATCGACATTTTGTAAGTTATGTCCGCTTGCCCCAGAAAGCTTGATCACTTCATTTGGACGAGGGGATAGCGTACGCTGTTTCGGTACTTCAATCTTCAATTTGCCTGAGAGATATTGACCAGTGAGTGAGTCAGCATGATTCGCAAGTTCGTCATAAGTGCCTTCGGCAATAATTGCACCACCGTGAATACCTGCACCAGGACCAATATCAATAATATGATCCGCAGCACGAATTGCATCTTCATCATGCTCAACCACAAGTACGGTATTGCCGAGATCACGTAAGCGAATCAAGGTTTGCAGTAGACGATCATTGTCACGTTGATGTAGACCAATGGATGGCTCATCCAGTACATACATCACGCCCATTAAGCCTGCACCAATCTGAGAAGCAAGACGAATACGTTGTGCTTCACCACCTGAAAGCGTTTCAGCCGAACGTGCAAGACTTAGATAATTGAGCCCAACACTGACCAAGAAGTGTAAACGCTCACGAATCTCTTTAAAGATTTTATCGGCGATTTCACCTTTGGCACCTTCAAGATTGAGGTCTTGATAGTAATTTTCAGCATCACCAATCGACATCTTGGTAATTTGTGCGATGGTCTTGTCTTTAACCCGAACATGGCGTGAAATCTCATTCAGACGTGAACCGTCACAGGCATCACAGGCTGCATTGGATAAATACTGCGCTAGATCATCACGTACATAATTCGATTCAGTTTCACGATAACGGCGTTCTAAGTGCGGCAAGATTCCTTCAAAGGCTTGTACACGACTGTGTTTACGACCACGTTCATCAATATAACTGAGGTCGATTTTCTCTTTGCCTGTCCCTTGTAAAAATTTCTTTTGGGTGTCTTTATCGAGTGTATTCCAAGGCTGATCGAGATCAATACTGAAATGATCCGCTACTTTTTGCAGCATGGTGTAGTAATAAGGACGTTGTCTGTCCCAACCACGAATTGCCCCTTGGCTGATTGAAACCTCTGGATTTGGAATTAGTTTTTCTGCACTGAAATGACTACGAGTTCCCAAACCATCACAGACAGGGCAAGCACCAAATGGATTATTAAATGAGAATAAGCGTGGTTCAAGTTCAGCTACGGCGCGGTCACATTCAGGGCATGAGTGTTTTGCTGAGAAAACACGTTCAGGATGCTCGCCGTTCATCCACGATAAGACCGCAATATCACCGCCTAGACGTAATGCAGTTTCAAAAGATTCTGCAATACGGTTGCCCAAATCATCACGTACTTTAAAGCGATCAACCACCACTTCAATGGTGTGTTTTTTCTTTTTGTCTAATTCAGGTGGGGTATCAATATCAATGATTTCACCATCGACACGGGCGCGGACAAAACCTTGTCCTTGGAGTTGTTCAAATAGTTGAGTGTATTCACCCTTACGCTCGCGCACCACAGGTGCAAGTAGCATCAGTGCTGTGCCTTCTTCCAGTCCTTTTACTGCATCAACCATTTCTGAAATGGTTTGTGCCACCATCGGTAGATCATGTTCAGGGCAATAGGGTGTACCAACACGAGCATAGAGCAAACGTAAATAGTCATAGATTTCGGTAATTGTACCGACGGTTGAACGTGGATTGTGGCTGGTTGATTTTTGCTCAATTGCAATCGCAGGCGATAAACCTTCAATCGAATCAACTTCAGGCTTTTCCATTTGTGAAAGGAATTGACGTGCGTAGGCTGAAAGTGATTCGACATAACGGCGTTGACCTTCGGCATATAAGGTATCAAATGCGAGCGATGATTTTCCTGAACCTGAAAGCCCTGTAATCACCACAAATTTGTCACGTGGAATATCGAGTGACACATTTTTTAAATTATGGGTACGTGCGCCTCGAATACGGATATGACTTTGGCTCATGAAAACATCTCAGTAGTATGCAAATAGAAGGTCAAAACAGGTTGAACATGGGTGCAATCCATCATCAATTATTTAATTTCAATGTAATGGTGCAAAGATTCAGTACACATCAATTTAAAATAATTTCTGGGCAGCATCTTACTGTTGAACAGGTCTTATATATGATAGCGTCTTAAAATTGTTCAAGTGGTATAAAAATATTTAAAACGACAAATTGTGACGGTTCAACGATAAGATCAGTATTTATCTCGACTTAACCGAGTTGTATTTTTATCATTCATTGTTGCAGATTTCCACTGCAAAACTCTCGATGAGAAGAAATACATAATTTTACTAGACGACTGGTCTAATATTAATTTATAGTGTGCTTATGAAACGATCAATAAAGAGTGAAGCAACTCGACAACACATTTTGGATACCAGTTTTGAATTGGTATTGCGTAAAGGTTTTGTGGGAGTTGGCTTACAAGAAATTTTAAAAGCCTGTGACGTGCCAAAAGGTTCGTTCTATCACTACTTTGCATCTAAAGAGGCATTTGGTTGTGCCCTATTAGAACAGTATATGGCGGATTACAAAGTACGAGTCGAACAGCTCTGGCAGCACACTGAACAAAGTGCGTATGCACGTTTGATGGCTTTGTGGCAGGCATGGATTGACGATCCAATTTATGGCAGTTGGGCAGAAAACTGCTTAATTGTCAAACTCGCGGCTGAAGTCTCTGATTTATCAGAAGACATGCGCCAGATTTTAAATTTAGGTGTGCATCGACTCACGCAACGCGTGGCGCTGTTATTGCAAGAAGGGCAGCAGCAAGGTTCGATTCCAACACATCTTGATCCATTTAAAACAGCTCAAGTGATGTATCAGCTTTGGTTAGGGGCTGCTTTGATGACCAAATTGGCACAAGACAAAGCACCGCTACATCTGGCTTTAGAAACCACCAAACAGCTGTTACAACCAATACAGGAATAAATCATGCAAAGTATTATCCATCAACAATTTGGCGAACCTGTAGATGTTTTAGAATTCGGTGATATGCCGAAACCTGAGCCTAAAGCAGGTGAAGTCCGTATTAAAACGATTATGTCCCCAATCCATAATCACGATGTGTGGACGGTGCGGGGGAGTTATGGCTATAAGCCAACTTTACCTGCAATTGGCGGTAGTGAAGCGGTAGGTATTGTCGACGCTGTGGGTGAAGGTGTTGATCAAAGCAAATTAGGACAACGTATTGCGGTTGCTGGTGTGCATGGCAGTTGGGCAGAATATTTTATTGCACCTGCACACAGTATGATTCCTTTAAATGATGCGATTAATGATGAAACAGCAGCGCAATTGATTGGGATGCCGATTAGTGCCTTGATGTTATTAGACTTCGTCAATGTTCAAACAGATCAATGGCTGATTCAAAACACCGCAAATGGTGCAGTCGGTAAAACAGTAGCCATGATTGCTCAGGCACGTGGTCTGCAAGTCATTAATCTCGTGCGTCGTACAGATGCAATTGCCGAGATGCGAGCTTTAGGTATTCAACATGTGGTTGCCACGGATCAAGTGGATTGGAAGCAACAAGTCAAAGCCATTCATGCTGATCAGCCCTTAATCGCAGGCGTGGATTCAATCGGTGGTACGGCAAGTGGCGAAATGTTAAATCTACTGAGTGAAAATAGTTTGTTAGTTTCATTTGGTAGCATGACAGGTGAAACCATGCAGATTTCATCAGGCGACCTGATCTTCAAACAGGCAACAGTCAAAGGCTTTTGGGCGAGTGTGGTCAATAAAGAAATGCCAACAGAGCGTAAAAAAGTGTTATTTGTCGAGCTACTTACACTTGCGACCCAGAAAAAACTGGTTCTACCTGTTGAAGGTGTGTTTAGTTTTGATGAGATTAAAACGGCTGCACTCAAAGCAACTCAAGGTGCGCGTCAAGGTAAGGTCTTGTTAAAACCATAATTGGAAAAATAGCAGATCAGTCGCATGGCTGGTCTGTTCAAATTTAGGCACAATAAAAAGGAAAATAGCATGATTGGACAACTGCTCATCGGCTTGATTGCTGTATTACATGTTTATATTTTAGTACTAGAAATGTTTTTGTGGGACAAACCTTATGGTTTAAAGGCTTTTGGTAATAGCTTGGAAAAAGCCCAACTCACGAAAGTTTTAGCGCAGAACCAAGGCTTGTATAATGGTTTTCTTGCAGCAGGTTTATTTTGGTCGCTACTTGCTCCTGCAACGTATGCCGTAGCTTTGGCGAATTTCTTTTTAGGCTGTGTGTTGGTTGCAGGAATTTATGGTGGATTGACTGCCAGTAAGAAAAT
This sequence comes from Acinetobacter sp. ANC 4805, assembly GCF_022549495.1. Lineage (GTDB taxonomy): Bacteria > Pseudomonadota > Gammaproteobacteria > Pseudomonadales > Moraxellaceae > Acinetobacter. The sequence goes on from NZ_JAKZGD010000001.1 coordinate 170,561, forward strand.
TATTTATATCCAAGCTGTACCTGCATTGATTGCTTTAATCGCGGTTCACTTTTTTTAAGCAATAAAGGTATTCACTCGAGCGAGTTTATGTTTTAATGCAACCAGTTTGAGATGAGCCTCATACAGTATATCGGACAATACGATATACGACTAAGCCCCCATGAGGGGCTTTTTTTATGCCTAAAAAAATTTTTTAGTTTGTATTACAACATTCCAGTATGTTTATGCTGGGCATTATTGGTAAATATATATAACTGAATGCTAGAAGTTGTCATTTTTAGTCACTAGTAGTTGATATAATTTAGAATTGTTTTTTTATTCTCTGACAAATAAATTAAAATTAAATATATATAAATAATGAGTAAAAAAACAATGTCGAAGTTTAAAAGGATGAGCCTATTTGGATGGATATTGTGTATTAGTTGTAGCGCTTTTTCCCAAGAGACAAAAATTATAGCTTTTAATCAGGTTCTTAATTTGAATGTTGGTCAAAGCTATCAATTTGAGTTAGAAAATCTCAATCCAAGTACGCAATTATGGACAGCATTTTATGTGGTTGGAGTTCCACAATCTGCTGGGATGGATACACACGCAAATTTGACTATAATGGGTGATGGACTAATAGCAGAAGATCATCCTAAAACACCCGTTGAAAGTATTACTTTAATTGCAAATGATTTACCAGTACGTCAAAACTATTCTTTAAAAGAATTTAGTGGATTGATGGGGGAAATTGAAGATCAGACGGGACAGAAGGTGCAAGATCCTAATTTAAGTCAAACAGGGAATGTTCGAATATATGGGCGAATTCTAGATTGGATACCAGAATATAATTTACAAAAACCAGCCAAAATTAGTTTTAGTATTAATAATCCAAAAGATTTTGATATTAAGGCTGTTTATATGATTGTTGGTGAAGGTGTTAAGACATCACAATTACTGGAATTGGCTATTGAAAACAAAGATATTGCTAAACAACCACAGCAAACAGGTTCTGAATCAAAAGAAAAAGATTCTTTCCCTTTAGCAATGAAATCATTGTTGCTGCTAATATTTGTTGCTTTAATCAGTTTTTTAGTTATAGCAAGAAGAAAGAAAGCTTAAGAATGCAAGGTTGAAACTTAATGCTTAAGGAGGATTAACCCTCCTTAAATCGATCTTAATCTAAACCTAACCATTGACGTTGTTGGTAAGCGCTATCCCAAAATAACCATTCCAACTTCGCACCCATGCGATAAGCCGCATGCATTTTCACTAAAGTATCTTCATCACAACGTGCAGCGACTTTATCAATGGTCGCAATTACATTACGCACCGCTGTATTAAATTCTTCACCTGCATAAGTATCAATCCATGCTTGATAAGGATTGTTTTCAACGGATTGACTCACGATGTCTTTCCCCACTTCTGCATAAATCCAGAAACATGGGAGTAAGGCTGCCAAAATCACAGGATAGCTTTCCGACCAAGCCGTAGCAGTTAAGAACGACGTATAATGATGGCAGGCGAGTGTTAATGGCGTATTTTCAAACTCAGCTTTGCTAATTTCAAACTCCTGCATAAAGTCAGCGTGCAAACTCCGCTCCACAATAATGGCAATTTTTGCTGCTTCAGAAAACTGAATCACATCATCTGCTTCATAGGCTTTTGCAGCAGCCACAGCCAGTGCACGTCCATAAGCCAGTAAGTAATGTGCATCTTGAATGACATAATGGCAGAATACCTCACGCTTCAACGTGCCAGAAGCCAGTTCTTGATTAAATGGCAGTGCTAATATTTTTTGATATAAATCTTGATTACGTTGCCAAACATCTTGGGAAAAAGTCATGTATTTGAACCTATGAACAGCTTATAAATTGAAGAATGACAAAACTATAGCAGAGTCTTTATCTCGATCGCTTTTTCTCAAAATAAGTCTAACAATCTTTTTTATTTTCTAGCGCAAACTCACCTACAATAGGCGCATTTTTATCACCCAACGATTTCACATAAAAGGCTGTTCATGAAGCATTTTCGTTTTTCAATATTTTTTACGGTAGTGTGTTTGGCACTATCTGCCTATTGGGGCTATACGCATGGTCCTGAAGCAGGCGTAGCGACAATGCTTAAAGCATTGACAATTACTGCGATTTTAGCAGTGATGGAGGTATCACTTTCTTTTGATAATGCTGTTGTCAACGCATCAGTACTACGTGGTTGGGATCATTTCTGGAAAATGATTTTCTTAACGGTGGGTATTTTGATCGCTGTATTTGGTATGCGTTTGATTTTCCCTGTGGTCATCGTTGCAGTTACAGCAGATATGGGAATGGTCGAAGTCGCTAAAATGGCATTGAACGATCCAAAGAGCTATTCAGAACGCTTAATGGCACATCATGCTGAAATTTCAGCATTTGGTGGCACATTCTTATTGCTCGTATTCTTAAACTTCTTCTTCGATGATGGTAAAGAAACACATTGGTTTAAGTGGTTAGAAGCAAAATTGGCAAATTTAGCCAGTGTACCTGCGATGTCAGTTTTCCTTGCCTTGATTGCCATGATTATTATGGCAGCCAATGTTGACGAATCTATTCGCTTAGCGGTGACAATGGCAGGTATTTGGGGCATTGTGGTCTATATCGGCGTGCAAGTTCTCAGTCACTTATTGGGTGGTGAGCCAGAGATTGATGAAAATGGTAATGCTGTTACTCATGATGCAAGTGGCGCAGCTTCAGGTGTCGTGAAAGCTGGATTTGGTGGTTTCTTATATCTTGAAGTCCTTGATGCTTCTTTCAGTTTTGATGGTGTGATTGGTGCATTCGCAATTACTAGTGATGTTGTCATCATTATGTTAGGTCTTGCGATTGGTGCGATGTTTGTCCGTTCAATGACAATTTATTTGGTTGAAAAAGGGACTTTGGATGCCTATGTTTTCTTGGAACATGGCGCACATTATGCGATTGGTGCTTTGGCATTCATTATGATCGCAAGTGGTACGGGTTTACATGTACCAGAGGTTGTAACGGGTCTGATCGGTGTTGCATTTATCGTTTGGGCGGTGGTTTCTTCAATCCAATATAGTAAGCGCGAACAGCAAACCTCTTAAGCTTATTTTCAGTTAATGAGCGTATTTTTAGTAAAGGAGCGAAATCGCTCCTTTATTTTTTCTCCTAAAGGTTGTGTTTTTCATAATCTACTTACAACCTTGTTAAGCGAATCGCTTATAATTCGCTAAGCCAGTTATAGTGTCTTATCAATAATGAATGCTTTAGAACGCCGTTCAACCTTTGCCTTAAGTAGCATTTTTGCCTTACGCATGTTGGGCTTGTTCATGATTATTCCTGTATTTTCTGTTGCAGGACAGTCATATCAATACGCCACACCTGCCTTAATCGGGCTAGCGGTTGGGGTCTATGGTTTAACCCAAGCCATTTTACAAATTCCATTTAGCCTTTTAGCTGATCGTTTTAGCCGTAAGCCGCTCGTTGTACTCGGTTTACTCTTATTTGCTTTAGGCGGTGCAATCGCGGGCTTGTCTGACACGATTTATGGTGTGATTATTGGGCGAGCAATTGCAGGCGCAGGTGCAGTTTCAGCTGTAGTGATGGCATTGCTTGCCGATGTAACACGTGAAGAGCAGCGTACCAAAGCTATGGCTGTGATGGGGATGAGTATTGGCTTATCTTTTGTGGTGGCATTCAGTTTAGGGCCATGGCTCACCAGTTTGGTTGGTATTTCTGGTTTATTTTTTGTCACAACAATTATGGGCTTAGCTGCAATTTTAATGTTGTTACTGGTGCCTAAAGTCACTCGACATCATCGAAATTACCAACAAGGCTATGTATTGCAGCTGAAACAAGTCATTCAAATGGGCGATCTGAACCGATTGCATGTTTCAGTTTTTGCACTACATTTATTACTGACAGCGATGTTTATTTATATTCCTTCTCAGTTGATCGAATATACCCAAATTCCCTTAGCAAAACATGGTCTCATCTACTTGCCGTTATTGGTTCTCAGTCTATTTTTTGCCTTCCCAAGCATTATCATTGCTGAAAAATATCGTAAGATGCGTGGTATTTTCTTATCTGCGATTGCAGGCATTATTATTGGATTGCTGCTGCTAATTTTTGGATATGAATCTAAATATGTATTGCTTGCAGGATTGGGGATATTCTTTATCGCATTTAATGTGATGGAAGCATTATTACCCTCTTGGTTATCAAAAGTTGCACCAATTCAATCTAAAGCCACCGCAATGGGTATCAATGCCAGTAGCCAGTTCTTGGGGGCTTTTTTTGGGGGTACTTTGGGCGGACAGCTTTTGATGTTACAGAATACTGCGCTTGGGTGGAGCGTACTCTCTGGGATTGCTATACTGTGGTTGCTAGTGAGTTTTGGCTTGGCTCAACCAAGATATTTGTCTTCAATTGTGTTGCCCTTACCTCAAATGGCACAAACAGATGAATGGACTTCAAAACTATTGGCAATTCGTGGTATTGAAGAAGTGGTGGTGATGCCCGAACAACAAGTTGCCTATATTAAAGTCGATAAACAGCGGATAGATGATGCTGGGCGACAAGATTTAACGCACTTGATTGGCAAAGAGGTAGCCATTTAAGTATAACTCTTATAAAGTAAAACATAGAAATACATAGGATGAAGACAGCTAATGCGTGGTGTGAATAAAGTTATTTTAGTCGGTACTCTGGGTAAAGATCCTGAAACAAAAACCTTTCCAAATGGTGGATCGTTGACTCAATTCTCGATTGCGACAAGCGAATCGTGGACAGATAAAAATACAGGTGAACGAAAAGAACAAACAGAATGGCATCGTATTGTATTACACAACCGTTTAGGTGAAATTGCTCAGCAATATTTGCGTAAGGGCTCAAAGGTGTATATCGAGGGTTCATTGCGTACACGTCAATGGACAGACCAAAATGGTCAGGAACGTTACAGCACTGAAATTCGTGGTGATCAAATGCAAATGCTTGATTCACGTCAACAGGGTGAGCAGAGCGGTGGTGACTTTAACCAACCACGTTTTAATAACAATAATAATAACCAAGGTGGCGGTTACCAAAATACGGGTTATAACAATAACAACAACCAAAATGGCTATGGTCAAGGCGGTGGCTTTGGTGGTGGAAACCAAGGTAATTACGCAGGAAACCCTCAAGCAGGCAATGGCTTTAATACGCCAAAAGCTGCGCCGCAACCTACTGCGTCAGCACCAGCCGATTTAGATGATGATTTACCGTTCTGACACCTACTAGAGACCATGTTTTGTAAAGTTTATAAAATTATTCTTTATTAGTAGTTAGTTACATAAGAAATTTACAGACACTAGAAATAGTTCTGTAAATTTTTTTAATTATATTTTATGATATTTAACACTTAGATATTTTGTTAAATTTAATCATGATGTCTGTTAAAAGATTTGTAATGAGTAGTGGTGAGAGATTCGCTGTTCTTTTGAATAGTGATGGTGTTCCTATGACTTATCCAAATTTATATACGATCATTCATCTAAGAAATCGTGGTCAATCAATCAATACAATTTCTGCTATTTTGGAAGATATTAAGTTGCTCTTTCAGTTGTTGGATAAGTTAGGAATTGACTTGGAACAAAGGATAAAAACTAAAGATTTTTTAAAATTAAATGAAATCGAAGCTTTAGTAAATTTAACCAGTTTCAATCGCAGTCGATTAGGTGGGGCAGATTCAAAAAAAAAGATCATAAGTTTTCCAAAAAGTAATAATAAAGAGCGATCTAGAGCAAAATTGGTTGTTACTCAGGACTATGTATCTAAACAATTAATATATAGGCGGTTAACTAATTTTGCTGAATATATTGGATGGTTTGAGACGCATCTTCATTCATCAGCAATAACAAGTACAAAACGTTTGTTAAAATCTCGTAGACCTCGTAAGTCCATGGATATTCAGTCTGAATACAAATCTTTTGATAGTGATCAATTAAAAAAAATTTTCAAGGCGGTTGATCCTGATAATCAGAATCGTATCTGGACTTCAGATTACCTTACTTATAGAAATGAGCTAATTATCTATTTGTTTTTATATCTTGGATGTCGTAAAGGAGAATTATTAAATTTAAAAATTACAGATATAACTCCCTCTCAAGGTGTTACATCATATCTTACTATTAGGCGTAATCCTCATGATGGTAGTGATTCTAGGCTATATCAACCTTTGGTTAAAACTAGAAGTCGATCAATTGCAGTCAATCAAAACTTAAAGAAAAAATTAGAAACTTACATTTTAAATTATAGATCAGCCATACCGCATGCAGAGCTAACAGACTTTTTGATTTTATCAAATAAAGGTAAACCTTTATCAATAAAAGCTCTAGATAAAATCTTTTCTGAAATTTCTAAAGTTGTTCTATTCAATGTACATGCACATGCATTTAGACATACTTGGAATGACAAATTTTCTAAGAAATCTCAACTTTTAGTGGCAACAGGTCAAACGACTGAAGCTCAAGTTGAAAATGATCGTGCTTATCTAATGGGGTGGATACCTAACTCACAAAGCGCAAGAAGATATTCAAGGCGTGCAGAGAATAAGCGTGCCGTAGAGGTTGGCTTAAGTATCCAAGAAAAATTTGAGGATGAAAATGAATAAATCAATTCGAATCGATAGTTTAGATAAGTCGCAAAATACTTTTACCTCATTCAAAGGTTATGAGTTTAGTATCGATGATCAGAAATGGGTATTAGATATCAATAAAACTATAGATATCTCTCGGATACGAAATTTTGAGTTTTCTGTCCAATCTGATGTAGTCATGACTTTGGTTCATTTTGCTAAGTATAGTTCAAGTTCACATACAGCAAACATGTGCGAATATATTGGTAAATATTTTGATATTACAGGAGAGGATCATTTTTCAATTAAAGGTCTTTTAAATTATAAAAATTTTTATTCGGCAAAAAAAGATGAATACAAAGTAGCTATGCTACGAGTCTTTTTGAAGAAACTATATGATTTAGGTTATTCCTCAGTAGATGATGAAGTTTACGATCTAATGGATTCATGGAGATTGAGTGGCAATGAAAAAGGAGCAGCAGTCCTTTCCCTTGATCCAGATGAAGGCCCATTTAGCCCATTTGAATTTCAAACAATTATCACTAGAACCAATGAATATTTAGCAGAAAATAAGATTTCCTATTATGAGGCTGCTCTAATTCGTGTTTTTTGTGCGACTGGTAGACGACCAATTCAAATTTCAGGATTAAAGGTGAAAGACCTATATGTGTCGGATAAATATAATTTTAATGATACAAATGCAGTTCATATCCTTAACATTCCGAGAGCTAAAGTTAGAGGTGCTAGTGGATTCCGATTTGCTTTTAATGAAGTGGGAATTCGGGAAAGTATTGCGAAAATCTTATTTGAACATATTCAAATTTTAAAACAGAAATTAGCAAAGCAAATAAAGCGAGAAGTATCTGAACAGGAGCTTTCAGAGTTACCAATTTTCTATGATATTAAGGTGTTAGCCAATCTAGATTGGAGCAATGAAAAAGAAATTTCTCAAATTTTGCCAACAGAAATTATTCATTTACCTACTATCAAATTAACTCAAATATTGAGAGATGCTGTTCAAAAACTTGGTGTCCGTTCAAGAGAAACCGGTAAACCAATACATATCACTGCATATCGGTTTCGCTATACGCTTGGAACAAATGCGGCTAGGCAAAAAGCAGGTGTGAATGTCATTGCAAAGCTGTTAGATCATCATGATACGCAAAATGCACACTGTTATGTACAGAGTGTTCCTGAAATTGCACAACAAATCTCATCCATCATGGATGAAAGCTTACGCAAATATGCAGATGCTTTTCAGGGGAAAGTTGTAAAGGATGAGATTGAGGCTCAATCACAAGTTAAAGAGGCGAATAGAATTTCTTGTGTAGAACAGGATTGTGATGTCGGCTCATGTGGTACACATCAATACTGTAACGATTACGCACCAATCGCATGTTATCTGTGTAGCAAGTTTATGCCTTGGGCAAATGCACCTCACCATCTAGTTCTAGAGCAATTAATTAAAGAACGGGATGATCTAATTACGATGGGGTGTAGCCTTGAGGTCGCTGCCGTGAATGACCGAACAATTATTGCCGTTCAGCAAGTAATTGATGCTTGTAAGGAGTTCAATCATGGATGATTTAATATATTTCCCATCTGACAAAGTTCAATCTCCTTACTCCGAAATAAAGCGGTTTATTGATTTTGTTAAACAGTTATCTGAATTAAATGAAGATATTAAATTTGATGAGAATTATTGGAAAGGCGAAGTAAACTTTGTCAAAACAGGTATTTCATCCAAAGATAGATCACCTGAAAATCTTTTGCATCATTCAATTCTAGAATTTGCCAAAGCGTATGTTAAGTATCAGAGAATTAAGAGTAAGTTAAAAACCCAAGATACAATTCTTTCAATTCGGGCAATAGAACAAATATGTTTAGACCGATATGGTGAAGTTGATTTAACTAAATTGGTTATTGCAGATTTTGACTTGGCTGCTGAAAATGCAAAAGTAAATTATAAAGCGAGTTCTGCTTACCATGTAGGTAGACAACTAAAGATTCTATTGGATTTTCTTCGCCAATTAAAAATAGTTGCTTTACCAGAATGGAAAAATCCAATTAAAAAACCTGCTGATAAGTCGATTGTGCTAGATGAGGAGTCAGAGGAACATAGAGCATCTAAACTTCCTGATGAGGATGCGATTTTTGCATTAGCTGATATTTTTTCACGGAAAGATTCAGAATTGTCAGATAGAGATATTTTTGTCACCAGTGCTGTGAGTTTGCTTCTAGCTGCGCCTGAGCGAGCATCAGAGCTATTTTTCTTAAAGCATAATTGTATCCGTGAGGAAGAAGTCCAAACGCTTTCTAAGAGCAGTTTAGGGCTTGTGGCAGATGGTTCTAATATTGAGAAAGCATTAGGTATCAGGTGGTATGCACAGAAAAATTATGGGTATGACATTAAATTCATTCCGAGTGTCATGATTCCAACGGTCAAACGGGCTATTGAACGTTTGATTAAGATGTCAGAAAAGTCTAGACATTTAGCATATTTGCTTGAGACAAGCGATAAATTTCCAAGACATGAGCTTTGTCCCAAAGTGCCTGATGATCAATTGTTAAAACGTAGTGAAGTTTTATCGGCAATGGGTTTTGATTTATCATCTTATGAAGATTCATATACTGCAAATAATTCTGGAATAGGTTTTTTAAGAACTCGTGATATACCTATTGATGATTATGAAGTCTGCCTCAACGATTTAAATATTATCTTGCGAAATAGATTGCCAGATGGCTTTCCTTACGTACCTTTTAAAACAGGTAATGGCGTACAGGTTAAATGGTCTGAAGCTTTATTTTGTTGTTTCGCAAACCAATTCCATAGTGATAAAGCAACTATTTTCTCAGAATTATGGATACCACATATTGATACTTTAAATGAAGACTTATCTCCCACCAAAAAAAAGAAGAAAGGACGTGATGAGTTAGTAAATGTTCAATCCATTTTCCAACGATGGGGATATGGTGACTACAGTGTGTCTACACATCAATTTAGGCATCTTCTCAATACGATAGCAAATACCAATGGAATGGATAGCATGTTACTCGCTAAATGGTCAGGGCGGGCTGATATGAAGCAAAATCGAGTATATGACCATACTTCGGTTGAAGATCGTAATTTTAGCTTAATTGAGATGCAGAAAAATGAGGTTGGTACAGTAAATACTGATAGTACATTTACATTCCAAATAGCTACACCTCGAACTCTACAAGAGCTAAATACCAAAACAACATTGTCTATGCACACTACCGAGTTTGGATTTTGTACACATTCTTATATTGATGAACCCTGCCTAAAGTATAGAAATTGTCTTAATTGTACGGAACATGTCTGTATTAAGGGGGATGAAGAAAAGAAAAAACGGCTTCAAGATCGACTTAGAAAAGAAAAAATCTTATGGGCAAAGGATAAGGAAGCTGTTAGTAAAAATGTTACTGGTGCAACGGTCTGGTTGGGGACTAGAGAGCTTACGATTAAACGTTGTGAACAGTTAATTGCCCTACTAGATGATCCAAACATTCTTGATGGAACGCCTTTAAGTTTGCCGCCTTCGGAAGATGTTACACATCTTGATTTAGCGTATCAAAAAGCAGGTCGTAAACGTATCCCCGTTATTGAGAATACTCAACGGAAAAAGATAGAGGATGAACCACATTTGCTCAGTCCTGCATTGCAAATGGATTTATGGATTTGATATGGCACAGCATTTAACAGATAAAGACATCGAGAATATTGTTGAGCTTCTTGATTATTGGCCTTTAGATCAGAAATTGACTTGGGAACTCCTATGTAAAGCTATTGAGCTACAGCTAGAGTTTGTGCCTGCGCCAACTCGTCAAACATTACAGAAATATGTACGAATTAAGAATGCCTATGATCAATGCAAAAAACCAAAAGTTACACATGTTAAGAGCAATCCAACACAGAAATTGCCTGCTAGTTTAAAAATTGCTCAAACTAGAATTGAGGCTTTGGAGGCTAAGAATGCCAGACTGGAAAAAGAGAACGCTATGTTATTGGAACAGTTTGTAGTGTGGCAATACAATGCCCACAAGTATGGACTAAGTATTGTTAAATTGAATGAACCGATGAGCAAAAAAAGTTCGGATTGATCTAATTATAAAAAACATCATGTTTCAGTTGGTTGATTCCATCAATTGTAGTTTAATGATTTACTTTATAAGAAATGGGTGATTTATTTAGCTCTTTTAAGTATTTTTGAAATATATAAATGGAGTTTTTTTGATATGCCTGCTACTAATAAGCCTATAATTAATACTGATGATGAAGCAATTTGTAAAGGTCTTTATAATTTCCTCTCACAGCAAAGTATTTTATTTGGAAATATTGATGTCTTTTTTATGGGTTGTAGTCGCTCAATTAATCATTTAAAAATAATTGTTAGCCTTTTAGGGGGATTTAAAAAAAAGGATAATACCTCTTGTTTTGAAAGCGTAATTCTTGTAATACCTCCAGTTCTGTCTCTGGAATTAGATTTAGAAAAATTATATAATGATTGTGAAATATTAATAAACTCAAGGTTTGAATTTAATCAAGAATTACCATTGAGTGAGCGATTTAAAATCGTCTTGCCAAATGATATGAAAATATCAACACTTTTATCATTAATACAAGATAGTCCAACGAACTCCATAGTTATTGTTCATAATGCTGTGTTATATCGATCAGATGCTTTGGAAAATCAAGAAAATGTACCAGTACTTTTTGAAGATTTATGGGTTCCACATCTTACTGATTTAGTTTTTAAAATTTCTAAATTATTAGAAAATAAAGAAATTTACATTATATTGAATGCAGGTGAAAAGCCTCCATTTCACCAGACATTCAATGAACAAACAAAAAATATTAAAAATTTAGCAGTATTGGGGATTAAAAGGGAAAATGATGCCGAAGATATTTTAAAGGAAAATATCAATAGTTGGACAAAATTTTTAGCACAGGGTAGATTGGGGCAGGCTCTAAAATGTATTGAAAACTTGCCTGAATCATTTGAAATTGAGAAGAAGATTCAGAAAATTCAAGTTCTATTTAATGCTGGGTTAACACAGCTTGCGGTGAATGAAATTGAGTCATTAGATTTTAATGATTCAATTTACGACGCCAGTGGATTTATAAAACTTGCTCAAATTACAAATTCAGAGGGAAGTGATTTATTAACAGTAAAGTTACTTAACAAGGCCTTAGATGGACTAAAAACTAAAGAGGAATTAGAACTCGCACTTTCAATTTCAGAATCTATTGAAAATACGAAATTACAGACTAGTATCGCTTCTAAATTATTAAAATTTTATCCAGATTCAGTCAAATTTAAGATTCATCAAATTAATTTATTTTTAGAAAAGCAAGAATATTGTGAAGCTGCCAAGTTAATTGATCATAATTTTTTTCCTAAAATAAAAGAATTTTATGAATATCTTAGAGTGCTTCAGAATACATCTCTAATTCCAAACTATATTGAAATATTAGAATATTGGATAGGTTATGAGCCATCATTGGCAGCTAGGCTAAAGGTTGTTTTGATTAAGGATGCTTTAGCAAAAAAAATGTTTTTTCACGTTATAAAAATTATATTGTTTCAATTACCGTCAAGAGAAATTTCTGTTCAACAAATACATTTATTTATAACTGTACTTGAACAATTAATTTTAAATCAGAAAAAGTCAAATGATTTTCATTTTTTTAAAAGTGAACTTCAACAAATTTTTGAAGAAATAGTTATATTTCTCTCAAAAAAACCGAATGAAAAGGCAGTTTTTATTCGGTTTTGTGAGTTGTTACAACCTGATAAGTATGGAGTTTTTGGTATTGCATTACTTACTATAGTAATTATGAATTTTCTTTCTAAAAATCCTGTTGTACTAGGCCCATTGATTGAGTATGAATCTCTATCGGTTGAGGATTTTTTTTCTAAAAAAACCTTTCTAAAAAATATTAGTGATTGGTTGATTCAAGAGGCACCTTTAATTCTAGGAGAGATAAAACTCCCTACATCTTTGATAACCGAACCACCAGATATTATGGTCCAGACAATAGCAGAAATACTTTCGAATATGGCAAAAGGCTTGGACCAAGTTGCCGATGTTGAGACGATCAGAAATCTTTTAAATATTGGTGTGAGCATAGCGCCCTTTTCGTCTAATCCCAACATGGATTTATCCATGATTCGTACTGTAGCTAGTGGGTTGTCTCTAATTGGAAAAGTTCAAGATGCTAGAGATATGGTTGAACAAACTTTGAGAATTACAGATGGAAATATTATCCGAAGTAAGATGGCATGGTTTTCAATGGCGGACGTTTATAATCGGACACATGATGATATTCGAAGTTTAGTTTCTTGTGCTTGCGCAATATTGGCTCATACTCAAGATGCTTTGGACCCAAAAGAAGTTTACAGTAATATTCAAATTTTGGCTCGAGTTTTTAGGAATTTAGGTTTTCTAAGTGAAGCTAAGAAATTGAATGAAAAAGGAAAAAAAATACTAGAAAGAATTGGTTTATTTAGCGAGAATGAGCACCAATATGAGTATTTTAATTTCTCGGTAGATGTACTAGAGCTAGAGAGACAACCTAATGAAGAATTCTTTTTAAAACTAATCGAAAATGTCTCTTCTAATGCAATTAAAGTTCAATCAAATAGGGATCATTTAGCTCCTATCATTTTGATGCTTGCTCAATTAATTAGAGAGGGAGAAGAGCTAGGGTATAATATTTCACCAGATATTTATCAAATCTATAACTCTCTATCTCAAGAGGGCACATCAATTTATCTTGAAACGTATGGTAAAGAGCATTTATCTTCTGTTGATGTTTTTAAATTATATAATCATATAGATGCTACAAGATATTCAACTGATGTTAGCTATGACTTAAGGCGTATAGTTTATATTGCAAAGAGATTGCTCTCAAGTCGAGAGGCTAGAGAAGATATTGCTACAGCTGTATATGCGCTTGAGCTACTAACTGATAGGTCTATTGCCACCCCAGGATGGCAAACCATAGCAGAGCCAGTACCTAAAATTAGTTCTATTCGTGAACCAATTGACTTTCTAATAAATTTATCTAAAAAAAATATTACAATTCTGCTAATAGGTTTAGATAGTAAAAAGCAGTTAACTAGTGTTGTTGTGCGTAATGGTCAATCTTTATATGATCAGACAGTTTGTTTTTCATTTGATCAGTTTGAGAATTGGAAAAAAAATTTTCCATATGAATACGGGATAGATGATGGGGAGACCTCTAACTTATTTTATACAAGTATGAATTTTTTAGAGATATCAAATTTTCCAGACTCAAGATTGTTGGTAATACCTAGCGCTGATTTAGCTCCAATTCCACCGAATATTTTGATGATTGATAATGAGCTCGCTGGGAGAACTAAAGCTGTAGCGATAGCTCCATCATCGTCTTGGTTATCATATTCTTTGCAAAACCCCCTTAAGACAAATGGTAGATTTGTTTCTTGGATATCTAGAGATGATTCTATCCAAACTTCATTGCCTGTAATGATAGAAAGATTGTCCCCTACATTAGAGCAATATAATATTACACTTAATACTGAACCAACTTTACCACTTGGATTTTCAAATTCTGAGTTGGTTATAATTGGGGCACATGGCGGGATCTCATCTGAAGAACATTTATTTCAACGTATCAGTGATGATGGTTTTCTAAAAATATCTGCAGATGAATTTTGTGAAAAATTTCGAAATATTGGTGTAGTCATTTTATTCGTATGTAGCGGAGGAAGATCAGATCTCCACCCTGCAGTAAATACTAATATTGGATTAGCAAAGAAAATGCTTGATCGTGGTTGTTCAACAGTAATAGCTTCACCTTGGCCACTTGATATTAAAATGACTTACAAATGGTTACCGATATTCTTAGAGCATTGGACAAATGGTGTTCAATTAATTGATGCAACTTATTTGGCAAATCAGGCTGTGTCAGAAGCTTTTTCACATGATCCATCTTACTGTTTAGCAATGAGTGTTTTTGGTGATCCCTTTAGAGTTTTAAGCCCTGATTATTGATAGTGCTTAATTTTTAATAATTTTTTCTAGTTAATTTGATACTTGATAAGAAACTACCTAGAAAATAAGTGATGATTTCACTTATGAACTTGAATTAATGTATTTGATATTTATGAAACAAGAAAATAGGATTTTAATTTTCAGAAAGAGATTAATTATTTAGGAAAATGTGTTTGCGGTTTATTTAAGAATCAACGTAATTGACTTGACGGCTGCTTAAAACTATCATTCTCTCGCTGGCCTAAATTGTCAGTCGGTTTTGACAGACCGTGCGTATAGCGTACCAGATTCATACTTTTCTAAGTGTGGGTTATGTGCGAAACCTTCTTGTTCCCCCTTTGCGGTAGAACGGGAGGGGGACGCTTCGTGCGTGCTGGTTCTATATGCCCAGTCTGTCAACCCCCTCTTTGTTCTACCACCATCATTTGACAGTGATTTGGTAGAACCTTTATTCGCATATAGGAATTTATCATGTCTCATTCATTTTTTCTCATTTGTGCCTCGCCACATATTCAGCCTCGTTATTTCAGACAACGGGGAATACAGAGCTAATTCTCAATTAGCTGTATTAATAAGATTTTTTAATAGAGCAATCTATAAGGTGGATGGCTAAGTCACGCCTATAAAAAATACACCTTTTTATCCCCTTGTGATTGTGAAGTATTACATTGAACATGTGTGGGAATAACTATGACTGAATTAACGAAACCAAAAATCATTCCAATTGAAAACTACCCCAAAAAATCCAAATTATTTTTAAAATGCGTAGTCTTACCGATTGTGATCTTTTTAATTGTTGCCAAGATTTTTTCCTTTGGCGCTTTCGCATATATCTTCTTTGGTTTTGATCTATTCTGGTTTGTGATCATTTACTACCTATATCAATACGGAAATACCTACTTTGATGGGATGACCGAGCAGCTCAAACGTCAGGGTGAAACCTTTAATTATCAGAATCGTGGAGTCTGGATTAATAGCCAAGACAAGACCATCATTCTTTTTGATCAGCCTGATCAACGTTTAGTTAAATATCCTTTTGATTACATTACCTCTGTAGGTCATTACAACTTGGTCGAAGATCGCTTCAGAACCACGACTACCGTGATCAGTAACCCGATGATGGGTAAACATGTTAATCAGCGTGAACATCGAACACCAATGAAGCGTGAGTTCCAAGTCAATATTGGAACACGAGATCAATTTAAACCTAACTATAGCCTTAAGGTGCTGTTCCCTTGGCGTAGTCCAAAAATGGCAAGTGAAATCCGTCAGTTACTATCGGCTGATCATTATCAATAACAACAATATATAGGATAAGAATCAGATGAAAAAATTAATGCTCAGTATTGTTATGACTACTGGTATGGTCGTAACTAGTTCAACAGTATGTGCTGAAACCAAAAAAGTGAATCTGTCAGCAGGGTTAAACTATGTTCTGTCTCAAGTAGCAACAAAGGGAGATAACAACCAAAGTAACCATAATATGGGGATGCTTTACTACCTAGGTAAAAATGGCGTACCCATAGATCATAAAAAAGCTGCTGAATGGTTCTCCAAGTCAGCCGCTAATGGTTATGCCCCATCTCAGTACGCATTATCGGCCATGTATTTAAATGGAGATGGTGTGCCACAGGATGCAGAAAAAGGTATAGCCTTATTGCAAAGTGCTGCACGGCAGGGACAACCTGAAGCAGTCAAGTTATACAATACATTGCAGGCTAAAGCACAACAGCTCAATACCACTCAAACGTCATCAGTACAAACAGCCACAACGGCTATTAAATACTATAATACATCCACGCTTGAGCCTAAAAACTTTAAGCAAGTGGTACTTCCTAACCTAAGTACAGATACCGTTGCTCGAAGTTTTTATAAAGTGACATCATCTAGAGAAAGACAAAAAGATGATTACTGGGGGAGTGGCAAATACTATTATGTCAATAAGCCAAGTGACTTGGACGATCTCACAGACGCTGTGATCAGTATCGCCCCTATTTTTACTTACCAGAATATGCAGGGCGAAGCCCGTTATTTAGTCCCTGTGGAAGTGACTTTAGCAATCGAAGGCGGGATAGAAACTTCACATGTTACGCGAGGCACTTTGGAATTATATCTCTTTAAAAAATTGGACAATGGACAATTCCAAATGGTTTCAAAAACAGCCCAAGGGGGAATTGAAAGTATCGAGGGATATGGTCGAACCTCATGGAACGCCCAAGAGTTTAAGAGGAATTTACAAGCTTTTGGAAACAATACACTAGGAAGCTATACCATTGATGGTTATTACGGTAATGGTTATGGGGAAAGCGTATGGTCACTGCTTCTGTTAAATGAAGAAAGCTATATTGTTGAACAAATGTTTGAAGAAGGAAAAGTTTCAGAACAACCAGAGTATGGCTATTCTTCAGCAATCAAAGTCAACAAAAATGGACAACCATTTTATCCATTCCAGATTCATTATCTGGGAACGGATATGAATGACAATAATCGGATGGTTAAAGTAAATAAAATTGTACTTTATCAGTATGATAGTAAGAGTAAGTTATATTCGAAGCCGAAATAATAATCTTAAATTAGGGAAACTATATTGATGTCTATGCTCCTGTTTCTTTTATTCGCTTAGAAAGCATTTTTCAAGCAGAGGAAGGAACGTCTGAAGCCGAAGAAATGGAAATTTTAGTCTCACTTATTGAAGCTTATGAAGATGAATATTACCCAATCAAATGCAGATCCTAAAGTGGTATTGGCAAAAGCGTTGCTTAATACTGCTGATCAGCTAGGTCTGAAACAGGCAAAAGTTGCATCTGCGGTTGGGGGGTATCGTAGCTCAATCAGCCGCTTAAAAGCCAATCCTGTACTTGACCCTGCATCTAAGCAGGGAGAACTGGCCTTATTTTTCATTCGAGTTTATTGTGCGGTATATGCATTGACTGGTGGAGATTCAGAGAGGATTCACTATTACATGAATTCCGATAACGAGGCGACTAGAGGTGTTCCGATTGAGCAGATTCAAACCATAAGCGGCTTGGTCAGGATACTACATTTTGTTGATGCAATTCGAGAGAAAGTATAATCACTCAAAAGGTTTGTTTATAAGTATTTAATTTTAACAACTAAAACTTTAATAAGTCATATAAGGATAAATGTTCCGAAATGCTATGCTTACATTAGTGATCTAACGCCGATAGATATCTTATACTCGATGGAAATCTTAGAGAAAAATTACTTGAGGATGCCTTTTCTTTAAGCCTGGCTATCTATTTTTTTATTGATTAGGATGTTTTAGGATGTACGAACTTATTAAATATTTTATAGAACATTATCCAGTGCCTAGTTTTATTGGGTATAGTGTAGTTGTAATAGGTTTAATATTGGTTCTTTGGCATTATGCTAGACACACTAGAATTGCACAAGATATTTTAAATATATACTCCATTTTTCAAAACCGAGAAATAAAAATACTAGACAATAAAATAGAGTCGAAGAAATATCTTGATTATGAGGTGGAGATTTTTGAATATAAAAGAAAAATATTGATGTACCAGAAAGATTTAAAAACAAGAGAAACACACCTTCCTACACTTATCTATTTGTCTGGTTACGAAAACTCAAAAATAGCAGTTAGTCATTATGAGAATTCACGTAAGATATTAAAATTTAATGATAAGGAAAATCGGTTTGAATTAAAAAATCGAATCAATGATGAGCTTTCAAAGAGTAGAGAGAGAATTGGAGTGATAGTATTTTTTATCAATGGTATAGCTGCATATATTATGATGATGATACCTATAGTATTTTTTGAGGATTATATAAATAAAAATAACGTTATCCCTATAGTTTTTTTCTTGTTTTTGTTCATGATTTTTCAAGTATATTTAGGGGCAAAATTTTTAAAATATATGTCCAGATTCTCTAACTCTTTAGTTCTATTGGAAATGGAAAGGATTAATGTTAAGTATTATGAAAATATTGATAAATAGAGTTTCGCTGATTTCCGAGCAATCTAATGTAGAAACTAGTGTTTCTTTAAAATAAATGATGTTACGCACAATGATAGATGAAATTTTACTATATTAATTTTTGTACTTCTTGGTTAATATATGTAAAATACTGCGGACTTCAAAAAATACAACTTTTTAAAATCATCTATGTATTCAGTGCTACTTTATTTTTCTTTTTTTATGAAATACATAGATAGCTAGTGGAATAAAAAATTATGCAAGATTTGATCAACAAACTTCCATCGAATTTGCCTGCTTGGGCTTATGTCATTATCATTTTAGGGATTGCAATCGTAATCTGGCTGATTGCACGAGCTACGGGCAATAACAGTAAAGAAACTAATACTTTTTCTAATATTACACAAGATGGAAAGGGTAACATTCAGCAGATAGGCGGAAAGATAAATAATAATGAGGATAAGTGATGTCAATATTTCCACCCAAGAATGAGATCTCAGGTATTACCCAAGATGGGCAGGGTAATACTCAGCAAATAGCAACAACTATTAATAACTATACTACGCCTTTAGCTGAAGCAAAAAAAGCTAGCATAATCCAAGAAGTAATTGAAGATATCCTTGAATTATCAATTAACCTTGAAGTTACAGAACTTGATGTGAAATTCTTCGACATTGAGAAAAAAGTTGATTACAATCAGATTGTTAGCTATAAGTCATCATTTGATTTTTTTATGAACAATAAACAAGTCATACAATCGAGATTAGATGTCTTAGAAAGTGTCAGTAATCCTTTAGCAACAAAAAAATTATTTACTGTAGTAAAAAATATTTATCATAAGTATATAAATCTTAGTAATCCCGATGAGATTGTGAGAGCTATGCAAGATGAACTTACTTCGTCATTATTAACCGCTGATCCCGATAACTATGATAATATTACATTTGTCCCATCAGTAATTTTTTATGTTTTTTCTGAGTGCCAAATTTTCAAAAAGCCATTGACATGATATTACTATCAACTAAGCAACCTCAAAATTCTGTATATTACCTAGGTTCTCTTTTACTAGGTATTATGAAAACTAATACCAAAAATAATTTGGGTATATATGATTATTTTGAGCTAATAAATGAAATTCAACCTATTACCATGAATAGATTTTTGTTGGTATTAGACTGGTTATTTATGCTTGGAAAGATTAAATCAGATAGTGATAAGGGGTTAATATTGTGTATTTAAAGTACTTAACTATCAGTGATAAAGATAATAATATCATCAGACATGTCGACTTTAAAAAAGGTGTAAATATTATAAAGGGTGAAGAGTCTGGTGAAGTTGGTAGAAATAATACCAATAGCTTAGGGAAAACTACACTTCTACGTTGTGTCGATTTCTGTTTGTATGGGAAGTGGAATGCTTTTATCTTTGATAAAGAAATTAAAGGTAGTAAGAATAACACTGTGTTTGATTTTTTTAAAAAAACTTTACCAACATTTGAATTGCTAATTGTAAAAAATATCGATAGTAATATATCATCAAGTCTGAAAATTAAAAGACAATTAAATCATAATTTAAAAGCAAAATCGGATAATAGTTATTTCAATGTTACGAATTATATTAATAATGAGCAAGTTACTGATCAATATTTCAGTGATACTATAAAAAAATTTCTTTTCGGATTTGAAGCTGAAAAACCAACTTTAAGGCAGTTATTACCAAAATTCATTCGAACGTCAGACCATCAAATATCTAATATTATTAAATATCTGCACCCTTCAACTTCTGCTTTTGAGTATGAGGTGTTGCATTTATTTTTATTTGACTTCAATAACATGAGATTAATTCACGATAGAATTTTAAAAGAACATGAAATTACATTAAAAACACAAGAGTCAAAATCTCTTGAGAGTTTATTGAGCTCAGGGAAAAGAGAAATAAATGATGTTAAGAAAATTGAATTAACAGAGCTACAGTCTAAATATGATAACTTTCAAATATCAAAAGAATATGATAGAGAAAATGATGAATTAAACTTAATTCAAGAGAGAATTAATATTAATAAAGCTAATATTACTTCACTTTATCTTGATAAAGATGTTTGGGAAAAACGCTTATTCGAAGCAACAACTAAAATTGACTCTATAGATATAGAGACTATCGATTACATGTACAAAGAAGCAAATATATATAATATTGATATTCAAAAAAAATTTGAAGAAACCATTCAGTTTCATGCACAAATGTTAGACAATGAAATTGAATTTATTAATAAGTCTATTCAAAAAAGTATAACATTAATTAGTGATTTTGAAAATCAACATGTTTTATTGGCAAATGAGTATTCAGAATTACTTGGGAAATTAGGTTCTAGCGGTTCATTAGCAGAATATACACGTCTTGGAAACCAAATTAATAGCCTAACAAAAGATATTGCAGAAACTGAGTCTTTAATTAATCAATATCAGAGGACTATTGGTGAATTATCGGAATATAAAATTGAATTTGATAGACTTACTTTCGAAATTCAAAAGTTATTAGATAATATGCGAAGAAAAATTGCCATATTTAATCGTTATTTTTCTGAATATTCAAAAGCTTTAACTGAGGATGCTTATTATCTGACAATAGATCAGGATAAAAATAATCATTTTAATTTGATTCCGCGTTGTGAGAATGAAGATAGCCACGTTGGTGATGGGCGAAAGCAAAGTGTAATTATTGCTTTTGATTTAGCTTATGTTTCATTTTCTAATGATGCAGCAATTAATTTAGTTAGACCTCATTTTTTTACACAAGATAAAATCGAAATTATTGATGTTAATATCTTAAATAAGCTTATCAACTTGGTTAATAGTGTAGATTGCCAATTTATATTTCCACTTATTGCTGATAAGTTAAATGGCCTGCCTGTTTTTGATGAGGATAATGTAATTCTTACATTGTCTGAAAATAATAAATTTTTTAATATTGAGAATTATACTACAAATACAGATAATTCTAGACTTGACTGTGTTGCATAAGGTTTTTATATGTCTTGATTATTTAACCTTACAATTAAAATTATTTACTTGTAAGGTTAATTTTTTATTTATAAATAATTTGTTAAGCATCAAGCTTTGGTGACCATCCATTTCTTTCTGCTAAAACTTGCCATTCAGGTTTCTGTTGAATAATAAATTTTTTGCAATAATTAACTAATTCTTCAATTTCTGAATTTTTTCCATTTATAAGATTTAACGGTGTAGATTTAAATCTAAAATTAGGACGCACATGCATTTTTTGTAGATCCATTATAAGTGCTGCTAATAATTTCTTAAGTTCTTGATCTTCTGACTTATTCATAATAGTCCCAAGATTTTTAATATGTGAAGAAATAGTTTTTAAGTCTTTAAGTGATGAAATAGTTTCTTTGTACATTTTTCATTAATCCTTTTATCTTGTTAATAAAATTAATAGAATACATTAAAATTTAGAGTTTTTAGCATTTTCTAATAGCAAAGTTAATGGAGAGATAAAAGTGGGACAAGCTAAGAAACGAGGGTCACTTGAAGAGCGTATTAAACAGGCACAAGAACGCCAAGACAATTTTTATGGGATAAATACAAGTGTTGAACATATACGTGAGGAGTTAGGACTACCTGAGGATGCTGAACCTATTGGATATGTCATCCACTTGCCAGATCAAGATGAGTTTGTCGCAGAAATAATAGACACTGATATGGCCTTTTCTGTTGCTTATGCAAAAGTACCAAAAATGGCAAAGACATATGATGAGCCTGAATTAGCGATTGCCGATGCCAAAAAAATTACTAAACATAAGTTACTAGTTTGTGTTCTTTTTGAATCATCAGAGCAATATATGATTAATGATATTTGGGCAAATTATTAAAGATTGGAGATAGGCGAACAGATTCTAAAATTACATTCCGAGATTTTATATTTGAATTGCTCAAGAATGTTAAATTTAAAGCGTTAAATTTACAAAATATTTAACATTTTGTTTTAATATATTGTAACTTAATGATTTATTTGTTTTTGGTAGGTATATCCGTTCTAACTTTTATCTAGTCACAAGAAAGGCATAAACTCAGTTTATGCCTTTTTTTATTGTTTAGGTGCTCAATAAATTGTGAAAAAACTTTCTTATTTCTGTATTACAAAGTGTAACCACTGTCAGTTTTTGCCAATTCACGTAGACCCTCGATCAAGGTTTCGATGAGTTTCTCAATCACCAACCGTTGCCCTTTACGAGAAGCATAAACGAGTTGTACTGTGCCACGATTCGATTTCCATTCAGGCAAAATATGAATGAGTTTACCTTTCTCGATATCTGATTGAACGGTTAAATAAGGTAAGTCTGCGATACCTAAGCCATCACTCACAGCATAATAGACACCAGCTAAATCATTACTTCGAATCCTCGGTGAATAGGCAACATCAACAGTTTCATCATGATTTATATTGCATAAATGCCAATGATATTGGTTTTTTTGGATGCCTAAAGCCACACTTGGATAGGAGTGCAATTCTGAATAATGTTCAATTTGATTGTTTTGCAATAATTCAGGAGCAGCAACGAGACAATGCTCTGTCCGAATAACCTCTCGGACAATCAGGTTAGAGTCTTGATTGGGTTCGAAGCTGGTTCTGATTGCAATATCAATATCATCATGTAGCACATCAACTCGACGGCTAGTGAGTTCTAGAGCGATTTCAACTTTAGGGTAGTTTTTTAAGAACTGACTGAGTAACTGACGAACCTGAAAATGCATCATTAACGGTGGACAACTTATTTTAACCAGACCTTGTGGTTCACTTTTTTGTTTTAATAAAACATTTTCAGCACATTCAACTTGAGCAATCACTTTACAGCATTCTTCGTAAAATTCTTGTCCTAATTCGGTCACTTTAAAATGACGTGTTGTTCGTTGAATGAGATTGAGATTAAACTTTGTTTCAAGGTCAATAATACGACGGCTCAGTTTAGATTTACTGATATTTTCAGCTTCACTGGCAGCACTAAAACCGCCGTGTTTAACCACGAGATAGAAATAATGAAAATCATCAAATGAATTAATCAAGGTGGGTCGAGTCCTATCACTATGCAAGATTAGAATAGCATTAACGCTCCTAATCTGTAGATGTGGTTTATCTTTTCGAGGTATTTTGAACCGCACTGTTCATCAAGTTGCTATAAGCAGGAGTGTTCTTGATCATGACGTCGTTTGAAGTGTTGTTTTAAATGATGCTAATCAAAATATTCAGATGTCAGAAGTACAAAAAATGAGATGAACAATATTGAAAATAGGATGATGAATGAAAATATGAATTTTAAATACCTATAAAAAGATAAATTGTCCTATTTATAGAATAATGTGTTGCCAATCCATCTCTATAAGCTTTAATCACTGAAGCGTAAAATGAATCCCAAGAAAAGAATTTCCTGAATAGGAGAAACTAAAATGAAGAAAATTCTTGGGATCTATCAAAATAAACACATGCATTGGGTGGGTGATGGTTTCCCAGTGTACAACTTGTTTTCCTATGATCGTTTGGGACAAATGATTAGCCCATTTCTACTGCTAGATTATGCTGCACCTTACCGCTTTGAGCCGACTACTGCTCAACAAGGGGTGGGTACACATCCGCATCGCGGTTTTGAGACAGTCACCATTGCTTATCAAGGTGAAGTGACACATCAAGATTCAAGTGGCGGTGGTGGCACAATTAAAGCAGGTGATGTGCAATGGATGACGGCTGGAGGTGGAGTCCTACACCAAGAATTTCATTCCCCTGAATTTGCGCATCAAGGTGGTTTGTTTGAAATGGTGCAATTATGGGTGAATTTGCCTGCACATTCAAAGATGACTCCAGCAAAATACCAAGCCATTGAAGCCGCTCAAATTCAAAGCATCAGCTTAGATGATGTTGGTAGTGAGTTACGTGTCATCGCAGGGCAATACCAAGAGAGAGCGGGCGCAGCAACCACATTTAGCCCTGTCAATGTTTGGGATGGTAAAGTTGTGGCAGGTCAAGCGCACACGTTTTATGTGACCGAAGGACATACCACATTGTTGGTGGTACTTTCTGGTGAGGTGATTTTAAATGATGCTCAACACATTGAAGCACCAAGTTTGGTTGTACTGAGCCGTGAAGAAATTGATTTTACGATCAAGGCTGAGCAAGACAGTAAATTCTTGATTTTAACGGGTCAACCTTTAAATGAACCGATTGAAGGTTATGGGCCATTTGTTATGAATAGCAAAGCTGAGATTAACGACGCGATCAATGATTTCAATCATGGCAAATTTGGCAGCATGTAAAGCTCATTTTTCCCCTATATACAGACATATAAGAAAGCCCATAACTCCTTTAAAGTTATGGGCTTTCGCTATAAGGCTCTCTATTGATTGTTTTAATATTAGGTCACTTATTATTGTGCAGTTTGTTACGTGACTCGATTCTGATTATTGTTTAATCACAATAGCGCTAAATTTCAGCTTTGCAAAGCCCTTGAGATCGTAAAAATGATGAAATAAAGAATGTTCTGTCTACTGTGCTTGAATAAGTGAATATTATCATTAAGTTAAGAGCAAAATAGAAAGCATGCTAAAATGTAACAAGAAATGACCGATGTTGCTAAGACAAAAGTCTAGCTTAAATGCAGAATCTGGTATTTTTTAATACCGTGTTTAAGTTAACTATCAGTCATAATCAAGAAAAATCATCAACTGATGGGACATAATTTTGGATATTGCAATAATCGGCAGTGGAATGGCGGGACTTGCCTCAGCCAGAATCCTACATGATGCAGGGCATAAAGTGACAATATTCGAAGCACTCGCAGGGCGAGGCATGGATAGTCACAGTATTGACTTTGATGGTGGCATAATTGATGCGCCATTACGTGTGATGAATCCCAAGCTTTGGAAAAATACGCTAAGCCTAGCAAGTTACTTAGGCATAGAAACTTTTCCAGTACGTACATTTATGGCCTGTAGTTGGCTATTTGAAGATAAAACAGATACTTGGTTGACCACTTCTCGTAGCCGTATTGGTAATTTCCCAATTATTAATAACCGTAAAGGCATACAGCAATATGGTTGGCGTTTAGTCAAAGGCATGTTGCAATTAAAAACCGCCGTACATCAATTTTTCAAATCAGAGAATCAAGACATCACCTTAGCCGAATTCATGAATCAATATCATATTGAAGAAGTGTTTTGGCATGGGACGGTGATGCCCGTTCTTTATACGATTTGTACATGTCATCCAAAAACGATTGGTGAGTGGCCAGCCAAGCCCCTATTAGAATTTATTCGTCAACTCACAGAAGGTGAAGCCTTATTAAGAATGAAAGGTGGAACACCTGCTTTAGTAAATCGTTTAATTGAGGGTATTACAATCCATAGTGGTTCACCTGTTCATAAAGTCGAGGAACAAGGTGATAAAATTTTGGTAGAAAATGAGCAAGGTGAAAGTCAATTATTCGACCGAGTCGTGATCGCAACACCAACGCCAGTGATTGAAAATTTCTTGAAGCAGCCTCAATTTGCAGATGATCTTGCGCTATTGAAAAAGTTCCGTTTTGAACAAGGTGATTTGGTTATTCACACAGATCCAATCGTGATGCCGCAACGCCGTAAAGATTGGGCGGTATTAAGTTATATGATGGATCGGAATTTTAGTCGCCAGCAATTTACCGTGTGGATTAACTCGATCGAACCAAGCTTGGTTGGCAAAAATGCCGTATTCCAAACATGGTGTCCTGTGATTGATATTGATCCTAAGAAAATTATTTCTAAGGTACAACTCACACGTGCTGTTGTCGATTCTGAAACGGTTGCATTGAATAAACAAATCCAGCAACGCCATTTAGATTTAAATCGTAAAGTGTTCTATTGCGGTTCATGGTCATGTGATGGTTTGCCAATTTTAGAGTCAGCAGTCACTTCTGCAATGCATATTTCTGAAATTTTAGGCGCACCATTACCATTCGTTGGGCTTAAACCAAAAGTTACAGTTGCACCTGAACTCGGTTATTAAATATGGCTTACTTCAAGCAAAGATTGATTGAGAAAGTTTTCGGACATAAATATGCAGTTGATGCAAAACGTCTAGGAGATGATTCTCTACTTGCTTGGAGTAATTTAGGCTATTGGCAAGACCAGCATCATGATTATCCACAGGCTTGCCAAAGTCTAGCTGATCAAATCGCTGCTTCTGTTCAACTCAAAAAAGACGATAAAGTTTTAGATATTGGTTGTGGGCAAGGTGCGAGTCTATTGCACTGGCTTAAACAGTATCAACTTGAACAGTTAAGTGCAGTTGAATTACAAGCGGATTGCGTCAAACGAATTCAAAAACAACTCCCGCAAGTTCAAATTTACTGTGAAAATTTTTTGAATTTAAACCAACAGCATTTTTTAAATTCATTTGATGTGATTGTCTGTATTGATGCGGCTTATCACAGTGATTTGAATTCATTTCTGAATTCAGTGTCCCCAATTTTAAATTCACAAGGTCGAATCGCATTTCATTATTTAATGTGGTCAGATGCTTGGCAAGAGTGTTCGAATTTAAAAAAGCAACAATATCGTTATTTGCTCAAAAGTGCTGATGTGAATTGGCAAAATTTAATGGATGAGCAACAACTCACTCAAAACTTAATACAACAGGGATTTACTGAGATAGTAATTCAGGATTTTTCTGAACCTGTTTTAAATGGCTTTGTTGAGTATATTAAAAATAAGGGAGCTGGGAAAAAACATGTTGACTTGGCACAATTGAAAATCACACTGACAGCGAGGTTGTGTCGAAAACTCTATCAAGATGGTTTAGCGCATTATATTCAGGTCAGTGCAGTTAAAAATTAGGCAATAAAAAAGGCTTAATCTTTAAGATTAAACCTTTCCTTGAATTTGATGGTGCCGGCACACGGATTCGAACTGTGGACCTACTGATTACAAGTCAGTTGCTCTACCAACTGAGCTATGCCGGCAACGTGGCGAGAATTTTACAGAATCTAATTAAAAAAACAAGCGAAAAAATGAGCAATTAGGTGGATTTAATTCGATTGTGGGATTTTTATCCATTTTTATTTAAGTATTTAGTACGTATACATAAGAATCAATCACTTCACCTGTACTTAAATACGCTTTAACAGGGACGCGTTGATAACCTGCACCTTCGAATTCATCGAGTTCTTGCCAATGTTGTTCTAAATTGTCTGAGAAAAAGACAAAGCCAGAGACTTGATGTTCGCTTTGATCCAACACAATACCTGGAAAACCGAGTTCTGCACCCCAACCTTGTTGTTTCAGTGTGCCAAATACATGTGCTTCTGCCCAAGTACCACCAATTTTTTCCATAATATGAGCGTTGGGACGATTTGGTCCTAATGTACCGTAAACAAATAAACTAAGCATAAATAAATGTAGAAATTAAAAAGGATAGTTTAGCAAATAGGATAAATCAAGAATGAGGAATTTTTCATTATAAAAAACTACTTTGTGCGATCACTTAAATAGGTTCATATGTTCTGGAGAACATACTCGTTATAATCAATAAATTTTTAATAGATCTATACGAATTAGGTTAAATAATTAATGAATGATTTAACAACAAGATTTTTAAATAATTTTAGCCAGTGGCATGAAGTGGGATTGACAATAATAAAAACCATTATTGCGATTGGAGTGTTGTGCTTGGTTGCCTATCTTTTAACAATTAGTTATATCCCTTCAGAGATAAGCTTTGGCGATACACTTATTTTTCTATTGATTTTCGTTGCTTGTTCTATTGTCTATGCTGGATTAAGCATGGTTCTTTTTTTCTTCGGAATTTCCTTAATGCCTATGGTCTATCTAATTCTTAGTACTGTAGATAAGTATTTGCCACAGCATACACGAATAGGCAAAAAACTTCCCTTTCCAAAGATAAGTATTCTTACATTGATTGCCTCCCTATATCTCTTATATACCATTCGTGGTTTGTTATTATTACATTGGAAAATCAGCTTTTATGTAGCTCTTACTTCAGCCTTTATTTCGCTGTTCTATTATGCTTTTTATATCAATAGACAGAAGATCAAAGAGTTTGGCAATAAGTTTGAAAATTTAAAGGATATTATTGATGATCCTGATGCCAGTGAAAATCTTAAAACATTTGCCAGAACTAAATTAAAGAGATTAGAAACACATATTAAAGATAGTATACAAATATCGTTCTTTCTTATCCTAGTTCCCCTTGTACCTATGTTTTTTATTGGAGATATTGGAAAAGTGTTCTTAGATTTTACTATGCAGAAAACAGGTGTACGTATAGATAAAGCAACACTATACATTAAAGCACCTTATGCCACTTTAATTAACTCGCCTAAAACGACGAATAAAGAACTAAACCAATATCAAACCTTTATTTTTAAGGATATAAAAGTTCTATTTCAAGGGATTGGAAAAAATACATTAATTTCCTATAAGGTTAAAAATATTGAAAAACAGATCGTAATCCCAAATGAATACATCATAATAGAGAGCACTCGGAAAGTTGATGAGTAGTTTTAGAGCTTAGAAAGAGATTTATGAATAAAAACAGATCACTTCTATTTCTTTGAGGGTAATTTATTATACCCCCAGTTATACCCCCAACTAATTCAGGATTCAATAGGGTCAATTGGAAAACATAAGGCAATAAAAAAAGCCTAAACCCTTTGGATTTAAGCTTTTAGGACTCTATGAGATATCATAGAAAGTAAACTTGGCGGTGAGAGAGGGATTCGAACCCTCGATACGCGCAAACGTATACACACTTTCCAGGCGTGCTCCTTAAGCCACTCGGACACCTCACCAAGGTGTGCGATAGTAACCAAAAAAAAGCAGACTGCCAAGTTGTAGTCGAACAGATTTGCAGAAAAACTTCTTGGCTAATGATAATATTGAGAAATATAACGTTCTATATTGAAGACAATATATGCAAAGTACTGCAAAAAAAGCAGCATTGCCTGCCACTGCGTTGGCAGCTCTAGGGGTAGTGTTTGGAGACATTGGAACCAGCCCTCTCTATGCATTGAAAGAATCCTTCCATGCAGCGCATGGTTTAGGGATTCAACCTGAAAATGTATTAGGGATCTTGTCCATTATCTTTTGGTGTTTAATGCTGATTATCAGTATTAAATATATCGCTATTGTGATGCGTGCAGATAATAACGGTGAAGGTGGGATCATGGCTTTATTGGCTTTGAACCTACGTAAAGCCAAGATATCAGATAGTAAGAAAATTTATTTGATCGCGATTGGTTTTGTAGGGGCGTCACTATTTTTTGGCGATGGCATCATTACCCCTGCAATTTCAGTCTTGTCGGCAGTGGAGGGGTTATCTATTGCAACGAATGTTTTAGATCCCTTTATTATACCGATTGCGATTGTGATCGTCACAACACTGTTTTTAATGCAGAAACATGGAACAGCCTTTGTTGGTAAATTCTTTGGTCCAATTACCTTACTTTGGTTCCTATCTTTAGGAATTTTAGGTATTGCTAGTGTTATACAGACCCCGATTGTCTTGGGGATGGTGAGTCCACATTGGGCAATTCAATTTATTCTTGCCAATCCTTTAATGTCATTTTTTATTATGGGTGCAGTTGTACTCACAGTAACGGGTGGTGAAGCCTTATATGCAGATATGGGGCATTTTGGACCTCGTCCGATTCGTTTTGGATGGTTTAGTGTGGTGTTACCTTGTCTTGTATTAAACTATGCAGGTCAAGGCGCATTATTACTACGACATCCAGAAGCGATTGAAAATCCGTTCTATTTGTTGGTTCCGAGTTGGGGTTTATACCCAATGATTATTTTGGCAACCATGGCAGCAGTGATTGCATCTCAGGCAGTCATTTCTGGGGTTTTCTCATTAGCGCGTCAGGCGATTCAATTGGGTTATTTACCACGATTAAGCATTAAACATACTTCAGATTCTGAGGAGGGTCAGATTTATGTTCCTTTCCTTAATTGGTTGTTGTTGGTTGCAATAGTCATTTTAATTTTAATTTTCAAAACCAGCTCAAACCTTGCAAGTGCTTATGGTTTGGCTGTGACTTTAACCATGTTATGTGACACGATTTTGGTTGCTGTTTTTGTATACTATGCATGGAAATGGAGTTTACCAAAAGTCATGCTTTTGATTATTCCATTCTTTATTTTAGAGTCGGTTTTAGTAGCGGCAGCATCATTAAAAATGTTCTCAGGTGGTTGGGTACCATTGTTGATTGGTGCGATTGCAATCATGATCCTGATGACATGGAAGCGTGGGCGCGAACTGACGTTTGCCAAGCTTGAGCATGACACCTTATCACTCGATTTATTTGTTAAAAGTATTGGAGATAATGTTCATCGAGTACCGGGTGATGCTGTATTCTTAACGGGTACACCGAATGTTGTTCCACATGCGATGCTACATAATATCAAGCACAATAAAGTACTACATGAGCGCAATATTTTAGTAACGGTCGTGATTGAGGATGTTCCATTTGTTCCTCAAGAAGAACGAATCAGTGTCGAAACTTTAAATGCGCATTTTTATCGCATTAAAATCTTCTATGGTTTTAAAGATGAGCCAAATGTGCCAAAAGCATTGACTCAAGCCTATGAAGAATTAGAGTTTGAATACGATCTTATGCAGATCAGCTTCTTTATCTCACGTGATCGCATTGTGCATAGCGTTGGTGATGGCATGTCGCCATGGCGTGAACGTTTATTTATTTCAATGCAACGGAATACCAGTCCTGTCAGCGATTTCTACCAAATCCCAACCAACCGTGTTGTGGAGTTGGGGAGTCAAATTGAAATTTAAATAACAGAAAGCGATTCAAAATGGCACTTTAGAGTGCCATTTTTATTATCTGGTGATCAAGTGAACAGTTTTGCGACATAAAGTGTCGTTCTTCGCTTTATCTGAATATACAGTTGAGTCTGGAATTGCTAAGCTTCGCGCTCATATTGATTTTGATATAGTTATGGCGAAGAAAACAACTAGAAAGAGTAAAACACAATTTGCTTTTTTGAGCCAAAATGTTGGAAAAATTGTACTTGCCTTGATTGCAACTGGAAGTTTTGCGATTGCATTTGGCAATGAGAAGATTAGTAAATTAATGCCTACCGCATCTAGTCATGATGCTTGTTTACAACAGTTTTATCGTGATGTTCCTCCCTTACTAACCAAAGAAAGTTTGAAGAAAGACAGCTACGCCCTGTGCTTCAATGATTTTAATGTCATGTATTCAGGTATTTCAAAAACACCACTTTGGTCAGCAGAATATCTGACGCCTGAGCGTCTAAGCGTCAAAATTAAACGTGAAGACAGTTTCCATGAGGAAACACGAGTACAGCTTGCGCATCGTGCTTTGTTATCGGACTATCGTGGTTCTGGTTATGATCGTGGGCATATGGCACCCAACGGAGATATGAATAATACCGCAGCGCAGCAGGATAGCTTTTCTTTAGCTAATATGGTGCCACAAGCACCCAAGAATAATCAGGAAGTCTGGCGTAAATTAGAAGAAGCGGTACGTTCTATCGTGACTAAACAGCATAAAGATGCTTATGTTATTACGGGACCGATCTTTGAAGCGAAGCGTTTAAAAACGATTGGCAATGGTGTAATAGTCCCTACGGCTGTATACAAAGCAGTGTATTTACCTAAACAGGGCATTATTGGTGCGTATTATGCGCCGAATAATGATTCGCTACAGGTTAAAGTCGTGAGCGTGTGCTATCTAGAAGAAAAACTAGGGATTAATTTATTCCCACAGCTTACAGAACAACAAAAGCGTAATATTTATCAATTACCGACATCAGCACAACAGGTTAAAGCCAACAAAGACATTAGCTATGTCAAATGGGATGGGCAAAGTCAGTGTGCGGAAGAAGCAACAACAGAAAGTATCCAAGCGCAACAACAGCAATTTTCTTCAGGGCAATCACAACCGATTGAAAGTAAATTACCGCAAGTAGATGAAGAAACCAAACAGGCTTTAATCAAGCAATTGATTGAGGCATTGGTTCAGTTTTTTTTACAATTATTGCGATAATATCGCTGCTATCCTAAATTGATTATGCTTAACTCAAATAGGCTAAAACAGAAAAGAACAATGAGAGGAAAGATGTTTAAACCTTTTGAACAGGGCGATCAGTCTTCGGCAATTTATGATCTGACTTTGGAAAATCAAGTGGACTGTGTCAGTTTATATGGCAACTTACAAATTACCAAAGATCAAGCAGGTTTGAAAACAGCCAAAGCATTACAAAGTTTTATCAATGATGTTGTGGCAACATTAGAGAAACAAAGCTTACCTGAACAGATTGAACGAAAGCTTGAGCGAGAAATTGAAAACCCATTTTTGTAAATGAAAACAGCC
Source organism: Acinetobacter sp. ANC 4805 (assembly GCF_022549495.1). GTDB lineage: Bacteria > Pseudomonadota > Gammaproteobacteria > Pseudomonadales > Moraxellaceae > Acinetobacter. Next base: position 203,588 of record NZ_JAKZGD010000001.1, read on the forward strand.
TTTTGAAAAGGCTGTTTTTTTATGGGAATGTGAGCTTAGCTTTTCTCGTTGCCGACTACTTTATAAATAAGCGCCCCAATGATTGCCCCAATAATAGGTGCAACCCAGAATAACCATAATTGGCTTAGTGCCGCAGTTTCAGCAAAAAGCGCCACTGCTGTACTACGTGCAGGGTTTACCGATGTATTGGTTACAGGGATACTAATTAAGTGAATCAATGTTAATGCTAAACCGATAGCAATCGGTGCGAAACCAGCAGGCGCACGGCGATCAGTTGATCCTAAAATAACAATCAGGAAAAATGCGGTCAGTACCACTTCAATTAAAAAAGCGGAGATTAAAGAAAAATGGTTAGGTGATAAATCCCCATAGCCATTGCTTGCAAAGCCACCAGTACCTGCAAAGCCTGTTTGACCTTGTACAATAATGTAAAGTACCAAGGCTGCGATTGCTCCACCAATCACTTGAGAAATAATATAAGGTGCTAATTCTTTGGCTTCAAAGCGTCCACCAACCCATAAGCCTACACTGACAGCAGGGTTGAAGTGCCCCCCTGAAATATGACCAAATGCATAAGCGCCTGTTAAAACAGTTAGACCAAAAGCAAGTGCCACACCTAAGAAGCCGATCCCAAGCTCTGGAAATGCAGCGGCAAGCACAGCGCTACCACAACCACCAAACACTAACCAAAAGGTCCCCAGAAATTCTGCTAAATATTTGTTCATTGTTATTACCCGATTCGTTATAAAAATAAAAGAGTACGCATCCAAGAATTTATTATGGATATATTTAAGCTCTATGAATAAATGTGAATTAATTCACAAAACTGCATACGCTCTTGTATAAATGCTGTAAAAAAAATGATCTGTTGTGAAAGCGTTAGTTTGTCTCTAGTTTTATTAAGAATTGTAAGTTGTGTTGTTGTTTCGCCACTGCTGTGGGGTTTGATTGGTCCAAATTTTAAATGCACGTTGAAAGGCGCTTTGTTCAGAATAGCAAAGTAATAATGCGATTTCTTGTAGGCTCAGATGCGGGTCTTTTAAGTATTCGGTTGCCAACATAAAGCGAATTTGCTGTACCCGTTCCTGAAAGGTGGTGTTTTGCTGTTGTAAGTGGCGTTGTAATTGTCTTACCGATAACCCTAGTTTTTCTGCAATAAAATCGATTTGATATTGGTTTTTCTGTAATCCTGTCAAAATGGCATGTTGCAAACGTTGATCAAGTTGAGTGGAATTTGGCAGCTTGTCCAATAATGCTTGAGCTTGTTGTAATAACAGTTGCTGTAAGGTGTGATCACCTGTTTTTAATGGTTTAAAGGCTTCAGTAACGGGCAGGAGTAGTTGAGTTTTCGGCTGATCAAATCGGACTTTACAGCGAAAATATTGCTCATAAACGCTGATATTCTTCGGCGCAACATTCACAAAATGGACTTCATGCAGATTGATGTTTTCACCTGACATAAATAGCTTGAGGAATTGCACCATTAAGGCAATTGCAATTTCATCTGTTAACTGGGTTGGGTGGGGTTCGGGAGCTTCCCAACGGATTGAAGCATAAGGATGATTAAATTCCACCACCAAGGGACTGCCATCATAAATCAGACGATGAAAATCATGATAACGTGCCAATGCTTCACCCAAATTTTCACAAGAAAGTGCGAGGTAAGCAATAATTCCTAAATGTTTGGGTTGTACGTATTCTGCAATTTCTAAGCCCAAACCTGTCTTTGCGTGCAAGTGATTGAGGTCTTCAAGTAGGTCTCGCCAAATCACGTAATCAAAGCGTTCCAGATTTTGAACTTGTTGTAATTGTTCAGGAACAGCAATATGTTGTGCTTCACAATAGGCTTTTAATAAATGCCCCAATCCCCCATAAACAGAGCCTGTATAGTTCTTGAGTTGAGACATCCTGTCCATCCTTATTCTGTCGTGTTTTGTCAATATAAATATATCGCATCGTCAATACTTCGCCTACAAAAATTTATATCTTTAATAAAAATAAGGAAACATTTGGAGAAAGCCATGTTAAAGGGTTTTATTGCAGGTTTAGCTGTTGCAAACGCATTTGAATGGTTTGCACATAAATATATTTTACACGGTGTACATCGTCCAGGTCAGCCACGTTACAGTCCTGTGCCCAAAAGCATGGAATCACATTGGGCACATCATCGTGAAGTCCGTAAACAAGACTTTTCTGATGATTGTTATGTGGAAGGTCTAGACAGTTGGCGTACACGTAATGAAATTATGTCATTGGCTGTGGTAGCAGGCGTTGCCAGTGTGGCGTTTTATCCTTTTTCAAAAGGCATGGCATTGGCAGCAGTTTATAGTGCAGGCAATTATTATTATGTACATCGCCGTGCACACTTAGAACCTGATTGGGCAAAGCGTACCATTCCTTGGCATTACGATCATCATATGAATTCGAATCAAGATGCGAATTGGTGTGTGACCCGTCCATGGTTTGATTATGTCATGGGCACACGCGTGGTTTCATCTGCTGATTTAAAAGAAGCCAATCCACTCGGTTTACCTCTACCTGCGCCACTTTCCAAAGCGCTGACTCAAGCGATTGAATCGGTTTTCCCTGCGAAGTGGGTTGAGCAAAAACCAAAGTTAGTGACGCCACCTGTAGCTGATGCGGAGCAACAAGAATCAGTTGCTTAGTGGAAAATGCGAAGTGTGACAATAAAGCACCAAGATTTTGACGAATCACGACAATACCTCAGTTGTTCATGTCGTGAATTGTCAATAAAATCTGTTTTTAATGTCAATATTTTTGTCCAGTTTATGGCTATTTTGATTCAAGCATTTTAGATGCTCAGAATTTACCAAAATGACAAAATTCACAGTTACCCTCTAGCGTTGTATAAACGCAGTTTCCATGCCTTGCTCCGCAAGGTATTTTTTTGTCTGAGGAAATGTTGAGTGAATAAAAAAACCTCTCAAACGATGATTTTGAGAGGTTGGTTTTTTGAGTGATACTCGCGTTTAAAGACGCATTTCAATCCCTTGCTCAGCAAGATATTGCTTCGCTTCTGGAATCGTATGTTGGCCGAAATGGAAAATAGAGGCAGCCAGTACTGCATCTGCACCACCTTTTAAAATCCCGTCAGCCAAATGCTGCAAGTTACCGACACCACCTGATGCAATGGTTGGAATATTGACACGATCGTTGATTTGACGCATTAGGGCAATGTCATAACCTGCTTTGGTTCCATCCGCATCCATACTGGTAATCAGTAGTTCACCTGCACCGAAGTCTGCCATTTTCACAGCCCATTCAATTGCATCGATGCCTGTTGGTTTACGTCCGCCGTGAGTAAAAATTTCCCACTTATTTTCGCCAGTTTTTTTCGCATCAATTGCGACCACAATACATTGTGCGCCAAAACGTTGCGAAGCTTCTTGAACAAACTCAGGCGTAAATACTGCTGCCGAGTTGATACTGACTTTGTCCGCACCTGCATTCAACAATAAACGGATATCTTCAACTTTACGGACACCACCACCTACAGTTAAAGGTACGAATACGCTTTCTGCCATACGTTCTACCGTACGGTAAGTCGTATCACGTCCATGATGGGTAGCAGTAATATCTAAAAAGGTAATTTCATCGGCGCCTTGTTCGTTATAACGACGAGCGACTTCGACAGGGTCACCTGCGTCACGAATATCAAGGAATTGAACGCCTTTGACGACTCGACCATTATCAACATCTAAGCAAGGGATAATACGTTTTGCGAGCATAAAATTTTCCAAAAAATCGCCAATAAAGAAAGGGGTGCTACACCTTCATGGAGGGAACAGGTATTCTATCAAACTTCACAGCTATTTTTTGCAGGTTTTCCATGTCGGTTTATACCCCGTTGAGTTTAGAAGAAGTTCAAGCATTCGCTGAGCCTTATGGTTTAGCGATCATTGAGCTGATTCCAATCCAAGGCGGTATTCAAAACACCAACTATTTTTTGGTGGATCAATCACAGAAACAATATGTTTTAACAGTTTTTGAAGAATTAGATGCTGAAGGGGCAGGTGAGCTCGTCCCAGTACTCGATTGTTTAGGGAAGGCGGGTGTGCCTGTGGCTGTACCATTAAAATATGATGGTCAGGCAATTCACAGCATTGCAGATAAACCTGCTCAGATTGCACCGCGCTTGATGGGGGAACATCCTGAAGAAGCCAGTATTAAGCAAGTACAGGCGATTGCCCAAGCGCAGGCAAAATTGCATTTGGCTTTGCAGGGCTTTCCTTTGGAACGTGATTTTAATCGCAATCATCAATACTGGTCAGAAGTAGCAAGCCAATTACGTCCTCAATTGATTCAAGCAGATCAACAACTTTTAAATCAGGTCTTTCATTTATTTACAGTGATTACGCAAGCATATCCAAACCGACCAATAGGCTTTATTCATTCCGATTTATTTCGGGATAATACCTTGTTTGAGGGTAACCAATTACAAGGCATTCTTGATTTTTATGAACTGAATCAAGATGAATGGCTGTTTGATATTGCAATTAGTATCAATGACTTCTGTACCGCTTATCCACAAGCCCATTTGGATATAGAAAAAGCTGAGGCATTCTTAAATGCTTATCAAAGCATTCGCCCACTAACACCAGATGAATTGGCTTGTCTGGATATTTTTCTGGCAATGGCTGCTTGTCGTTTTTGGAGTATGCGTTTACAGGTTGCACAGAAAAATGCAGCAGAAGGGCGGACAGGTGAAGATATTTCGCAAAAAGACCCCATGGAAATGCGCATGATGTTACAAAACCGTTTACAACAAGTTTTAGGTTTAGGGTAGGAATATGCGAGATCAAGGGCGTTTAGTTGAATGGTTCGATGATAAAGGCTATGGCTTTATTCAACCTAATGATGCACATAAAGATCGTGTCTTTATCCATATCAAAGACTTTGCTCGCACAGGGCCGCGCCCAATTGTGGGGTGTGCCTTGGAATATGTGGTCATTTTGGATGGGCGTGGTCGTTATCGCGCTCAGCAAGCAACCTATTTAAAAGCATCACAAGTGATTGAACATCGTCGGAAACCGAATACGCCTTCATCGTCTAAGCGTTGGTCAGCAATGCAGATTGGTATTGTGATTTATATTGTATTTATGCTGATTGCGAGCTTTAGCAAGTTATTGCCGCCGTATACTTTGCTGTTTGTTAGCTTGATGAATGTAGTCAGTTATTGGTTGTATGCGCAAGACAAAGAAGCAGCACAATTGGGAAATCGCCGTGTTCCAGAGCAGACTTTGCATATCGTGGATTCTTTGGGTGGTTGGTGTGGAGGATGGCTTGCTCAACAAAAACTGAGACATAAAACACAAAAACAACCATTTCGTAAGATTTATTTCTGTACCATAGTCTTTCATATATTGTTGATATGTTGGTTAATTTCTCCACTCAATGTGTTTTATTGATTGAGGGAGTTTGTTTTGGAGATAAATAAAAATGAATTATTCCGTTGATCAAGATCCAAACCGTACCTTAACCTTGGTTCTGTATGTACTTTATATCATTGCGATTTTTAGTGGTGGTTTGTTGGCGATTATTGCGTTAATTATTAATTATGTGAAACGTCGTGATGTGCAAGGTTCAATTTTTGAGAGCCATTTTACTTGGCAAATTCGTACCTTTTGGTGGTATTTAGCTTGGAATATCATTGCATTTATCCCATTCTTCTTTCTGTTCTTTACAGCAGATAATGCCAATGTTTTTGCAGGTGTTGCACTGTCAAGTACTATATTTTGTGGGTTAGTGATTTTTGCTGCGTGGGTGTGGATTGTATATCGCGCGATTCGTGGTTTAATTGCATTAAATGATAATCAACCCATGTACCAACAAATAGGATAAAGCATGATTATTGAGCATGTGCATTTAAATATTAAACCAAATCAAAGTGAAGATTTCGAATTAGCATTTCAAACCGCGAAAGAGATTATTTATCCAATGGAAGGTCTGAATGCTGTACAGCTCATTAAACATGTCGAAGACCATCATCGCTATATTTTGATGGTCTTTTGGGATCGTATCGAAAATCATACTGAAGGTTTTAGGAAATCTCCTGAATATCAGCAGTGGAAAGCATTATTGCACCCATTCTATGAACAGATACCAACGGTTGAATATTATCAGCCACAGATGTTGTTAAAAAAGAAAGCGCCATAGATTATAGAAAGGGAGCGCTATTTAGCTCTCTTTTTTCTTTTCTAATAATTTGAGTTCACTGACTAAAACACCAAGCACCACTAAACACCCACCGAATAAAGCCAATAATGGTAATCGCTCACCTGCGATTCTTCCAAACATACCTGCCCAAACAGGCTCACCTGCATAAATAATTGCAGCACGGGTTGGATCGACCATTCGTTGTGCCCAGTTCATTACAAATTGAATCAGCGCACTGGCTAAACCAAGACTGAGTACTAAAATGCTCAATTGCCATGAAAAATCAGGAATACTGTGTTCACCAACAATCGGCATACTGGCAAAAGATAAGAATGATGCAACAGCCAATTGAATAACTGTGACTCGTCTTAAATTAACTTTTCCTGCGAAATAACCAATCAAAATAATTTCTAGCGCAATCACAAAGGCACAGATTAAGGTCAGTGTTTGTCCATAGCTTAAACTGATATTAGAGATACCATTCCCAGTTAAAAGAACTAGTCCAATAAAAGCGAGTGCAGTCCCTAACCATGTCATGAGTGGAGGTCTTTTTTGGAAAATAAGCCACATTAAAATTGGGACAAGAGGCACATACAGTGCGGTTAAAAAGGCGGATTCACTACTTAAAATCGTTTGTAACGCAATAGTTTGGGTGCCATAACCAATCGCAATCACGATACCAATCGCTGTGCCTGCTAAAACCTCTTTTAAAGTTAACCCACGCATTGATTTGATTGAAATGAGCAAGATGACTAAAGCTGCAACGGCAAAACGACAGCCTACAAAAAACATGGGACTACTAAAATTCAGGGCGTATTGCACCGCTAAAAAAGTTCCACCCCAAATCATGGTAATGAAAATGAGTGCAAATTGAGCAGCTTTGGGGGATTGAGATAAAGATGTCACAACAATAAGCCTGATGAGTAAGTGCAATATACTGCACATATTGTATTATTTGAAAGTTTTGTGCAATATATTGCACTAATATTAATTTGATTACTGATGTAAATGAGCCAAGCTGACACTGTTTTACAATATGTAGGAAAAAATATTCGTTTTTTCCGCGATCAATCACAACTCAGCCAACAAGAATTAGCGGATCGTGCTGGTGTGAGTCGACGTACGATTGCTGCCTTGGAAACAGGACAAGTGAATATTAGTTTAGCCAAGTTAGATGCGATTGCTGCTGTTTTGGCTGTCGATTTTAAACGTATTGTGAGCGCCCCTGAGCTGAGTGAATCGGCTATTGTGGATACGCTGGCCTGGCAAGGAAAAGCTCAAGATAGTCATGCTACGCTTTTGGCTGCTGTACCAACACATACCCAAACCGAGTTATGGAAGTGGTCACTTGCGGTGGGAGAGGTGTATTGTGCGGAAGCAGATTTAAAGGGTTGGCAAGAACTTATTTATGTTTTGGAGGGCGAATTAAGCCTTGAATTTGAAACTGAAACTCGTGTGATTTGTGCAGGTCAGTCGATTCTTTTTAAAAGTGATGTGCTTTATCGTTATGTTAATCGCGGCACATGCGTATTAAGATTTATTCGTAATGTTCTGTATTAAATCAAAAGAAGCCATCAAAAAAGATAGCTTCTCTTGCATTAGATTACAGGCGATTGTCATCCAACAAGAGCTGTGCTTCACGAAGATTTAATGTACCTTCATAAATTGCACGACCTGTAATAGCACCTAAAATACCTTGCTGACCTTTTAAGTTGCGAACATCATCGAGATTGGTCACACCACCTGAAGCGATCACAGGTAAGCCAGAGTATTGTGCTAAATGAACAGTTTGCTCAACGTTCACGCCTTGCATCATGCCATCACGTGCAATATCAGTATAGACAATGCTTGAAACACCAGCATCAGCAAAACGTTTTGCCAAATCAGTTGCCTTCACGTCAGTTACATTTGCCCAGCCATCTGTTGCAACCACACCATTAATTGCATCAATACCAACAATGATATGACCTGCAAAGCGTTTGCATGCTTCTTCAACAAATTCAGGTTCTTTTACTGCTTTTGTGCCAATGATGACAAAAGATACGCCTGCTTCCAAATAGTGCTCAATGGTTTCAAGTGAACGAATACCACCACCAATTTGAATTGGAAGTTCTGGTTGTGCGCGTGCAATCGCTTCCACCACTGGTTTATGAATTGGCGTACCTGCGAAAGCACCATTCAAATCGACTAAATGTAAACGACGTGCGCCTTCATCAACCCAGTGTTGTGCAGTTGCGACAGGATCATCAGAGAAAACGGTATCGTCTTCCATACGTCCTTGTTTTAAACGAACACATTTACCATCTTTCAGGTCAATTGCAGGGATGATTAGCATGCTTTCGCTCCTAGCTTCATCGTAAAGTTTAAATTGGCGATATATTAACAAAGTATTGATCAATCGCTAAGCCTTGTCTGCTGAACCTTGAAGTATTCTCGTGATTTGTTGCTGTAATTGCGGTGTGAGTAACTGTTGTTGATTGAGTTGTTCAAAACTGCGAAGTGCTGCATAAGCATCTGCTGCCGCGTAGCTGATTTGTTGGGGGCTAAGATTCTTGACTGCCCAATTCGAGGTGCTGATTTTTTTACTTTTGACAAAATAGCGTTGAAAAAGCAGTGCTATTGCCGTTTGAATGCCAACTTGATGGGTATAACCGAAACTTGAAAAACTTTTAGACAGATCGATCATGGATTGTGGATTGATTTCTTTGCGACGAAAGCTGCTGGCATCATTTTTTAAACCAAAACCAACTTTGAGCTGATGTTCATTTTCTAAGATAGGCTTTAAGAAATTAAGAATGTCGGGCTTCACTTGGAACAGATAGGCTTTTTCATGTGTTGAAAGTTGAATTAAATGGGGGCCTGTGGATTTCTCACCGACTTTGAAGGTCGGTTTGGATTCGGTATCAAATCCGAATACAGCAATAGCGTGAAGTTCAGTTTGAATTGCCCAGCATTGTTCGAGTGTTTGAATCACTAAAATATTTTCAGCACTTAGGTTTTGAAATGCAGGTAATGTACGGATTTGTTCTTTGCTTAAAAGAACTGTTGCTTGCTGCATTTCCATTTTCTGAAACTCAAAACTTTTGTTCGAGCTTAAACTGTTTTGTGGCAATGAAAAAGCCAAGTGAGAAAACTTGGCTTTGTAATGAAGTGAAATATTTATTCTGTATAAGAATGTTGTTGTTCAAATTGCAGTTGCTGGCTTTTCTGTATATAACTTTGGTACGCTGGGATAGCAGTCGCAGCGAGTATTAAAATACTAATTGGAAAGATAATAATATAAATCCATGCTAAAACTTTTTCCCATCCTTTTGTTATACGTGGTGAGCCATAATTATTTGAATTATCATCACCTTTTGCACAGCTTAGATAAATAAAAAAGAATACATTGAAAAGTGGTATTAGCATTAAAAGAGATAACCAACCTGTTTGATTTCTATCATGCAAACGGCGAATAGAGAAAATAAAGCTATAGTAGATGACAGCGATATAAAGAATAATAAAAAAAACAGCAAATATGTAAACGAGAGCACCTGTACCTGTTGAGGAGCTATAAAAACTAGGGATTAATATCGCAGCGATAATACCGACCAATACTAAAGATAAGCCAAGTAACATGTTCCATCCTAGATAGGATAGTCTGCCAAAACGCCCATTTGCACTCAAACCAGAATCATTTGCTTGAAAACTAGATGACATATTATTTTCCTGTAGTCACTGATTTTTAAAATTAATTTTGAAACAACGTGTTGTTTGATTTTTATTCAAAACATTTGCATGATATGCAAAAAATAAAGGTAAATAAATAGAAAAGAAAATTAAAAAAATAAAGCCAACTTAAAATTGGCTTTATTATCAAAAATTAAAATCGTGTGAATGATCAAATATTCCATTCCACAAAGTTTTTTAACAACTGTAAACCAGCCGTATGACTTTTCTCAGGATGGAATTGGGTCGCGAACAAATTGTCTTTGTGAATCGCGGTACAGAAGTTCACGCCATAATCACAGGTTGCCGCAGTGATGGCAGAGTCTTTTGGTTCGACATAGTAACTATGCACAAAATAGAAACGCGCATCTTGTTCAATGTTGTTCCACATTGGATGGCTTGGATCTAATTGATGGACTTGATTCCAACCCATGTGAGGTACTTTTAAGTTTGGAATTTCAGGAAAGTGTTTAACAACACCCTCAAAAATACCCAAAGCATCTACACCACCATTTTCTTCAGATGTTTGTAGAAGAGCTTGCATCCCAACGCAAATTGCTAAAACAGGCTTGTTAAATGCTGCTTGACGTACTACTTCATCAATGCCTGCGTCATGCATGCCTTGCATACAATCACGCATTGCACCCACGCCAGGAAATACAATTTTATCTGCTTTGGCGATCAGCTTTGGGTCATTGGTCACATCAACCGTTGCACCGACATGTTCCAAGGCTTTTGCCGCAGAGTGCAAATTACCCATACCATAGTCAAGTAAAGCAATACGCGTCATTACAGGCTACCTTTTGTTGAAGCAATGGTATTTTCTGCGCGTGGATCAATCTCACATGCCATACGCAATGCACGAGCCAATGCTTTAAAGACACTTTCAATCTGGTGATGACTATTTTTGCCTTTCAAGTTGTCAATATGCAATGTCATTAATGCATGATTGACAAAGCCTTGGAAAAACTCTGAAAATAAGTCGACATCGAATGTTCCAATGCGAGCGCGAGTAAATGGAATGTCCATAAACAAGCCTGGGCGACCTGATAGATCAACAACAACACGAGAAAGTGCTTCATCTAATGGTGCATAAAAATGCCCATAACGACGTAAGCCTTTTTTATCACCTAAAGCTTGTGCAAATGCTTGCCCCAAGGTGATTCCACAATCTTCAACTGTGTGGTGATCATCAATTTCTAGATCGCCATCGCAATGAATATCGATATCAAATAGACCATGGCGCTTGATTTGATCAATCATATGGTCTAAAAATGGAACTCCAGTGTTAAGTGTGCCTTGACCTGTACCATCGAGATTGAGACGAACTCGAATTTTGGTTTCGTTGGTATTTCTTACCACTTCACTGATACGTTGCGTCATGGACACGTTCCTCAAAAAACGTCAAAAATGATTGAATTAAAAACCAATATTTCGCTGTGACGAAAAAGTGACAGCATCATAGTTTGCTCAGGAGGGTTAATCAATGCCTATTACCGTACATGCTTACAGTTCTCTAGATAATCTAGGAATTCGTACTCAGCTCGAGCGACTCTACGATACCAGCCCAGAGTTTGGTGATGGGCAAGATGCAATGGAGCAACTTGCACAAAATCTACAACAATATACCACAGTTTATACTGCTGAATTTAACACCAAAATTATAGGTGCAATTTGGGCAACAGGACAAGGTGAAAGCCGAGTTTTGGAATATATTGTGGTACATCCGTCTAACCGTGGGCGTGGAGTTGCAGAGCGCCTAGTTGAAGAAGTTTGCCGTATGGAAGAAGAACAAGGGGTGAAGCAATTTGAGCCAGGCTGTGGAGCAATTCATCGCTGTTTATCGCATCTAGGCAAAATCTAGAATTAAAGTCTGATGGGTTTGTGATTTGCATCAAAATTAGACGTTTGATAGAAAAACCCAGAAATTTGCTTGACGGGCTTAGGTAAACATTGTTTAATACGCCCACTTTGGCGCGATAGCTCAGTCGGTAGAGCAACGGATTGAAAATCCGTGTGTCCCCAGTTCGATCCTGGGTCCCGCCACCATAAATTTGTATTTTCAATCCCTGATCCCATCAGGGATTTTTTTTACCCAAAATTCATTGCATGAAAAATGGGCAATCAAATCGAAAGTTCATGATAATTATTGACTATTGGGCTGAGATACGGCTTAATACACTCCATTGGCGCGATAGCTCAGTCGGTAGAGCAACGGATTGAAAATCCGTGTGTCCCCAGTTCGATCCTGGGTCCCGCCACCATATTCGAAAAACCCCAAACGAAAGTTTGGGGTTTTTTTATATCTAAAATATTTTGCTATATTTATGCTTAGTCGAAAACTTTAAGAAAAAAGCAGTATGAAAGACTTATTTTCTGAGCAGAGCGAACTTTATCAACAAGCACGTCCAAGTTATCCCAAACTGATGATTGAAGCTCTATTGGCACAGATCAAAACACACGTACATGCGTGGGATTGTGGCGCAGGCTCAGGACAACTGACGCAGTTGCTTGCACCATATTTTCAAGATGTGATTGCCACAGACCTCAGTCAAAATCAGCTCGATCAAGCTCCTAGATTTGCTAATGTGCAGTATTTACAGCAAGCCGCAGAGCATACGACTTTCCCCAATCAATATTTTGACTTTATTACCGTGGCTCAAGCCATTCATTGGTTTGATTTTGAAAAATTCTATGCTGAAGTCAAACGAACATTAAAACCAGATGGTATTTTTGCAGTGATTGGTTATGGCTTGTTGCAACTTGACGATATCGAGCTAAATCAGAAAGTCATTCAGCTATATACCGAGACTTTAAATGGTTTTTGGGATGCTGAGCGAAGCTATATTGATGAGCACTATCAAAGTATTCCATTTCCGTTTGATGAAATCATTATGCCTAGTTTTCAGATCGAACTGGCATGGACAGGGCAGCAATTGTGGGATTATTTAAATACATGGTCTGCGATCAAACATTATCAGAAACAGCTCAATCTGAACCCATTGGATCGTTTAAAGCAGATTATTTTGAGTCATCACACTATTAATGTTTCATTTCCTATTTTGTTGAGAGTGGGGCGGTTGTGGACATTGAAATAAGCAAATAAAAAAAGCATGTCGAAACATGCTCTTTTATTCGGTCAAGTGTAATTAAGCAGACTTAGCAATCGTCTTATTTTCTAACATATGACCTGTTTCTTCAAAGTTAGAATGCCATGACAGCGCTTCACGAAGAATATGCGGTGTATGTCCACCACGTTCACATGCACGATCAAAGTAGTCGTTGAGTGCAGCTTGGTAAAGTGGATGTACACAGTTATCAATAATCACACGTGCGCGCTCACGCGGTGCTAAACCACGTAAATCAGCTAAACCAACTTCTGTTACTAGAATATCGACATCATGCTCGTTATGATCAACATGGCTGACCATTGGTACGATTGATGAAATATCGCCACCTTTCGCAATTGACTTGGTCACGAAGATAGCTAAGTGCGCATTACGTGCAAAGTCACCTGAACCACCAATACCATTCATCATTTTAGTACCGCAAACATGAGTTGAATTGACGTTACCGTAAATATCAAACTCTAGTGCGGTATTAATTCCGATAATACCCAAACGGCGTACGATCTCAGGATGGTTTGAAATCTCTTGTGGGCGTAATACCAGTTTGTCTTTGTAGTGTTCCAAATTACCAAATACACGCTCACCACATTGTGCAGAGAGCGTAATTGAACTACCTGATGCAAATTTCATTTTTCCTGCATCAATCAATTCAAAGGTACAGTCTTGTAGGACTTCTGAATACATCACAAGGTCTTCAAAGTTCGAATCTTTAAGACCAGTCAAAACGGCATTGGCGATAGAGCCAATACCTGCTTGTAATGGGCCTAAGTTCTTCGCTAAACGACCTGCTGCAACTTCTTGTTCAAAGAATTTAATCAGGTGGTTGGCAATGCCTTGAGTTTCATCATCAGGTGCAGTGACTGTTGATGGAGAATCAGCAGTATCATTAAAAACGATACCCACGATTTTTGCTGGGTCAATTTGAATCGCCGTTGAACCGATACGGTCATCAACTTGAGTTAATGGAAGTGGAGTACGTGTTGGGCGATAAGTCGGGATGTAAATATCGTGTAAACCTTCAAAGTTTTCGCTGAGAGAGGTGTTGATTTCTACAATCACTTTTTCCGCAAAAATTGCAAAACTTGCTGAGTTACCTACAGATGTTGTTGGTACGATATGACCATCTTCTGTAATTGCAACGGCTTCAATAACAGCAATGTCAGGGCGTTTGAGCTGCTGATTACGCATTTGCTCTACAGTTTCAGATAAATGCTGGTCAATGAACATCACTTCGCCGTTGTTAATTGCACGACGTAATGTGTTATCAACTTGGAATGGCATACGACGAGCAAGTACACCTGCTTCGGTCAATTGTTTGTCTAAGTCGTTACCGAGGCTTGCACCTGTAATTAACGTGATTTTTAACGGATTTTTCTTGGCTTGTTCAACCAGTGCTTGCGGAACAGCTTTTGCTTCTCCAGCACGAGTAAAACCACTCATACCAACCGTCATATCATTTTCAATAAAGCGAGCAGCTTGCTCTGCACTCATCACTTTGTCATGTAGGGTAGCAAGGCGAATACGACTTAAAGACATCATCCATTCTCAATATACTTTTTAGTTCGATATTGATTTTAGCGTCAAAACTTGAAAAGGGAATTGGACTACGGCTAAGGTCTAATATGTGAAATTCGGGATATTTTTTAGAGAGAAAAAGTGACATTTTGCGATGCCACTGATTGATTTAAAAATGCCCAGTGAGGGTTTGTTTGATTTTATGAATGGTATTGCTTTGAGGTTCTTCAGGATTTTCACTCTTTAGTGGGAGAGAAATAACAACTTCTAAGCCACCCTGATCTCGATTGCGAATATTGATTTGCCCTTGATGAATATCAACAATACGTTTCACAATCGCTAAACCGAGTCCACTGCCTTGAATGGTACGAGCTGAATTACCACGCACAAAAGGTTGCATCAGTTCTTCAACCTGATCTGGTGGAATACCCTCGCCATGATCAGCCACTGTAATCAGAATATGATCATCCACATGACTGGCTGATAACTCTATTGGCTCTGCACCATAACGCTTGGCATTATTGACTAAATTGGCAATCAAACGTTTCAGCGATAAGCTACGAGCAGGAATAATAGGCAGTTCCTGAGCATCAAAGCGAATATCTAAAGGCTTAAATTGCACGACCACTTCTTGCAGTAAAGTGTTGATATTGGTTGGTGTAAGCTCCTCATCAGATCCATCCCGCATATAGGAAATAAATTGATTCAGGATGGCATCCATATCATCGACGTCATAGATTAAGCCTTCACGAAAAAATTCATCGGGGAGCATTTCTGCGGTTAAGCGAATGCGCGTCAGAGGTGTGCGTAAATCATGTGAAATGCCTGCTAACATGATTTGTCGATCACGTTCAGTTTGCTCAAGCGTATATACCATATGGTTAAATGCTTGATTCACCTGACGGATTTCTAAAGGGCCATGATTGGTATCCAAATAAGGGGCTTTGCCTGTTTTACTATAACTATTGGCAGCATTTTGTAAGCGACGTAATGGTCGATTCATTTGTCGAACAAGCGTTAAAATAATAATTGAGGAAATAATTGGCACACCGAAAAGCCATGTGGCAATCAGTTCAACACTGTAATTGGTATACGTTTTTAACGGTTCGCTTACCCAGTTGCCATTCATTTCTGGTGTTTGAATCCAGATACGAGGAATTGGTTTGAACTTAAAATAGACGGTAACGTTTTTTACACCTAGCTCTTTGGCTAATTTTGCTTCAATTTGATCTGTGAATAATTCTGCGAGAAACTTTTCTTCAATTTTTGGAAATTCTGCTGGATTTGTAACATATTCAATCCCAATACGATTTTTGAGCCATGTATCAATATCGACTTCGGTATCACGATGTAAAATCCGAATATCAGGGTTGTTGACAAGCTCTAATTCAATCGCAAGATAACGCGCATGTTGTTGTAGTTCTGGCAGATAAAGTGTTCGCCAAAAGAGCCACAAGGACATAAACAGACTAAAAGAAACTGTGAACAAGACCAATATCGTTGTACGCATGGCAGCAGAGCGCGGTTTTATTTTATCTAAAAAGCGCTCCCACTTGGTTCGTGGTCTTTCAGAATAAGCTGTGAAGTCAGTAAAAGCCTGTGGATCAATTGGTTCAAGTTTCAACGCTTAACTTCCTTAGCTTACTCTGCGCCATCTGGAACAAATACGTAACCGACACCCCAAACCGTTTGAATGTAACGGGCACGTGCAGGATTGTCTTCAATTAGGCGGCGTAACCGAGAGACTTGCACATCAATTGAACGTTCCATCGCTCCCCATTCACGACCACGCGCCAAGTTCATCAATTTATCACGTGTGAGTGGTTCACGTGGGTGTTGAACCAATGCTTTTAATACTGCAAATTCACCTGTGGTTAAAGTCACGACTTGACCTTCGCGGGTTAAGGTACGTGTAGAGAGATCTAATGCCCAAGGACCAAAACTAACGACTTCGACTTGTTGACTTGGCGCACCTGGAACTTCACGCACTTGACGACGTAATACGGCACGAATACGTGCTAACAGCTCATTTGGATTAAATGGCTTTGGTAAATAGTCATCTGCACCTGCTTCCAAACCTGCAATGCGGTCAGAGTCGCTGCCACGTGCAGTCAACATGATAATTGGGGTATCAATATTGGATTGACGTAAACGACGGCAGATACTCAAACCATCTTCAACAGGCAGCATAAAATCAAGCACAATGAGAGAGAACAGCTCACGTTGGAGTAAACGATCCATCTGTGTTGCATCGTGGGCTGTTTTCACCACGAAGCCTTTGTCTTCTAAAAAGCGTTGTAAAAGCGTACGCAAGCGCACATCATCATCGACAACTAAAATACGTTCGACTCGATCTGTTTCATGATGTACTGTTTCCGTCGATTCGGCAGGTACAACTAAAGTCATGATGTGCTCCTTTATCGTTTATTGTCGTCATTCATGCAATGCTTTGGAGTATACGATTCATTGCACAGTTTTGACTATGTTATAAAGCAACAAATATTGCCAATAAAATCAAGATATAGATACCAAACGTATACAGGTAAAATGATGACAATCAATCTATTTTTCAATATTTAGCTGAAAAAATCTTGGTATTTTATAAGTATTTATCAATTAGCATAATCTACTCGAAAAATATTCAAAAAAACAATAGTGGATTTTATAGTCACGGACTTTATAATCAGTGCTTTTAGACTTAACCCTTGTGGAATCAATCACGATGACTGACTTAGTTCAGCAGTTGGCAAATGAAATTGCCGTACGTCCAAACCAAGTAGAAGCTGCTATTCGTTTAATTGATGAAGGCGCTAGCGTTCCCTTTATTGCACGTTACCGTAAAGAAGTCACGCAGGGCTTAGACGATACGCAATTACGTCAACTCGATACACGTTTAACTTACTTACGTGATTTATACGAGCGTCGTGAAAAGGTGATCCAATCTTTACAAGAACAAGATAAATTAAGCGATGACTTATTGGCGCGTGTCAATGCAGCAGAAACCAAGAATGCCTTGGAAGAAATTTATGCGCCATATCGTCCAAAACGTACCAGTAAATCATTTAAGGCAAAAGAAGCAGGTCTTGGTGCTATTGCTGAAAAAGTGATTGCAGATCAAGTTGACCCAAGCGAAGCATTGGTTGGCTTTAGTCATGAAGACTACCCAGATGTAGAAAGCCAACTCGATGCGATTCAGCATATTTTGATTGATGATTGGGCACAAAATATTGGATTAACCACTGAATTAAAACAAATTTTCTCTAAAACGGCAGTGCTGAAAAGTAGCGTTGCTTCTGAAGAGAAAAAAGAAGTTGGTAAGAAATTCCGCGATTATTTTGAATTCTCAGAGAATTTAAATAAATTACCATCACATCGTTTATTGGCAATGTTACGTGGTCGCCAAGAAAATGTCTTAGGCTTAAAAGTTGATGGTGAAGATGATACACCTCTGTCACGTATTGAGACAGAATACAATCTTGATCAAATTCAGCCACAGGCTCGCCAAGATTATTTAAAACAAACTGCAAAATTATTTTGGCTGGGCAAGATTCGTCCGCAAATCGAGCATTCATTATTAACAGACAAACGCTTGGCTGCTGAAGCGGAAGCAATGGATGTTTTTGCTGAAAATTTACGTCATTTGCTCCTTTCTGCACCTGCTGGTGGTCGTACCACTTTAGGTGTCGATCCTGGTATCCGTACTGGTGTAAAACTTGCTGTGGTGAGTGATGCAGGTGATGTATTAGCACATAGTACAATTTATCCATTTGCGCCGAAAGAAGATAAAGAGGGTTCTATTACAGAACTTTCTCGTTTATGTCGAGAGTTCCACGTGGAACTTATTGCGATTGGTAATGGAACAGCAAGCCGTGAAACTGAAGCTTTAGTTGCTGAAATGATGGCTGCCAATGCTGACTTGAAACTGACGCGTATCACGGTAAGTGAAGCGGGTGCATCGGTTTATTCAGCTAGTGAATTAGCATCACAAGAACTTCCAGAGCTTGATGTTTCAATTCGTGGAGCAGTTTCAATTGCACGCCGTTTGCAAGACCCATTGGCAGAGCTTGTTAAGATTGATCCTAAATCGATTGGTGTAGGTCAATATCAACATGATGTGAACCAGACTGGCTTAGCAAAAACACTCGATGCGGTAGTTGAAGACTGTGTGAATGCTGTGGGCGTAGATGTGAACACTGCATCACCAGCAATCTTGGCTTATATTGCGGGCTTGAATAAATCAATTGCACAGCAAATTGTTGAATACCGTAAAGAACATGGTCGTTTTGACAACCGCCAAGCATTGAAAAAAGTGCCACGTTTAGGCGAGCGTACCTTTGAACAATCAGCAGGTTTCTTACGTGTGCAAAATGGTTCTGAGCCATTGGATGCATCAGCAGTTCACCCAGAAAGTTATGGCGTAGTGGAAAAAATTGTTGCAGCAAAAGCGACAACAGTAAAAGACATCATCGGTAATACTGAAATCATTCGCCAAGTCAAAGCAGATGAGTTTGTTGATGACAGGTTTGGTTTGCCGACGATTCAAGATATTTTAGCTGAACTTGAAAAGCCTGCTCGTGATCCACGTCCAGAGTTTCGTACTGCCAAGTTCCGTGAAGATATTACTGAAGTTGCTCAACTCACTGAAGGCATGCAGCTCGAAGGTGTGGTGACCAATGTGACCAACTTCGGCGCGTTCGTAGATGTGGGTGTACATCAAGATGGTTTAGTGCATATCTCTGAACTTGCAAATGAATTTGTTTCTGATCCACATAAAGTGGTGAAACCAGGTCAAATTGTGCAAGTACGTGTGATGCAAGTTGATGTGGAACGTAATCGTGTGAATTTGAGTATGCGTGCAGAAGGTTCTGCACCTGCTAAAGCGCCACGTCAGCAACAGCGTCCACAGCAAGAGCGAACTGAACGTTCAGAGCGTAAGCCTCAAGGTCAACGTCCGCCACGTAAAGAAGGTGACTTTAAGCGTCCGCAAAATAACAAGCCAAAAACTGAAAAACCACAAGAGCAAAAAATTGGTGGTTTAGGTGCTTTGTTATTACAAGCAGGGATCAAAGGTTCTAAGTAACTGATCAAATAAATAAAAGCCTCTTCGGAGGCTTTTATTTTAAGAGGTGCTATTTTTATAATTCAGTATAATCAGGCTGTATACCCATAATTCTCAATTGTTTCAAGGGTATATCAATTGGAATATCTATTTTATCTTGATCAAATATGACTAAGTTGTAACCGTTTCCAAAAGAGCTATTAAACATTAATCCATCAATCCCACCTAAATTTTTAAAAAACTCAGTAATGAATTGAGTTGGTATATAATCGAGATGTGAACGATTAGGCAAAACAGGTAAAGATAACTCTTTGGCGAATTGATCTAATAAATTAACTAATTTCATAATCTTATGAAAATCATCTGTAGAGCTTAAAGATATGAATGAAATATCTTTTTTGGGATCACATAAATTAATAACGTTAATATCTTGTTTGACTTTTAAACAAGCAATATAAACAGTTTGCCCGTTACTTGGACGAACCTCTGTTAATGCAGTTTCAATTAACTGAGCTGTATATAGATAAGAAATACCATCTGGATTAGCTCTACCTATAGTCACTTTTTCTAAAGGAGGTTTGTTCATTTCTTGATGTTTAAGTATATTATCCGATATTCGAGCACGAAAAAGTGTATCAGAAGTAGTAATTTCATAATTTAGTTGCTCAATTACCTCTGTAAATTTCTCAAATAGGTTTCCAGTTTCAAGAAAAGCATCTCTGTATATCTCAATTTGAGGAAAGAAACGATTATTATGTTTTAGTTCATATTTAAAGGCTTCCCATTCATTCTGAGTATTAGTTGGAAAGTTTTTATATTTTTTGTTAATGAACTCTTGTTTATTTTGTAGAGCATCTTCAATTATTTGCTCTTGAACGTTACTAGTAAATAATTTAAATTCACTTGATAGGATATGGAATAAACTATAACCATCTGTATCTTTTTCAAATATGCTATCAATCACTTCAATAAGAGGTGAGATTAGCATATACAATTGATCTATATTTATAGTACTTGCATCATTTGTTCCGCAATAATGACAACGTGAAATTCTACCTATTGAGTTAATTTGTAACTTCAAAGCTTTATCTGAAAAACAGTTACTACAACATTTTCGAACCATTAGTCTTAATCCTTTGATTCTAAATATATATTTATTGTTTCAATATGATGCATTATTGAATTTTTTTTAACTTGCCCTAACCCTGGGAAATGTCCTATTTTGTATAAAAAAATGAACTCTTGTAGTCCTTTGGTTTCTTCGAAAAGGATTTTCTTTGATTGGAAATCAGAAATAAGTTTCGTTAACGCTTCCTTAAATTTAGCACCAGGATTAGTGGGTGTTCCATCGTCTTCTGAGGAATAGTGACGAATGAATAACTCATCAAATCTTTGAGAATCAATATACGATGCATGAACTGTTACAACATAGGCTGGACCACCACCTTCAATAAAATCATCGCCCGTAATAGTATAATCACCAAAACCTATATTATTTTCTTCATGATAATAACTATGTAAGGCTGAGAATGATGATTCTTGAGGATAATCTGCATTTCTTAGTTGTCTTTTAAAAAAGTCCTCATAGACAACTTTATTGTGTATAAGTCTTTTAACTTGTGGACTATTATCATTTTGAATAAAATTAATTCTTGAGATTTTTGTAAAATCAATCAGTTCTTTATCAATGCCTTTCTGAATAAACAAACCAAAATTATTTAATTCTAAAAAATCATTGTATAAATTCGTCTTTTCATTGATCGAGTAGAGTGGTGTATACTCGATATTCTCTATCTTAGTTATGAG
This sequence comes from Acinetobacter sp. ANC 4805, assembly GCF_022549495.1. Classification (GTDB taxonomy): domain Bacteria; phylum Pseudomonadota; class Gammaproteobacteria; order Pseudomonadales; family Moraxellaceae; genus Acinetobacter. The sequence goes on from NZ_JAKZGD010000001.1 coordinate 224,981, forward strand.
TTCACTAAACTCAGTCTTTGATTTTTTAAAGTCACCAATTATTGGGTTAATGATTATATAAGGTACAATACCATTCTTATTTAGGACCTCAATGGTTTTACAGAGTGCTTTTATATCATTTTTCACAGGTTCAATAACAGGAATAAAGTTTTTAAGTCCTAGCTCTGATAGTTCTCGAATAGCTAAAAGCTCATTAAGTTTTCCTCTTAAAATTGGATAATACATTAAGGTCTTTCTCCGAGAAAAAGCTAATTAGGTTTTTAATATCATTTTTATTGAATTTAAAGCTTATCAAAGCATTAGTCAAAGGGTGTGGTAGAGTATTTATTGCTTCAATATTATTCTTTCTGTGTTTTTTTAAAGTTTTTAAAAATAAATTGTTCACAACATCTCTATCAGATTTATTAAGAATTTTAAAGCACAGATCAAAAACCTGAGTGTTAGGAACATCAATTTTTAACCCATATATATTTTCAGCAATATCTAAATACTCTTCTTTTCTTAATGACTTCATCATAAGGTTAATATCAAAAATATCATTAGATATAGCTTCTTTTATAGTCCGTAAAGTGTTGTTGTCGGTTAAAACCATAATACCAACACTATGAGGAATGATAGCTTCTACATCTATTTGTAGGGAACTAGGGCAAACGACATAAACTTTTTCAAATAATTGAATATATGACTGTAGCTGGTCTTCTAATCTGTTTAATGAATCATATTCTGTTTTGATTTCATAACAAGTTGAACAGCCATTTAGTAAGACTAAATCAGCTTTATTCTGACCTACTCTGAATTCTGAAAGTAAAACGGATGACTGGAGTGAATGTTTGCTTCTTAAAATTTTGCGAGCAATGAAATTTTTATAGACATATTCATTTCTATAATTTTGACTTAAAAATTCAAATGCAGATGAATATATATCAAGGATACTGGATGTATTTACATTTGAGCTTAAGGATTTGTTATTTATTATTTTTTCAAGAGATGAAACGTCACCAGAAGCAATAGCTCTTAAGCTATTGCTTGTAAATAGTTTGGCGATTTCTCTCTCAGTAGTGCTCACAATATTAAGATATCTTATATAAATTAGATTATTCTTATTGTACCTAGTAATCTAATAAGAAAAAAAGCTGAAAAATAATTTTTACCTCGAATGAGTTAACTTTTTTGAACATAAATTTATAGTAAGTCGTTTTATATAGCTTAAGCTATGAACAGCAATTTTGTTCTATAAATCTATCTAAATCGCGTTAACCTGAAATGATGCATATATGCCTTAGGAGGTCGTGATGTCGCGCAGACCTCGAGAACAAGTTGATTACTTACACCTAAAAGAATTAGGTGGTTTGGAAATGTTGAAAGCCAGTTACTTTCAACAGGAGTTTTCACGACATGTTCATGAAGGCTTTTGCATTGGGGTGATCGAGGAAGGGGCACAACGGTTCTATCGTACAGGTGGACATCATGTTGCACCCCAAGGCGATATTATTTTGGTCAATGCTGATGAAGTTCATACAGGTTCTTCTGCGGTTGATACTGGTTGGTGCTATCGCGCTATTTATCCCACACCTGAGATTTTTAATGAGTTAACACGTGACTTAACTACGGTAAATGGCATTGCGCCGTGGTTCAGAGATGCAGTCTTGCATGATGAAGGCTTGGCACAGCAATTTCGTTTACTCTTTGATTTGTTAGAGCAACCTAACAATACCTTACTCAAACAAACTTTATTTCTGTCAACGATTGCTTGGCTCGTATCAAAGTACAGTCAAGTCAAGCCACTCGCAACAGATCTCAGTCATGCCAAACAACGTATTCTAAATATTAAAGAATTGATGGCGAGTATGCCTGAACAAGAGTTTTCTTTGGTTCAATTGGCAGAAATCGCCAATCTGAGTCAGTGGCACTTTTTACGCCAGTTTAAAAAGCATGTAGGTCTGTCACCCCATGCATGGTTAGTGCAGGCACGTTTGCAAAAATCACAAAAATTATTAAGACAAGGATTGAACTTATCTGAGGTTTCACAACAGTGTGGCTTCTCGGATCAAAGTCATTTTAGTCGGCATTTTCGTCAAGCTTTTGGCATTACCCCAGGCGGTTATATCGCTTATCTCAAATAAAATAGCAATTTTATACAATCTTCATTTAGCAATTTTTGGCATAGTCAGAATGTCTTTGATAATAAATTGTGGTTTTGATGTTAGGTGAGAGCATAGATGACACGCCGATGAGTGAAACACGGGCATTTTTAAATGGAGTGATCAAAATCTTGCCTCTGTGTTTTGCCGTATTGCCTTGGGGCTTATTGGTAGGTTCAATGGCAATCCAAGCAGGATTAACGACATTACAAGCGATCGCGATGTCTGCGTTGGTTTTCGCGGGAGCGGCTCAATTAATGACGCTTGGGTTAGTGATGGCAGGTACGCCAGCATTGACCATTATCATTTCCGTTTTCCTGATCACCACACAGCATTATTTATATGCATTGTATTTACGCGAAGATATTTCCAAACAACCATTAAAATATCGGTTGATGCTAGGTTTCTTGCTGACCGATGAATTATTTGCCGTCAGTCTTAAAAGGCAACAACACTATATTTATTATCTGCTAGGTGCAGGAAGTTGTTTTTATCTATGTTGGGTATTGTTTAGCGCCTGTGGTGTATTTCTCGCATCCGCGATACCAAACTTAGATCAATATCATCTCGATTTTTCGATTGTGGCAACTTTTATTGCCATCGTGATTCCATTCATTAAAAACCTAAATACCTTGGTGGGTGTACTGGTTTCGGTGATTTTAACCGTGATCTTTCTAGGTTTAGGTTTTAAAAGTGCAGCGATCATGGCGGGTGTGATTGGGATGTTGGCAGCCACTTGCTTGCAAAATTTTCGGGAGCGTAAAGCATGAGTTGGTTTGTTCTGATTATTTTGGCACTAGTGGTGTTTATGAATCGCTATATCTTGCTTGAACCTAATCTTCCTTTGCGCTTACCGAAATGGTTTCAGCAGTCTTTGCAATATTCTGCACCATGTTTACTGACGGCAATTGCGACTCCGATTGTGTTTATGGATGAGCAGGGGGCATTTCGTTCGACTTTACTGAATCCGTATTTTCTCGCCACGATTTTAACGATTGTAATTGCTTATAAAGTGAGACATACCTTGTTGACGATTATTCTGAGTTTGGCTTGTTTTTATGGATTGGTGTTTGTATTGAAATGAATATATGAAATGACGTGCGTGTTGAAGTTATTGTGAAATCCTATATCAACAAAACCACAGTTGAGAAAGCAAATGTAGTTTTGTTGATACTCGATTTATTTAATGATCATGCTCCAAATATTCAGGTTTTTTCGGTAATGCCAAACTACAGAAGAAACAAATAATCAGCATGATAATCACGTAGACGAAAAAAGAGTTTTCAATCCCTGCATCTTTAAATAGTAACGCGACAGAGGGTGCCGAACCACCAAATAATGCATTGCCCACGGCATAAGAAAAACCGACACCTAAGGCACGGACATGAGTTGGGAACATTTCAGCTTTGACTAAACCACTGATCGAGGTATAGAAGCTGAGTAACATCATGAGGAAAATGAGTAATAAGGTAATGATGACAGGTGAATCTGCAAAATTACGCATACCTGTCACCATCACTGGGTAAATAAATATGGCACTCAGTAAGCTAAAAGCGAGCATTGAGGCGCGTCGACCAATTCGATCCGAGAGCATTCCAAAAAATGGTTGAGCAAGCATAAATACAAACAGGGCAGTGGTCATGATGAAGCCGACAGTTTTGCCATCCATACCAATATTGGTGAGATAGGTTTTTGAATAAACCGTCACCACATAAAAGGTCAGTGAACCTGCTGAGGTATAACCGACCACCAATAAGAATGTTTTCCAGTGTTGTTTAAGTAAGGCGGTTAAACTGCCCGATTCTTCATGTTTTGCATCTTCATGTGATAAGGTTTCTTCCAAACGGCTACGTGCTGCAAGAGAAAGTAAGGCAGCAACACCGCCAATCACAAATGGAATACGCCAACCACCATCATTCAATTGTTGTTCACTCATAAAACCGAGCAAGATCACACCAAGTAAACTCGCCAGCAATTGTCCGCCTGATAATGTCACATATTGGAAAGAAGCGAAGAAACCTCGTTGCCCTTTTAAGCCAAGTTCACTCATATAGGTGGCAACAGCACCGTATTCACCACCAACGGAGAGACCTTGGAGTAACCGAACCATAAGGAGTAAAAATGGGGCAAACATACCCACTTGCTCATAGGTTGGTAAGGCTGCGAATAAAAATGAACTGAGTGCCATTAAGCAAATCGAAATGACCATAGATTGTTTACGTCCATGACGATCTGCAATACGTCCAAATAACCAACTTCCGATTGGGCGCATAAAGAAGCTAGCGGCAAATACTCCCCAGACATAAATTGCTTTGGTGGTGGCTTCCATGTCGGGTGCTGTGAGTGCATGGGTAAAATAAGCAGCAAAAACTGCATAAATATAAAAATCGAACCATTCCACTAAGTTCCCTGAAGCCGCACCAACAATCCCTTTTATGCGGCTGGTTCTTTCTGCTTTACTATATGTTTGATTCATCGCTACTCCTTTCTTAATCCGTAAGATTCTGTAATTAAATCTTTACCGAATGTTATATACCGCTAAAAAAACATGAAAATGACACTAATTTTGTATGTTTTTATAGCGATATTTTTTACATAGGATGCATTTAAGTAGCGTTGGCGTAAGGGGAAATAAGCTTGGAATTGGCAATAAGGTCACATATCATTTCTTTAGTTTTTGAAAAATAACGAGGGTCTATCGGCACTTCAGCCATGTATTGTACTGGTGGATAAAACAACGCCAATAAGGCATGACATGCAAGTAATGACGATCATTCCCCTTATCAAATTTTAATTTAAGTCAGGGATCGGGCAATCCGCTCTGAGTGGGCATGCCTCACCTTGTGTAAATCGGCTTAACATGGTTTTGATATTCATTAACTGTTCAATTTTTTCATCAATCATATTCAGTTTGTCTTGGAAAATGTCTTGTACTTGAATGGCTGGAATTTCCCCTTGTGTGGTCAGTGCTAAAATTTGTTTAATCTCATTAAGTGAAAACCCTAGATTTTTTGCAGTTCGTATTAAGTGTAATTGTTGTAAGGTTTGTTCAGGATAATCTTTATACCCGTTATTACGAGTGATGGACTGAATCAGCTGCATTTTTTCATAAAAACGGATGGTATCCCGACTGAGTTCGGTTTGTTTTGAGAGTTGTCCAATTAACATCATAGTACCTTTATTGTTATATAAAATTTGATTAGAAATGCCTTGACCATTGAGTGTACTCCATCCTTTAGCCTATTCCTATCTTGAAAAATAAGGCATACACAATGGAAAATAAGCAAACAAAATCTCATCAACAACAGGTTGCTTTGGTTGCAGGTGCAACAGGATTTGTCGGTCGATTTTTAATTGCCGAATTATTAAAAAGAGGGCATCACGTTTTTGCCTTATTGCGTAATCCAATACAGCAGCAAACTATCTTAGAACAGTGGTTGAGTCTCAAGCAGGTCTCGATTCAAAGGTTGAGCTTTATTCAAGGTGATGTGACTCAACCAAAGCTTGGAATCAGTGAGCAAGATTGGGAAAAATTAAGTTCAGTGAATACGCTGTATAACAGTAGCGCACTTTTTGCGTGGAATCTCAGTATGCAACAAGCTCGTGCTGTGAATGTCGATGGCGCATTAAACTTACTTCGTTGTGTAGCACAGCATTGTGATCTACAGCGTGCGGTACATGTTTCAGGTTATATGTTGACTATTCTCTCGCATTTGCAACAGGCGGGTGTGTGTTTAGAACAACCTGATCGAACCAATTGGTTATCTGTGTATCAACAGTTGGGAGCGTATGAAGCTTCCAAAATAGAGGCACATTTTGCTTGGATACAACAGGCTGAACATTTAGCGATTGATTGGACGATTATTCATCCTGCGACGGTCTGTGGTGATGCGGTTTCAGGTGAGATACCAAACAATCAGCCGATTGCACAAATGATTGATCTATTAAAACGTCGGAAAATGAGCGCAATTCCTGCGACACCACAGCATTATTTACCTTTGGTTAGAGTGGATGATTTATGCCAAGTCATGGCACAAGCTGCAACGGATATAAACTTATCGAATCAGGCATTGTTGGTTGCCGCAGAACAAAAGATTCCACTCTCTCAATTGACACAGATTATTGCTCAGCAACTTCATGTGTCTGCACCGAGGCAGCATGTACCCATAGGGATCTTAAAATTGATATTGAAATGGCAATGGTTGGCGGATCAATTAGAAATGTCAGCCGAGATGTTGAGTTTTCTCAGAACAGAGCAACTTGAATTAGAGCCACTCAAACAATTTAAACAACGTTGGAATATGCAAACGGGTGATTTAAAGATGGCTATTGCTAAAACTGCGGATTGGATTAATCAGACATCACCTTCATCCATTGTGTAACCCATAAAAAAACAGCGTATCTATTGATACGCTGTTTTGACATTCTAACTGAATTGAAAAGATTACCAGTGTTCACCTGGGAACAAACGAGCATAGGCACGTTGCATGAGATTCAATTTCTCTTGCTCACCGATAGATGCTGTAGAGCTTGGGAATAAGTTGAAGCCGATAGACATCAAAATATTATTTACATCTGGTGCAATCGCATAAGTAATTGATGCAAGACGACCTAAGTTGGTTGCAATCTTTTTCGGACGTTTCACAATCGCATAAGCAATTAAATCTGCTGCTTGTTCAGGAGAAAGCGTCGGTACATATTTATAAATTTTGGTTGGTGCAATCATTGGGGTACGCACTAACGGCATGTAAATCGAAGTGATTGCAATTTTGTGCGAGTGAACTTCAGCAGACAAACAACGACTGAATGCATCAAGTGCCGCTTTAGACGCTACATAAGCCGAGAAGCGAGTTGCATTTGCAAGTACGCCAATTGAGCTGATGTTAATGATTTGACCGTCTTTACGTTGCATCATGTGTGGCAAGATATTCAATACCAAACGTACTGCACCGAAGTAATTCAATTGCATTGTACGTTCGAAATCATGGAAGCGATCAACTGACTCATGTACCGCACGACGAATTGAACGTCCTGCGTTATTCACTAGAATATCAATGTGATCAACGGCAGCTAAAATCTCTTTTGAAACAGCATCAATTGATTCCATATCATTAAGATCACATGGAAATACCGAAGCCTTTCCGCCTTCAGCTTCAATCTCAGCTTTGACTTCGTCTAATTTTTCTTTAGTACGAGCAAGTAACAAGACATGAGCGCCTGCTTGAGCAAGATATTTTGATACCGTTAAACCAATGCCACTTGATGCACCAGTGACAACGATTGTTTTCCCGTCGACTTTTTGTTGAAAAAGTTTTTTGAGTTTTGCGTTCATGTAAGTTACCTACATTAATCAAGCTGTTGTTTGCAATGCTTTTTTATTGCGATTAAACACTGCACTTTATTTTGTACTAATATTAACCGATATTTTTTGTTTGTCTAGTGTAAATATTTGAAATATAATAAATTTTTTAGAGTAAAAACTCTAAAACCCAATATTGCAATAGTTGAAAAAGCAATAATATTTTTAGAGTATAGAACAAAAAAACAGCCTCTAAAAGAGAGGCTGTTTGATTTTATTCAACTTAAACTTGGGCAAGGGCTTGTTCAAGATCTGCAACTAAGTCGTCAATGTGTTCAATACCAATTGATAAACGCACAAGGTCTTCGCTAACCCCTGCTGATTTGAGTTCTTCAGCATTAAGTTGTCGATGTGTTGTGGTTGCAGGATGACACGCCAAGCTTTTGGCATCACCAATATTGACCAAACGTGTAAACAGTTGTAGGGCATCAATAAAGCGTGTGCCGCCTTCTAAACCATCTTGTACACCAAAAGAAAGGATGGCTGAAGGTTTACCTTTCACATACTTTTGTGCCAAATTATGCTGTGGATGGTCGCTTAAACCTGCATAATTAACCCATTTTACTTTTGGATGTTGTTTTAAATATTCTGCAACTTTGCGGGCATTTTCAGTATGACGTTCCATTCGGAGGCTCAAAGTTTCTAAGCCTTGTAAAATGAGAAATACACTGAGAGGGCTAATCGCAGCCCCTGTATTCCGTAATGGAACTACGCGGGCACGGGCGATATACGCTGCTTCACCGAGTACTTCAACATAATTGACACCGTGATAACTTGGATCGGGTGTATTTAATGTTTTAAAACGCTCAGGATATTTCCCCCAAGGAAATTTACCACTGTCGATAATTGCTCCCCCAATACTATTGCCATGTCCGCCGATGTATTTAGTGAGGGAGTGCACGACAATATCTGCCCCAAATTCAAATGGTTTTAATAGAGCAGGAGTCGCAACAGTGTTATCGACAATCACAGGCACACCATATTCATGTGCAATTTTTGCTATCGCTTCTAGGTCAATAATATTACCAAGCGGATTACCAATTGATTCAACAAAGACTAACTTGGTCTTATCATCAATAATAGAGCGTAACGCTTCGGGATTTTGATAATCAAAGAAACGTACCTCGATGCCTTGTTTTGGCAAAGTATGTGCAAATAAGTTATAAGTTCCGCCGTATAAAGTGGATACAGAAGCGATATTGTCGCCTGCTTCAGCAATGGTCTGAATCGAATAGGTAATTGCCGCCATACCTGAAGCTAAAGCCAGCGCACCGATACCACCTTCGAGTGCTGCAAGGCGTTGTTCAAGTACCGCAGTGGTGGGGTTCATGATACGGGTATAAATATTCCCCTGTACTTTCAAATCAAATAAGTCCGCACCATGTTGTGTATTATCAAAGGCATATGAAGTGGTTTGATAAATCGGTACGGCAACCGCTTTGGTGGTTGCTTCTGGAGAATACCCCGCATGAATCGCTAAAGTTTCATCTTTATAGGTCATGATTACATCATCTACGTGAGTTAAATAGTGACCGAGTGTAGCTTAAAAGCTATCCAAAATGGTGCATAATTTATGAGATTTATTGCGTTTTTATTCATATGAATAGAATGTCGGTCTATTTTTATGTGTCATCATGACCATATGCTTGATGGTGTAATGTCTTGAAAAATAAAATCCTTGGATTGGCGTAAACAAATATGATCTTAACTTCATGTTAATTGGGTTTTCGGCGTATAATAACTGCGATTATTTTTCGCTTTTTGCGATTTATTGGTTTTTCAATTGAGGAGTCCTGCGTGGCCCAATATATTTATACGATGAATCGAGTGTCAAAAATGGTTCCGCCGAAGCGCGAAATCTTAAAAGACATCTCTTTATCATTTTTCCCAGGCGCAAAAATTGGTGTGCTTGGTTTGAACGGTGCTGGTAAATCTACCTTACTCCGTATTATGGCTGGCGTAGATAAAGATTTCTCAGGTGAAGCACGCGCACAACCAGGAATCAAAATCGGCTACTTAGAACAAGAACCGCCATTAGATCCAAGCAAAGACGTTCGTGGTAACGTTGAAGATGGTCTACGTGAGCCGCTTGATGCGCTTGCTCGTTTAGATGAAGTTTTTGCGGAATATGCAGCGGAAGATGCAGATTTTGATGCACTTGCAAAAGAGCAAGAAAAATTAGAATCAATCATCCATGCTTGGGATGCACACAACCTCAATAACCAAATGGAACAAGCAGCAGGTGCATTAAACCTACCCGCTTGGGATGCAGATGTATCATTGCTATCTGGTGGTGAGCGTCGTCGTGTTGCTTTATGTCGTTTATTGCTTTCTAAGCCAGACATGTTGCTATTGGACGAACCAACGAACCATTTGGATGCAGAATCTGTTTCTTGGTTAGAGCGTTTCTTAAAAGACTTCCCAGGCACCATCGTTGCGATTACGCATGACCGTTATTTCTTGGATAACGTTGCTGAATGGATTCTTGAGCTTGACCGCGGTATGGGTATTCCTTATCAAGGTAACTATTCTTCTTGGTTAGAACAGAAGAATGCGCGTCTAGAGCAAGAAAACAAGCAAGAAGAATCTTTTGCTAAAGCATTGAAAAAAGAACTTGAATGGGTTCGTTCAAATGCTAAAGGTCAGCAAAAGAAAAACAAAGCACGTATGGAGCGTTTTGAAGAACTTAACTCGCGTGAGTTCCAACAGCGTAACGAAACTTCTGAAATTTATATTCCACCTGGCCCACGTCTAGGCAATAAAGTTGTAGAAGTTGAAGGGATCAGCAAATCATTTGATGGTCGTTTGTTGTATAAAGACTTGACGTTTACCATACCACCAACTGCGATTGTGGGTATTGTTGGTCCGAACGGTGCAGGTAAAACCACCTTATTCCGTATGATGACTGGTGAACAACAGCCAGATACAGGTACGGTGACTTTGGGTGAGTCGGTTAAAGTTGCGTATGTCGGTCAGATTCGTGACACTTTAGATAACAACAAAACCGTATGGGAAGAGGTTTCTGGCGGTTTGGATATCTTAAGAATTGGCGATTATGAAATTGCATCACGTGCTTATATCGGTCGCTTTAACTTTAAAGGTCAAGACCAGCAGAAGCGTGTAGGGGAGCTGTCAGGTGGTGAGCGTAACCGTTTACAACTGGCGAAAATCCTGCAAATGGGCGCGAACGTCATCTTACTGGATGAGCCATCGAACGACTTGGATATCGAAACACTACGCGCACTTGAGGATGCAATTCTTGTATTCCCAGGTACCGTCATGGTGGTATCGCATGACCGTTGGTTCCTTGACCGTATTGCAACGCATATCTTGTCATTTGAAAATGAGCAACCTGAGTTTTACGAAGGCAACTATGCTGAATATGAAGCATATCGTCAGTCACGTTTAGGTGATGTAGCGGCAACTAAACGTGCTAAATATAAGAAAATTACGGGTTAATTAATTGTAAACTAAAGGAAACCAGCTTTCGGGCTGGTTTTTTTATTGCTTAGATTATCATTTGAAGGACAAAAAATGGATTTATAAGATTGGTTACGTAATTAAAACAATCTCACTTAATAATGTAATTTTATTACATAAGCTTTCGTTGCTATGCTTCAATAAATTTTGAACAGTTGATCAAACGTGCGACGTTCTGCTGTATTTATGACAGTCTTATTGAGTTTGTTCATATTCCAAAGTCTTTGGAATGTGGCTGCCGCGTATTGTGGACATGAAAATATTAGTCAACAGTCAATCTTAGATAGTCATTTTGGTCATCATCTTCCTGCGAATGCTGAAGTTGTAACGAAACAGCATATTCATTCGATTAACCAGGATACGACTGATTTACCAATGCCTTTGAGCTTGCAAGATCATCACGATCATTTACCATCATGTTTTTATGTGGTTGTTACTGAAGCACAACAACTGCTTGATACACCTGTTTTACGAGTTCAGCAGTCAGAACAACAATATTATTGGTCAAATTTTTATCAATCCCCGCATTTATCTGGAATAAATCCACCGCCGCTCTACACCCCGCTATAGGTGGGGTAGCCGAAAAATAGCCCACCGCAATCTTATTACTTTGCGGGGCTCTCTATGTCTTTAAGTTTAAATCAGCGTATCTGTGCATTCAAAAAGCGCACGCTAAAAAATCATATGCTTTTATCGCCATTGAAATGGTCAATACTTGGGATTGCTTTAACGACCCTATTTGTTGAGCAATCAGTTGCAGCACAGCCATTATTGGATGCTAATCAGGCTTCTACAAGGATGCTGCAACGTGATGTTAATTTTGAAAAAATCTTAGAACACGTTCGTGCTTATCAAAGCCAACAGTCTGGTTGGCAAACCCAACAGCAGATGGCAAATGCAAGGCTACAACAAAGTGGTCTATGGGCAAATCCAAGTCTCTCGATTGAGCAAACGGGTCTGCAAAATGATCAAGATCGAGAGTTAGCGATTGGAATCTCCCAGTCATTAGACTTATTTGGTCAGCGTAAGGCTGCACAGAAAGTCGCAAAACTTTCAGCCAATCAAATTGATTTGGATCAGCAACGTTACGATGCTGAACTTGAGCTGATCGTGCAATTTGTTTGGTCACAAGTGGCGTTATTTCAACTGGAAAAATCCGTTGTTGTTGAACAGTTACAGGTCAGTCAACAGAACTTAGATGCATCAGAAAAGCGTTATCAGGCGGGTAGTATTGCCCAAGTCGATGTAGAGCGGGTTCGAATTGCACATTTAGAAAACCAGCGAATTTACCAACAGGCAGATCTACAGCTTCGGATTGCACAACAGCAATTAGCGAGTTTTTGGGGAAGTGACCTCAATCAATTTGTTATTGCCCCAAGTGTGAACGAACTTTGGGCACAGGCGACCCAGATTAAACCCACTGTCGAGCACAACCAGAATTTATTTGAGCGTAGTTTGCAATTAGAAACTCAGCGTCAACAAGCCAATATTGATCAGCTCAAAGCAAAATCTCGCCCACAACCGACTATGACTTTTGGTGTGAATCGAACTCGTTCGGCAGATCAAAATACTGAAAATCAAATCCGCTTAGGGGTGGAGATCCCACTCAATATTTTTAATTCACAAAAATATGGGGTTCAAATTGCAGAAGCAAAGCAAACACTGATTCAGCAACAACAACGCTTTTACCGTCAGCAAAATCAGTTGGATATTGATTTACGTTTGGCTGAGTTAAAAGGTTTGCAAGCCCAATTTCAACAACTGAATGATCAGCAAATTCCATTGGCTGTACAAGTTCAGCAAAAAACCTTACAAGGTTTTCGTCTAGGTAAATTTGCAGTGACTGATGTGCAGCAGGCAACGGCACAATTACAGGATGTTCGTTTGCGTAAAGTTCAGTTACTCAAACAGGCATGGCAACTCAGTATTGACGTACAAAGTGCGCGTATAGGGCTTGCAACAGAACAGATCATGGCTAAAGACGCTTTGATGCAATTGAATCAACGTGTTTGGCAACAAAGTAATGCTTTCCCAAGCCAAGTCGGAGAATAAGAGATGAATATCAAACAAAAAACACCTTCTCAGTGGCTTTGGATTGTGGTGATTGCCGTACTGACGATACTTTTGGCAGTCGGACTATTGTGGAATAACAAGAGCAAAACTGCTGAAAGTGCTGCACAGGGTGAACAAGAACATGCTCATCAGAAAAGTGAAAAAGCTGAATCTGCTCATGATGAAAATGGTGAGGAACATGAGGCTGAAGAAAGCCTTAGTTTAACTGCAGAGCAAATGCAGCAGCATCGTGTCAAATTGGCACAAGTGGCATTGGGTGAAGTGAATCAGGTTCAAACTTTTCCTGCAAAATTGGTCGTGAATACAGATCGGCAAGCGCATGTATCACCAAGCTTTGCAGGGCGGGTTGAATCGGTACATGTGGAATTAGGTCAGCAAGTGAAACGCGGTCAGGCTTTGGCGAATTTATTGGTGCCAGACTTAGTCGATCAGCAAGCTAATTTGCAGATTGCCCAGACCAATTTGGATTTAGCCAAACAAGATTATGAGCGTGAACATCGCTTATGGTCTCAAGGTATTTCTGCCAAACAAGACTATCAGCGTGCTTATAATACGTATCGTCAGGCACAAATTCAGGTACAGGCAGTTCGTTCGCGTCTTAGCGCCTTTGGCGCAAGTTCTGGCTCAAATGGTCGCTATACCTTAACTGCACCGATCAGTGGTGTGATCAGTAATAAAGATATTGTCATCGGTGAAAATGTTCAACTTGCCGATCAATTGTTTACCATTGATCAGTTAGATCAACTTTGGTTGGAATTTGTGTTGCCCACTATGGCGAATATCAATGTGCAACCCAATCAGCAAATTCGCTTTAAATCGCTACAAACAGGCAATATTTTTAATGCCCAAGTTCAGAGCCTAACCACGGAGGCAGATGCTCAAACGGGGCGCTTACAGATTCGTGCCAAAGTATTGTCGAATGCGACTGAATTACGTCCAAATCTGATGGTCAATGTTGAACTACAAGCAGGTTCAAAATCATCTGTGATTCGCGTGAGTTCTGAAGCGATTCAACAGGTCGAAGGCAAAGACGTGGTATTTGTTGCGCAGACCAATCAGAACAAAGGTTTTGACTTCAAGGCTGTTCCTGTTCAAATCGGTCAGCGTACGCAAGATGGACAATGGGTCGAAATTACTCAAGGTCTAAGCGCAGGGCAATCTTATGTGGCAGTCGGCAGTTTCTTACTGAAATCAGAACTTGAGAAAGGAGAGGCTGAACATGGGCACTAATTCCTCTCTTTTACCCAAGCCAGAGGGTGTGTTTGATCGCATTATTCAATTTGCGATTAACAACGCCATCTGGGTGATTTTGTTTGCAATGACATGGATTGCGATTGGCATTTGGAGTTATCAAAAACTGCCGATAGATGCTGTACCGGACATTACCAATACGCAGGTGCAAATTAATACCCAAGCCAATGGTTATACCGCTTTAGAAACCGAGCAACGGATTACTTATCCGATTGAAACGGCGATGGCAGGACTTCCGAATCTAGAGCAAACGCGTTCAATTTCCCGTTATGGTTTATCGCAGGTCACCATTATTTTTAAAGATGGCACTGATATTTACTGGGCAAGGCAATTGATCAATCAACGTTTGCAGGAAGCAGATGGGCAGTTACCTGATGCTGTTGATCCCGTGATGTCACCTGTATCAACAGGGCTTGGTGAGATTTATCAATGGGTGATCAAGGCTCAACCTGATGCGAGAAAGGAAGATGGTACACCTTATAGCGCAATGGATTTACGAGAGATTCAAGATTGGATTGTGCGTCCGCAATTGCAGCGTGTCAAAGGCGTTGCGGAGATCAATAGTATTGGGGGATATAATAAAACCTATATTGTTTCTCCTGACCTTAAACGCCTACAACAGTTACAGATTTCGTTGACGGAATTTCAAACGGCATTACAGGAAAACAATGAAAATCGAGGCGCAGGTTTTATTGAGGAAAATGGTCAACAGTTGACGGTGCGTGTACCAGGTATGCTCAGCACGGTTGAAGATATTCAAAATATTAGCGTAACGACAAAAAATGGTTTACCGATTCGTGTAGCAGATGTTGCTAGTGTTGCGATCGGACATGATCTGCGTACAGGTGCTGCCACGTATAATGGTGAGGAAACGGTACTGGGTATCGCCATGATGATGTTGGGTGAAAACAGCCGCATCGTGGCTCAATCAGTAGGTGCAAAAGTTAAAGAAATCCAATTGACGCTCCCAAAAGGTGTTGAAATTGAAACAGTGTATGACCGCACCAGTTTGGTCAATAAAGCGATTAAAACTGTTCAGAAAAACTTAGTAGAAGGTGCGATTCTTGTCATCGTGATTCTGTTTGTGTTCTTGGGCAATTTCCGTGCCGCTTTAATTACTGCCTGTGTGATTCCACTCTCCATGCTGTTCACTTTGACAGGAATGGCTGAAAAAAATATCAGTGCCAATTTGATGAGTTTGGGGGCATTGGACTTCGGAATTATTGTGGATGGTGCGGTGGTTATTGTTGAAAACTGTATTCGACGGCTTGCGGAGGCACAGCATCATGCAGGGCGATTATTAACGAGACAAGAACGTTTTAAAGAAGTCTTTCTTGCAGCAAAACAAGCACGTAAGCCGTTATTATTTGGGCAAGCCATTATTATGGTGGTGTATTTACCCATCTTTGCACTTTCAGGTGTGGAAGCCAAAATGTTCCATCCAATGGCGATGACCGTGGTGATGGCATTGTTGGGTGCGATGATTCTATCGGTGACGTTTGTTCCTGCGGCTGTTGCACTGTTTATTACAGGTGAAGTGAAAGAAAAAGAATCTCGTTGGATGCAAGCACTGAAACGTAAATACCAACACATCCTTGATTGGGCGTATCAATTCAAAATGGTGGTGGTGGCTTTAGCAATCAGTATTCTGGTATTAACAGGCGTGCTGACGACTCAAATTGGGAGTGAATTTGCACCACAATTAAGTGAGGGTGATTTTGCCTTACAGCAAATGCGTTCACCGAGTACGGGTCTGGAACAGTCTTTACGCATGCAGGAGAACACAGAAAAACTGATTTTGAAAAATTTCCCTGAAGTCAAAGCGGTGTTTGCACGAACGGGGACTGCTGAAGTTGCGACGGATGTGATGCCGCCAAATATCTCGGATGCCGTGATCTTGTTGAAACCATATGATCAGTGGAAAAATCCGAAAGAAACGATTGATGAACTGCGGACTCGTATGCAGGCATTTTTAGCAACCATCCCAGGCAATAATAGCGAATTTTCTCAGCCGATTGAGCTGCGTTTTAATGAGTTGATCTCAGGTGTGCGGAGTGATGTCGGGATTAAAGTCTTTGGCGATGATATGGATGTGCTGAATACCCAAGCACAGGCAATTGCGCAACAAGTCCAGAAAATCTCGGGAGCGACGGCAGTTAAAGTTGAGCAAACGACGGGCTTGCCTGTACTCAATGTCGATATCAATAATCCACTTGCAGCGCAATATGGCTTGTCGGTGAAAACCATTCAAGATGTGGTTGCCACAAGTGTGGGTGGTCAAAATGTGGGGCAAATTTTGCAAGGAGATCGCCGTTTTGAGTTTGAAATCCGTTTAGCTGATGAACAGCGTACCGCACAGAATTTGGCACAGTTGCCGATCCAATTGCCAAATGGTGGTTTGATCCAATTACAAGATGTCGCCAAAGTGGAAACGATTTTAGGGATGAGCCAGGTCGGTCGTGAAAATGGCAAACGTCGGGTCATTGTGACCGCAAATGTTGAAGGACGTGATTTGGGTTCATTTGTACAAGAGTTACAGGCGACACTCAAACAACAACCGCTACCTGCGGGCTATTGGTTGGAATATGGTGGGCAGTTCGAGAACTTGGCTTCTGCGGCAGCACGTATGCAAATCGTGATTCCATTGGTATTGATCACCATCTTCATTTTATTGATGGCGGTGTTTCGTAATATTAAAGAAAGCTTGTTGGTGTTTAGCGGTGTTCCGTTTGCTTTGTCAGGTGGTTTGATTGCTTTATGGCTACGAGATATTCCATTATCGATGTCAGCAGGAGTCGGTTTTATTGCGCTTTCTGGGGTTGCCGTCCTCAATGGTTTGGTGATGCTCAGTTTCATCAAGGAGTTGCGTGCGCAATTTAATGTGCATAAAGCAACATGGCAGGGGGCAATTCTCCGATTGCGTCCGGTCTTGATGACAGCTTTTGTTGCTTCGCTAGGTTTTATTCCAATGGCGATTGCGACGGGGACGGGTGCGGAAGTGCAGCGTCCTCTGGCAACGGTCGTGATTGGTGGAATTATTTCCTCTACCTTACTGACGCTGTTGATTTTACCTGTGGTGTATCGTTGGATGAATGAGAAAGTTTCTGATTAGTGTCATTTAGCGGAATCTAAATCAGTATTCGCTATTGTGATAGGTGGCATGGATGTACCGTCAGACCTACAAAGGATTTTGCCTACTTTGATCCTTCAAAGTAGGAAGAGGCCTATACACATACCATTTGATTTAGGCTTTAATTCGAGGCAGTGTAAGCACGATAAAAGAAACTTCTTACTTACAAAATGATAAGGAGTCCAATATGAGTGGACATCAAGGGCATGATCATAGCCATGCCGCCGTCACTGAAGGCAATGCGAAAAAGTTAACCATTGCGCTAATACTGACCACTACATTTTTAGTTATTGAATTTATAGCGGGTTTAATCACGCAAAGTTTGGCATTACTTTCTGATGCAGCGCATATGTTTACCGATGCTGCTGCATTGGCGATTGCTTTAGCAGCGATTAAAATTGCGAAACGTCCTGCAGATAATAAACGCACCTTTGGTTATCAACGGTTTGAGATTTTAGCGGCATTATTTAATGCATCAATGCTGTTCTTTGTGGCGATGTATATTCTTTACGAAGCCTATCAACGTTTTACCCAACCGCCTGAAATTCAAAGTCTTGGTATGTTGATTGTGGCTTCAATAGGTTTGATCATTAATTTAATTTCAATGAAGATTTTAATGTCCAGTGCGACTGAAAGTCTGAATATGAAAGGTGCTTATTTAGAAGTGCTGAGTGATGCATTAGGTTCTGTTGGTGTCATTATTGGTGCGGTGATTATCTATTACACCAATTGGTATTGGGTTGATACCATTATTGCAGTTGCGATTGGTTTTTGGGTCTTACCAAGAACTTGGATTTTGCTCAGACAAAGTATCAATATTTTGTTAGAAGGCGTGCCTGAAGAAATTGATATTGAAAAATTACGCCATGATTTACTTGCATTGGATGGAGTTGAAAGTATCCATCAATTAAAAGTTTGGGCGATCACATCCAAAAATATCCATCTGACGGTTCATTTGTTTGCACCGAACATAGATCGTAATCAGTTGCATCGTACTGCAATCGAAATGTTATCACATGAACATGGTATTGCTGAGGTGACTTTGCAAATTGAAGATGATGCAGAAATGAATTGTCAGCATACGCATCAACATGTTGAAGGCGAACAGCATGATCATTCACATCAGCATTAAGCTGATGTGAATATCCATTTAAAATGTTGTATTAATTCTGCCATTCATGATTACAATCACGGCATTTCCAATGCTTTTGCGCTTGCATAAAAGCTTGCATTGAAATCTTAAAATCAGGCAGATCACGCCAGAATAAAATGCCTGCAATCACACAGACCACAAACACCACAACGGTTGCAATTTGTAGACCTTGACCAGCACCATTTCCGAAAATCCACATGGCAACACTAATCAATACCAGTACCAATAAAATAAAAATAGCAGGGACTAAAAGCACCAAACTTTTAGGTACATTTGGACGAGGGCTATTGGCACCCTGACTGACAGGCATAATTTTCACGCTTTGACATTTAGGGCAACGGTATTGCATAGAGGTTTCCTATAGTATTTTGTTTATTTTACCGAAAATTATGCAAAAGCTAAAATCTTGAATTGTTCAAATATATAAACTTATTTATTTTGTGTGTTGCTTAAATCGCTGAGTAGGTTCATAAAAAAGGTAGACAGCCTATTACAGTTCGTCTAAACCTGTTCGCTAAAGCAGTATCAGTCATGCTAATTTGATTCACGAATTTGCTCAATAATTCGCAAGGAATTACATGCTGCCCACCAGAATTCTAAAATTACGTTTAGCACGTATTACAAAGGGAGAAGGTCATCTTTCTACCCAAGATAAACTCATGCTGGTCAGTATGGAAAGCCCTGATTTAAGTGCAAATTTCTTTTTAAGACTGTTTAAAGTGTCATTGCCGAAACAATGGAAGTTTCAGCATGAAACAGATGAAGAACTTTTATATATATCACAATTAATTCAATTGATTGAAAATGAATTTATTCCAAGCTATGAATCTCATGCTAGAAAATATGCATGGTATGAACAGTGCTTGATGTATAAGCTCAATTTTTTAGTCCCTCAACCGACGCAACAACAGATCAATACCTATCTACGTCAGCTCGATCGTTGTTTGGATCAACAGCCTAAAATTGATTTACTGCATTATCTTCAAGAAAAATACCCAAGTGCAAAACATGCAGTGGCTTTGGCTAAAGCCTATGCAGGGGTAGAACAATATACACAAGCCATTGAACAGCATGAATGGGCATCACAGCAGTCGATACAACGCAGTGAAATCGCGTTTTATGCCTATATTGAGTGCTTGGTGAATCGTCGGCAATCTGAATACATGCCGTATGTTAGCGATATTGAGTATGCGATTGATTTGTTATCTAAATTTGAGAAACCGATTGATCAGAAGACATATCTGAAAACATTGCAAGCTGCTGTGAATGCTTTATTGCCTCCCGTTATTTTGCAAACTCAGGCAATAGAGACCAATATTTTGGCGGATGTGGGACGTGGTTTAAGTTCACTGGGTAAATCTCTAGGTGGAATGCTAGGTGGGCGAGATTTTCACCTTCCGTATAGTAAAGAGGTTATTGCAAATGCACCGCAACTCCTCACTGATCACCTTGTCTGTGCAGGTTTGGCAGAGTCGAGTGCGATGCAGAATGCTGTGTTACGGATTTTTAACAATCATGAACATGAGATAGAGCAAGTTGAGCCACTCTTGATGCGCTTATGGTTGGCACTTCAACAGGATATTGAGATGTTGGGGTTGTTGATTGAACCGAAACAACGAGATCAATTGCTACTTTATTTATCGAAGTTTGAAATAAAACCAAATTCAGTGACGAGTGTGGAACCGATACAAATGATCCTAGAACAAGGGATTGATGCGTATTTGGGAGATTTTCGTCTTGATAAGCAGCATCCTGAAAGAAATGATTTATATGAGCAACGAGATATTGTTGTCAATGAAATGACGACTTTTGCACTGGAGTTCCAAAAGAATATTCTAGAGCCCTATTTAGTGAATAAACGTCAATGTTTACAACAGTTACAATCGCGGTTACTTGGTCAGTTAGATGAAATTGCACTATCGAGTGGATTGTTGGCTTACCAGTTTGAAACAGAGCAACGTGCGCAGGATTTATTTGATTGGATGCAGGAGAAACTGGAGAAAGGTCATGATTTTGAGAAAATGCAAGCCGCATGGGTTGCTTTACGAGAAGTGATTCATTTAGACGTTGCAAATATTGAGGAAAGACTTGCACCTATTCAACATGCTTTGGAGAGGTATAAAGATATTCGTCTTCATCAAGTGTTTTTGAAACAAGAGATGAATGAGACAGTACCGTTGAAAGAAAGTGAAATGTAATGTTTTCTGCGTGAAAGTTGCAAAATGAAGACATTAAATAATTTAAAAGTGTGCAACAAAAAGACGCAAATTGCTTTAGATAGCATGCTAATCTACATAAAAATAGCAAATAAGTTTATAAAGTAGATTGTTACTCATATGAAGAATTGAGTTGCTAAGAAGGGAATAGGGAGAACATCTTGAATCGACAAGATGATAAAAAGGCAATGTTCGATATTATGCCTGCAGATATAGAATCATCTGATGGAAAACCGTCTTTATCACGTCGGTTAATCAACAAGACACTGCAACATGCACAAGATGCTGTGGAGTTTGCAAGTGACACCTCTCGTAATATTGCAGGGGTGGCAGATGCTGCATTAGATGCCTTAGATCAAGTCACTCATCATACCAAACGTGGTGTTGAGGGGATGCGTAATACTGTTCGCGATATGGTATCAGAAACCAGTGAAGCCGCACGTCAGGTTGCACTGGCAATGGCTCGCGCATCGTTAGGTAAAAGTAGTTTAACTTTATATTTACCTGAAATGCTGCTGAATAACCAAATTCGGAAACGCATGGATCGTTCTGAAATAGATGATATTCGAATTGAATGTGGCAATGATCGGTTCCATATTGAGTTAGATGGGCACTATCGTCGTTTTCTTTATCGTCTTTCCTTAGAGTTTAATGTTTTAGAATGCCGTATTGGACAGGAAAAATACTTACGCTTATGTCAGGTTGATGAGCACCTTGACTTACAAATCCGTCATGGTGGTACTTTGACCAATTGGGCTGCACGGAGAGTTGGCAATATTAGTTTTGAGTTGATTAACTCTTTACCTATTCCATTTCTGATTAATCATTTGATTCGCGATGTGCCGGGCATTCAAAAAGAAGGGCATCGTTTGTGGTATATCGACCTAGAAGAAGCAGGCTTTATTGATTTCATTAATAACCGTTCATGGATGGTGGATAAGTTATTAAGCTTGACCGATTTTAGTATTTTACCTGGTCTGAATATTTTGCAAGAAAGTCGTGACTTAGTGCAACAGTTGGTAGACCAATTTGAGATTCGTGGTTTACGTGTTCAGTCTGGGCGTCTAGAAGTCCAAGTTGGAATTGGCACTGAATAAGCAATAAAAAAGCCACTGTCAATGCAGTGGCTTTTTAGAATTTGGCGTCCCTACGGGGATTCGAACCCCGGTTACCGCCGTGAAAGGGCGATGTCCTAGGCCTCTAGACGATAGGGACTTATATGAGGCATACATCTGAAAAATATTAAATATTGGCGTCCCTACGGGGATTCGAACCCCGGTTACCGCCGTGAAAGGGCGATGTCCTAGGCCTCTAGACGATAGGGACGTTTCAGAGGTGGGCGTATATTAGGGTGAATTAGGTAGGGTGTCAAACACTTTTCTCAAGAAAATCTAAAAAAAGTTTATGAATGTCTAAAAATAAAACATATCGTCGAATAAGTAATCAAAATGAAACATTTAAGCAAAAAATACCCAATGAACTGTTTTCGATTGCGCTAAAAAATGCAGCTTAAGCTGCATTTTTATCTTCATGATTTTTATTTACGATCACGATAAAAAATGTAGTGGCTCAGATAACAAGCTGCAATGAAGATTAAGCAACCAATAAAGCCCGCATACATTTCTGGATCAGCCGCCATACTTAAACCAGTAATCAGGCAGAATACAAATCCTAAAATAGGGACAATTGGATAAAGTGGTGCAGCAAACTTTAAGTCTTTTACAGTGTGCCCAGCTTTATACCACTGACGTCTAAAATTAAATTGACTCAAGCAAATGCTCATCCACACAATAACCATGGTGAATGCAGCAACACCCAATAAATTTTTGAAGATAGTTTCAGGTGCAAAATGTTCTGATAAAAGCCCTGGAATTGCACCAAACATCGTGACGATAAGTGCAATAATCGGCGTGCCACTCTTAGAAAGTTTTGAAAATATGCTTGGCAATTGGCGTTGATCAGACAGAGACCACATCATTCGTGATGCTGCATAAAGCCCTGAGTTTGCAGCAGATAATAGAGCCGTAATAATCACGAAGCGGATAATATCATCGGCATAAGGAATACCAATATATTTAAACACGGTTACGAAAGGGCTACTACTGACACCTTCACCACCCAAGCCTGCTACTTGAAATGGCAGTAGGGCACTGATAACGATGATGGTACCAACGAAGAAAATAAGTAAACGCCAAATTGCAGCATTGATCGCTTTAGGGACATTTTCTG
Source organism: Acinetobacter sp. ANC 4805 (assembly GCF_022549495.1). Taxonomy (GTDB): domain Bacteria; phylum Pseudomonadota; class Gammaproteobacteria; order Pseudomonadales; family Moraxellaceae; genus Acinetobacter. The sequence continues at coordinate 248,013 of NZ_JAKZGD010000001.1, forward strand.
CTGGGTTTTTGGTTTCACCAGCCGCAACACCAATCAACTCAGTCCCAGAAAATGCAAAGTTAACAATTAACATGGTGGTGAAAATTGGAACTAAGCCCTGAGGGAACCAACCATGTGCGGTTAAATTGTGAAATAACGGTGCTGATTCTGAACCATGAAAAGGAATTAAGCCGAAAATGGCCAATAAACCGAGGATAATAAATGCAATCACGGTAATGACTTTAACAAGGGCAAGCCAAAATTCAGATTCGGCAAAAATACGGGTCGAACTGATGTTTAGCCCGAAAATAATGATGGCAAAAACAATAGTCCAAATCCACATCGAAATGTGTGGAAACCACTCTTGCATGAGTAAAGCCGCAGCCGTAAATTCTGTACCAAGTGTTGCTGTCCATGTAAGCCAATACAGCCAAGAAATGGTGTAACCCGTACTTGGGCCAATATATTTTTGAGCGTATGCACCAAAAGATCCTGCAACAGGCATGTGTACTGCAAGTTCGCCTAAACAAAGCATGACCATGTAGGCGATGAGACCACCTAATACATAAGCGATAATTGCACCAATCGGACCTGTTTGAGCGATGACTTCGCCAGAACCTAAAAATAGACCTGTACCAATTGCTCCTCCTAGAGAAAGCATGACAAGGTGGCGAGTGCTCATTGCACGTTTTAAAGTCTTTGATTCTGACGTCGCATTTGAGTTGGAAGATTGCATACGACAATTTGCCCAAGCATTGAGAAGCGGCTATTTTAGGGGAAATTTTAAAATGTGCAATTTAATTGATATATATTTATAATTATCAAAAGCTTATTCCTAAAAAATAGACCTAAAATTAATAGAAATTTGTAGATATTGAGAGGGTTTTAATCGGTTTAAACAAAATGTTGAAATTGCAGTAAAAAATAAATTTTTAGCAAAATATTGGTCAATATCTTGTTTAAAGAAACGATACTTTTGCCTTATTGCTAGCGTATTAATAGCCATTTATAACTCTTTTTATGGATCGGCTCAGCAATGGGTAGATCAATTCGAGCTTTGAGTCGGCAATCGACATTTAAAAGCACGAATTAAAGTTAGAAGCGAAGAGGCAATAAAAAAGCCACTGTCAATGCAGTGGCTTTTTAGAATTTGGCGTCCCTACGGGGATTCGAACCCCGGTTACCGCCGTGAAAGGGCGATGTCCTAGGCCTCTAGACGATAGGGACTTATCGAGGCTTTTGTGCAAAAACTTTTTGCATATTTTGTAGAGCTTTACTTGCTTGCGCACAGCAGTTCACTTTAAATTTTAAGAAAAAATCTTAAAGTGATACTTTAAGTTCTCTGTTCTTAAAATTTGGTGGAGCCAAACGGGATCGAACCGTTGACCTCTACAATGCCATTGTAGCGCTCTACCAACTGAGCTATGACCCCAGTCTGTGTGAGCGCAATATTAGGATGATTGCACTCACACGTCAATCATTAAACTCAATTAAGTCTCACTATTTGCATCATTTTTCGGCAATTTTAGTGATTCATTCAGTTTTTCCCAAACTTTTAATTCTTTCTTGCTTGGTCCACCAACAAGTTCTAAGGCGTGGCGTAAACGAGCAAATGTTAAATCTGGGCCAAGTGTGACCATAGACTGCATCACAGGGGTTGAACTGGTCGAACCTGCAATCGCAATAAAGAAGGCAGGCATGAAGTCACGGAGTTTAATTTCCATTTGATTTGCCAAATCCATCAGTGTTTGGCTAACGGTGTCATTATTCCAAGTAAACTGACTCTCTAAACGCCATATTGCAAATTGTAGGCTTTGACGAACTTGTTCTTCGGTCAATTTTTTGCTTTCAAACTGTTCTTTGCTGATTTGAGGCATGTGATTGAAATAGAAACCAGCCCAATTCACCGCTTCAGAGAGTAAGTTAATTCGCGGTTGAATTGCAGCAGCGATATCTTCAAGGGTTTGACGATCACTTTTCCATGACAATAAACGGTCTAAAAGTTGTCCAGGTGTCAATCCTTTGATCCATTGACCGTTGAGCCAATTGAGTTTCTCAACATCAAAGATTGGGCCACCAAGTGAGACACGTTGTACATCAAAGTTTTCGATCATGTCCTGTAGGGTAAACACTTCACGTTCATCTGGCATTGACCAGCCCATACGACCTAAGTAGTTCAATAGTGCTTCTGGTAAAACACCGATATCGCGATAGTAATTGATCGAGGTTGGGTTCTTACGTTTAGATAGTTTTGATTTGTCTGGGTTGCGCAATAATGGCATGTGACAAATCGTTGGCATTTCCCAACCAAAGTATTGGTAAAGTAATTGATGTTTAGGTGCCGAAGGCAACCATTCTTCGCCACGTAATACATGGGTGATTTCCATTAAATGGTCATCAACGACATTGGCAAGGTGGTAGGTCGGTAGACCATCTGTCTTTAATAGCACTTGCATGTCGACTTGGGCCCAAGGAATTTCAACCTCGCCACGAAGTAGGTCATTGATTTTACAAATACCTTCTTCAGGTACTTTCATACGAATGACATGTGGCTCACCCGCAGTAAGGCGTTGTTGTACTTCTTCTTGTGATAGTTTTAAACCACGACCATCATATTTGGGTGTTTCACCGCGCGCTTGTTGTTCAGCACGCATTTGGTCAAGTTCTTCTGCGGTTGCAAAACAGTAGAACGCATGACCCTTTTCAATTAGGTCTAAAGCGTATTGCTTATAAATTCCCATACGTTCTGACTGACGATAAGGTGCATGTGGGCCACCGACATCTGGGCCTTCTGACCAGTTCAACCCCAACCAACGTAATGAATCTAAAATCATTTTTTCAGATTCAGGAGTTGAACGGAGTTGGTCTGTATCTTCAATACGTAAAATAAATTCACCGCCGTGCTGTTTGGCAAAGCATAAATTGAATAATGCAATATAGGCAGTACCTACATGCGGAAAACCTGTAGGGGAAGGTGCAATACGAGTACGGACTTTCATAAGTGATCGGAGATTAAATTAAAATTGAAACTATTATAACGAAAAAGCCTAGTCACAGCATGACTAGGCCCATTTAAACATGTGAAGGATTACATATTTAAAAATTTAAGACGTATGTGGTTGGAATATGGTTTGAACAAAACGTGAAAAACGTTCATGTTGGTTTGCAAAGAAATTTTGAGTTGGTGTTGTACGTATCGTATTCAACATTTTTAACTCATCATCAGTCGAGGGTAACATTGCTGTATTGCGCTTTTGTTGATCAAGTGCTTTTACAATTAAAGACGATGATTTATCAATCGTTTTCATGTTATTACTTTCTTTAATTGCTGCGGCATGTCCAACTTGAACAGAACAAACTAAAAATAAGCTTAAGCATAGTGTTTTTTTAAATTTTAATGCTTGCACTGTTAATATCCCCTTCATGACATTGAGTCTACAAGACTAACCAAATTACTATAGTATTGCTTTAATCCGACGATTTAAACATAAATCTTAATGAAAAAGTACAACTAAGTCACATTTTTTGCAAAAATATAAGAATAAAACACTCTTTTGTGTATTGCATATTCTATGGCTAGTTTATGTACAACTCAAATTTAGCAAGTAAATGTGTAGAAAAAGTGGAGAATGAGAATTTTTCTCAATTCTGAGTTGTGGGTAAGAAGTCTTAGCATTTTTAGTGTAATCCATACGCGTAATTACGATATCTTAAAAAGAGAATATTTATTAATTTATTGATATAACCATATGATTGTAAAATGTTTTTAATTAAATATAGTGGTCATGGTTGATATGAAATGAGCAAACAATAAATGAAAACAGTGATCGCAGCGGCATTGCTCGCTTTAGGTTTAAATGGTGTAACGCAAGCAGCAACAACATTTTTGAATGTATCCTATGACCCCACACGTGAGTTTTATCAAGAATATAATCAAGCATTTGGTCAGTATTGGAAACAAAGAACAGGTCAAGATGTAGACTTTAAACAATCGCATGGCGGTTCAGGTAAACAGGCACGATCGGTGATTGATGGTTTACAGGCTGATGTTGTGACCTTAGCATTAGCCAATGATATTGATGAAATTGCCAATGCAGGTCTCATTCGTAAAGATTGGCAAAAACAATTTAAAAATAATTCAGCACCCTATACGTCAACAGTGGTATTCCTTGTGCGTAAAGGCAATCCGAAAAATATTCGTGATTGGAATGATCTTACCAAAGCAGGCATTGAAATTATTACCCCAAATCCGAAAACAGGGGGCGCGCCACGTTGGATTTATTTATCGGCATGGGGCTATGCGTTGAAACAACCCGGTGGTAATGATGTCAAAGCCCGTGAGTTAGTGAAAAAGCTGTATCAAAATGTCAAAGTACTCGATTCTGGTGCGCGTGGTTCTTTAACCACATTTGCTGAGCGTGGTATTGGTGATGTCCTACTATCGTGGGAAAATGAAGCTTTATTGGCAACCCAAGGCTTGGGTAAAGATAAATATGACATTATCTATCCATCAATTTCGATTTTGGCTGAGCCATCAGTGGCAATCGTGGATAAAACCGTGGATAAAGATGGCAATCGCAATTTAGCACGAGGTTATTTAAATTTCCTTTATTCACCATTGGGGCAGGAACTTGCGGCAAAGCATTATTTCCGTCCACGTAACCCACAAGTTGCAGCAAAATATGCCCAACAATTTCCGAAGATTAAATTATTTAGCATTCATGATGTATTTGGTGGATGGGCAAAAGCGCAAAAAACACATTTTGTAAATGGTGCGGTTTTTGATCAAATTTATGCGGATAGACCATAAATAGATCGGTCATGAAATTTCAAGTTGCATATCGAAAAGCAAATACAGAAGGTATTTGCTTTTTTGTTGCATAAAAAATGATAAGAAAACGGTTTTATCTATGAAAAGTTAAGAATTCTCTACAAAAAGTCGTTTGGTGCTGGCATAAAACAAGGTGATAATGTGCAGTTACATTTTCAGCTGTTGATCCCATTCTTATGTCGCATATTTCTGTCTTACTTCATGAAACCGTTGATGGCGTATTGGCAGGTCGCGATACTGGTGTTTTTGTCGATGCAACTTTTGGTCGAGGAGGGCATACTAAGCTCTTACTTTCAAAGTTGGATCAAAATGCGCGTGTTTACGCCTTTGATAAAGATCCGCAAGCACTTGCAGTCGCAGCACAATTAGAACAAGAAGATTCACGATTTAAAATTATCCATGCCAGTTTTGCTGATCTTCAAGCTGAATTAGCCAATATTGGGATCACAGAAGTCGATGGCATCATGGCGGATTTAGGCGTGTCATCGCCACAGCTTGATCAAGCCGAACGTGGTTTTAGTTTTATGCAAGATGGCCCGTTAGACATGCGTATGGATAATTCTCAAGGTTTGACTGCGGCTGAATGGTTATTAAAAATTGAAGAAGAAAAATTAGCCAATATTATTTTCCAATATGGCGAAGAGCGTTATAGCCGTCGTATTGCCAAGGCCATTAAACTGGCAGGTGAAATTACGACAACTGCTCAACTTGCAGAAATTGTCAAAGTTGCTCATCCGAAATGGGAAAAGCACAAACACCCTGCAACACGTACTTTCCAAGCGATTCGTATTGCAATTAATAAAGAGCTTGATGATATTGAAACATTTTTACCGCAAGCTGTAGAATTGTTGAAAGTACAAGGACAGTTGGCTGTGATTAGCTTCCACTCTTTGGAAGATCGTTTGATTAAACAGTTTATCCAAAAAGAATCAACTTTAGCGGAAGATCATGGTTGGGGGATGCCTCAAGCACAGGTTGATACGCGACGTTTAAAGAAAGTGTCTCGTATTCGTGCGAGTGAAGCAGAAGTAAAAGCAAATCCTCGTTCACGTAGTGCATGGTTGCGTGTGGCAGAGCGTTTAGAGCAAAAAGGCAGATAATGAATAAAAAAAATGATGATGAGGTTTTATCTAGCAGCAAAAAGGGACTGAAAAAAGTTGTGGTGTATGCTGTGCTTCTTGCATTGGTCTTCATTAGTGCGATGATGGTGGTGTTCCAAGTATTTGAATATCGTCATGATTATCGTGATTTGAGTGGATATATGCGTGAAAAAGATGATTTAAATGCTGAATGGGGGCGTTTATTGATTGAGCAACAAACCTTTGGTGCGACTGCACAGATTGGTTCTCGTGCTGTGACACAGTTACGCATGTTTTCACCGCCTGCGGCGCAAACCGTCGTGATTTCTTTACCTATGACTTCAAAGCAAGACAAATAAGGCATGCTGTATGGCAGATAAGCGAAGCAAACCAATACGAAAAAAACAGCAGTCCATTTCGGAAAAACCAACACTTGCTTTGGATATGTGGCGATTTTATTTGCTTTGGGGAACAGTACTCCTTTGCTTTATTATCTTGGTCGCGCGCGCTTTTTATGTGCAAGTGGTCAATAAAGACTTTTTGCAGAACAAAGCCAATGCCAATATTTTACGTACCGAACGCTTAGAGGCGATGCGTGGCGTGATTAGTGATCGCCATGGTGTACCTTTGGCGATTAGTACACCGATTATGAAAATCGTCATTGACCCAAGAGATTATTGGGAGACTAAAAAGCAGTATGATGACATTACGGCAGAACTACAAAAAGACCCAACTAACCGTAAACTCAAACGTCAGTTGCCAGATAAGAATCTAAATTTAGATGAATTGGCAGATGCAGTGGGTGTTGATCGTGCAGATCTCAAAAAGCAAATGGAAGCTCGTCCACGTTCGCGCTATTTGGTATTGCAGAAGGAAATCCCGCCTCAGCAAGCTGATTTAATTACCAAGCGAAACTTTCAAGGGGTTTATGCTGAGAAGAGTTATAAGCGCTACTATCCACAACCACAACCGAATGCACAGATTATTGGTTTGACTAATAGTGAAGGTGTTGGGGTCGAAGGTCTAGAAATGCAGCTGAATAAGCAGCTCTCTGGCGTGGACGGTGAACAAAAAATTATTCGTGATAAAAAAGGTAATCGTCTTAAAGTTTCTGAAGTGGTTAAAGAAGTTGAATCAGGCGAAAACGTTACACTCAGTATTGATTCACGTTTGCAATATATTATGTATCGTGAATTGACTGCAGCAGGTGTCGCGAATAATGCACGTTCTGCCACTGCAATTGCAGTGGATGTAAAAACGGGCGAAATTTTGGCAATGACCAGTTGGCCATCGTATAACCCGAATGATAAAAATGGTTTAGCCAACAAAGATGCAATGCGTAACCGTGGCGCAATTGATATGTTTGAGCCTGGTTCGACCATGAAGCCATTTACGGTCGCTGCAGCTTTAGAAAGTGGGAAATATACTCCAAATACCATCGTCAATACTTCGCCGGGTTCAATGAAATTGGGATGGCATACTATCCGTGATACGCATAATTATGGCGCATTGACCCTGACAGGGATTATTGTTAAATCATCAAACGTTGGTTCAGCCAAACTCGCGCTATCGTTACCTAAAGATGCGATTCCTTCTTTCTTCCGTCGTGTTGGTTTTGGGCATCGTTCAGATGTGAAGTTTCCCGGTGAAAGTGCGGGTCTGTTGTATTCGGGTGAGAAATTAAATCCATCTCAGTTGGGTACGATGGCGTATGGTTATGGCTTGAATGCGACAATTTTACAAGTCGCACAAGGTTATGCCATGTTGGCAAATCATGGTATGGAAATGCCATTAAGTCTACGAAAATTAGATCAGGCACCCCAAGGCAAGCAAGTACTTGACCCTAAAATTGCAGATCAAGTGCTACTGATGCTTGAACAAGTTACGATGCCGGGTGGTACAGCAACACAAGCAAATATTCCAGGTTATCGTGTTGGTGGTAAGACAGGTACGGCACATAAATTACGCGCGGATCGTAAAGGTTATTCGAGTAATGAGTATCGTGCTTTATTTGCTGGGGTTGCTCCAGTAAGCGATCCTCGTTTAGCGATGATTATTGTAGTTGAAAATCCACAGGGTCGTTATTACGGTGGTCTAGTCGCAGCACCCGTTTTTGCGAGAATTATGCAAGAATCGCTACGATTATTGAATGTACCTTTAGATAAGCCACTTGATACTTCTATAAAATCCAATCCGTAGGTAGATTATGTCGATTAGTTTTCAGCAGATACATCCGATCAGCATCGATGCGGCTTGGCCTACTCAGCCTTTTCAGGGCTTTTGTTTGGACAGTCGTAAGATTGCAGTAGGGCAAATTTTTATTGCTTTAAGTAGCTATAGTCAACCTGAAAAAACACGTCAATTTGCACAGAATGCGCTGAATGCAGGGGCATCGGCGGTCATTAGTGAAACGAGTTTGGGGCTCACAAATGAGTGGGTTTGTCCTGAAGTGCGTTATCTCATGGGTGAATGGCAGAAGCAGTATTTGCTAGCGGTCGATCCTGTACAGCCATTACGTGGTATTGCGGTAACGGGTACAAATGGAAAAACCACCATTTCACGTCTGATTGCAGAATTAGTCAGTTCACAAGCGGCAGGCTGTGCAGTGATGGGAACAACGGGCAATGGTATTTTGCCAAAATTAACCCCATCGACCCATACCACTTTGGATGCATTGCAATTACAGCAAGCGTTACATGACTATGCTAAACAAGGGGCAAGTTTTGTCGCACTAGAAGCCAGTTCGCATGGTCTGGAACAAGGTCGTCTGAATGGTTGCGATCTTGAAATTGCAGTTTATAGTAATTTAAGTCGTGATCATTTGGATTATCACGGTACTTTAGAGGCTTATGCAGAAGCTAAGGCGCTATTATTTAAATTTACTACTTTAAAAGTCGTTGTGATTAACATCGACGATGCACATGCAAACGTGATGCTGACTGCTGCGAAAGAGAATCCATCAAAACCGAAAGTTTTGACTTATTCTTTGACTCAAACGACAGCGGATTATCATATTGCTGATTTGCAATATCGCTTGAGTGGTGCAAGTTTTACATTGATTAGTCCAACAGGTACTTTTGCTGTGCAAAGCCCATTGCTTGGGCATTTTAATGTAGAGAATTTATTAGCAAGCTTGATTGCAGCAGAATATGCGGGCTTTTCCCTTGTTGATTTAGTGCAGTTTGTTCCTCAACTTCAGGGTGCTCCAGGGCGAATGCAAGTCATTCAAGATGCGGATCGTTTATTTGTCGTCGATTATGCCCACACCCCTGATGCCTTGATTCAAGTATTAACTACGTTAAAACGTCATGTTACTGGACAACTATGGGCTGTATTTGGCTGTGGTGGTGATCGCGATCGTGGTAAGCGTCCTTTAATGACTCAGGCTGCGCTTGATCATGCTAATCCTGTGGTTCTTACCTCAGACAATCCACGAACTGAGAACCCTGAACAGATTTTTGCTGATATGAAGCAGGGAATAGATTTTGCAGAACACAACGTACATGAAATTCATGATCGTCGTGAAGCAATTAAGTTTGTGGTTGCTCAAGCTCAAGCAGGCGATATTGTGGTGATTGCGGGCAAAGGTCATGAAAACTATCAAGAAGTGGATGGCGTTCGTCACTGGTTTGATGATGTGGTCGAGGTACAGTCTGCGATTAATGCACAAGCCCATTCAGTCGATTCAGCTTATCCTGCGCAATAAGGTTAAAAGGTAAATAAAGCGTATGCATACTTCAACAACCAGCACCGTTCCACTAGAACCTTGGACAGCAGAGCAATTACAACAAGCGACTCAAGGTGAGTGGCATAATCATAAAATTCCACAAAGCGAAATCAAGCGTATTTTGACTGACTCTCGTCATGCTGAAGCTGGAGACGTTTTTCTTGCTTTAAAAGGTGAGCGTTTTGATGCACATAACTTTGTCGCCCAAGTGGCGACCCAAGGTTGTCAAATTGCCATCGTAGAGCGCCCGATTGATGCAGATATTGCACAACTGATTGTCAAAGATACACGTTTGGCTTTAGGTCATCTCGGTGCTTATCGTCGTCAACAAAATCCGCAGTTGAAAGTGATTGCGTTAACAGGCAGTAGTGGTAAAACCACGACGAAAGAAATGTTGGGTAGTATCTTATCTCGTTTAGCGCCAACCTTGATTACGCGTGGTAATTTAAATAACGACTTAGGCGTACCTATGATGTTGCTTGAATTGCGTTCAGAGCATCAATACGCTGTGATGGAATTGGGTGCGAGTCATCAAGGTGAAATTGACTATACTTCTCATCTGGTTCAACCACATGTGGCTGGTATTCTGAATATTGGTACGGCACATTTAGGTGAGTTTGGTGGGCGTGAAGGAATTTGTCGTGCCAAGTCAGAGATTTATGCACATATTTTGCCTGACGGAATATCGGTTGTTCCCGCTGATGATGATTTTACAGTTACCATTCGTGAAAATGCCCAAGCTCATTCAATTCTGAGTTTTGGTCAGGGTGGAGATGTATTTGCGACAGAGGTTGAATTACATCCTCAATCAGCAAAATTCAATTTACATACTCCACAAGGCATACGTGCAGTGGATCTCCCGTTTGCAGGTGCACATAATGTGCAAAATGCCGCTGCTGCAACTGCATTTGCACTGGCAATCGGCATTGCGCTTGATGATATTGTACAAGGCTTGGAGCAAGCACAGGGTGCTAAAGGACGTTTGAATTTTATTCAACGTCAAAATTACTTATTTATTGATGATACTTATAATGCCAATCCAACTTCGATGCGTGCCGCAGCGGAGGTTCTTGCTCAACAAGCAGGGATTAAAGTGATGGTGATTGGAGATATTGGTGAGCTTGGCAGCACAGCAGCACAGCAGCATTATTTGTTAGGTCGAGATTTAGTTTCGATGCAGGGGATTCATTTTGTGGTCGCAGTGGGAGAATTTTCACCTGCCACACAAGAAGGTGCGAGAAGTACGCAGTACGGTAAAAAATTACAAGCTTTTCTGAATCAGGAACAAGCTTTGTCATTTTTGATTAGTTTGGTAGAGACACATCAACCACAGTACATGAGTTTCCTATTTAAAGGTTCTCGTTATACCCATATGGAAACGTTGATGGCTGATTTGATGGAGAACATTTAAATGTTGTTATGGTTATTTGAACAATTGGCAGGCTATAACAGCTCTTTCCAAGTGGTTCGCTACTTAACATTACGCTCTTTATTAAGCGTATTGACTGCTTTGACGATTGGCTTGGTTTTAGGGCCAGTGATGATCCGTAAATTACAAGCCTTAAAATATGGTCAGGCGGTGAGCTCTTTTGCTCCTGAAAATCATGCCAAAAAGATGGGTACGCCAACCATGGGGGGGATCCTAATCCTGCTCTCCATCGGTATTAGTACTTTATTGTGGGCTGATTTATCAAATCCTTACGTCTGGATTGTATTGGGTGTCATGGTGGTCTTTGGTGCTGTTGGTTGGGCAGATGACTGGATCAAAGTCCGTTATAAAGATAATGCTGGTTTGCCTGCACGTAAAAAATTCTTTTGGACTTCTGTAGCATCATTAGGTGCTGGTATTGCCTTATATGTAATTGCCAAACAACAGGATAATCCAGTGAATACGGCAAACATGCTGGATTTGCTTATCCCATTCTTCAAAAACCTCTCGATTCCACTCTCAGCGGTTCCGTTTGGTTTAGCATTTATTGGTTTTACTTATCTGGTCATTAATGGTGCTTCTAATGCAGTCAACCTGACGGATGGTTTAGATGGCTTGGCAATTATGCCAATTGTCATGGTTGCAGCAGGTTTAGGGGTGTTTGCCTATTTGTCGGGTGATATTCGTTTCGCCAATTATCTGCATATTTCCTATGTAAAATATACGTCCGAATTGGTTGTGGTGTGTTCCGCAATGGTTGGCGCGGGTCTGGCATTCCTTTGGTATAATGCCCATCCTGCCCAAGTATTCATGGGCGATGTTGGTGCTTTGGCACTCGGTGCAATGCTGGGTACAATTGCTGTGATGGTACGCCAAGAAATTGTATTTGCGATTATGGGCGGTGTCTTTGTGATGGAAGCCGTTTCTGTATTTTTACAAATCGGTTCATTGCGTATGCGTAATAAACGTGTGTTCTTAATGGCACCTTTACATCATCATTATGAAAAACAAGGTTGGAAAGAAACTCAAGTCGTTATTCGCTTTTGGATTATTACCATTTTCCTTGTTGTGTTAGGCTTAATGACCTTAAAGTTGCGTTAAACCATGATTCAAAAAGAAGCTGGTGATCACCAGCTTTTTTTATGTTTGGAGAAAATGGATGAATTTGTTGATGTGCCCTGTTTGTCGCCAATCATTGAATTTGGTTGCAAACTCTTGGCATTGTGAAAAAGGTCATCATTATGATGTTGCCAAGCAAGGCTATGTTAATTTGCATGTGGTGCAGCATAAACACAGTAAAACGCCAGGGGATACCGCTGAGTCTGTATTGGCTCGTCGTGAGTTTTTGCAAACGGGCGCTTATCAACCGCTACAACTTGCAGTCGTTGAGTTATTGCAGCAATTAAAACCGAAAGCTGTTTTGGATATTGGTTGTGGTGAGGGATATTATACCCATGCCATGCAAGCGCAGACTCAAGATTGTATCGGTGTTGATATTGCTAAAGCTGCTGTGCAAAGAGCTGCTAAACTTAATTCAAAAGTGACATGGGTCGTCGGAACAGGCGCGACATTACCCGTACAAGATCATTCAATTGATGTGTGCAGCAGTTTATTTAGTCCAATTCCACAGGATGAAATCATACGAGTACTTCGGGATGATGGACATTTGATTGTGGTAACACCTGCGCCAAGACATCTTTATGCGTTGCGTGAAGCGTTATTTGAACAAGTGAATTTGCACGAACCGCAGAAATTTGTGCAGCAACTAGATGCTCAATTTGAGTTGAAGCAACAACAAGTTGTAGAAACTCAAATGGTGTTGGATCAACACGCATTAAAAAATTTGATTGCTATGACGCCTTATGCATATAAAGCGAATCCTGAGAGAAGAATGGCTTTAGAGCAAGAGCAGCAATTTTTGGCCACGGCTGCTTTTCAAATTTATGTGTTCCAAAAAAGAAAGAAGCCATCAATTTGATGGCCTCTTTCTTTTTATATTATTGAATATCATTAATTAGATTTTCGATACCATCATGTTCTCTTTGAGATGGCGTAGCCCCCATTGCTGGAGGTTGTTTCTTCGCTGGAATGATAATTTGTTCTTCATCCGGTGAACCAGTTTCAGGTAAATCAGAAAAGTCAGTCTGTATAGACCGAGTCGGCGTTGTCGGGGCAGGGCGATAAAGTGGACGTGCTAAAGGTGGTGAAGCACGATATTCTTTTTGTCCTTCTTTTTGTTCAATTGCTAGTTTGTCAAAAGAGATTGGATCTTTGGCATCCTTATCTAAGCGAACCCAAGCCGATGGTGTATCCTTAAGCGAATTTGCCATGAAATTTGTCCAAATTGGTAAAGCAGCAACCCCACCATACTCACGACGACCTAGTGTGCGAGGTTGATCAAAACCAACCCAAGTAATTGCAACTAATTTGCCGTTAAAACCAGCAAACCATGCATCTTTTGCATCATTGGTTGTTCCTGTTTTACCACCTAAATCATCACGACCAATTTTAAGTGCTGCACGTCCAGTACCATGCTGAATCACATCGCGTAAAATGTTTGCCATATCATAAGCTGAACTAGATTTTAAAATGCGTTGGGCTTGGCGATAATTACTATTTGTTGTGCCTGCTGTTGGTGTATCGGTTGCTGCTGTCTCAGAAGCAGCAATTGTCTCATCTAAAGCTTGATTAGTGATGTCATTTACAGCGTCTTCTTTCGGTTCATCTGATGCTGCATAGGCATTTGGATCGCTAATACATGGAATACATGCATATTCTGGATTAGCTTCATAAATAACTTTGCCTGATGCATCTTCAATTCGTTTAATAAAATGAGGTTGAATGCGATATCCCCCATTTGCGAAAGTTGCATAACCTGTTGCCATCTGCACTGGAAGGACTTGAGGTGTTCCTAAGGCAATGGTGTAGTTGCGTGGAATCTGATCTTCTTCTAAACCAAAGTCCATAAAGAGTTGGCGTGTGCGTTCAATGCCTACATTTTGTAATAAACGTACAGATACAGTATTTCGGGATAGATATAATGCACGACGTAAGGGAATCATACCCAAGTAACGGCCATCAGCATTTCTTGGTGACCATTTTCCAATTGTGATCGGGCTATCATTGACCATACTGTAGGGGGTCATGCCACGTTCAAGTGCAAGTGCATAGACAAAGGGTTTAATGGTTGAACCAGGCTGTCTCCAGCCTTGTAAAGCACGGTTAAATTTGGATTGATAGAAACTATAACCGCCGACAACTGCTTCTATTGACCCATCATTTGGATTTAAAGCAATCAATTGACCTTGAACTTTGGGAACTTGAACCAAAGACCAAACGGTTTTATTTTCATTTGGACGCAACCGAATAATATCTTTAACTTCTACGATTTGTGAAGCATTAGATACTGCTCCACCAACACTATTGGCATTGCGGTAAGGGCGAACCCATGACATTCCAGCCCAGTTTACGGTGACTGTCGAGCCATCCTGCATCAAGGCATCAAAAGAATTATTATTAACTTTTATCACTTGAGCTGGATAAGTATTGGCATATGGGACAAATTGATCTAGGGGCTTGTCATGTGCTTCTGGACCACGCCAACCATGACGGCGATCGTATGCTTCTAGACCATCTTGAACAGATTGTTCAGCATAGCGTTGGCGATCGCTATCAATGGTTGTATAGACTTTATAGCCTGAATCAATTGCTTGTTCACCAAAATTTTCAATCAGTTCTGAGCGAACCATTTCACCAATGTAAGGGAAAACATTACTTACTGAGCGGTCAATCATATTTAAATTGATTGGCTCTGCTACCGCTTTCTGGTATTGATTTTGATTGATATACCCAAGTTGTAACATCCGACCTAAAATCCAGTTTCGACGTTCCAGCGCACGCTCAGGATTCACCACAGGATTGTATTTTGATGGAGCTTTGGGTAAGCCTGCAATCATTGCCATTTGTGCAGTCGTCAGTTCACTGATATTTTTGTTGTAATAGATTTGTGCGGCTGCTGCGATGCCATACGCATTTTTTCCTAAAAAGATTTTATTCACATAGGAGCTTAAAATCTCTTGCTTGGTTAGATTTTGTTCAATTTTTCGAGCAAGAAAAATTTCAGTAAGTTTGCGTTTGAGTGTTCGCTCAGGACTTAAATAGTAGTTTTTTGCGACTTGCATAGTAATGGTTGAGCCGCCAGTTTGAACATCTGAACCCGTAACAGACTCTGTTATCGCACGCCCTAATCCTTTGAAACTAATACCATTATGCTCAAAAAATGAAGAGTCTTCTGCTGCTAAAAAAGCATGAATAAATGTTGGTGGGATTTGCTCATATTTCACAGGAATTGAAAGTTTGCCACCATACTCTGCAATGAGCTTATTATCTGCTGTGTATACCTGTAATGGTTTTAATAAAGGCGCCTTTTTTAATGAGCTCATATCTGGCAAAGAGGGTGCTAGATAGAGATACATGCCATAAAATCCCATTGGAAGTGAGACTAATATAATAATAAGGATTAAAAAAAAGGGGCGAACAATACCAGAACTGGATAGCTTTTTCATAATAAGTAAGTTTTAATAAGAGCGAATGGCAAACTAATTATGGTCAGTATATCCTTTAGCCATACGGATTGTTAGATGAGATATTGTATCCGTATCAATTAAAGACCAAAGCAAATTAGTGAGTTGTATTTTTGGGGATAAAAAAATAAATAGGAATGTACTGTGCTCAGGTTATATCGTAAACCAAATAAGGGGTTAGTAGGGGTCGATATTAGTTCGACAACTGTTAAGTTATTGGAGCTCTCTGTAAAGAACGGTAGATATTGGGTTGAAAGCTATGCTGTGATGCCGCTGCCTGAAAACAGTGTCGTAGAAAAAAGCATTCTAAATCCAGAAGCAGTGGGTGATGCGCTTGAAAGAGTCGTCAACCTTGCGAATCCGCATACAATAAATGTAGCAATTGCTGTGCCGACTTCAATGGTGATTAATAAAATCATTGAAATGGATGCGGATATGACAGCAGAAGAACGAGAAGTTCAAATTCGTATGGACGCTGAGCAATACATTCCGTTCCCATTAGATGAGGTGAGTCTTGATTTTGAGGTTTTGTCTGACAAATTAGCGAACCCAAATCGAGCAAATATACTTTTAGTCGCAACACGTACAGAAAATGTTGATACGCGTGTGGAAGTATTAGAGCTTGCCAATTTGTCTGCAAAAATTGCTGATGTAGAAAGCTATGCAATTGAACGCGCTTTCAGTGTATTTGCGGATACTTTGCCAATGGGCGCAAATACAGTTGGTATCTTAGATATTGGTCATACTATGACCACCTTATCTGTGATGCAGAAAGGGAAAATTATCTATACACGTGAGCAGGTGTTTGGTGGTCGACAGCTGACTCAGGATGTACAAAGTCGCTATGGATTGTCTTTCGAAGAAGCTGGGCGCGCGAAAAAAGAAAGAACACTTCCAGATGACTATGATACAGAAGTGCTTGAGCCATTTTTAGATGCAGTTGTGCAACAAGCTGCACGTTCACTGCAATTTTTCTTCTCATCATCACAGTTTAATGAGATTGACCATATTTTATTGGCGGGTGGTAATGCCAATATTCCTGGTTTAGCCAAGTTACTACAACAAAAACTAGGCTATCGCGTCACAATTGCCAATCCATTCTTACAAATGGGCTTTTCTCCGCAAATTGATATTAAAAAAATTGAAAATGATGCTTCCTCATTGATGGTTGCATGTGGTTTAGCATTGAGGAGTTTTGATTAATGGCAAAGATTAATTTACTCCCTTGGCGTGATGAGCTAAGAGAACAAAAAAAGAAGCAATTCGTTGCATTTTGTGCTGGGGTAGCAGCATTAGGTGTAGTATCGGTTTTTTCTGGGTGGATGTATTTTGATCAAAAATTAAATGATCAAGAACAAGCGAATCAACTCATTATTAGTACAAATCAAAATTTAGATACTCAGCTTAAATCATTGGATGGTTTGCAAGAGCAGCGTAATGCGATTATTGAACGTATGAAGCTCATTCAAGGATTGCAAGGACAGCGACCAGTTACTGTACGTTTGGTTGATGAATTGGTACGTGTTACACCTCCAACAATGTATTTGACTAAATTTACACGAACGGGTGATAAATTTACGATTGAGGGCAAGGCTGAAAGTCCTAATACAGTTGCTGAATTATTACGTAACTTGGAAGCATCTCCTTGGTATCGTAATGCCTTTATGAATTCTTTCTTGGCAACCGATGATAAAAAAGATAAAGCAGCAAGTTCTTTAATTCCTCGAGTTGAAGAAAACTATGGAAGTTTTCTTGTAACTGTAGATTTAGGTGAAATAGGGACAACAACTGAAGCTGACCCAACTTTAGAAGCTCCAGCATCAGGGACAGCGGGGGTGACAAAATGAACTTAGAAAAATCAGATGATTTAAACCAAGATGCCATTGTTGTTAAAAAGAAGAAAATGACGCTAGAACAATTCTTCCAGCAATTTAATACGCTGGATATGAATAACTATGGTGGATGGTCTCTTTCTGTAAAAATTACTTGCTGGTTTTTTGTTTTCTTGGCAGTTGTGGCTTTGGGCTATTTTGTTGTCATCAAAAAGCAACTTGATAATATTGCGAATGCCCAAGCACAAGAACAAAGTTTGTTAAATGAATTTAAAGAAAAAGATTCTAAGTTGCGAAATCTGCAGCAGTATCAAGCTCAATTGCAAGAAATGGAAGCGAATTTTAATCAGCAATTAGAGCAGTTACCCAAAGAAACTGAGATTCCGAGTTTGGTTGAAGATATTAACTTAACTGGTGTAAATTCAGGACTGAAGTTTAAAAATATCAAATTAGAGGATGAGGTAAAACAAGAGTTCTTTATTGAGCAACCAATTAGTATGGAAGCAACAGGTGATTATCATGCTTTTGGTGCTTTTGTAACAGGAATTGCTGCATTGCCTCGTATCGTAACCTTACATGATTTTGTTGTTGATGTAACAAGAGCTGATTCATCAAAGGCATCCGATATTCCTGTGGTTAATTATTCAATCAAAGCAAAAACCTATCGCTATATTAGTCCTGAAGAACAAGCTGAGACGGGTGCAGTGCCTAGTGCTCAGCCAGCTACAAATACAACTCCAGCAGCCCAAGGGAGTCAGCACTAATGAATAATTATAAAATGCTATGTGGTTTATTGCTCGGTATTGGTTTGGTCGGATGTGATTCTCGTATTGATGCGGTCAATCAGCAAATGGCAGAAATTCGTAATCAACCTCCATTGTCGATTGAGCCTGCACCAATATTTACACCTGTACCATTATTTAACTATGCAGCACATCAGTTAAAGAGTCCTTTTATGCCAAGTTCGCTAGCTGCAGAACTTCAAATTATGGCAGGCAAGCGAGTTTATCCGAACTTCAATCGTCAATCTCAGCCTTTGGAAAGTTATGCTTTAGAGTCCTTGAATATGAAAGGAAGCATGCGTGGTAAGGCGAATGAAACTATTGCTTTGATTCAGACTCCAGATGGGCAGATTGAGCGTGTACAGGTTGGTAGTTACTTGGGTATGAACCAAGGACGCATCGTAAAGATTAATCCAACACAAATTGATTTAGTAGAGATTGTGCCAGATGGGCGAGAAGGTTATGTGGAAAGACCACGTACGCTCGTTTTAATTGGGCCGGCATCGTAAGATTAAGGGAATAACAATGAAAAAACAGTTTAAAGATTCTTTATTTGGGGAAGCGAAGACCATGAACCGTGCATTCCGTCAATTTTCTATGGGTGCTGTGGCGATTGCAATTATGCAAGTTGCGTCTGCACAGGTGAGTATGACGAATATTGTTCCGATGAGTCTAGCCGACCAAGGTACAGAAATTCGTGTGATGTTTAATGGTTTACCGCCACAACCGCAAGCTTATCAATTAGAGCAGCCTTCGCGATTAATTTTGGATTTTGATAAAACACAACAAGGTTTAAAGCAAACATCAATTCCGGTATCGACCAATGAAGCTGCATCAATTGATATTGCAGCTGATGATCAGCGTTCTCGTCTTGTGGTTAATTTAAAAGAAGCAGGAGCTTTCACGACACGTGTTGAAGGAAATACTTTTGTTCTTAAAATTAATGCTGCTCAGCCTGTAAATAATTCAAAAAATGCTGCGGTTGCTCGACAGCCACAACAAGGTGTTTCCAATATTGGTTTCCAACGAGGTGCACAGGGTGAAGGACTCGTCGTTGTCGACTTGTTGGGAAGTAATACACCTGTAGATGTACAACAGCAAGGCAGTAAAATTGTTATTCGTACAATGGGGAATAAAATTCCTACCCATTTGGCTCGTCGTTTAAATACCAATGATTTTGCAACTCCTGTTGCAAGTGTTGATGCTTATAATGATAAAGGGAATGGTGTTATTACGATTCAATCTGCAGGAAGCTATGAATACATGGCTTATCAGGCGGAGAATAAGTTAACCATTAGCCTTAAACGACCTGATGATAAGTCACCAGCAAAAGCAAAATCTCAAGTTTATACAGGAAATAAGATATCTCTAGATTTCCAAGATATCGAGGTGCGTCGAGTTTTACAGTTGTTGGCTGATTTCACGAGCATTAACATGGTGGCTGCTGATACAGTGCAAGGTAACATTACTTTAAGATTAAAGGATGTGCCTTGGGATCAGGCTTTAGATATTGTGCTTAAAACAAAAAATTTAGATAAGCGTCGTAATGGTAATGTGATTTGGATTGCTCCCGTTACAGAATTGATTAAGTCTGAAGAAGAAGAAGCTAAAGCGATTGCGCAAAGTATTAAGCTTGCACCAATTCAAACAGAATATATCAAATTAAGTTATGCAAAAGCTGCAGATGTTCTGAAATTGATTGAGGAGTCTCGTGATGGTAAAGGTGCGACATCAAATAGAACATCTAACTCTGATTCATTGGCTTTGGAAAGCTTATTAAGTTCTCGTGGTAGTGCGGTAGCAGATACGCGTACCAATACTTTAATTGTGAATGACACTGCACTTAATATTGATAAAGTTCGGAAATTGATTGATTTACTGGATGTTTCGGTAAAACAAGTGATGATCGAAGCGCGTATTGTCAGTGCGAGTACCGATTTTACCAAAGAAATGGGGGTTAAATGGGGTATCTTGTCACAAGGTATCACCAGTAATAATGATCTATTGGTAGGTGGTAGTGATACCACGCTATGGAATTTAAAAAAACCTGAAAAGGATAGTGATACAGGTGGTTGGAAATATGAAATCGAACGCCCAGATAATTTAAACGTTGATTTAGGTGCAGTAACACCTGGTGCAAGTCGTATTGCATTTGGTTTAATTAGTCTGTCTGATTTTATGTTGGATTTAGAGTTGTCAGCAGTTCAGGCTGATGGCTATGGCGAAGTCATTTCAACTCCAAAAGTCATGACCGCAGATAAGCAAGCTGCCAAAATTGAATCAGGTACCCAAATTCCCTATTCATCTTCAACAGGTAGTGGTGCAAATGCAGTACCAAAAACCGAATTTATTAATGCGACTTTGAGTTTGGATGTGACACCAAGTATCACACCAGAAGGCAAAGTGATGATGAAGTTGAATATTACAAAGGATTCGCCGAGTACACCAACACCAACTGGGCAGTTAACTATTAATAAAAACTCGATTGATACCAATGTATTGGTTGATAATGGTGAAACGGTTGTGTTGGGGGGGATATTTGAACAAGAGAACCTTACTAATCAGACGAAAGTGCCTTTCCTTGGGGATTTGCCATATATTGGGCAATTATTCCGTCGAGATTTAAAAACAGATAAAAAACGTGAACTGCTTATTTTTGTGACACCAAGAATTGTTAATGACACTTTGACTAGAAATCATTAATATATTTTGAATAATTGCAATTAATATAGGTGGCGCGTTGCCAAGCAAAGCGTTTGAAACCCTACCAAATGTTTATTTGGTAGGGCCAATGGGGGCGGGTAAAACAACAGTTGGTCGGCATTTAGCAGAATTGTTGGGACGTGAGTTTATTGATAGTGATCATGAAATCGAACGTAAAACAGGTGCTACAATCCCTTGGATTTTCGAAAAAGAGGGTGAAATAGGCTTTCGCTCGCGTGAAACCAATGTATTGAATGAATTGACTGCACGTTCTTCACTTGTTGTCGCAACAGGTGGCGGTGCTGTAACCCAGTTAGAAAATCGAAAATTTTTAAAACAACGAGGTATCGTTGTTTATCTTTATACTCCTGTAGAACTTCAACTACAGCGAACTTATCGCGATAAGAATCGCCCATTACTGCAAGTCGATAACCCTGAACAGAAATTAAGGGATTTGTTAACAGTACGAGACCCTTTATATCGAGAGATTGCTCACTTTATTGTCGAAACCAATCAGGGTGCTGCACGCGATCTTGCGCAAAAAATTCTGCACCTTATTTTATCCCAACAAATCAACTGATTCTTTTATCTGGTCTAGTTTTATGCAAACGTTACATGTTGAATTGGGTGATCGTCGCTACCCTATTTTTATTGGAAGTCATTTAAATCCGAAAATATTACTTGAGCCATATGTTTATGGGCGACAAGTTATGCTGGTTTCCAATACAACAGTTGCTCCTTTGTATTTGCAACATTATGTTGATGCCTTAGTGCAGTTAGATAAACAAGTTGCACAATGTATTTTACCTGATGGTGAGCAATTTAAAGATATTCAACATTTGAATTTAATTTTTGATGCACTGTTGGAAGCAGGATTTAATCGTGATTGTACGGTGCTTGCTTTAGGTGGTGGTGTCATTGGTGATATGGCGGGATTTGCATCGGCATGTTTCCAGCGTGGGGTGAATTTTATCCAAGTGCCAACAACATTATTGTCTCAAGTGGATTCAAGTGTTGGTGGAAAAACAGGCATTAACCATCCTTTGGGTAAGAATATGTTGGGCGCTTTTCAACAGCCCCAAGTTGTGCTCGCAGATATGGCACAATTAGATACTTTACCGGATCGTGAGCTTTCAGCAGGTTTAGCTGAAGTGATTAAATACGCATTATTGGGTGATGTGGATTTTTTGGTTTGGTTAGAGCAGAACATGGATGCGTTGGTTGCTCGTGATGCGACTTTATTGGCAGAAGCGGTTTATCGTTCATGTGCACATAAAGCTAGGATTGTCGCAAATGATGAAAAAGAACAAGGTGAACGTGCTTTATTAAACTTGGGGCATACTTTTGGTCACGCAATTGAATCTTATTTGGGCTATGGGGTGTGGTTACATGGTGAGGCTGTTGCTACAGGAATGGTCATGGCAGCGGATCTTTCATACCGCTTAGGCTGGATTTCTACTGGAGACCTTGAGCGTACAAAAAGAATTATCCAACGCGCCAATTTACCGATATCATGTCCTGAAATTCCACTCGATGAATTTTTGGCTTATATGTCACATGATAAAAAAGTCCTAAATGGTCAGTTACGTTTGGTTTTACTTAGAAAGTTAGGACAAGCCGTGATTACTAAAGATTTTGATGTTGATTTGATGAAGCAAGCGATTCTTGCAAATCAATCAGCATAATGAATATATTGAGAAAAGCATGCCCATTTCTAGATCAATTTGGCAAAACATTCAACAGTACAGTTGGCTTACACTCGCAATTGTGTGTTTGGTTGCTGCATTGATCTTTTGGGCGATTACAGATAGTGATGCTCTCATTGAAGTGGATCAACCACCTACAACTGAAGTGCAGATTCAACCTGAAAAAGTTGCTGCAACAGCACATTTAGGCGCACTTTCTAATGAGGTGAAACCTTTAGATTTAACCACGAGGGTTGTGGTGTCTAATGAGCATGCGTCAGAGTTCCGTGGAACTAAATTTGTTAAGGAAAACCAACAGCAATGGATTGTGGAAATTTTCCGTAGTTCAGATGAGGCGATTGTAAAAAACTTTTTGTTGAGTCGTGCTGACAGAAAGAAATTTATTTATTTTCGTTTAAGTGGGCAAGATCGGGCGGAACAATATGTTGTAGTTTATGGTGTGTTCCCTAATATGGAAGAAGCAAATCGTCAATTTTCTCAATTGAATTTGACACTTCCTAAATCAGTTAAGCCAAAAGCCCAACAATTATCAGTATATACTGAATTTGTGAATGATTTGGGTTCGGATGAGCTAAAAACCGCAGCCAATCAGCTCTATGAAGTTCAATTAAAACCTGCTGCTCTTCCAAAGGTAGATGAGACTTTGTTAATGGGAGTGGCGACGCCATCAAAAACTGCGCTTGGAGGGAATTCTGAGCAAATGGCAGTTGATCCAAGTACAGTGACTCAAACAACAGTGACGCAGCGTGATGCTCAAGGTAATGTTGTTAATGTTAAGCAGAGTCAGTCTACAGTGCAAAGAGTAGAAAAATTAGAAGAAAATTCCGATTCTGTGAAGAGGATGGAAGGTGTTCCATTGAATTGATATTGCTATAATTTGGTGCATAAATAGTTCTTTTTTAAAGCATGTTGGTATTATTTGGTGCGTTTTAATATTTAACGGTAAACATTTCCCCAATTATAATTTGAAGTTATTTTAGTTTTTTTAATGATTTAGTAAATTTATGATTAGTTGGCATATTCTTTGCTTTCTTGTGGTGCTAATTTATCTGCTCATTGCTCTTTTTTACACTAAACGATTCATTAATTTGGTGAAATGGAAAGTTTTTGTGCTTTACAAACATCTATTAAGGTGTAATAACTGAAAAC
This sequence comes from Acinetobacter sp. ANC 4805, assembly GCF_022549495.1. Lineage (GTDB taxonomy): Bacteria > Pseudomonadota > Gammaproteobacteria > Pseudomonadales > Moraxellaceae > Acinetobacter. The sequence continues at coordinate 271,813 of NZ_JAKZGD010000001.1, forward strand.
ACTTTATCTGTTGGATTACGCTGCTTCTTGTCAAAGAAAGGCGTATATTTGCAAATCCGCCAGTAAAAATGTTTTCGCGAAGCATTGAACTTTATATGAGTTGATCGGCAATATCGCAGAAAATGAATTGATTGTTTGTTGCTCGAAAGAGCCATGTTGAAAGAAGGGTACGCTATGCACATGCCATCGCCTAATACTGTAGCTCCCGCTCAAGGTTTATATCAGCCTGATGAGTTTAAGGATAACTGTGGTTTTGGTCTGATTGCCCATATGAAGGGTGAATCAAGCCATCATCTGGTCGAAACTGCGATTCACAGTTTAAGTTGCATGACGCACCGTGGTGGTATTGCCGCGGATGGTAAAACAGGAGATGGGTGCGGATTGTTATTGGCGATGCCAAAACAGTTTTTCCGTGAAGAAGCTCAGAAATTAGGAACGAACCTAACTGAGATTTTTGCTGCTGGTACAGTATTTCTGAATATTGACCCTGCTTTAGCTCAAAATGCAAAAAACATTTTAAATAAAGAAATTGCTGCTGAAGGTTTAACGGTTGCGGCATGGCGTGTTGTACCAACAAATAATGATGCTTTAGGTGAAATTGCATTACAATCACTCCCAGCATTTGAACAAATTTTGGTTAACTGCCCAATGGGCCTAACTGAGGTTGAGTTTAACCGTAAGTTATTCTTAGCACGCCGCCGTGCAGAGCAACAATTACAAAATGATCCATTATTCTATGTGACAACACTTGCAACGACTGTTATCACATACAAGGGTTTAATGATGCCAGCAGCGATTGCTGACTTCTATACAGACTTAGCTGATGAACGCCTAAAATCGCATATTGTTGTATTCCATCAACGCTTTTCAACCAACACATTACCGCGTTGGCCATTGGCTCAGCCATTCCGTTATCTTGCGCATAATGGTGAAATTAACACCATTACAGCAAACCGTAACTGGGCTTTGGCACGTACACCAAAATTTGAAAACCCATTGCTACCAGGTTTAACTGAGTTAAATCCGATTGTAAACCGTACTGGTTCGGATTCATCAAGCCTAGACAACATGCTTGAAATTCTTGTTGGTGGTGGAATGGATTTATTCCGTGCACTTCGTATGCTTGTTCCACCAGCATGGCAAAACGTTGAAACTTTAGATGCTGACTTACGTGCATTCTATGAATTTAACTCGAAGCATATGGAAGCTTGGGATGGCCCAGCGGGTCTCGTGATTCAAGATGGTCGTCATGCAATCTGTATGCTTGATCGTAATGGTTTGCGTCCAGCACGTTGGGTCATCACGAAAAATGATTATATCACCCTTGCATCTGAGATTGGTGTGTGGGGTTATGAACCAGAAGATGTTGTATCGAAAGGTCGTGTTGGTCCAGGTCAGATCTTAGTTGTTGATACTTTGACTGGTAAAGTGCTTGATACAAAAGATGTCAGTAACCATCTTAAAAATATGCGCCCATATCGTGAGTGGTTACGTGACCATGCAATTCGTTTGAAAGCTGATCCTCAGCTTGAAGAACAATTGAGTGATCAAGGTTTAACTGGCGACGCATTAAAAGCGGCTCAAAAAATGTTTATGGTGACATTTGAAGAGCGTGATCAAATTTTGCGTCCAATCGCAGAAAGTGGTCAGGAAGCTGTTGGTTCAATGGGTGATGATACGCCAATGGCTGTGTTATCTCGTCAAGTTCGCCATGTAACGGATTATTTCCGTCAGCAGTTTGCGCAAGTAACGAACCCACCCATTGATCCATTACGTGAATCGATTGTGATGTCATTGGAAACATGTTTGGGCCGTGAACAAAACGTGTTTGAACAAGGTTCTGAACATGCAGACCGCATTATTATTTCAAGCCCTGTATTGTCACATTCGAAAATGCAGCAGCTTCGTGATGTTGAAAAAGAACGTGCGGGTTATGCAGTTGCTGATATCAATCTAAACTATCCAGAGGCTGAAGGTTTACAAGCCGCAGTTGCACGTATTTGTGAAGAAGCAGCGCAAGCTATCCGTGATGGCAAAACTTTACTTGTTTTGACAGATAAAAACATTCGCGAAGGTTTCTTACCTGCAAACTCAGCATTGGTAACAGGTGCAGTACATCACTACTTGATTCAAGTTGGTTTACGTACTGATGCAAATATTTTGGTAGAAACTGGTTTTGCACGTGATCCACATCAATTCGCGGTATTGCTTGGTTTTGGTGCAACAGCAATTTACCCATATTTAGCTTATGATGTGATCAATGATTTGGTTGCGAAAGGTGAATTATTGGGTGACCCAATTTATGCACAAGCAAACTTCCGTAAAGGGATTGAGAAAGGCTTATTAAAAGTACTTTCTAAAATGGGAATCTCGACAGTTGCTTCGTATCGTGGTGGTCAGTTGTTTGAAGCAGTTGGTTTGTCGTCTGAAGTTGTTGATAAATGTTTCCTTGGCGTACCAAGCCGTATTCAAGGTGCAACATTTGTAGACTTAGAGAATGACCAGAAAAAATTAGCAACAACTGCATGGCAAAACCGTAAAGCAATTGACCAAGGCGGTTTGCTTAAATTCGTATTCGGTAAAGAATACCATGCGTTCAACCCTGATGTGATTAATTCATTGCATAAGGCAGTTCGTTCAGGTCAATACCAAGACTTTAAAGAATATGCTGAGCTGGTGAACAACCGTCCAGTTGCTACGATTCGTGACTTATTCAAGTTAAAAACAACTGATTCAATTGCATTAGATCAAGTTGAAACGATTGAAGAAATTCTACCGCGTTTTGACTCTGCGGGAATGTCTTTAGGTGCATTATCACCTGAAGCACACGAAGCAATTGCAATTGCAATGAATACGATTGGTGGTCGTTCAAACTCAGGTGAAGGTGGTGAAGATCCTTCACGTTACGGTACGATTCGTAACTCAAAAATCAAGCAAATTGCATCAGGTCGCTTTGGTGTAACTCCAGCATATTTAACGTCTGCTGAAGTTCTACAAATTAAAGTAGCGCAGGGTGCAAAACCAGGTGAAGGTGGTCAGTTACCAGGTGGTAAAGTGAATGGCTTAATTGCACGTTTACGTTACTCAGTACCGGGTGTGACTTTGATTTCTCCGCCTCCACATCATGACATTTACTCAATTGAAGATTTGTCACAATTGATCTTTGACTTGAAACAAGTCAATCCTCAAGCAATGGTTTCAGTAAAATTAGTATCTGAGCCAGGTGTGGGAACAATTGCTGCTGGTGTAGCAAAAGCGTATGCAGACTTCATTACCATTTCAGGTTATGACGGTGGTACAGCGGCATCTCCGCTGTCATCGATTCACCATGCGGGTTCACCATGGGAATTAGGTTTGAGTGAAGCGCATCAAGCCCTTCGTGTAAATGATTTACGTGGCAAAGTTCGTGTTCAAACTGATGGTGGTTTAAAAACAGGTCTAGATGTCATTAAAGCTGCAATTTTAGGTGCGGAAAGCTTTGGTTTTGGTTCTACCCCAATGATTGCACTTGGTTGTAAATACCTCCGTATCTGTCACTTAAACAACTGTGCAACAGGTGTTGCGACACAACAAGATCATTTACGTCAAGAGCATTATATTGGCGAGCCAGAAATGCTGATCAATTTCTTCAAATTTATTGCTGAAGAAACTCGTGAATGGTTAGCTGCGCTTGGTGTTTCATCACTGAAAGACTTGATTGGTCGTGTTGATTTGCTTGAGGTTTTACCGGGTGAAACTGAAAAGCATGCGCATCTTGATCTAAGTGCTCTATTAACTTCACATCCATCTGCTGAAGGTAAGGCGCAGTATTGCCAAGTTCAAGGCAATGCACCATTTGATAAAGGTGTTTTAGCTGAGAAAATGGTGGCTGAAATGTTACCAGCAATTGAAGCAGGTACAGGTGGTTCGTTTAACTTCACTGTAGGTAACTGTGACCGTTCGATTGGTGCACGTATTTCAGGTGAAATCGCACGTCGTTATAGCAACTTGGGTATGGAAAATAGCCCAGTGGTGATGAATCTTGTGGGTACTGCTGGTCAGTCACTAGGTGTTTGGAATGCAGGTGGTTTGCATATCAAACTTGAAGGTGATGCCAACGATTACGTTGGTAAAGGTATGGCGGGTGGTCGCGTATCGATCTTCCCACCTAAAGGTTCGCCTTTCCAAACGCAAAATACTGCAATTATTGGTAACACCTGTTTGTATGGTGCGACTGGCGGTAAAGTTTTTGCGGCAGGTACAGCAGGCGAGCGTTTCGCAGTTCGTAACTCAGGTGCATTTGCTGTAATTGAAGGTGCAGGCGATCACTGTTGTGAATATATGACAGGTGGTGTAGTGACAGTACTTGGTAAAGTGGGTCATAACTTCGGTGCAGGTATGACGGGTGGTTTTGCTTATGTACTTGACCTTGATAATGACTTTGTTGACTACTACAACCATGAACTGATTGACCTCAATCGTATCTCTACAGAGGCGATGGAAGATCATAAAGAAAACCTCCTTCGTATTCTTGATGAACATATTCAAGAAACAGGAAGTGCTTGGGCGTACAAAATCCGTAATGAGTTCGACTTCTATAGTCGTAAGTTCTGGCTTGTAAAACCAAAAGCTGCTAATTTGCAATCGCTTTTGAAAACAACCCAAGCTGATCCACAATAATTCCACGACTGCAAAGACATAGGCAGGTGCAGAGGTGAAGGACATCGCTGCGCCTACCCACGGAGAGAGACATGGCAGAACGCCTCAATAATGACTTTCAATTTCTGGATGTAGCACGCCAAGATCCAGAGAAAAAAGATATTACTGTCCGCAAAGCAGAGTTTGTGGAAATTTATAAACCGTTTACTGCGGAAGTGGCTGCGAATCAGACCCACCGTTGTTTAGGTTGTGGTAACCCGTATTGTGAGTGGAAATGTCCAGTACATAACTACATTCCAAACTGGTTAAAGTTGATTGCGGAAGGTCAAATTTTCCAAGCGGCTGAGCTTTGCCATCAAACTAATACCTTGCCAGAGGTATGTGGTCGTGTTTGTCCGCAAGACCGTTTGTGTGAAGGTGCATGTACCTTAAATGATGGTTTTGGTGCAGTGACCATTGGTAATGCAGAAAAATACATTAATGACACCGCGTTTGCTTTAGGCTGGCGTCCAGATATGTCTGGCGTCAAATGGACTGATAAAAAAGTTGCAATTATTGGTGCGGGTCCTGCGGGCTTAGGTTGTGCAGACATCCTTGCGCGTGGTGGTGTGAAACCAGTTGTATTTGATAAACGTCCTGAAATCGGTGGTCTTCTCACATTTGGTATTCCAGAATTTAAAATGGAAAAAGATGTGATGAAGCGTCGTCGTGAAATTTTCACGGGGATGGGCATTGAGTTCCGTTTAAACACTGAAATTGGTGTTGATGTAACGATTGAACAACTCCTTGCGGAATATGATGCCGTATTTATGGGTATGGGAACTTATACCTACATGAAAGGTGGTTTCCCTGGCGAAGACCTTGATGGCGTTTACGATGCTTTAGATTTCTTAATTGCTAATGTAAATCGTTGCCAAGGTTGGGAAAAAGACCCAAGCGAATACATCAGCGTAGATGGTAAGAAAGTGATTGTTCTTGGCGGTGGTGATACTGCGATGGACTGTAACCGTACTTCATTACGTCAAGGCGCACACGATGTGACTTGTGCTTACCGTCGCGACGAAAGCAACATGCCAGGTTCTGCGCGTGAAGTGAAGAACGCCTATGAAGAGGGTGTTAAATTCCTGTTCAACCGTCAGCCAATTGAGATTGTTGGTGAAAACGGTAAGGTAACTGGTGTTAAGGTTGTCACTACACAAATGGGTGAGCCTGATAGCCGTGGTCGTCGTAGCCCTGAGCCTGTTCCTGGTTCTGAAGAAATTTTGCCAGCAGATGCAGTATTACTTGCATTTGGTTTCCGTCCAAGTCCTGCTGATTGGTTTGGTCCTGCAAATGTGAGTTTAGATGGTTCAGGTCGTGTCGTTGCGGCAGAACAACAAGAATTTAAATTCCAAACATCTAATCCAAAAATCTTCGCAGGTGGAGATATGGTACGTGGTTCTGACCTTGTTGTGACTGCAATTTGGGAAGGTCGCCAAGCTGCTGAAGGTATTTTAGATTACCTTGGTGTTTAACTAAACATCCTGTAAATCGTATTTGAACAAAGCCTGCTTTATGCAGGTTTTGTTTTTTGCACATTATCATTTTGGTAGTTTTAGCAAATCTTATAAGCTTTTTTGCCCTGTCCTTGATCATTTTTCAGCATGATACTCGAAGACCAATCAGAAAATTGTGCAGGCAATAAAGATGGCTCTTGCAAATGTGAATGCTGAAAAAACCTATCTAAATCGCCCAAAAGCTTTGGGTATTACGGTACGCCGTTTGCAGTTTAATCCTAAAAAGATTAAACGACATTATTTTGCCAATTCACCTTTGATGTCACATCTTTTGACTGCACTTTCCTCGACTTTTCCAATCGGTGAACAGTATTTTGTTAATAGTGTGCGGAATGCTAGAGATAAAGTTCGAGAACCACAACTGCAGGCCCAGATCGCCGCATTTATCGGGCAAGAAGCGATGCACTCTAAAGCGCATACCGAGTTTAATGATGCGTGGCGAAGAGACGATTACAACCTTGATCGTTTTCAGGCTTGGCTTGCAAAGCGTGATGATGCGCTTCGAAATATTCATCCCAAATTACAGCTCGCTTTAACTTGCGCCTTTGAGCATTTCACAGCGATGTTGGGGGGCTATATTTTGAAACATCCAGAAATTCTAAGTACCTTAGATGATGATGCGATGAAGCTCTGGGTTTGGCATGCGATTGAGGAAATTGAGCATCGTTCAGTTGCCTTTGATGTCTATCAAGAAGTTTATGGTGATGATCGAGTTCGTCGTCTGTTGATGCGTAGCGTGACCACAGGATTTGCAAGTCTCACTTTTTATGCAACATCACGTTTGATTTGGCAAGATAAGTGGAAAAGTTTGCCAAAAATCGGAGGAAATGTATTTGGGATATATTTGCTTGGAAAAATGTTTATTCAATTGATTCCTAAATATCTATCTTATTATCAAGCGGATTTTCATCCTGCGAAACATGACTATACGAAGTTGGTGAATTATTGGAAAGCACGTATGGCGGATGAGTACGGTATGGTCAGTTTCCAAGAAGAGACCGCCTCAACACGATATAGCTAATTTGCGTTAGAAAACTAAAAAGGGCATTACTCAAGATTGTTGGGTGATGTCCTTTTTATTTAAATGGCGACCAAGTAACTTTAATAAATGTTACACAGTGAACAAAAAATCTTACTACAATGAATTATTGCAGAAATATAAAGAAAGATTTGAGGGTAAATTTTTTATGAAAATGATCAAACAAACCGCTCTCGCAACTGTGTTGGCAAGCACGTTATTGTTCACGGGTTGTGGATATAATACCTTGCAAGTGAAAGATGAAGCCGTAAGTGCTTCATGGTCTGAGGTGCAAAACCAATATCAACGACGTGCTGACCTTGTTCCAAATCTTGTCAATGTGGTGAAAGGTTATGCCAAACATGAAGAACAAGTGTTGGTCGAGGTGACACAAGCACGTTCTAATGTTGCGGGTTTGAAAGTGGATAAAGAGGTTTTAGAAGACCCAGCACTATTTGAAAAATACCAACAAGCACAAAGCCAATTAACAGGGGCATTGTCTCGCTTGTTAATGGTGCAGGAGCGTTATCCTGATCTCAAAGCCAATGAGCAATTCCGTGATTTACAAGCACAATTGGAAGGGACAGAAAATCGTATCGCCGTTGCTCGTAACCGTTATATTACGACAGTACAGGACTATAATTCCTATGTTCGTCAATTCCCACAAGCGATGACGGCAAAAGTGATTGGAATGAAAACCAAAGAGAATTTTAAGGCGGAACAGTCGGCTCAACAAGCACCAACAGTATCATTTAATTAAGATCGGACTGTTAGGAGTAGTCGTATGCTAAGTGTGTATAGGCAATATCTGAAACAGCAAGCTTTACCTGTTTTAATGATTGTTTTGGCGACGCTATTTTTTCAGCATACGGTTTGGGCTGAGAGCGCTACAACGGCTGATCAAAGTGATACGATTGTTGCAACTCAAATCATCCAACAGCAGCAAAACCAAACATCAACGACATCTAGCCAAAACGTTGAAACAGTAGCTTTACCACAAGTTGCTCATGATATGGCGGATGGTGAATCCATACGGGGTCTGCCGACTTTAAATCAACCCATTATTGATCAGGCAAAGATATTAACTGATGTTGAGATGTGGCAGCTTAATCAGAAAATATTAAGTCTTTACCAGCAAGGAAAAGCCCAAATCGGTGTGATTATTGTCCCAACGACAGGGCAAGAATCCATTTTTGATTTCGCTCTGCGCGTGGGTGAAAAATGGCAACTCGGTTCAGCCAAACGAGACAATGGCTTATTAATGGCGATTGCAATAAATGATCATAAAATTCAAATTTTGACAGGCTATGGTCTCGAAGGTGTTTTACCTGATGTGGTTCTTAGCCGTATTATTCGTAATCAGATCACACCCTCTTTTAAACAAGGTCAGTATGCACAAGGCATTTCATCTGGTTTAGATGAGATTACTCGGATTGTGAATCTAGACCCAGAAATCGCACAGCAGGCAGCTCAGGAACTCAAAGAACGCCATGAACAAGCATTACGGGAGCAACAAGCCAAGGATAATACTCTCTCAATGGCATTATTTATCCTTATCGCAGGTGTTGTGGGTTCATTTATTATCGGTAAGCGTTTAAGTGCTGCGACGGCTGGCGTAACTGCTACAGCAGCAGGTCTGTTGAATGGTACAGGTCTGGTCATGAGTTTATTGCTTGGGTTTGGTATTTTCTTTTTACTCATTACTTCACTTGCTCAACTCATTTTTCAAGCGTTCTTATCGGGTGGGGGGCGTGGAGGCGGTGGTGGTTTTGGAGGAGGTCATGGTGGTGGCTATAGTGGCGGTGGTGGTCGCTTTGGAGGAGGGGGAGCATCAGGCTCATGGTAACCAAGACAGATACAACACAGATTATTACCCAGCCAAAACTGGATGAGCCTGTAGAGCCAAGTTTAAAACGTTGGCTTAAACATTTCTTTTATGTTTCTTCTGCACATCGCTATTTCAGTAAACAAGATCGGCTTGAGATTGCTAAAGTAGTACAACAAGCTGAACATGGTCATGTTGGTGAGATTCAGGTTGTGATAGAAGGACATATTCCATGTTCACAGGCTTATCATCAAAATACACGATTACGTGCGCAGCAACTCTTTGCTGAACTGGGTGTTTGGGATACAGAACTAAACAGTGGCGTATTGTTATATTTGAATCTTTGTGAGCATAAAGTCGAAATTGTAATTGATCGTGGTTTAAAGAATGCAACCCAAGTTGAAACTTGGAATGAAATTTGCCAAGGCATTGTCAGGCTATTGGCTCAAAAACAATATTTACAAGCCATAAATGATGGCGTGAATGAGATTGGGCAAATCTTAGATCATTATTTTATCAAAAATAAAAATAACCATGAAAATGAATTACCTAATGAACCTATTATTTTAAATTAACAATACGTTTATCAGTTAATCAACTTTGATTAACTAATTTGTATCAGATATGTGCATAAAGAAAGCTCCAAAATTTATCATTTGTAAAAATATGTCCTTTTATCTTCCGATGAGCGGTTGAATGAATCGCTATATTTTTTGTGTGATTTATGTCGCTCAATTTGAGCTCTCTTCGATAAAAATCATGTTTAATGGATGATAAAGTTGAAAATTAGTCGTTAAAGGTGACGTTTATTGTCATATATTGTCATATATTGGAATAATTGGGTTATTTGTCACCAATAATAATATTCTTTTAAGTCTCTGTTTTTTTGAGTTAAAATTGGCTAAGCTAAGGATTGGCATAGAACATGCTAAATACAAAGTAGCTGAAAAAAGGCTTATAAAAATTTATACCATTGGAGAAATGTTATGAAATCAATGCAAAAAGGTTTTACTCTTATTGAATTAATGATCGTTGTAGCGATTATTGGTATTTTGGCTGCGATTGCACTTCCTGCATACCAAGACTATACAATCCGTACTCGTATTACTGAAGGTTTAACAATTGCTGGTGACTTGCAAAAACAAGTTGCTGGTGCCCCTACTTTAACGGATCTTGGTGTTGCTGTAGATACTTGGAATGATCAAGTTGGTGTTGGTATCGGTGCAAAATCAAAATATGTGAACTCTGTACAAGCAGTTCGTACTACTGGTGTGATTACAGTAACTTATAACCCAACAACTGTGGGTGTAGCTCCTGCTCAAAATACACTTATATTAAGCCCTTATGTTCAATCTCAAGCTACTGCTGAAACTCTAGCATCTGCATTAGGTGCAGGTCGTACGGGTTCTGTAGACTGGGCTTGTGCATCAGCTACTAATGCTACAGCTACAGCTCAAGGTTTAACTGGTGCCGCAGTTGGTACAGTTCAAGCAAAATATGCACCTTCTCAATGCCGTTAATATTTGATTAAAAAAGAACAGCCTTAGGGCTGTTTTTTTTTTAATTATTATGACGTAAAATGGAAGATATATGACAAATTTTGGCCTGTTCTATATAATTTATATTCTAATATGTTGATTTATATAATTAAAAATAGTGGTATGTTTTTTGAATATAATTTAGGAGTGAAGTGAAATTATGATGGGATAATTGAGATGGAAAAAGGATTTACGCTTATTGAGTTAATGATAGTTGTGGCAATCATTGGTATTTTGGCTGCTATAGCACTTCCTGCTTATCAAGATTACACAATCCGTACTCGTGTGATCGAGGGGGTGAGTTTGGCTGATAGTGCGAAATCGGCAATGGCTGCAGAAGCAATTATTTCCAATAATGATTTAATGATTGTTACAACTTCGTGGAATAAACAAGCTGCGAATAAAGGAGCAACCAGTAAATATGTGGACTCTGTTTTAGTTAATAGTGCCACTGGAGAAATTACAGTTACATTTAAGGCGAATATGATTGGTGTTGCGGCAGCTGAAAATACTTTGGTGCTTAGTCCTTTTATAAGAGTGGATGCTACAACGATTAAATCTCTTCAGAATGCATTAACTGATGGTCAAAGTGGTGTTGTTGATTGGGCATGTTCTTCTAAAACACAGTACTCAGCAATTAATCATGGTATGACTGGTGCAACTTTAGGAACTCTACAGCCTAGATATGCTCCTTCAGTTTGTAGATAATACGCAAAACTTTTATTGATTTAAAGTGATATGACACCAAGAAAAAAATTTGCATTAAGGCATTTATTGTTATCCTTACTGGTTGCTAGCTTTATTATGGCTGTTGTTTTTTTTATGTGGTACCCATACCCATTAGGAAAAGCTACAGGCGTGACTCGAATTTTCTTGATGGTGGTAGGAGTGGATATAATTCTAGGACCATTACTTACATGGCTTGTTTATAAGGAAGGAAAGAAGACTCTAATATTTGATTTAACCATAATTATTTTAATTCAAATCTCTGCTCTATGTTTCGGTATATACCACATTGCTCAGGGGCGTCCAACATGGATTGTATATAGTGTGAATCGTTTTGAGCTTGTTAGAAATAATGAAATTTATACCAAAAATATTCAACAAGCGCAGAGACAATATCAACAAGTTTCTTGGTTAAAGCCAAATTTTGTTGCTATAGAGTTTGCAAAAGATTCAAAGAGGCGTAGTCAAGATATGTTTGATGAGATTTTAGGTGGGGTGGAAATATCACAGCGTCCTGAGCGTTATGTTGACTTATTGAAAGTAAAACGGCAAATTCAAAAACGCACTTTAGATTTGAATTTATTATACCAGTTTAATGACAAGGCGATAGTGCAAAAAATATTAGCCAAGTACCCGCAAGCTTCAGGTTTTGTACCTCTCAAAGCAAATGCTGTTGATATGACGGTTTTGATTGACAAAAAAACAGGACAGGTAGTAAAGATTGTAGACTTGCGTCCATGGAAGTAAAATCAATTCAAGTTAACTAATTATTAGAATTTGTTTAAAAGAGCTTCGATGTATAATCAGATCGAGCTCTTTTTTTTTATATGAATATGCAAATTTTATGTAGTGTCATTGTGGCTTTGTTGATCAGCTCCGCTTGGCTATCGCCATTCCATACCTATCCTTGGGTGACATTCTCAAGTGAGATAGCGAGTTTTGGGGCTGCTCTGGCTTTCTTTGGCGTGTCTTTAAAGCAAGAGATTAGAATTCCTAAACCACAACTTTTGATGCTACCCGTCCTTGCAATTCCATTATTTCAATGGTTTTTTGGACTTATCACGGATTTTAGTGTCGCATTCCTAAGTTTTTCATACATGTTTATGTTTTGGTTAATGATGGTGTGTGGATATAGCTTGTCTTCTATATCTGAACAGCGCGAGCGACTCATGCAGGGATTGAGCATCTTATTATTAAGTATTGCTTTAATAAGTAGTCTGCTTGCGATTGTACAATGGTTAAACCTTGAATCAGGTTTGAGTTGGGTGATGCAATTAAAGGGCAATAGACCCTATGCTAATTTCGGTCAACCTAATAACTTAGCTACATTTCTGATTATGGGATTAATGGGTGCATTGTATTTATATGAAAAAAACAAGGTGTCATTGTGGCTCCTCGTGCCTTCAAGCGTACTCATCTTATTTGCAATTTGTTTAACCCAATCACGTACCTCATGGTTAGTCTGTATTTTTATTTGCGTTTATTGGCTTTGTAAACAGTATAAGAACAAACCAAGGCTTAATTTTATTCAGTTATTATTTTGGTCAGCAGCTTATTTTTTGATTGCAGCGTTTTTGTTGCCTGCCATCGCACAATTGATGACGACGAATGTAGGAGAGGCTGTCACGCATACCGCTTCGTTAGCTGAACGTGCAGGGTCTGGGCATGAGCGTCTTGGGATGTGGATGCAGATTCTACATGCAATTGTTGAACGCCCTTGGTTTGGTTATGGGTGGAATCAAACCAGTATTGCTGTTGTGGAGAGTATTCATTTCAATACGGTGCAAGTTTGGTTTAACAGTTCACATAATATTGTGTTGGATCTGCTTGTGTGGAATGGTCTGCCATTAGGTTCTTTAATTATTGTTTATTTTACTGCTTGGTTATTCTGGTTAAACAAAAATGCAAAAGATACGATTTCAATTATTGCGATCTTAATGGTGAGTGCTATCTTGATTCATGCAATGTTGGAATTTCCGCAGCGGTATGCTTATTTCCTTTTACCAATGGGGGTTCTATTTGGCTTGATTCAAGCGCAGACTCCAAATCTAAAAGGACTTACATTACACCGAAATGTGATTCGTTGTGTTTGGTTAATGAGTATTGTGGTATTGCTTGTAGTTTGGCGAGATTACAAACTTTTTCAAGATAATAGTCGGTTGGTCTTGAAGCAAAAACCAGTTTCGGAACAAATACTCGGTAGTTCTAGAATTTTGGTGCTAACGCAGTTTCAACAGCGACTAGATTGGATCGCTTTGAAGCCTCAAACAGCCATGTCGGATTCAGACTTACTGCAACTTGGGGAAATGGTTAAGAATAAGGCAACGCCTTATAATCTAAAAAAATATGCACAATTACTTGCTTATAATCATAAACTTGTAGAGGCGGAGCAGCAGTTATTTGTATTGCAACAATTGTATAAGCAAAAAATAAGTTTGGCAGAAATTATTGAATTAAATAATCAGATAAAGCCCTAAGAAAAAGCTCTCGACTTGGACTTTCTGAAAAGTTGCAGTCGGGAGCTTAATGGCTAAAATTGAGATGTATGCGTTTAGATTTGGCTCTGAATATAGTTTTCAATACCAACATTTTCAACTAGATCGAGTTGTGTGTCGAGCCAGTCCCAATATTCTTCTTCTTTCTCTAGAATTTCTTGTACTAAATCGCGAGTAACGTAGTCTTGCTCTGCTTCTGCGAGTTCAACAGCTTGTTTGATTGCTTCGATATTTTCTTTTACTTTACGGATATCACAGTTCAAAACTTCAACTGTATGTTGTCCAATATATAGTTTGCCTAGATGCTGTAAATTGGGTAAGCCTTCTAGAAATAAAATACGCTCAATCACTTTATCCGCATGCTTCATTTGGCGAATCGATTCTTTATATTCAGCAGAACCAAGTTGTTCAATTCCCCAGTCGTTAAACATACGCGAGTGTAAAAAATATTGGTTAATTGCGGTTAAATGGTGATAAAGCACCTGATTCAGTTGATTAATAACTTCTCGATTGCCTTTCATTGCACTTACTCCATAAACACCACGTGATGCCCTAGTTGCTAAGGCAATTTATATGATTTTAATCAACAAATCGTGATATGGCGAGTAAATTATAGAACGGCAAATGAAAATCACAATCAAAATACGAAGAGAGTTTGAGGTTGAATCAGTGGGTATGATTTATTAAAAAAACCGCTTATCTGAGGAATGGTTAAAGTTCTACAAGAAGCGGCGGAGTCGTAAACTGAAAATTAAAGATATAGATAGATGTTATAAATTTGGAGGGATCAGGCAGCAACAGAAATACGAGCGGCAATTTCTGCTAACTCATCGCTAATAATTGAACGTGCTTCAGGTGCACAGCGACCACAGCAAGTGCCTAAGTCGAGTAAATCACGAATTTCACGATAGCTTTCAGCGCCGTTTGCAACAGCGTCTTTGATATCTTGATCTGTGATTCCACGGCATAAACAAACATACATGGGAGTGATCCACAAATATTAATGCGATAATTGATATTATTGATAATTATTATCGTTTGTCAATGAATTTCATTCTAATAATGAATGTATTCTTATTGAGAATTTGAATAAAAAAATACCACCTTATCGGTAGTATTTTTTAAAATATTTATCTATTTGATAAGTATGGTTTTAATTTTATGCTGGAATGATAACAATTCCATCCATTTCAACTAAAGCACCTTTAGGTAGGCTTGCTACACCTAAGGCTGCTCGAGCAGGGTAAGGTTGAGCAAAATATTCGCCCATGATTTGATTAACCAATTGGAAATGAGATAGATCTGTAAGAAAGATATTCAATTTAGCGATGTCTGCTAAGCTACCACCCGCAGCCGTACATACCGCTTTAAGATTATCGAATACACGACGAATCTGAGCCTCAATGCCTTCTACAAGTTCCATACTATATGGGTCTAAACCAATCTGACCTGAAAGGTAGAGCGTGTTGCCAACAAGAATTGCTTGAGAATATGTTCCGATAGCAGCAGGGGCGTGTTCAGTATGAATAACTTGACGTGACATTAAGCTCTCCTATGTCATTGTTTCTATCTTAAACAATGCGACTTTAACACAAAAATTTAACCACGAAACGGCTGAATACTGTTTAGTCGCTATTGTTTAGAATGATTCTTGATATTTTATTTTTATGGAATTTTCCAAATCGGAGCTTGAGTGAAAAATGCCTGATTAAGCTGTCAGCTGACTTTGGCAACCTCAGGTTGGTTTGTTGGCATATTTAAACGCTCAATGCGAGGGAAACCAAAGTGCATACGTAAATCACGAATAATTTGGGCAATTTGATTACGATTACTGACCACAATATTGACATAGGTTTTTTGATCTTGCGAATGGACCATTTCTACGCCTGTTTTTGCTTTTCGACATTGGTAAATTAAGTCTGAGATCTGTTCGTCACTCATTGCCATATGGACGCAAAGGAATGCACTAAAGCGAACATCATCAATTTCTTCAGATTGCCAGTGTAAAGGCATAATATTTTCAGGATGAAGATGTTGTTCATGCAATAAGTTGCGACAGCGTGAGCGATGTACGATTAAGCCTCGTCGAGATAGATGCCCTTGAATAGGGTCGCCTAGTACAGGGTTACAACAGTGGGCATATTTTACATCTACACCGTCAGTACCCAAAATTAAACGATCAGAAACTTCATGGTGCTGAGAGTGGTAATCTTGTGCGAATAAGTGATTGGCGACCAATTGTGGTAGTAAATCACCAACAGCGATTTGTTCAAAAAGCGTATCTTTACTACTTAAATGTCGCCATTCGAGAACACTAATCCAATCTGCTGCTGAAAGATCATCAACGGAACGATGGAATAGTTTTAAGGCACGATTGAGCGCTTGTTGTCCAACGAGGCGTTGTTCATCAATATCTTGCTCTCTCAGCAAATTCTGTAATGCACGACGCGCTTTTTGGGTGTTAATGAAACTGAGCCAATCAGGGTTTGGAGTGGCTAAAACGTCAGTGATGATTTCAACCACTTGCCCACTATGTAAGGGGGTCGATAATGGGCGAATTTCACCATCAACTTTTGCACCAACGGCATGGTTGCCTAGAAATAGACTGGCTGAGTAAGCAAAATCAACAACCGTTGCGCCCTGAGGAAGTTCATGTAATTGACCATGTGGTGTATATACCCAAACTTTTTCTTGGTGCAAATAATCCAGTAAGTCACTAAAAGTGGTTTTTGCGCAGTCACTATCAATCAGTGTATTTAAGTTCTGCATCGAAGCCTGAATCGCTGAGCGACATGCTTGAGGGGCATTTTCCCCAAGTACCACACCAAAACGTGCAGCTTTACGCATAAGTTCGGTTTGGATGGTTAAAGATAATGTCGTTTTTTCGCCTTTAAGCTTGATCATTAAGGATTGATTGCCACCCGGAAGGGGGCGACGAATATGATCGTGATATTGTAAGACTTGGAAATTATCTTTGAGTGCTTCCACTAGACGATCACAATCCGCAATGCTTTGTAAGATGATTTCAAAAGCATGGCTATGGCTGAGTTCATTTAGGTCGATTTCATTTTTTACAAAGTGACGAAGTAATTCGATATTGTTATTTTTCTTTTTAATGCGACCTTGTAAGCTATATTTTTTTAAGAGTTCTGATAGTTTTTGCTCCCAAACAGCTTGATACTCACAGCGTTTAGGTTTGGTTTCTAAGAGTGCAGTTTGCACATCATTAAACATATCTAAATCAAGATTTTGATAACATAAATGTTCTAAGTTATCTGCCATCTCATTCATGCCAACAAGACGTGCCATCGGTACAAAAATATCAAAGGTTTCTTGAGCAATCCGTGCGCGTTTATCTGGGCGAAGCGCGCCTAATGTGGTCATATTATGATAGCGATCTGCGAGTTTAATAATAATGACACGCGGATCTTGTAGAGTTGCTTGTAGAATTTTTCGGAATGATGCAGCTTTGTTATATTCTTTATCGCTAGAGTGGCTGAGTTTGGTGACGCCATCAACCAGTTCAGCAACGACTACCCCAAACTTTTCTCCGATTTCATCTTTGGTAAATTCAGTATCTTCAATGACATCGTGTAATAAAGCTGCCATAAGTGTGTCGGCATCTAAACGCATGTGCGCCAGAATACAACTGACTGCAATTGGGTGAAGAACATAAGGTTCACCACTTTTACGCGTGATACCACTATGTGCTAAATCAGCAAAATCACAGGCAGCAAGTACATGTTGAATATCACTATCTTTGAGATAGGCTTCAATAATGACTTTGAGTTGTTGCTTGGCTTGGCTGACCTCTTCGCCTGGCATAAAACACCTTTTAGAACATGAATTCAGTAATAGATAAGATTAGCTTCTAATGAAAAGCATATTGTGAAACTTGTCAATTTTTTCATTGGAAAAACTCGTAAATTTTTTCAATGAAACATATTGTTTTTACCAATATAGCGCTGATTTTTCAACAAACAAAAAAGCCCAGTGTCTTCACAATGGGCTTTTGCACAAAGCAAATTCAATTTAGAAAGAAAAACCTTCTAAATTTAATGAGTTTGTAGACAATACCATGTCAAGATTCGAAGTTTGGTAATCTTGATCACGTTGTTTTAAAATTTCTTTAGTGACATGACCTGCCGCAATTTCACGTAATGAAACGACTGTTGGTTTATCATTGTCCCATTCTACAGTTGGTTCCATACCTTGACGTGCTAATTGACGTGCACGTTTACTCGCTACCAGTACCAACTCAAAACGGTTATCTACATGGTCTAAACAATCTTCAACGGTTACACGTGCCATAAGTTATCTCGTTTGAGCATCACATTTGAAAGACTAAATAGTATAAAAGGCTTTTCTGCAAGACTCAAGTTATTCACGATGTAGAGTAATTAAGTTTTCAATAAGCTGCTGATGACGAGTGCTTTGCTGTAGGGTAACTAAGCGATTTGCGGTGATAATCGCTTCTAATTCATGTACAGCTTTGTTGAAATCATCATTAATAATAATGTAATCAAAGTTTGCGAAATGACGCATGTCTTCCACAGCACAGCTTAAACGATGTTCAATCACTTCAACTGAATCTGTACCACGATTTGATAATCGTTGTCTTAAATCATATTGCGTTGGTGGCAAGATAAAAATTTGTTTTGATTCAGGAAAAAGTCGACGAACTTGATCAGCACCCTGCCAGTCAATTTCGAGCAGTACATCATGCCCTTGTTGAAGTTGTTCTTGTACTTTGGCTTGAGATGTGCCGTAGTAATTACCAAATACTTCTGCGTATTCAATAAAACCACCTTGTGCGACTTGGTCTAAAAACGTTTCGGTGTTGGTAAAATGATAGTGAACACCATCAAGCTCACCAGAACGTTGACCACGTGTCGTATGTGAGACAGAAACATGTAGATTGCTGACTCGATCGAGTAGGGCTTTAACTAGAGATGTTTTGCCCGTTCCTGATGCCGCAGAAACGACAAACAATAGACCCGACATGATATTTTTCCTGATATGATAAAATATCTTGGCTATTGTAGTGTAGCGTGCCATTAAACGAAATAGTTTGGCATAAATATTCAGGTGATAAGAGAGGATGTTATGGAAATTGTGTTGGCCAATCCACGAGGCTTTTGTGCTGGTGTTGACCGTGCTATAGCAATCGTTAATCGGGCACTAGAATGTTTTAATCCGCCAATTTATGTACGTCATGAAGTGGTCCATAACAAGTTTGTTGTTGATGACCTACGTCAGCGTGGCGCGGTTTTTGTAGATGAGCTTGATCAAGTGCCTGATGATTCGATTGTAATCTTTAGTGCGCATGGCGTGTCTAAAGCAGTACAACAAGAAGCGGATCGCCGTGGTCTAAAAGTCTTTGATGCGACTTGCCCTCTAGTAACCAAAGTGCATATTGAGGTAACTAAATATGCAAGAGAGGGGACTGAAGCAATTTTGATTGGACATGAAGGGCACCCTGAAGTTGAAGGTACGATGGGGCAATATGATAAATTGAATGGCGGCAAGATTTATCTTGTTGAAGATGAAGCAGATGTTGAAGCTTTGATCGTAGAACATCCAGAGAAGGTTGCATTTGTGACGCAAACAACACTGTCGATTGATGATACAGCGAAGGTTATTGATGCATTGAGAACTAAGTTCCCAAAGATTCAAGGGCCAAGAAAAGATGATATTTGTTATGCTACCCAAAACCGTCAAGATGCAGTCCGTGATTTAGCTGAACAGTGTGATGTGGTTTTAGTTGTAGGTTCTCCAAATTCATCGAATTCAAATCGTTTGCGTGAATTAGCAGAGCGTATGGGTAAAGCGGCTTATCTAGTCGATAATGCGGATCAACTCGAAAAAGAATGGTTTAAACAAGAAAATAAAATCGGTGTAACAGCAGGTGCATCTGCACCAGAAATCTTGATTAAGCAGGTGATTCAACGCTTACAAGACTGGGGTGCAACACCGCCTAAAGAGCTAGACGGACGAGAAGAAAATATCACGTTTAGTTTGCCTAAAGAGTTGCGGATTCAGGTGATACAAGCCTAACTCTGATCGAAAAATGTGAACTTAAAACGGATGGAGTGCGCTCTATCCGTTTTTTTATGGTGCTTATCTGCTTTGTATTGGTTCTGTAAAAATAAGATTTAATATAGAGTAAGGAATTTTAATAAATTAGGTGTAGAACGATGGGGAACAGTCGAGGATTCACCTTAATAGAATTGATGGTGACATTAATGATTGTTGCTATTTTAGCAACGCTTGCTATGCCGCCTTTAGGTGATATGTTGACACGACAAAAGCTTGATGCATCAACACGTGAATTTATGGCTACATTAAGCCAAGCGAGATCGCAAGCGGCGGTATTAAGAACAACAGTTGCAATATGTCCAAGTCGGTTGTCAACAGATCCAGATGTTACTAAAGAAGAATGTGCACAAGCTGCTATTCCCACCGCGTATACGGCTGCAGCTGTAGAGACAGATGGACAAACAAAAATTTTAAACAGTCGTGTTTTCTTGGTTGATATTGACTCTAAAGTCAGTATTGAGTCGACGAGTGCTTCTTTTGTTGTATTTAATGCTACAGGCAGTGTAGCAGCTGTAACCAATTTTAGACTCTGTGCTTCAGGAAATAAGCGGTTGATAACGGTAGCTCGTTTAGGTGGTTTAACTCTAACAAAAAATACGGGTGCATGCGCATGATAAGTATAAAAAGTCAGCAAGGCGTTGGCCTCGTAGAGGTTTTAGTTGCATTGCTATTACTAGCTGTTGGTGTACTCGGCTATAGTATTTTGCAATTCAGAGCAATAGATGCCTCAAGTGAAGCTTTAACTCGTTCTCAGGGGGTATTGGTTTTACGAAGCCTTGCAGAAGGTATTCGGGCGAACCCTACTGGCCAAGTGAACTATCCAGCAGCTGTGCGTAATTATACCAATATAACAGCTCTACCTACTGCACCAACAACATCTTGTTTCAATCCTGCAGTGATTTGTACTCCTGCACAGGCAGCAACCTATGATGCTTATTTTGCGGCTAAAACAGCATTTGAATTGGGTATGAATATTACGATGACGGCATGCCCAGGCACCACCACAGCACCTGTTCAGCGGCAATGTCTTTTTGCAGCTTGGGGGGACACGGTACTTAGTGTTACTGGTACAAATGCGGATATTAGTCAGTGTATGTCGGCGACAGGTGTATATGTGAATAATTCTAAATGTTTAATGATGGAGGCATATTAAAATGAATCAGCTTCCGAAAAAAAATAGTCCAATCGCTAAGCAGCAAGGTTTTACCCTGATTGAATTGATGATTGCCTTGGTTTTAGGTCTACTCATTAGTGCGGCAGCGTTACAATTGTTTACAGGTAGTGTTTTATCCTCACGTATGCAGCAGGCAAATGACGAATTACAAAACAGTGGAATCTTTGGATTAGATTACATTGTTCGTGATATTCGATTGGCAAATTATGACAATGTTAATAATCCAGAATTAAATGAACAAACACCTTGGGGGGGAATTGTTCTTACAGCAAATACTGGAGTAGTAAGCAATACGAATTTGCCAATTCCTGCAGCAGCACCCTTTATTGCACAGGGTTTATTGACGCATAGTGTTGGCACTGGCGAGGCAGTAAGCTCTATTCAAAATCAGTGGCAAGGTTTATCCAATGTAGATTTGCAAAGTGATCAATTAACCATTCAATTTGTTGCGCCAAATGACATGATGAATTGTGAAGGAGCAAATGTACAAGCTGATGATTATGTTATCCAACGTTATTTTTTACGTCGTGATCCTGCGACGGCAACTTCAGGAGCAGATTACGGTTTGGCCTGCGATGCAAACACACCAACCCCTGCAGGAACGGCAGCTGTCTCAAGACCTACAACATTGACTGGGTTTGGAGATGCAGGAGAAATGATTATTCCCCGTGTAGATCATTTTACGCTCCAGTTAGGTGCTCGAACATCCACAGGAAATCTAGCTTATTATACGG
Organism: Acinetobacter sp. ANC 4805; assembly: GCF_022549495.1. GTDB lineage: Bacteria > Pseudomonadota > Gammaproteobacteria > Pseudomonadales > Moraxellaceae > Acinetobacter. The sequence goes on from NZ_JAKZGD010000001.1 coordinate 293,616, forward strand.
TTAATCAATATCGTCAACTTGCAACAACAGCAAGAGCTGCTACTCCAGCTACAGCGCCACCAAGAATTGTTTCGGTGAAATTTGCAGTATTAGTTCGTTCTTTAGATGATACAAAAAACTCATCCATTGATCTTACAAAACGCATAGACATGTTGAATCAAAGTGTTCAGTTGGTAAATAGGGATACTAAATACGCTCGTCGTGTATATACAACAACGGTTGCGCTCCGAAATGGATTAGGAGAAAAAATATGAGAATAAGTTACCGTCAACAACGAGGTGCTACTTTAATTGTGGTATTAATTTTATTATTAATCATTACGGTTATTGGTATCTTTGCCATTCGTACTGCGATGACATCTTTAAATATCGCAACGAATAGTCAAATTTCACAGTTATTGGTGCAAACGGGTGATACTCCGACAAATCAATTTGTAAACGTTTCTGCATATGATGCTTTAAGAAGTGCTGATATTGCGATTGGCGCGGCAATTACAGAACATATTAATGCACCAGGCAAAGAATATATTTTCTGTTACAGACCAACATCTGATCAGCGCATGGGGGCGACCTTGGATGTTACCGTATTGATTCCACCTGAGAAAACTGACCTACCTAATACTAAAGCGACGATTGACTCGACCCAATCAAATCGTAGTGGGTTTTGTGATTTAGAAAAAGATTTTGGAAGTGCGCGTGAGGCAGTGGTTACCCAAGTGGCTGTACGAATACCCACAAGTTCACAAGGTAACGTGGTTGGTGCACACTTAGAGCGAAATTCGGACTTGAGTAAACAATCACTTGTTCAGAAAAGTAAGGGTGATGATGCACGTGTACGTATTACCACGACTTCAATCTTACCAAGCTATGCAACAAAAGATTTGGCGACTGTACAAGAAGAATGCATTGGTTCGGCGACATCCGTTGGATATATCAATGACAATCTTGATGACGATGTTGCTGGGAAACGAACCATGGCAGAGTGTTTATCTGGTTACGGTATACCGGTAAATGTGCAAGTACAAGAGCTGCTTCTGCAACAATTTACAGAGCAAGTCAGTGCGCCGATACCAACACCTTAATGAAAATGGGAGAATGATAATGAAAAAACTAAATAATAGGTTAAATTCCCAAAATCAAATTCATCGTATTCAATATGGTGTATCATTTGCTTGGGCATTTACTGGAACAATGCTAGTCGCTTCTTCAGTTGCTCAAGCCACTGATTTACAAATTTATGCTGTGCCAACAGCAGGTAAAAAAACCATTGTTATGATGTTGGATACCTCCGGTTCAATGGGGCGTACTCTTAGCGCTGGTTATAGTTTGTATGATGATTATGGTCTAACCAGTAGTACCTGTACTGTGACCTCAGTAGCAAGCTCTACGACACCATCGTATACACGTTATTACTGTCCGGTAGCAGCAAGTACTACAAATACAAAAGTTAAGGACGCATCTTCAGGATGTGAAGTTCAGTCTGGTGGTGACTACCGTTGTTATGACCGACTCACACGTATGAAAGATGGTATGTTTACCCTCTTAAATAGTAATAATCCAACATTAGATAATGTTCGTGTGGGTTTGGGGCATTTCTCAGGTTATAACTCAGGAACAACGAATGGTGATGGTTCAACAGGTGAGATTTTAGTCGCAGCTAAGGTGCTAGGAGCACCTGGCTCTACACATCGAACGGCATTAAAGAGTGCAGTGGCAGGCTTAGTTGCAAGTGCTGGTACACCATCTGCACATGCATTTGCTGAAGCAGCAGCTTATCTAATGGGAACATCGACCTACTCTGAAACCCAAACATATCGTGATATTGCTGTTGAAAAACAACGATTAATTAGGCGTTATAGTCGAGTTGCTGTAACGGTAAGTGGTAGAACATATTATCGTTATACATATACGTATCAATTTTCAACATGCCAAAGCCTAAATGCAACGACATTTGGAAATACAAATACACAAAGTTGTGCAAATTGGGGAACATCTACAAATACCTCATATCGAGATCCAAGTAATACAACACGAACAACCAGTAGTTCGAATCCTGAATGGGTTAATCAACCATGGAGTGCGGATTATGATTCAACAAGCCCAAGCTCTATTTCAAATCCAAATCGAGATACAGATCAAACGATTATTTTTAGACTAAATGAATCTCAATTGTATCAAATTACTGCTGATGCAAATAGTGGTATACCGAAGTCAAAGAGTCGAGATACAACCTCGAATCCAGATATTGTCATGGATCGAACAGCATCGAACTTGAATGCTATATATAAGTCACCATTACCAGCATCAGCTGACAGAGTGTCTTGTGATGGTCAAGGTATTTATTTCTTATCGGATGGTGCTGCGAATAGTTCAAGTACATCAGAAGCAACCCAAGTGATGTCAAAAGCTTTAGGGAATAATGGTACTGGTTTTAGTTGTACTGGGGGCTTGACTAATACAGGTAGTGATTCCGCTTGGGATTGTATGGGCGAGTTTGCCAAAAAATTATATGATGGCACAAATAACCCCGCAGGTGTTTCAATTCAGACAGCTTTTGTTGGTTTCGGTGCGGTCATGAATAATTTGACAGCAAGTAGTGGAGCTGGTGATGCTCGAAATGCTTGTCGAATGAGTTCTCGTACTCAAGCTGATCGAACAAGTAATGATGCTTGTTCACCTGATCAAGGAACTTATTCTGTTAATAGTCCAGGTTATGGTAATGGTGGATTCTTCCCAACACAAAGTGCTGCGGGTATTACAGATAGTGTTATTGCTTTTATTAATAACTTAGGTTCAGCGCCTTTAGAGCCATTAACAACAGGTGCGATTTCTGTTCCTATTGATGATTTGGATCCTTCAGGTCTGCAACCGTATGGTTATTTACGTGCATTAGAGCCTAATCCACAAAGTAATAAGGTGGTTTGGTCTGGCAACCTTAAAAAATATAAAGTTGCTTTAACGGGTACAAATGCTGGTGCGTTTACTTCTGTGAATGGAACGGCCCTTGTTTATAATAACCAAGGTGGTTTTAATACCAATACCAAAGATAATTGGAACAGTGCAAGCGTTTACCGAAATACGAGTTATGATGATGGTGGTATTGTTAACCTAGGTGGGGCATATTCACGTGTACCTATGCCTATTTTAGGTCAAGTTCAGAACTTAAGTAAGACACCAAAAGAATATGCTTTAACTGCAACGCCAGATGCGGTAAGAACATTATTTACAGATGTTGCTGTAACTGGTGGCAGTACCTTGACTGGAGTCGCGAATAATGGTGCGAGCTTGTTACGGATTCCTGAAGGACCAATACCAAGTACTAATTCGGCGACATATGTTTTAGGCAAGTTTTCTACACAACTTGGTCTAAAAGATTTCCCGTTACTCATTAAGCAAAAGCTTTTAAACTATTTGGGATATAGTGTCCCTTTAGATGAAACTGCGACGGCCTTACCTCTTTCATTAACTACACCGAATACACCAAATTTAGCGATGGGTGGAAGTATCCATTCTTATCCTATTCAATTGACTTATTCAGGCACACTAGATTCAACAGGTAAGTTAACCAGCACACGAAGTCAATCCGTTTTATATGGAACGATGGATGGTGGTTTGCATATAGTTGATGGTGAAACTGGTGTGGAGCAAATGGTTTTTGTTCCTGCGGAGTTGTTGAGAACAACACTCACTTCAAAGGCTTTAGTGAAAGGTCAAGATGATGCGGATGCTCCAGTACATGGTGTTGATGCAGCATGGGTTGCAGATGCTGCGTATTCAGCTCAAAAAGCAGCAACAGCTGGCGCAAGTAGTCTTGTGAAAGCACGCCAAATGAATGTCTATGGCGGGTTGCGAATGGGAGGAAGTAGTTATTATGGACTAGATGTTTTAGATCCTAGCGCACCAAAATTCCTGTTCAGAATAGGTGCAGATCAGTCTCCTTATTCACGTATGGGGCAATCGTGGTCTAAGCCGATTCTCGCTAATGTTCGCTATAATAATAAAATTAGACGCGTCATGATTGTTGGTGGTGGCTATGATCAATGCTATGAAAATCCAAAATTTGAGTTTGGAAAAGTGTTGTCATATACCACTGTAAATGGTGTTAATGTCCCAACTGATTATCCAGATGCGTCTTGTGATAATCGTACTGAAGCTAAAGGTAATGCGATTTATGTTATTGATGCTAAGACTGGTGAGAAATTGTGGTGGGCAAGCAGTTCATCAGGTGCAGATATAACAAATGCTAATATGAAACATAGTATTGTGAGTCGTATTAGTGTTATTGACCGGGATGATGATGGTTTAGTAGATCATTTATACTTTGGCGATCTCGGTGGTCAAGTTTTCCGTGCAGATCTAAATAATACATCAAATACGACGGCTGCTAATTTTGGTAAACGTGTCGTTCGTCTTGCTAATCTTGCAACAACAACAACAGGTGCTGATTTAACTGGCGGAAAGAACCCACGTTTCTATGAGGCACCTACAATTACGATTCATGATCAAGGTGCTACAACATTTATGTTAATTGGTGTTGCGTCGGGCAACCGTAGTACACCATTGGATGTGTATCCTCTAATTGGTCGTGATGGTATGTTGCCTACAAATGCGCTTACTGACCGATTGGTGAATAATGTTTATGGTGTGATTGATCGTGATTTTATTAAAACTAATTTAATCACTGGATCTCCGTCATTATCTACACAAAATATAACTCTTTCGAGCTTCCAGAAGGATCCGCAGACATTATCTGGGAATATCCCTGCTGTATTTGTTGGTGCAACAGCAACGAAGAATGGATGGTATCGCTCGCTTTCAAGTAAGAGTGATGGTACTGAAGTTTCAACCACTTCGAGTGGTTTAAGACGAATCGCTGGTGGTATGAAGGCATTTGAAGAACCACTCGCAATTACAGGGAACCTTGTGATACCTGTTTATGATCCACAAGGAACTGGTATTGCGCCTCAAAATCCATGTTTGCCTCGAGTTGTTGGTGAAACAGATCGCCAAATATATGGTTTACCATTTGGGGTTTATTTAAAATTGGATGGGACTGCGGATAGAGGAGTGGGGGGGATGGAAACAAATTCAGGGTTCCAAACAACTACAGAAAACTGTCCTGATGATGCGACTGAATGTAATGCCAATGTAATTGGAACAGGGATACGTGGTGTTGCTTTAGTGCCGATAACGGGTGCTTCATCTTCTTGCAAAGGTAAGACAATTTCAGCACCAATAAAAGGTATTGGTGAATGGGGCTGTAATTCAATTATTAACCCGACTCGGTGGTATGAAAAATGGGTGAAATAATCAATAGGTTACAAAAAATTGAAGGAGCTGCTCAAGTTAAGAGTCGCTTCTCCAAAGGGAAGCTTGCGACAGGTTTTACGCTCATTGAATTGATGATGGTTTTAGCCATGATCGCAATTTTTATGGCTCTTGCTATTCCTAGTTATCAGGAGTATGTGCGACGAGCAGATGCATCTATGGCTCAGCAAGAAATGCAAAAAATTGCAGAACAATTAACGCGCCATAAGGCAAAGAATTTTACTTATCGCGGATTTGATCCTGCTTATTTATATAGTGCAAGTAGTCCAATGACATCAGTTACACTGCCAAGAGGTGTGACCGGAACGGCAATAAAATATACCATCACTATTCGTGCTGCTGATGATACAACGAAGTTATTGACAGCTGTAGATGGTAATACACCACCAAAAGCAACGATTCGTGGGCGGGATTGGGTGATGAGGGCAGAAGCTTCTGATATCAGAAATTATAATTTCCTGATGACGAGTACAGGCATTCGATGTAAAAATAAGACAAAAGCGAATGTAACTTATGAAGAATGTGGAACTATATCAACAGGAAAAGAGGACTGGTAATGAGACATCAACAAGCTTTTACTCTAGTTGAATTAATAGTTGTTGTTAGTATTATTGCAATTTTAACTGCCATCGCCTATCCCTCTTATGCTTCATATCAGATTCGTACCCAGCGTGCTAATGCTCAAACAGAGATGATTGATATTGCTAGAAATTTGTCTAATTATAAATTAGCGAATTATAATTATGCTGGTCGAACAGTTTCGAATGTTTTTGGTCGATCTACAATACCTTCAGGTAAGCCGTTGTATGATGTTGTTTTAACGGATGTAAATAGAAACCCTTTAACGGCATCAAATGCGAATGTCAGAACATGGTTACTAATTGCGACACCTAAAAGTGGTACGAATCAATTTGGTAATGGCGTTATTTGCCTGAATGATCAGGGGCAGAGATTTTGGGCTAAAGGTGCTACTGCGTGTAGTCTTTCGCCAACATCAACATGGGATGGTCGTTAAAAAATTAATGTAAGCCTCTCCAAGAAGCAAGCTTTTCAAGCTTGCTTCTTTAATTCATATTTTTATTTCATTTATCCATTTTTAGTGGGTGATAAAGTTCAAATGTCTCATGGGAAATGAGCTGGCTCTATTTGAAAATTAAATTTAGAGCTGTGGATAACCCCAAATTTAATCTTTCTTTCAAAGCAAATATAACGTAGAATATCGCCCTCTATGAAAGGGGTTTGAAGTGTTGCCGATGGTCGGCGCAGGGATAATCCGTAAAAATTATAAGGCTGTTTATCATGGTTGTTATTCGTTTAGCGCGCGGTGGTGCAAAAAAACGTCCATTCTATCAAATTATCGTAACTGATAGCCGTAATGCACGTGATGGTCGTTTCATCGAGCGTATCGGTTTCTTTAACCCGACTGCGCAAGGTAAAGCTGAAAAAGTTCGTTTAGATGCTGACCGTTTTGCACACTGGGTTGCTCAAGGCGCTCAACCTTCAGATCGCGTTGCTTCTTTAGCTGCTCAAGCTAAAAAAGCTGCAACTACTGCATAATTGTAGTAGGTAGCCCATGACATCGACACAGAATGTGCCAGAAGATCGTATTCAGATTGGACAGTTACGTTCAGCTTATGGATTGAATGGGTGGCTCTGGGTTTACTCTAATACAGAACCTATGAGCAATATGTTTGACTACCTTCCTTGGTATATTGAAACCAAGGAAGGTTGGCAAACTATTGATGTAAAACGTTGGAAACCACATGGCAAAGGCTTGGTTGTTGCATTAAAGGACGTGAATGATCGTACTGGTGCAGAAAATCTAGTTGGCGCGAATATCTGGATTGCCAAATCGCAGCTTCCAAAAGCAGATGTAGACGAGTACTACTGGTCTGATCTTAAAGGCTTAACGGTGTTAGGTCTTGATGATGAAGAGCAAGAAGTTAATCTCGGTCAAATCTATGAACTGTTTGAAACAGGTGCCAATGATGTCATGGTCGTGAAAGCGACACCTGATAGCATTGATGCTGAAGAGCGAATGATTCCTTGGCATAAAGATGTGGTACAACGCGTTGATCTTGAAGCTGGTCGTATTTACGTCAATTGGGGCGTAGACTACTAATCCTTTTGGGGAAAGTAGCGCAGCAGGAAAATAGAGGAGTCTGCGGTGTTTTTTGCAGTCATCACATTGTTTCCTGAAATGTTTGAAGCGATTACAGCGTACGGGATTAGCGGACGTGCGGCAAAGCGTGACATCGTGCAAGTCACTTGTATTAACCCACGAGATTTTGCTGAGGGCAACTACAAACGAGTGGATGAACGTCCTTTCGGTGGTGGTCCTGGTATGGTGATGATGGCGGAGCCTTTGGCAAAAGCAATTAACCATGCTAAACAACTTGCAACACAAGCAGGCTGTGTTCATGCCCCAGTGGTGTATATGTCACCGCAAGGCAAAACCTTAAATGAACAGGCAGTACAACAATTCGTTGATTATGATGGTTTGATTGTATTGTGTGGGCGTTATGAGGGCGTCGATGAGCGTTTAATCCAGCATTATGTTGACCAAGAATGGTCAATTGGTGATTACGTATTATCGGGCGGTGAACTTCCTGCCATGGTATTGCTTGATAGTATTATTCGCCGTTTGCCAAATGTCATGTCTGACGAGCAATCTGCGATACAAGATTCTTTTGTGGATGGTTTACTGGATTGTCCACAATATACTAAGCCAGACCATTTTGAAGGATTAGATGTGCCTGAGGTACTTAAATCAGGACATCATGCCAATATTGAGAAATGGCGTTTTTTGCAGCGTTATCAACGAACTTTAGAGCGTCGACCAGAGTTGGTGGAAAAAGTAGAGTTGACCAAACAGCAAAAAAAATGGCTAAAAGATTCGCAAGACTAAACTGTTAAAAGTTTGTGTTTGCAACAGACGAGAAGCTTTGCTTCGAGTTACTACTTAAACTGAGTTTAAGTTGAAAATAGGCTCTTTAGGGTAATTTTGCTTTAAAGGGAAAGTTAAACGAGCGATATGCGTTTTAGCCTCTATCCTCAGCGGTGTCTGAGACCTCTTCTCTCCCGCACATATTGGAGATTCCACAATGAGTGGTAAACATCCTTTAGTTCAAGCTGTTGAAAATGCACAGTTAAAAACTGATATCCCTGCTTTTGCTCCTGGTGACACTGTTATCGTTCAAGTAAAAGTAAAAGAGGGTGACCGTGAGCGTCTTCAGGCATTTGAAGGTGTTGTAATCGCGAAGAAAAACCGTGGTTTAAACTCTGCTTTCACAGTTCGTAAAATCTCTAGCGGTGTTGGTGTTGAGCGTGTTTTCCAAACTCACTCTCCAATCGTTGCTAAAATCGAAGTGAAACGTCGTGGTGACGTTCGTCGTGCTAAACTTTACTACCTACGCGAGTTGTCTGGTAAAGCTGCACGTATTCGTGAAAAGTTACCAGCTCGTAAACAAGGTTAATTTTAACTTTGTTGAAAAGCAAAAAAATGCGCCATTTGGCGCATTTTTTTATGCTCATTTTTTCGTGTTGATCCATTTGATCTCAAGTATTTTATGATAAAAAATCGGTTAATTTATGCTGTTAATGGATTTTTGTATGTTGAACGGTATAGTTCACATGAGTGATCTTCTAGTTTTGACTATTTCATTTGTGATCATGATGATGGTTTATTTTTCATAATTTATTGATTTATTTTATGAAAGATAAAATAAATCAATAGTACGTTAAATTCTATAAAAATCCATTTATCTACTTTTACAAATTTTTTCTTTGCAAAAAAAATATTTATGTCAGATTATTTTTTGATCAAAAAATAATAGAAAAGGATCTGCATGAGAATAATATGGAAAAATATGTCATGGATGGTAGTTTGCTTCATTATACTGATTATTATAGTAATTATTTTTTGGCTTAAACCGCATAACTCATCTATTAAGAATGAATTGTTCCCAGATGATAAATTAATGGCTCAAAATTCTGAGCAACTCATATCTGCTAGGCAGTCAAATGCTGAAGTACAATCATTTTCAAGTAAAAGTCAGCAAGATATTCAGATAAATTGCCAAATATTAGTAGATCATTCAAATCATTTAATTGTAAATGAACAAACCAAAGATTGTTTTGAGTACTTTATTACCCAATATGGTGAGAAGGGCTTAGATCAAATAAGGGCTGACTTTTTGGTCTTTATCAAAGTCAGTTATAAAGAGCCCATGTTATCGCAGCTCTCTGATTTATGGTCACGTTACTTACAATATCGTGAACAACTGGGGCAGTTACAGTTACCTATCCCCAATATAGATGATGCCGGTTATTATCAAGAAATCTTGTCTAAAACCAATGATTTGAGAAAGAAATCATTTTCTGATAGTGAAATTCAAGGTTTGTTTGGTCATCAAGATATTTATGACAGATATACGATTGATCGTATGCATATTTTGGAAGAGAAGAATTTATCTGCTGTAGAAAAAGCTGAAAAGTTAAAAGCTTTGTTTGATCAGTTACCCAAAGATTGGAAAGAAAATTTACAACAACTGAATCAACTTGAAGAACTACGCAAACTTACTGCAGAGATAAAAGCACATGGTGGCTCTGCCGAAGAATTGCGAGAAATGCGCACAAATTTAGTGGGTACAGAAGCGACACAACGTTTAGAAGTACTTGACCAACAGCGCTCGGACTGGAAACAACGTGTTAATCAATATCTTGCTGCGCGTGAAAGTATTATACATAGCTCGATGAGTGATGCTGCAAAACAAAGTGCCGTGAGCCAATTACGGACGCAACAGTTTAATGATCAAAAAGAACAATTACGCTTACAAACTTTTGAAACCATTCACGATCAAGGGGGGAAATTACCATTTGCTGAGTAAGCAATACAATCCATTAAATAAGTAAAGGAAAACTTACAATGAAACTGAAAAAAACAAAAATGCTCATATCTACAATGTTTATTTCTGCACTAGGCATTGGGCTAGCAACACAATCACAGGCCTCCTCTGGTATTTTACATATACAAGAAACGGTTAAATCTGATTATGCCAAAACTAAATATCCAATTGTGATGGTACATGGTTGGTTGGGGTGGTCTAGAATTGGCAATGATAGCTTTAATATTGATTATTGGTATCAAATTTTGCCTGACCTTGCACGTAATGGTTCAACTGTTTTTGCGGCACAGCTTTCACCCGCAAACACGACGGCATTTCGTGGTGAACAGTTAATTGCACAAGTTGAAGAAGTGCGCGCGATTACAGGCAAGGATAAAGTCAATCTTATTGGGCATTCGCATGGTGGTCCTACGGTTCAGTATGTGGCAGCAGTGAAGCCTAATTACGTTGCATCTGTTACAGGTGTTGGAGGAACTTATCGTGGTTCACGAGTGGCGGATAAGATACAGAGTAATCAGGGAACACGGACTTTCTTTAATATTTTAGGGGATTATATCGTTGGGCCTCTCATTACTTGGGCTGAGGCAAACCCGAGCATGCCTATTAATTTTGATGCATCCATGAAATCATTGACTGAAGTGGAATCTGCGAATTTTAATAAGCGTTACCCAACAACTGCGCTTGCAGATGACTGTAATAAGAGCGGTGCCAAAGTAGATCGTGGAATTTATTATTATTCATGGGGAGGAACGGCTCAAACGACCAACCTATTGGATATAGATACTATTTTAATGCAGCTTGGTCCATTGGCTTATGGTAATAACGATAATGATGGGATGGTGGCGCGGTGTAGTACCCACATTGGTCAAGTAGTGCGTGATGATTACAACCTAAATCATACCGATCTTGCCAATATGATGTTTGGGTTGAAAGGTTTGTTTGCACCAGATCCTGTGACTTTATTCCGTCAGCATGCTAACCGTCTAAAATCACAGGGTTTGTAAAGATAATCTAATTAAAACCCCGAGAATTAAATGATGAAATATCGCAATGGTAGCGCCTTTGTTCGATTTCATTAAAAAATGAGGGGCGGAGTTCTAAGTAAGACCAAAGCATTGCTTTGGTCTTCTTATAAGACAAGGCTTAAAATACAAACCTAAATCTCTTTGTGACCAACTTTAGTAAAAATATACAGGGATTTTATAGTCCTTGTAATTTTAAACGGTTGGCATGTTGGCGATAAATATCAATTGGATCAGGTGCAAACAGTGATTTCAAACCTAGGACTTGGTTGACTTCATCTGCATGATTCCATGGTAGGTTATCTCGGATTGTTCGACCAAATTTAGCACTACAACGGCTCACCATCCCATCATTATCTCCTTTAATGTCGACAATCAAACTGGTTGCAGTAAAGAGTGGATCGAGTGGATCAAGGATATTGGTTAAGGCTTGTGTGCCAGAGAAAGAATACATATAAATTCCTTTATCCTGATATGCACCTTCGCCACATGTTGTAGTTGGTACGCCCATTGGGAATCGTGTATTGAATTTGGTTGAACCTTCTACCGAAATACTACGTCCAGCGGCTAAAGCATCGTGAGGATAGCTTTTTGGATCAAGTCCTTGTGACCATGTAATCGCTCCTGAGAAAAAGTTCACGACGGCAGAGCCAGCTGTACCTAAGATAGTACCATCTACATTCATAATTAAACTAGCGACAGGTGAACCCTTATGAGTGCCACTTACACTGGTTAATGATGCAACTTTATTTGGCATAATGCCAGCCACGTAACGGATCGTTGGACCGCCTTGGCTATGACCGATTAAATTAACTTTAGGTTGTCCAGTAATCGCAATAATTTCTTCAACTTGTTGCGCGAGTTGTTCACCACGAACCTCATTTGAGTTAAAAGGTGAAAGTCGTGTCGCCCAGACATTTGCACCATTACGAGCAAGGTCAGGAAGAATTTGATGCCAATAATCAACGCCTAATGGATCACTTCCTGCGCGTGAAAAACCTGCCACTCCATGTACAAAAACCATTGGGTATTTGGTTTTAGCATAAGTAGAGGAGGCCGTACCTGTAACTTGTGTTGCGTTTGATGCGTAGCTTGTTGATACGCCCATTGCTATCATGGATAGTGCAAGACAGCGGATTAGTTTTTGCATGATATTTCTCTCAATTTTTGTTTTCATCAGGGTCTTGATGTTCTTGCGAACTGACATTGCATCCTTGCTAAATCGCATTATTTCAATGTCTTGTATTACGTGTTCCTAGTTGCTAAAAGGTAAGGTGCCTCCTTGGTCATGAACCGTTTCAAATGTTTGTAGACGTTGCTGTTCCTGTGTAGACTGGAACTGTTGTTGTTTGAGCTGTTGAATGGCTTGATCCTTGGCTGAAGTGCTCATGTTGCTATCGACAATGGTTTTACGTTCATCTAGATAAGACTGCACACGCTGTTTCCAGTCAGAACGTTGTTGGTCAAGCTGTTCTAAGCGTTGTGTGGCGGCTTCACCGACCAAACTAACACGCATATCACGTAGTTCTTGAGCTGAACCATGTCTTGCTTTGATTTGTGCCGTTAATGCATGCAAATCGTCGAGTTTGGATAAATCTTTGAGATTGTCTTGCCAATCTTGAGGCAACTGTTCAAAGCGTTGTTGTAATTGTTTGGCTTTCGCTGCGGCATCTAGTGCGTTGTTTTCTAAAATTCGCATACGATCAAGCGTATATTGCTGATAAACATCTTCAGTTCCAAATAAGCCTTCAATTTCAGGATTTGAAAAGAAACGTTGTTTTAAATCATGCATAGAGTCAAAAATAGCTTGGAAGTATTGATAACTTTCTTGTGCAGGTTGTTGTCCCTGTAACTTACTCAGCTCTTGGCGATAATCTAAATAACGTGACCATAAGGCTAGGATTTGCTGTTGTTGCGATGTTTGAAAAACTTTGGCGATATAAAGCTGAAAGTTATGGCGAATTTCATCAATGTTTCGTTCACCATGTTGAGAAATAAAATACTCAAAACAATTTCGAGTCTGCTCATTCACGATCAAATGTTGTGATGCATTGAATTCTAATTTGCAGTCAATTTCGGTGTCCATCTGACTTGCACTATTAAAATGCGCATCAAGTTTATTTACGCTATTTGAATTTTTAGAATTGTTTGATGGATCTATGGTGCTGATAGATTGATCAGTTGAGTTGAGTGGTTGCTGCTGATTATTCGGAGCTAACCAATACAACAAACTCAGCATAAATGCTGAAATGATCAATAAACTACATAATAGTATTGTTTTTCTTCCAATTTTATTCATTAAGCATAATCCATGTGCTTTTAATTTCGGAAACGAAAATAAATTTATCATAAATGTTGTTTTTTTGAGCGCTTAATTTTTGAAAATCCGATGAATAGTTTTGATAAAATAAGCCTTTCTGGTTTGACTTTTCATTTATGAAAAAAAGTGCTTATCGCCATCTGAGTGGTGTTTTCTTATTAAATAAACCCTTAGGTTTAAGTTCTAATTCTGCACTGCAAAAAGTACGTCGCTTGTTCAATGCGCAAAAAGCGGGGCATACAGGTGCATTAGATCCATTAGCAACAGGTTTATTGCCCATTTGTTTAGGAGAGGCGACCAAGTTCTCGCATTATTTATTAGATTCGACTAAGCGTTATCAAACAACAGTCAAACTTGGACAAACCACTGCTACAGGTGATGTTGAGGGTGAAATTCTCCAGCAGAGAGATGTCCCTATTTTGACGACAGAGCGCATTGAACAGGTTTTAGCACAGTTTCGTGGCGATATTCAGCAAGTACCACCGATGTATTCAGCATTGAAACGTGACGGTCGTCCTTTGTATGAATTGGCACGTCAAGGGATTGAAATCGAGCGTGAAGCGCGTCCAGTGACGATTTATGAGTTAAAACTCATTGATTTTACTGAAGACAGTTTGATGCTAGATGTGACTTGTTCTAAAGGGACTTACATTCGAGTCTTAGGCGAGGATATTGGCGAAGCTTTGGGTTGTGGTGGACATCTCACCAAATTACATCGTACTCAAACAGGTCATTTTGAAATTAACCCAAGTTATACCATTGAGTATTTAGAAAGTCTTTCGCTGGCAGAGCGAGATGCTTTATTGCTTGCAGCATATGCACCAGTCGAACATTTCCCACGCGTTCAATTGCCAGAAGGGCGGGAAAAATATTTTGGTAATGGGCAAGAAAGTAATATTGAACATGAAGCTGCCGCTGAAGTCTTAGTCTTTAATGGAGAGCGTTGCTTAGGTTTAGCCGAGATCACTGATAAAAAACGCCTCGTGCCAAAACGTTTACTCAATTTATAAGGTTGCCTTGATGGAATGGGAGCTGATCCTCAGTTTAGTATTCTTTGCCTTTTGTGCAGGAACGATTGATGCGGCAGTTGGTGGTGGTGGACTGATTCAGATCCCTGCATTGATGGGCGCATTGCCACAAACAGCACCTGCAACATTATTTGGAACCAATAAACTCGCCTCGATTTTTGGGACAGGTTCAGCTGCACTTTCATTTGTACGACGGGTTAAATTGCAGTGGTCACTACTGGCGGTGATTGCAATCTTTGCTTTTATCAGTGCTTTTGTGGGGGCGGCCTGTGTTTCACTTGTGCCGACACATGTTTTAAGACCAATCGTCTTGGTCATGCTGATTGTGATTGCGATTTATACCTTGATGAAAAAGCAATTTGGGCAAGTGCATGTGGATCAGCACATCACACCGAAATTATTGTTTTTTGCTGCACTCGGTAGCTTAGCGATAGGTTTCTATGATGGCATTTTTGGTCCAGGCACAGGCAGCTTCTTTATCTTCTTTTTTATTCGCTTTCTGCAAGTGGATTTTTTACATGCCTCTGCTTTATCTAAGATTGGTAATTTTATGACTAATCTGGCGGCACTGAGCTTCTTCATTCCAACGGGTCATGTATTGTTTACATTGGGGGCGATGATGGCAGCAGCCAATATTGCAGGCTCATTATTGGGCGTACGTTTGGCTCTAAAATACGGTAGTGGCTTTATCCGTATTTTATTTCTAATTTTAGTCAGTATATTAATTTGTCGCTTGGGTTATCAAATCGTTACGGGGCAGTGATAGGGTGGAAAATATTATGTCTTTTCCCCTCGTAAAGTGACACCAATTGAAGCCACCATAATACAAGCCAACGCGACCCATTGAATTAAACTAATTTGTTCATGCAGTAATACCAGTCCAGCTAAAGCCGCAAGTGCAGGTGCAAGACTTGAGAGCGTACCATAGCTGAGTTTACTTAAACGTTTTAGCGCCATTAGATCAAGTGCATATGGAATCGCAGTCGCTAGGATCGCAATGATTAACGCTTTACCCCAATATTGAGTGTCGAGTAGAGCAGGCGCATTATTCCAAAGACCAAAAGGCAACAAGGTGAATGCCGATAAACCAATCGCGATGGTGAGCGCATGCATACCAATATTCTGTTGAACCACTCGGTGTCCAAAATAAATATATAAGGCCCAAAATAAGCCTGCACCAAGTGCGCAGGCTGCCCCAAGATAGGAAAAATCTTGGGTGTTCGCATTGTGCCAAGGCACCATAAGCGCAATGCCCAAGATGGCAAAAGCCACCCAGATGTAATCGCTACGTTGTTTAATCGAAAGTAAAGCCAAACCGAGAGGGCCAATAAACTCTAGACCAACCGCAATCCCTTGAGGGAGTTTCCCCAGAGAGGTATAAAATAAGATATTCATACAGCCCAAAGAAGCGCTATATAGTAGTAAATCTCGCCATCTTAGGTATTTCAGTTTGGAGATCACTTTCCATGAGCGGAACATGATCGCAACTAGAATAGTGGCGAAGCTCAACCTTAAAATGGTCACAGTGAGAGGATCAAGTGTCGCAATCAGTTGTTTAGCAAATGAAGCACTGATTTGATAAGCCACCATGGAAAGAACCATGTATAGCACAGCGACCAACTGAATATTTTTCATGGGAGATCTACAAAATCAAAGTAAACAGACCTAAAAATAGGCACGATGATTATATGCTGTGAAAACAATATTATGATCATGCAGTGACATTTTATTGAGCCTGTTTTTGTTGTCTAGCCTGTTGAGTGGTAAAGGTACAACCGATTGAGGCAATAATAATGGTGCCTAGTGCGAGCCATTGATTCCAAAGCAATATTTCACCTAAGAAAATAAAGCCTGAAAGCGCAGCGACAGCGGGTTCTAAGCTCATTAATGTACCAAAGCTCAGTGGGGTTAAACTGCGCAAAGCAATCATTTCTAATGAGAATGGTAATGCACTGGCTAGAATCGCAAGACCAATAAAATAATAGAAGTTGGGAAGTTCAAACACTCGATCTATTGCGCCTGAAAAGGCTGCGAAAGGAAGTAGGCACAGCATACCAATACTCATGCCTAAACAAACGGTATGATTGCCTGAGATACCCGATGGCTTTTGCCCTGCAATAATATATAGTGCCCAGCATGCGCCTGCACCGATGGCAAAGCAAACACCGATTAAATCAATACCTTGTTGTGCTTGTTGCAAAGGGAATAATAGAACCAAGCCAAGAATGGCACAACCGACCCAGATGAAATCATATTTTTGTCGTGCATGAAACAGCGCCACACTCAGTGGTCCAATAAATTCAAAGGCTACGGCTAAGCCCAAAGGTAAACGTTCAAGTGATAAATAGAACAGGGCATTCATGCCTGCAAGTGCAACACCATAGCTAAGAATTGCTTTCCAACGCACCACTTTAAAATTGATCGTCCAAATCTTAAAAATCAATGCCAAGATGATCGCACCAAAACATAAACGCATGGCTGAGACCGTAAGGACTGGGAAACTTTGGAATAGAATTTTGGCTAAAGAACCACTGCCTTGCACACACAACATGGCAATCATTAATAACAATAAAGCATGTAGTGGTGTTCTTAGCATTGGGAGAGCAACTTATTATTTGGACGATTGGTGTATTATTCACATAATAATTCAAATACGAATAAAAAAGCCACAGCAATTGCTGTGGCTTTTTATAGATTGTTCTAAATTTAGCTTAGAACAATACACGTACGCGAATTGTGCCTTCAACTAGGCTTAACGTATCAAGCGCTTCTTGAGAAGCAGATGCGTCAACATCCATAACTAGATAACCAATATCACCTTTGGTCATTAAAGACTGACCAGAGATATTGATACCTTGTTCAGCAAACAATGTATTGATCTTAGACAACACACCTGGCACGTTTTTGTGGATGTGAAGTAAACGGTGTTGACCGTCAGAAAGTGGTAATGCGATTTCTGGGAAATTCACCGCAGAAAGAGTCATACCTTTATCTGAATATGCAACGAATTTTTCAGCAACTTCTAAACCGATGTTTGCTTGCGCTTCCATGGTAGAACCACCAACGTGTGGTGTTAAAATCACGTTGTCTAAGCCACGAAGTGGAGATTGGAATTCTTCACCATTTGCTTTTGGCTCTTTCGGGAATACGTCAACCGCTGCGCCAGCAATGTGACCAGATTTAATTGCATCTGCCAAATCTTCAATGATGACACATGTACCACGTGCAGCATTAATGAAGATCGAACCTTCTTTCATTTTCGCGAACTGTTCTTTTTTGAAGAAGTTACGTGTAGAAGGAACATCTGGAACATGTAAAGAAACCACATCAGCAGTTTCTAAAAGCTCATCCAATGAACCCACTTGGCGTGCATTACCTAACGGTAATTTAGTCACCGCATCATAATAGCAAACTTTCATACCTAAGCTTTCAGCTAAAACTGAAAGTTGTGAACCAATTGAACCGTAGCCAATAATACCTAGAGTCTTACCACGTGTTTCAAAAGAACCGACCGCAGATTTGTTCCAACCGCCTGCATGTGTATCTTTTGATTTTTCAGGTACACGACGAAGTAATAAAATTGCTTCAGCAAGAACCAATTCTGCAACCGAACGTGTATTTGAATATGGTGCGTTGAAAACAGGGATACCACGAGACATCGCTGCTTTTAAATCGACTTGGTTTGTACCGATACAGAAACAACCTACCGCAATCAATTTATTCGCTGCTTCAAAGATTTCTTCAGTCAATTGAGTACGCGAACGAATACCAACAAAATGAGCATCTTTGATCGCTTCTTTTAAAGCTTCACCTTCAAGTGCAGTTTTGTGGTAGTCGATGTTGGTATAACCCGCAGCGTTTAATGTATCGATGGCATTTTGATGCACACCTTCTAACAGAAGGAAACGGATTTTGTCTTTCGGTAGTGATAGATGTTGGCTCATTACGGCTCCGCTACAAAGGCCAAAATTTAGTTGCCGTATCATAGCATATCGCTTTGACTTATAGATATTTCGTTTAAAATTAGCGCAGCATAATTGTTGATAATTTTTCAGTTTCGAATGAATTATCGTGTTTATACACATTTTGTTGTGCCAGTATCCTTATCCTGTGCTTTATCCCTTGGCTGCTTACATGTAAAATAAAGAAATACGATAATCAAACTGATGAATTTAAAGTTTGATGTTTTCGCTCGCGTTTCTATATTTTGGATGTTTCGATACCTATTTCTTTAAGGGATTGAAAAATATTATATTGCCATCCAAAAGCCCGATATTTACTTCTTGCTAGGTCTGTAAACGATGAATGCTTCAGTCGATTTGACACCTGAGTTACTAACCCAATTAACTGCAATTGTGGGTGAAAGCCGTATTAAAACCGATGCCGATAGTTTGGAAAATTGGGGGCGAGATCATACCAAACATTTTGATCCGAACCCATCAGTCATCGTTTTCCCTTCAAGCACTGAGCAAGTTCAAGCGATTGTCAAACTTGCCAATCAATTCAATATCGCGATTACGCCATCGGGTGGTCGTACAGGACTTTCGGCAGGTGCAGTCGCGACCAATGGCGAAATCGTGATTAGCTTTGACAAGATGAATCAAATCTTGGAGTTTTTCCCTGCGGATCGTATGGTACGTGTACAAGCAGGTGTAGTGACTGAACAATTGCAGAACTACGCCGAAGAGCAGGGCATGTACTATCCAGTTGATTTTGCATCAACAGGTTCAAGCCAAATTGGTGGAAATATCGGGACTAACGCAGGCGGCATCAAAGTCATCAAATATGGTATGACACGTAACTGGGTACTTGGTTTAACCGTGGTGACGGGTAAAGGCGACATTTTACGTTTAAATAAAGGCATGATTAAAAATGCCACAGGTTATGCATTACAGCATTTATTTATTGGTGGTGAAGGCACACTAGGCTTAGTCACGGAAGCTGAGATTAAACTTGAGCGTCAACCACACAATTTACAAGTAATGGTATTGGGTGCGCCTGACTTTGAAGCGGTGATGCCTGTATTACATGCCTTCCAAAAAGAAATCGACTTAACGGCATTCGAGTTTTTTGGTGAAGTGGCAATGCAAAAAGTATTGGATCGTGGTCATGTACAACGTCCATTTGAAACAACTTGCCCATTTTATGTATTACTCGAATTTGAAGCACCTTATGAACCAATCATGGACAAAGCAATGCAGATTTTTGAGCATTGTATGGAGCAAGGTTGGGTGATTGATGGTGTAATGAGCCAAAGCTTAGAGCAAGCACAAAGCTTATGGCGTTTACGTGAAGATATTTCAGAGTCAATTGCGCCGTATATTCCTTATAAGAATGATATTTCAGTGTTGATTACGCATGTGCCTGCGTTTATTGCTGAAATTGATGCGATCGTTGCAGACAATTATCCAGATTTTGAAATTTGCTGGTTCGGTCATATTGGTGATGGTAACTTGCACTTAAATATTTTAAAACCTGAAAATTTAACCAAAGACGAGTTTTTCGCGAAGTGTCAGGTCGTGAATAAATATGTGTTTGAGACGGTGAAAAAATATGATGGTTCGATCTCTGCCGAGCATGGTGTGGGGATGACGAAGAAGCCATATTTGGAATATTCTCGTTCACCTGAAGAAATTGAATATATGAAAGCATTGAAGTTGGCTTTTGACCCGAATGGGATTATGAACCCAGGAAAATTATTTGATCTTTAATGCTTGATTAAATAAAAGAATTTGTGTTGAAAGCGTATCGAAAGATGCGCTTTTTTATTTTAAGATATGCGTTCTATATGACCATAATATGTTGGTCAATTTATATGTTCTGAGCTAAAAATAATGTCAATAAATACAACCATATTTCTAGTATTGCTTCTATTTTTTATTTTGCAAGAGACTTTGCCGAATCACTCAATTATTCAGAAGAATCCAAAAGAGACTAAAGAAAAAACAGTAGAGAGAAAGCCGATAATATCTACAGAAAAACGTGAACAGTTGGAAAAGGTCAACCAATACCAATTAGAGAAAATGAACCGATACCGTTGGGATAATGGTGATATCAAAATATTTTTTCATCAAGATGGCAACTTAGGTTTTCATATAAATGTGGTCTTTATGAATGGGAGCTTAAATAAAGATATTTTTGGAAAAGATAAAATAAATGCGCTTGATCAGAGGTTTAATAAAATGACGACGGCAATTTTTTGTAGGGAGCTTATTCAAAATCTTGCCAAGAAACAAAAATATACCTTTCATGTTTCTTTCGAGATGGAGGATGGTCAAATTTTAAAGAAAATCACAGAAAATGATCTGAAATGTAGTTGGAAAGCACATAATTATATCGACTTAACGAAAATTAAGAGTTTATCTGAGGCTCCTCAATATTGGATTCCCCCTAAAATTACAAACGTTAATGCAAATGAGTTAAGTCAGGAAAACCGATATTTAACTTTGGAATTATTGGTAAATGAACATGGAGATGTCGAACAAGTTGGCTATCCAAGTATTTATCTCAGTGATGAGTCAAATAAAGATTTTCAAAAGCTCAAACCAATATTCTTAAATGCAAAATTTTATCCCTATGTCCAATATGGATTTCCGAAGTCATTTCTTACCCATCAGCGCATTACGATAGATAGTGCTAAAAAAACCGTGTCTTATGATGCTTTAGATATATTTTCGGCTCTAGAATAGGTAATTAAATTATGCTGAAAACGCTCACAGGGCTCTAATTTAATATGATCGCTTCATGTGCTACAAGCCTATGTTTGGCTAGACTTTTCAGCTACGAGTCCCCATGATATTGAATTAGGATTAGTGATTGAATTGGTTAAATAAGGTTTTCTGTGAATCCAAACGCTCGTGAACACATTGAGAAAATACTTGCTCATATGACCCAATTGCCTGGTGTATATAAAATGCTAGGTAAAGACGGGGAGTTATTGTATGTCGGTAAGGCAAAGAATTTAAAGAATCGTGTATCGAGCTATTTTGTTAAAACCATTGACCATCCAAAAACACAGGCCTTGGTTACTCGTATTTATGATATAGAAAGCTTAGTTGTTCGTTCTGAAACTGAAGCATTATTACTCGAACAAAATCTGATTAAATTACATCGCCCGCCATACAATATTATGTTGCGTGACGATAAATCTTACGTCTATATCTTTGTTTCAGCAGATAAACCTTATCCACGAATTGCCAGTGGACGTGGTAAAGGCAAGCATCAAATTGGTAAGTTCTTTGGCCCTTATCCAAGTGCCTATAGTGCTAGAGATACCTTACTGATTTTGCAAAAACTCTTTAATGTACGTCAGTGTGAAAATAGTTATTTCTCTCAACGTAAACGCCCTTGTTTACAGTATCAAATCAAGCGTTGTACCGCACCCTGTGTAGGTTTGATTAACCCTGAAGACTATAAAGAAGATGTTGATAACTCCATCCGTTTTCTACAAGGGGATACCAAAGAACTCAATCAAGAATTGATTGGAAAAATGGAACAAGCTGCCGAAGCACTCGAATTTGAAAAAGCGGTATTTTATCGCGATCGTTTGGCTTTGTTGCGAGAGGTTCAGGCACAACAAGCAGTATTTAAAATCAAGGGTGAAGCCGATATTTTAGCGATTGCCTATCAAGCAGGTGTGACCTGTGTGCAAATCATGTATGTGCGTAATGGGCGGATGCTGGGTGGTAAAAGTTATTTTCCTGATATGTTGGGAGATGATTTGGCTCAAATGCTGAGCGATTTCATGGCAAACTTTTATTTTCAAGTGGCTGATGAAGTACCAACAGAACTGATTATTAATGTCGATATCCCAGATCAGAAACAGTTGGAAGAGGCATTACAACAAACGTTTAATAAGAAAGTACAGATTAAACATAAAGTGCGTGAGACGCGAGCTGAGTGGCTAGAACTGGCGCAAATGAATGTACAACATGCGATTAAAGGCAAACTCAGTAATCATCTAGAATTAACAGAAAGGTTTCACCAACTTGAACAAGTGGTGGGTCGTCCAATTGATCGGATTGAATGTTTTGATATCAGTCATACTATGGGTGAAGCACCAATCGCTTCTTGTGTGGTCTTTGATCAAGGTGGGGCGAGAAAACGAGATTATCGCCAATTCGCGATTCAGGATATTACGGGTGGTGATGACTATGCGGCGATGCGCCAAGCGTTGATACGCCGTTATAAAAAAAATATGTTACCTGACCTGCTTTTGATTGATGGTGGTAAAGGGCAGTTGCATATGGCGATGGAGGTCATGCAAGAATTAGCGCTTGATGCTTTTATGATTGGTGTCTCTAAAGGTGAAGGGCGTAAGCCAGGATTAGAAACACTGCATTTCACTGATGGTACCAAGATTCAATTGCCCGAAGATCACAAAGCATTACATCTCATTCAACAAGTGCGAGATGAAGCCCATCGTTTTGCGATTACTAAGCATCGAGCAAAGCGTGATAAACGCCGTAGTAGTTCGGTCTTGGAGGCGATCCCAGGACTAGGCCCAAAACGTCGCCGAGATTTACTGACTCATTTTGGTGGCATACAAGGGGTATTAAAAGCATCAGAAAAAGAGTTGATGTTGGTATCGGGTTTGGGTGAAGTGATGGCGAGAACAATTTATAAGATTTTGCATGAATAGTAGGTGCCAATCTATGCAATACCATGCCCATATTTTTTTTGATCTAGAAGATGAGCAAGAAATTATCTGTTTAAGAGAGCATCTTTTACACATTTTTCCAAAGCGGATTTTTGTTGGACGGTTATTAAACCGTGCAGTAGGTCCTTTACCAAAACCGATGTTTCAACTCGAATATGAAAATGTAGATGCTGACTATGTACACCAAATGCTTAGCCAAGAATGTTTAGGCTTTTCTGTTCTGATTCATCCGATTCTCGATCATGAAATTGAAGCACATACGACATATGCAACTTGGCTTGGGGCGCCACTAGAACTCTATTTAGATAAATTGTAAGTTCCAGTGTTAAAGGAGTGACCAAATCTCCCAATGACTGATGCGTCAATGATCATTCACAAATAGATAAAAACATTCAAAGATGGGATGTTTTGACGATTAAGGAAAAAAGATGTCATTGCTTCGATTATACCAGCAGGTTGAACATCAAGAATGGATTGATATTCCATCAGGATGGTTACAAGGTCGTACCGTATTTGGTGGTTTAGTTGCAGGTCTACTTGCACAAAAAGCCTTGAGTGTCGTGAATGATGCTGCAAAACAGTTATTAAGCTGCAATATAACTTTTGTTGGGCCTGTACAAGAAAGACAAGCCAAGCTTACGGCTGAGGTTTTACGACAAGGCAAGTCAGTCACCACCTTAGAAGTTAGATTATGGCAAGCCGATGCTGTGCAAAGTATCCTCATTGCAAGTTTTGGGGCACAGCGTGAATCTCGTATTCATGTTCAGAATTTGCCACAAGTCCCTCATTATCCTCAACCTGAACAATTGGATAAGACGGCTTATATCGAAGGTTTGATGCCACAATGTTTACAACAGTTTGAACTCTGTTGGGCTGAGGGAAGCTATCCTATGGCGGGTAGTAAACTGCCTGATTTTGGTGGTTGGAGTCGTTTTAGTCCTGATTTGCATACAAACCGTGACATGAAATTGGCAGATCTTTTTGCTTTAATGGATGTCTGGCCACCAGGTGTGTTACCGATGTTTAAAACTCCTGCGCCTGCAAGCTCATTAACATGGCAGATTACCTATTTGCATCCAATTGCAAATCAACTACAGGACTGGTTTAAATATAAGGTGGTGACTGAATATGCTGAACATGGCTATTCAACAGAATATGCCTATCTTTGGGATCGTGAAAATCGCCTGATTGCGATACTTAGACAAACAGTTGCCGTTTTTGCCTAGTCGACACTGCGATGCATTTCGTATAAAGTTGCTTACATATGGATACAATCTCGGCACATCCTTTATGCGACATGCTTATTTGATGCAAACAACATGGCGGTGTTTATGAGTACAGGGCAAATCCTGAACATTCCTAATATTTTAACCTTGGCACGTATTGCCCTCATTCCTGTTTTTTTGGTGATTGCATATTGGCCACCAGCAATTGGAATTGCTGAGCATAATGGCGGCATGATGCGTCATTTGGTGCTCACAGCAATATTTGTACTGGCAGCAATTACGGATTGGTTTGATGGATATTTGGCACGAACTTTAAATCAGACCTCTGCTTTCGGTCGTTTTCTTGATCCTGTGGCTGACAAGTTGATGGTTGCTGCTGCATTGATTGTACTGGTGCAATGGCAACCGACGATTTCAATGGCTTTTGCTGCAATTGTCATTATTTCTCGTGAAATCACCGTTTCTGCACTTCGTGAGTGGATGGCAGAATTGGGTGCCCGTACGAGCGTTGCAGTTTCAACTGTCGGGAAATATAAAACAGCATTTCAAATGATTGCGATCAGTGTGTTTTTATTGAATTGGAAACCATTGGAAATGTGGGCTTATGCACTGCTTTATGCTGCTGTTATTTTGACCTTATGGTCGATGTTCATTTATATGAAAGCTGCATGGCCATATTTGAAACAGCCTTAAAACATAATTTTTCAGCAACGTTTTATTCAAATTTAATAAGAAATCTAGATAATCAAGGCATTCACTATTGGGTTAAATCAATATCGTGAATGCTAAAAATGATAAGTTAGGAACACGATTACATGTCATCTTTATTATATTTATCAAATCAAGCACTCCATCAACTTCAAGGTCAAAAAACGCAAAGCATTGATTGCCAAGCCGTGAGCCAATATAAGAAAAATTTGCAAGAAATTAAGCAACGTAAGCAATGGAAAACAACAGGTACTGGTGCTCAATTTATGGGGATGGGTCAGTATGATGATACTGATGAATTTGCCAATATTTTTCCTGTTGATGCAGTATTAACCGATGATCAACAGATGATTTATGCAGCACGATTACAAGATGGTTGTGCAATTTATATCAAATCATTGCTAGACCCGCAGCAAGCAGAAGCGCTCGTGTTGAGGAATAATGAGTTTGTTGTCCATCATTTGGATTATGAAGCTCAGAATAAACGGTTAATTTTATCGGCAAGCAAAGGATATGCTTATGAACGCCATCTTTGTGTGCTAGGGCTGGACTCAAGTCGACTTCAATATATTACTGAAGGGGATTGCCAAGATGAGCATCCTTGTTTTGATCCTCAACAGCCTGATATTGTGTATTACGATAGTTGTGGTTTTGCCTATGATCAACAAGGCAATGTCAGTGTTGGGCCCAAAGAAATTTGTCGTTTAAATCTCAAGACAGGGGAGCTTGAAACAATAATCAGTGATCCTCGCTATGATTTTTATAAGCCACAAATCGATGCAACGGGGCAATTGTATTTTCTTAAACGTCCATATAAAAATCAGAGTTATAGTGGGAGTTCACTTAAAGATATTTTATACGCACCTTTTAAAATTATTCGTGCTGTGATTGGTTGGTTAGATTTCTTTACGCAGCGTTATACGGGTGAATCTCTGAAGTCAACTTCAGGTGCCAATCCAGCTAAGGCAAGACAGAAATCAGAAGAAGAATTATTTGTTGAAGGTAATTTAATTAAAGCTCAGAAAGCTTTGCAACAAAATCAAAGTGCAGGTGAAAAGTTTGCAGGTGTGATCCCTCGTAATTGGGAGCTGATTCAATATTCGGCTGATGGAGAACAGAAAGTATTGAAGCGAGGTGTGTTGGGTTATGCACTTAATATCGAGGGTTCACTTTACTATTCCAATGGCAAATATCTAATTGCAATGACCGCTGATCAGACTGAACAGATGCTCGTTGAAGCTAGATTGATCAATAAAATTATGTGTTAATTTGATTGGTATTTTAAACAGCCTTCTCGATATAGAAGGCTTTTTTATGGCTTCATAAAACTGTAGCTAAGAAAAAAGCCCATAACAAGGATGAGCTTAGTTCTCTGAGGATAGTCACACACTTTTTTTTAAAGGGTATGCTGAAGAACATAATCATAATATGAGAATTTGATAATATTTACAACGTATAAAAATGTAAGTATTTTTTAAAATTCTCACATTTAAGGAAGTTGATTTTCTGAAAGTGTTGCAAATTTATGTTCAATTTGTGCGGCATTATTTTGCAAAATTTCAATTAATTTTTGGATGTTCAGAAAGTCAAAACGATTCTTTGAAGCGACTAAAGTAAGTGCAATCGGTGCTTCTTTGGTGGAAAAGCGAATCGGTACAGAGAGACCACACACCATTGGGTCAATCTCACCTTGTGATAAATAGAAACCCTGTTTTTTTATCTTTCGCATTTGCTGCATAAATTCATCTATGTTTTCTGCAAATCCAACTTGAGCAAGTTCTTGCGTAAATTGTTGATAGTAGGCTTGGATTTGTTGCTTGCTCAGATGAGCAATCACGATCTTGGGTGATGCACCTACATAAACAGGGCGTGGGCAACCTCTACCGTATGAGATCAGTTCAGCTTCTTTAAAGGTTTCATGATGTAAATCAATACAATAGTCATGATTGAGATAAGTCAGTAAACAGCACAATTCAGTCCGATCTACGATGTCACGCATAAAAGGGATGCTGATTTGAATCAGAGGATCAGTGCTATGCGAAATATAATCTAGAACGGCAATTTTAGAGCCTAAAGTGTAATCACCCGATGTGCCACTAATCCGTTTCAAAATATCACTAGAAACCAATTCTTTAAGGTAGCGATAGGCAGTGGGTTTGGAGAGACCAAGCTCATCACAAATGATATCGACATTGATAATCGGACGTGAAACCGAAAATAAATCCAGCACGGTGAGAATTTTACCAAAACTCGAAATTGCCATGATGCGTTGTCTACTCCTTAAAATAACGTGAAAATCGAACTTTTATTGCTTTATAACAGAAAAGCCTGAAGTCGGGTATGGACTTTTAAGTCGGATTATTCTTGATCAATAAATTCAGGATCAAATTGAGAATTGATGATGAATTTATGAGTATTATTTTAAATTAAAATTAAAAATTATCAAATGGTGATAATTTATGTTGACTATTTTGCTGTGTTTTGGAAAAATTGGTAGCACAATGTCTTATTTGGATAATAACTTTTAGGGGAATTGTCTTCAAAAGCTCCAAGTATTGCGCACCATTCCAAATCATCAGCTTTATTCCTATCGGACTGATTTAATACTTTTAAGTCAGTTAGGTGATTCGTCACATCAAGTTGTGGCGTTGTAGATAGGACTAATCAGACTGACGCTGAATAGAGACACGTTCATGTTATTTAAACAATTGTTGGCTTTTCGACCGAGCCGACTCGACCTCATCTTTGCGTGCAAAACATTTGTGGCAGGCATGTTGGCATTGTTTATTTCATTTGAGCTGGATTTGATTAATCCGATGTGGTCGATTGGAACAGTGATGATTATTGCCAATCCTTATTCAGGCATGGTGTCTTCAAAATGTGTTTATCGTTTGATTGGTACTGTGGCAGGGGCGATCATTGCCTTGATGTTGACACCGTATTTTATCAATACGCCGTGGTTATTCACGGTTATTTTGTCTTTATGGGTAGGCTTTGCTTTATATGTTTCTTTGTTAGACCGAACGCCACGTAGTTACGTCTTTATGTTGGCAGGTTATTCGACGGCAATGATTGTCTATAACGCAATTACCTATATTGATACTTATAATATTTTTGATATCGCTGTTGCACGGGTACTGGAAATTTCTGTGGGGGTCATCTCGACAGCCGTTGTTTCGGCGACATTTTTTCCTGTTCATGTTGGTGCAATGATTAAGCAGCGTGTCAATAAAACACTCAATGATTTAGAAGCAATTTTTGAAAAGCTGATAACAGTTCAAAAAACACCTGAGAATTACACACAAATTCTGTCGGTCATTACCCGTGATACCTCTGATATTCATGCCTTGGCTGTACATTTGGCTTATGAAAAAGGTGAATTGAAGGGAATGACTAAACCCTTACAGGAAATGCTACATCAAGTGTCTTTGGTGGTGGCCAATCTCGTCGCATTATCTCAACGGGTAAAACAGCTTGAACACATGCAACTGCTTAATCTTGCTCCGCATTTGAATAAAATCCATCAACATAGTTTGGCATTTTTAAAACAAGAGAAAGTTTTAATCCCTACGGATTTGCAGACCTTGCCTCGTGGTTTTGAGGAAGATTTTTCTGAATTAATTGCAATTGCGACGCCCGAACAACAAATTGTATTGGCAGCATTGAAAATGGATGTTCGCCATTTTATTACCAATATTCTAGCGGTCAAATTACTTTGGCAGCAGATTCAGCAAGGCAATAAAGAAATTCCAACAGAAATCACTGCGATAACGACGAAATATCCAAGTTTGCATCGTGATCATGGAATTGCGATTCGAGGTGGAATCAGTGCGGTTCTAATCACCTTCATTGTAACAGGCGCATGGATTCTTTCAGGCTGGAAAGCAGGCTTTATGATGGCACAGATGGGGGCAATTACCGCCTGTATTTTGACCGCTTTGGATAATCCTGTGCCTGTACTACGAATCTTTATCTGGGGCAGTATTGTTTCGGCAGGACTGGTATTTTTATATGCTTTCGGTATTTTTCCGCATGTCACGCATTTTTGGCAACTGGCTCTGGTTCTATTTCCTGTGTTTTTGGTGGCTGTCAGCATGATGGCAAATCAGATGTTGATGCCTGTGGGAATGGTACTTGGGATTAATACCATGATGGGGCTGAATCTACATAACAAATACAGCATAGATGCTGTTTCTTATTTGGATAGTTCATTTGCAATGGTGCTTGGTGTATTGGTTTCATTGATCGTGATTGATCTTGTACGGGCAGTTTCTCCTGATACCAGTGCCACACGGATTTTAACCTTGCATTATCAAGCCATGCGTCAGGCACTGACACTCTCTTATGGCAGCGAGTTTAAAATTCATTTGCGAGGTATGTTAGATCGTGTCGGGGTATTGAATACCAAAATGGTTCAGAATCCTGAAATTAAAACCTCGATTCAAAATGCATTGATTGAGAGTAGTTCGATTATTGATTTAGTACGGTTACAAGAGATTAGTCACAAATTGCCTGAATGCATTGACTTGCAAAGTGAAGTAAATCTCTTGCAGCAGCAACTTGCTGAGTACTTTCAACGACAAGAAAAACAGCTTTCTTTGAACCATTTTTCAGCTCAAATCGTACAGCAAATAGCAGTATTACAAAGAATTTCACAGCAGATTGACGATGAGCAATTGGCTCAAAGAATGTTGATTTCTCTGAATAATATTTGTGAAAGCATAGGGCATGTCTCAACAGAACAGATGTATTCGGAAATATATGGCGTAGGTGTGTCACATGGGTGAGATCAATGTTTATGGGATTTATATTCCAATCCTTTTGGTACAAGCGATTATTGCCTATGTGCTTTTTAAGTTGCTGAGTCCACTGATTGACCGCTTAGTGATGAAAGGATGGATTGCGCTGCCGAGTATTTTCAATTTGTGCTTTTACATGGTTTTGTTGCTGTTCGTGCATTGGCTATTCATTTGGCTGTAGGTTTCAAGTTTCTAAATAGATGCTCATTCTGAAATTTAATGATTTAAAGAGATGTGGTAAAGGTGATGAACATGAATGCATTTGATGTGCGAAAAATCATACGTCCGATGGTATTAATCATTGCGGTTCTGATCGCGGTTTATGCAGTTGTACATTTGTGGAATTACTATAATGCCGCACCGTGGACGCGTGATGGGCGGATACGGGGTGACGTGATTCAAGTTGCCTCAGACGTTAATGGTCTCGTGACTGAAGTTTTGGTACAAGATAACCAAACGGTGAAAAAAGGTCAGGTGCTATTTAAAATTGATGTGGCGCGTCAAGCGCTTGACGTTGAGCAAGCCAAATCTGATTTGGCTAAAGCCAAAGCTGGTTTAGCACAAGCACATGCAAATTTAGTGGGTACTAAGGCGAGTTTAGTAAAAACTGAAGCGAATATGAAATTGGCTGAAAAGAATGCAGCGCGATATACCAGTTTGATGGATGGAGCAATTTCTAAGCAAGAGCAAGATCAGGTCTTTGCGACACGTGATCAAGCTGTGGCTGAACGTGAACAACTCGCAGCGAGTATTGAACAGGCGAATGCTGCCATTCAACAACAGCAAGCGTTTATTGAAGTAGCGAATAGTAATTTACATTTAGCCCAATTGAATTTGAACCGTTCAGAGGTTGTTGCACCTGCAGATGGGACTTTAGCCAACTTTGATTTACGTGTGGGTAATTATGTGAAGGTAGGGCAAGCGGTTGCTGCTTTATTAGATCGTCATCAACTTTATGTCGTGGGCTATTTTGAAGAAACTAAATTGAATCGTATCCATGTCGGTGATGCTGCAACCGTACAGTTAATGGGGGATCGTCAATTGATTCGTGGTCATGTTCAAGGCATTGCCACAGGGATTGAAGATCGTGAGCGTTCAGGCAGTTCGAATTTATTGGCGAATGTAAATCCAACCTTTAGTTGGGTGCGTTTAGCGCAACGTGTACCTGTGAAGATCGTATTAGATGAGCAACCCCAGAATCCTTTGGCTTTTGTTTCTGGGCGTACTGCGACGGTTCGAATTATTGAGAAATGAGTTCTGTCGTTTGTGATCAGTGGTGTGGGTGCAATTACATCAGTTTGGAAAAGTTGGATCGTATTTGTATTGGTGTTTTTATTATTTTTGAAAAATGAAAAGTAATAAAAACCTTGATTGGGTTTGATACTAAGTCCGTATTCACACCACTTAACAGCGCAACATCCATGTTGCTCGTCACGTGTGTTCTACCAACTCGGATTTGATGTAGATACCAAAAGACAAGATAGTATTATTCGTCTTTTGACTTAGAATCGCGAATATTGTTTGATTAAGGCGTTATTCCCGCAGGGTCACGATACCAACTTTGGATCAGCAGCGCAGCGGCAAAACTATCAGCTGATAAACGCTTCGCTTGACCTCTGTTTTGATAAAATTCAAGCTCTTCTCTCGCTTCACGCGTGGTCAGACGTTCATCCACCATCCACGTTGCAATATTGGTTTGGTGACGTAAACGACGTGCGAATTTTCGTGCGCGAGCAGATAGCTCAGATTCACTATCATCCATATTGAGGGGTAAACCCACTAAAAAAAGGTTTGGTTGCCATTCTTTGACGAGTTTTAACAATTGATTCCAGTCAGGAATACCATCTTTCATGACGAATAAAGGCAGGGGATTGGCACTTTCAATACTCGATTGACCAATCGCAATCCCCATTTTTTGAGTGCCAAAATCAAAGGCCATAATCGATTGTGAGGTTTTTAAATCAGGCATGACCAATCTCTGAAGCAAACCATGTACGGTCTACACCAATCTTTTTGTAGGCTGCATCCCAACGAACGTCATATGGTAGATTAAAAATCAAATCCATATCTGAGTCACACATCAGCCAGTCACCACGTGCCATTTCTTCCTCGAGCTGATTTTTGCCCCAACTGGCATAACCTAAAGCAATTTGATAACGACCAACACCTTCATTATGCGCAATCGCATCTAAAATATCTTTGCTGGTGGTAATACAAACATTTTCGCCAACTGCAATCGAAGAATGCCAAGTGGGTTGACCTGTATGCAAGACAAATCCTGCTTCTGGGCGTAAAGGCCCACCTTGTAGCACGGCATGAGGTTGTACATTGTCCGCATCAATCTCTAAATCATTGAGTAACTCTTTGATTTGTAGCTCAGAAGGGCGATTGATAATGATACCTTGAGCGCCATCTTCATCATGGCGAGCAATATAAATGACTGTGTTTGCAAAAGAGTCATCTGCCATGTCTGGTGGAGCAATGAGACAACGGTGAGTTAAATATTGTTTCGTCACCTAGGCGGTTCTCCATCAAATATTATGCTGATCTATCGATATGGGTTGTTTTTATCAACATACAAGAGATGATTGGATTTCGCCAATCATATTTCTAATATTTCTTTGGTTCATTTAGGCGGACTGAAATTTTAATTGACGCAATTGTTTAGCATGCTGCAAGGTTGTTTCACTAATTTCCACACCGCCAGACATTCGTGCTAACTCTAAAATACGTTGCGCTTCATCAAGTTCAATGATGGTACTGCTTGCAGGATCAGTTTGTTGCTTCTTCACCAATAAATGTTGATCGGATTGCGCTGCTACTTGGGCTTGGTGGGTAATACAGAGTAATTGTACGTGCTGTGCAAGGTCGGCGAGTAAACGCCCTACCACTTCGGCAGTACCGCCACTAATTCCCACATCAATCTCGTCAAAAACCAATACTTCAGCTTCAGTTTTTTCAGCATTCATGA
Source organism: Acinetobacter sp. ANC 4805 (assembly GCF_022549495.1). Classification (GTDB taxonomy): domain Bacteria; phylum Pseudomonadota; class Gammaproteobacteria; order Pseudomonadales; family Moraxellaceae; genus Acinetobacter. Next base: position 326,583 of record NZ_JAKZGD010000001.1, read on the forward strand.
CTTGCATGACCAACGCAATACGAGAGAGTTCACCACCAGACGCAACACGTGCCAGTGGTTGGGCAGGGATACCTTTATTGGCAGTAAACAAAAGTTGAATAAAGCTGAGACCTTCAGCATTTGCTGGTTCGATTGGCTCAAACTTAAACTCGAAATATGCTTCTGGTAATGCAAGAGGTTTCACTTGCTCAGTCAATTGTTTAGCTAACGGAATTGCCGCAGCTCGACGAATCTCATCTAAGTGTTGTGCTTTTTGTATAAATTCTTGATAAGAAATTTCTACCTGTTCCGCTAATGTTTCAGGATTTTCAAGTTGATGTAATTGTTCTAGTTCTTGTTGCCATGCTTCATAGTCCTGTTTAAGGTTCTCAGGCTGGGTGCGATATTTACGAGCGAGGCGATGGAAAATCTCTAGGGTTGTATTGAGTTGTTCCATTCGCTCAGGATCAAAACTTTGACGGTCAATGAATTGACGTAAACTTGATGTCGCATCTTCGATTTCACTTTGCGCATTTAACAAAGAGTTATAAATGCTAGCGAGTTGTTCACTGCGACCTGCATGAGATTCTAAACGACGAATAATAGAGGCAACTTCTTGCGTAATATTTTGTTCAGCTTCATCCAAGACATTTAGAGCATAACCACAGTCCTGCATGATATGTTCATGATGGCTGAGGCGGTCAAACTCTTGTTCTGTGTCACGATAATCGATTTGAATCACATCTTCGAGTTCTTCAATTTGAGATTCTAAACTTTGGATCTTTTGAATACGTGTTGCTTGAGCCTCTAAAGCGGCTTGGTGCTGACGAATATTCTTTTGCCAATAATTATAAGCATCACGTACAGCATCTGCTGGTTCTGCAAAATTGTGATAACGATCTAACCAGTGTTTAGGGTATGGCGGTTCAAGTAATTGTTGTTGGCTATGTTGACTATAAAGCTGTACCAGTAAGCGCCCAATTTCTTTGAGTTCAGCCAAACTACTTGGACGTCCATTAATCCATGCTTTACTCCGACCTGTAGCAAAGATAACGCGTCTTAAATGGATTTCCCCTGAATCGTCACCCAATTCATGTTCTGCGAGCCAATTGGCTTCAGCGCTTTGAGGTTGATAGCTAAAAACTGCGGTGCAATCTGCTTTATCTGCACCATAACGGACATAATTGGTATCAGTACGTTCACCTAAGCAGGCAGATAATGCATCTAACAATAAGGATTTACCTGCGCCAGTTTCACCAGTCAGGACATTAAAACCTTGTTCAATGTCTAATGCTAAGTGGTCAGCGAGTGCAAAATTAATTAAAGTTAAATGGGTGAGCATAAATGCATCCAATGCACAGAATCTTTTGCTTAAAGATAGAGAAATTTTGCCCATGCGACAAGAGTATCTTGGTTGCTTGAGCTAAATGAGCCATTATTTTTTGAATCGTTTGAAATATGATGCTGTTGGAAATAAATCAGTAAAATAATAGGTGTATCTATAATTTTGCTTGTACCGTTTATAGATTGGTTTCTGTGTTGGTGAAATCAAGCTGCTGTGTATTGCTCATGACTTTAGTAGAAAGGCATGAAAATTGCTGCTAAAGCATGATAAAAATGGATTGATTAGTGACGCAGGCACAATTAAACTACGTCCATCATAACCTAATATAAATGCTGCATTATTTGGAGAGTAGGCATGAGTTCAGTGCAGTTTGATCATGTTACGGTCATTAAGAAGTCAAATGTGTATTTTGGTGGGACTTGTATTAGCCATACCGTACAATTTGAAGATGGTACAAAAAAGACGTTAGGTGTGATTTTACCCACTGAACAAGCGTTAACTTTTGAAACGCATGTACCTGAGCGTATGGAAATTATTTCTGGTGAATGTCGCGTGAAAATTGCGGATAGTGCTGAAAGTGAACTATTCCGTGCAGGTCAGTCATTCTATGTACCAGGAAACAGTGTTTTCCACATTGAAACAGATGAAGTACTTGATTATGTGTGTCATTTAGAAGGTTAACCTATTCCTTTCTAAATCGGGTACACTATTGTTTAAAGAAAATCCTGTAAAGTTACTTTGCAGGATTTTTATTTTTCGTTGATATGAAACTATTAGAGGTCGTTCATGGCAAAACCTGAATATTATTATGGCGTTCATTCGGTGGAGTCATTATTGGAGTTAGAGCCTGAGCGAGTTTTGACTCTATTTACCTTAAAAGGTCGTGATGATCAGCGTCTGCAAAAGATTTTACAGCTTGCAGAACCATTTGGTGTGAGCGTTCAAAAAGCGAGTCGTGATAGTTTGGAAAAACTAGCAGGCTTGCCTTTTCATCAAGGGGTCGTTGCGGCAGTACGTCCACACCCTGTATTAAATGAAACAGATTTAGATCAATTGATGCAACAAAACCCAAATGCTTTGTTATTGGCACTTGATCAAGTGACTGATCCTCATAATTTGGGTGCATGTATTCGTACTGCGGCTGCGATGGGTGTTCAGGCGGTGATTGTGCCTCGTGATCGTTCAGCAAGTTTGACACCTACTGCACGTAAAGTTGCTGCGGGTGGGGCAGAAAAGGTTAAATTTATTCAAGTGACGAACTTGGCTCGAACCTTAGCACATTTAAAAGACACAACCCATACACGTGTTATCGGTACGATGTTAGATGAAAAAGCATTACCGATTCAGCAATGTGATTTTAGTGGGCCTGTTGTGATTGTGATGGGTGCGGAAGATACAGGTTTGAGACCAATCACACAGTCACAATGTGATCATACGGTATATATTCCGATGTCTGGTGATTTGCAGAGTTTAAATGTGAGTGTCGCAACAGGTATGGCACTTTATGAAGCATGCCGTCAACGTAGTGTTGTATAATTCACACAAGTATTGCCAATGTAATCTTAAATGACTGCTCGTACGCAAGGTTATCTATTTGTTCTAATTACGATGTGTATTTGGGGGGGATTTACGATTTTCTCCCGTTTAAATTTACATTGGCATGTCAGTGCTTGGGATTTGGTGGCAATGCGTTTTGCAATTGCTTTTCTCATCTTAATGCCGATACTCATTTATAAAAAAGATTTAGCTTTTTTGTGGCATCCTCGCCCTGTGATTTTGGCATTAACAGGTGGTTTGGCTTATTGTTTAACGGTTTATACCGCTTTTCTGCAAGCACCAGCAGCTCATGCCGCGATTTTCTTAAATGGCTGTATTCCACTGTGTACTGCCGTTGCTGCTTATTTATTGTTTAGACAACCTTTTGATAAACATACCTGGTTAAGCTTGAGTATTATGCTAAGCGCATTGGCTCTTATGAGTTATCTGATGCTGCATGATCAAGCCTCAGCTTTGGGACTAGGTGATTTACTCTTTTTTATCAGTGCAGTTTGGTGGGGGATTTTTACTGTTTTACTTAAACAGTGGAAATTATCTGCGTGGCATTCTATGGCGAGTGTCGCGATTTGGTCAGCAATTATTTATTTACCCATCTATATTTTATTTATCCCAAAGCATTTTCAAGAAGCAGAACCTCTCCATTTACTCATCCAAGGTCTATTTCATGGCGTCTTGGTGGTAATTATTGCAACCTTAACTTATGTTGCAGCAATTGAGCGTTTAGGTGCATTCAAAACAGGCAGTATTGTGACTCTAGCACCCTTTATGGCAGCAGTGATTGCTGTTCCATTATTGGATGAGCCATTGAATGCGGCAATTGCTTGTGGTTTGGTCGGGATGGGGGTAGGGGCATTACAACCTTGGCGCTGGTTTAAGAAAGACGCGCTGAGTCAGCAACTCGCACAACAAAAGCAAGATTAGAATACTTGTTCAGCACGTTGTAAATACTTTAGATGCAAAGGCTTAAGTTGTAGATGTAGATGTTCTAATAAACCATCATTTAAGACTGTATCATTAGCAAGTTGCTGCTTTTGAGTACGTGACATTTGTGCTGCAATAATTTTCCGAATTTGTTCTTCATTCTGACCATCGCGTTGACTCGCACGTTGTAACTGGATTTGCTCATCGGCATCAATCAGTAAGGTATGGTGTACGAGTTCATGTTGATTGGTTTCAAATAGCAGTGGAGAAACTAAGATCACATATGGACTTTCAGCTTGCTGTAGCTGCTGAATAATTGATTGGCGAATCGCTGGGTGTGTGATCTTTTCTAGAGTTTGGCGAGCTTCTGGAAATTGGAAAATGTGTTCACGAAGCGCACGTCGATTTAGATTGCCATCTTCTAATAATACCCAATCTCCGAAAGACTGTTGAATGGCTTGTAAAGACGGCTGACCAAGTTCAACAATTTCTCGCGCAACAATATCCGCATCGATAACAGTAATACCTTGGGATTCAAACCATTGTGTAGCAGCTGATTTACCACTGCCAATACCGCCCGTAATTCCCAAGATAAAACTCATATTAACCACCTAAATATGCTTTCGTAATTTGATCACCCCATAAAAGTGCAATCCAACCTGCAATCGCAATATAGGGACCAAATGGGTAGGGTAAGCTCTCACCGTTCTTTTTTAATAGAATAAGACCGATAATTGAACCCATGATCGAAGATAATAAAATGATCAAAAGCAGCATTGATGGCCCCATCCAAGCACCTAATGCAGCTAATAATTTGAGATCTCCTGTCCCCATGCCTTCTTCTTTTCGGATTAATTGATGTAAAAAAGCAACGATCCACAGACATAAGAAGCCAAGTATATATCCCCATATTGCAGCTTTTGGGGTAGTAAAAATGAAAAAACTATTGATGGCTAGTCCTAAGCCAGCCAAGGGTAACGTGAATTGATCGGGTAATAGTCGTGTATCGAAATCAATAAAAATCAGAACGATCAGTACCCAAGTAAAAATAAGGGCACATAGCATTTGAATACTTGCACCAAAAACTACAACAACAGTCAAAGAGCATACCATCGTTAATAGTTCAATGAATGGATAGCGAATACTAATAGGATTTTGACATGAGCCACACTTACCACGAAGTACTAACCAACTGATTACAGGGATATTTTGATACCAGTGAATAGCAGATTTACATTTTGGACATGTAGATGGTGGGGTACTTAAGGTTAATTTCGTTTCGTCTATTATAGGTTGTTCTGGGTGTAACAACATTTGGCATTCATGATGCCATTCTTGCTCCATCATTTTTGGTGTTCTAAAAATGACAACATTTAAAAAACTACCGATACATAGACTAAAAAGCCCAACTGCAATATATAGGGCAGTTGGGTTTTGAATAAAATACGAAATGAATTGTTGCATTAGACCACAGAACCCATTTGGAAAATCGGAAGATACATTGCGATAACTAAACCACCTACTAATACGCCTAGAACAGCCATAATTAAAGGTTCCATCATCGAAGTTAAGCCATCGACTGCGTTATCCACCTCATTCTCAAAATGTGTTGCGACTTTATCTAACATACTATCAAGTGCACCTGATTCTTCACCAATCGCAACCATTTGAATCGCCATTGATGGGAACTTATTTGAAACACGCATCGCAAATTGTAATTGTTGTCCTGTTGCAACGTCCTCACGAATTTTCATTACAGCATTTTCATAGATAATATTATTCGTTGCACCTGCAGTTGATTCAAGTGCATCAATCAACGGGACACCAGCAGCAAAAGTTGTTGCAAGTGTGCGACTATAACGAGCAATAATGGCTTTATAAATAAGATCGCCAAAGATTGGTAATTTTAGGGCAAGGTGATCAAGACCATCTCTAAATTTTTTACTACGTTTTTTTGCCTCTAAGAAACAGGCAATAATTGAGCCTATGACAATAATTAGAATGAACCAATATTGCTGCATCCATTTTGACATATTGACGACTAATTTGGTAAAAGCTGGTAAATCAGCACCAAAAGATGAAAATACACTTTCAAATACAGGTACAACTTTAACCATGAGGATAATGGTTACAATTACAGCAACACAGATAACTGCGATAGGGTATTTCATGGCTTTTTTAATTTTTTGCTTTAATAACTCACTTTTTTCTTTATAGATTGCAACACGATCTAACATGGTTTCAAGTGCACCAGATTGTTCACCAGATTCAACTAATGAGCAAAATAGATTGTCAAAGTATAGAGGGTATTTGCGTAAAGCACCTGCGAAAGTATTACCACCCTCAACCTCACCTTTAATACCAAGTACGACTTCACGCATTGCTGGGTTTTCTAAGCCTTCAGCAACAATTTCAAAACCTTGGACTAATGGAACACCTGCTTTCATCATGGTGGCTAACTGACGGGTGAAAATGGTAATGTCTAATGTGGTGACCTTTTTCTTCATTAAACCTTCAAGAATATTTTTACGTTTTTCTCGAATGGTTTTAATGGTAATCCCTTGTTTGCGTAATGTGACTTTAGCTAAAGCCATATTACGTGCTGGTAATTCCCCTTTTATCTTCGCCCCTTTACGATCTACTCCCTCATAGGCAAAAGTAGGCATCATTTGTGCTTTTTTCGCTGCCATGATTATTAATCCTTTTTATTAGTTTTATTCACTTGTAACGCGGTTAATTTCTTGCAAAGAGGTAATTCCTTGCATCACTTTTTTGAGACCTGAGCGGCGTAGATTATTAAAACCAGCTTGTTCTGATGCTGCTGCAATTTGTAGTGCATTACCATCTTCCATGATAATTTTTGAGATAGCAGGAGTAACTTTCATGACCTCGTAAATACCTACACGCCCTTTATACCCTTCACGACATTCTGGACATCCAATAGGTTGGAATATTTGTAGATCTGGGTTGGCTAAATCTTGTTCAGTAAATCCTAGTTCAAGCAGGCTTTGCTTGGGGATATCGATAGGTACTTTACATTGTGAACATAAACGACGAGCCAAACGCTGTGCAATCACAAGATTCACTGATGTTGCAATATTAAATGAGGGAACACCCATATTGCGTAAGCGAGTTAAGGTTTCAGGAGCACTGTTTGTGTGCAGGGTTGACATCACCATGTGACCTGTTTGAGCTGCTTTAATTGCAATTTCGGCAGTTTCTAGGTCACGAATTTCCCCGACCATGATGACATCTGGATCTTGACGTAGAAATGCTTTCAATGCTGCGGAGAAGGTGAGTCCTGTTTTTGGATTCACGTTAACCTGATTGATTCCTTCTAAGTTAATTTCAACAGGATCCTCTGCTGTAGAGATATTGGTATCTTCAGTATTTAGAATATTCAAACCTGTATATAAGGATACGGTTTTACCAGAGCCTGTTGGACCAGTTATGAGTAACATTCCTTGGGGCTTTTCAAGTGCTTCCATGAATAATGCTTTTTGCTCATCTTCATAACCGAGCGCTTCAATGCCGAGCATTGCGCTAGACGGATCTAGAATACGTAGTACTAATTTTTCACCGAATAGCGTTGGTAAAGAGTTGACACGAAAGTCGATCGCTTTGGTTTTTGATAATTTGAGTTTAATACGACCATCTTGGGGCATACGTTTTTCAGAAATGTCCATTTGTGACATAACTTTCAAACGAGAAGCTAAACGAGTTGCCATTTGTAATGGAGGAGTCGCAATTTGGCGTAATACACCATCGACTCGATAGCGCACACGATACATTTTTTCATAGGGTTCAAAATGTAAATCAGACGCACCCATGCGAATGGCATCAATAAGGAGTTTGTTGATGTACTTAACAATAGGAGACTCATCACCTTGCGGCGTATCATCATCATCCTGAGCTGTGTCTTGGCTAACATCTACATCGAGGTCAAAATCTTCGCTATCACCAAAATCAAAGCTACTAGAATCACCGAAATGTTGTTCAATAAGCTTTTCGAGTTTTGTGTGTTCAACGATAATCGGTTCAATATTGAGTTTGGTATTAAATCGAATTGCATCTAGTGCATCAATATTGGTTGGATTGCTCGTCGCCACATACAGAATTTGCCCACGTTGAAGTAGTGGAGCAACACGGTGTTTTTGTATGAGTTTACTGTCGGTTAGTTCACGAGGTAATAGTCCAACATCGTAAACAGCTAGATCAAATAGTGGTTCGCCGAATTCTAATGAAATGCTTTCCGCAATTATAAGTGGTGAAAGACGATGGTGCTCGATTAGATGAGCAACAATATCTTGTTTGGTTTTTTTGGCCGCATCAATTGCATTTTGCATATTTGCTGCGGTCATATGACCATCTTCGACTAAGCGTCGAATGAACCCCGAAAATTTTGGAGACGTATGTAATCCTGACATCTGTCCGCCTTACTGACAATATGGTTATAATAGCTATTCTCAAAATTATACTTTTGTTACGTAAAAATACTACTAGAGAAAGTGTTGTTTTTTACTTGATTCATGTTGAAAAGCTTGAACTGATCGAATTTTTTACAAATTAATTTTTGATTTCGGTTGTATGGTGGAGATCAAATAAGAGAATTAAGTGGAAAACCAGCAGCTAAATAGAACGAAAAATTCTTAAATTAAGAGATTTTTAAGAGATTATTGTGAATTGTTTTTGAGTGGTTGAAATTTAAACTATAAAGAAAAACTGAATTTTATAAAAATCCGTGTAAAATATGCAGCATTTTTTATAAATTAGTAATAGGTGGGCGAAGTATGTCGAGTTCGACGATTACCCCTTGGGTTATTGGCAATTGGAAAATGAATCCAATGCATGCTAGTGCTTTCCAATTAATAGAAGAGTTTAAGCAGTTATTACAGCAAGAACAAATCCCTTCTGAGCAATGCCACATCGGTGTAGCGCCAATTGCAATTGCTCTAACCAGTATACAAGCACAATTAAAAGAGGCGACGAGAACAATTTATACAGTTGCTCAAGATGTATCTCGTGTTGCGGGTACAGGTGCATATACGGGTGAAGTGAGTGCTGAGTTATTAAAAGATAGTGAAATTGGGTTTGTTTTGATTGGACACTCTGAACGCCGTGAGCTGTTTGGTGATCATGTCGAAATTTTAAAAGCAAAGCTACAGAATGCACTAAATGCAGGTTTGACTGTTGTTTATTGTGTGGGTGAAAGTTTAGAGCAACGTGAACAAGGTGCTGCTGAGCAAGTGGTATTGCAACAGATTTGTGATATTGCATCTGTTGTTAAAGCTGAACAATGGCAGAATATTGTGATAGCGTATGAACCTATTTGGGCAATTGGTACGGGTAAAACAGCTTCACCAGCCGATGCTCAGGCTATGCATGCAAAAATACGTGAAGGTTTAAAACAAATTACAACTTTGGGTGAAAATATTGCCATTTTATATGGCGGTAGTGTGAAAGCTGAAAATGCAGTTGAGTTGGCGGCATGTCCTGATATTAATGGTGCTTTAGTTGGCGGTGCGTCATTGAATGCACAATCTTTTTACCAAATTGCAAGTGCATTTGCACAAAAGTAAATAACGAGGAATAGAGATGTATAGTTTTGTGCTCGTTGTACACATCATTTTAGCAATATTAATTATTGCATTGGTTTTAGTGCAACAAGGTAAAGGTGCAGATGCAGGGGCATCATTTGGCGGCGGTGGTGCTGCTACAGTATTTGGTGCATCTGGTGCGGGTAACTTCTTAACCCGTTTAACTGCAATTTTTACGGCATTATTTTTTGCAACTAGTTTGACTTTGGCTATTTTTGCTAAAAAACAAACCACAGATGCATATAGCTTAAAATCCGTACAAACAACAACGACCGCGCCTGTAACATCGCCTGAAACTTCACCAAATGCGCCAAAAACGACTGAATAAGTTGAATTAATCCTTTCCTTTTTCTATTTAAAGGCATAGAATGCGTCCCATAAAGCTGCGGTGGTGGTGGAATTGGTAGACACGCTACCTTGAGGTGGTAGTGCTTTAGGGCGTGGGGGTTCAAGTCCCCCCTTCCGCACCAAGCTTAATAACCAGTAAGTTTGGTGTATGCAGTGTATATGTTGTTGCGGGATGGAGCAGTCTGGTAGCTCGTCGGGCTCATAACCCGAAGGTCGTTGGTTCAAATCCAGCTCCCGCTACCATTTGATTAAGGTGCAACTTAATCAAACAGATATGAAGAAAACTTAAATTGACTTTTTTTCATATTTGTATATAATTTTTGCACGTTGTTGCGGGATGGAGCAGTCTGGTAGCTCGTCGGGCTCATAACCCGAAGGTCGTTGGTTCAAATCCAGCTCCCGCTACCAAGTTTCTAAAAGAGGCTCACAATAAGGTGGGCCTTTTTGCACAGTGGACTTCGGTTTTCTGTGTAATATAGGGGCGATTTACGCCCTTTTTTATTGGTTGTTTAGCTATCGTGTAGTGTTCGACATCAATTGGTCAAATAGTCGTGCTTCACTATACGGTTAAGATTGATTGGCTCGCATGAGAGCGACGAGAGTAAATGAAATTATCAAATAAATCTCAAGCATTGCATGATCTAATCGCGCCAGCAGTAGCTGCGTGTGGTGTAGATCTGTGGGGGATTGAGTTCCTACCACAAGGTAAACGTTCTTTATTACGCATTTATATTGATAAAGCGCTCAATGAGAATGTAGAACCTGTTCTTAATGAAGATGGTGAAGTTGAGCAAGGTCGTGGTATTGGCGTTCAAGATTGTGTTTTAGTAACGCAACAAGTCGGTGCAATGCTTGATGTTCATGATCCTATTTCTGGTGAATACGCTTTAGAAGTTTCATCACCAGGTTGGGATCGCCCATTTTTTCAATTGAATCAATTGCCTGCCTATATTGGGCAACAAGTCGCTTTACGATTAATTGCTGCCGTCGAAAATCGTCGTAAATTTCAAGCGAAATTACTTTCTGTAGACTTAGAAAACGAAATCATTCAAGTTGAAGTGGAAGGTAAACATGTACTTGAAATTGATAGTAATAATATTGATAAAGCAAATTTAATCTATCAAGACTAATATTAACTTAATTTTATAAGAAATCGGTAGGTGACTTATGGGCCGCGAAATTCTTACCGTTGCAGAAACGGTTAGTAATGAAAAAGGTGTTAGTCGTGAGGCGATCTTCCAAGCATTAGAGCAAGCACTTGTTGCAGCAACGAAGAAAAAGTTTTACGAAGGCACACATTCAGAAGAAGCTCAACTTCGTATTGAGATTGATCGTAAAACGGGTGATTACCGCACTTTCCGTCAATGGACTGTCGTGGCAGATGAAGATCATGAGATGCCAGCATGCCAAGATGCTATTTCTGATCTAGACCCATCTAAATGGTCAATTGGTGATGTGCGTGAGCTAGAAGTTGAATCAATTGAGTTTGGTCGTATTGCTGCTCAAATCGCAAAACAAGTGATCGTACAAAAGATTCGTGAGGCTGAGCGTGCACTGGTTGCCGATGCTTATGAATCTAAAGTGGGTGAATTGATTTACGGTGAAGTGAAAAAGCAAACTAAAGATGGCTTTATCATTGATCTAGGTGACAATGCTGAAGCTTATTTAGCACGTGAAGAAACAATTCATAAAGAAATTTTGCGTCCTAAGCAACGTATCAATGCGATTTTGTATAATGTGAATCGTGAAGGTCGCGGTGCACAATTATTATTGTCTCGTGCTCGTCCTGAAATGCTGATTGCGTTGATGAAAAAAGAAATTCCAGAAATTTCTGAAGAAATCATTGAAATTAAAGCAGCTGCTCGTCAACCAGGTGTTCGTGCTAAAATTGCAGTGAAAACCAATGATCACCGTATTGACCCTGTAGGTGCTTGTATTGGTATGCGTGGTACACGTATCCAAGCAGTACAGCAAGAGTTAAATGGTGAACGTATTGACGTGGTGGTGTGGTCTGATGACCCAGCGCAATATATTGCAAGCGCATTAGAGCCAGCGGATGTATCAGGTATTGTGCTAGATGAAGATGCACGTAGTGCAGATATCATCTTCGCGACTAATGACCAGTTAGCACGTGCGATTGGTTCGCAAGGGCAAAATGTTCGTTTAGCATCGGAATTGACGGGTTATAAACTCGACATGATGTTAGAAGAAGAGTATCGTGCTCGTCAGCAAAATGAAGCACAACAGTATTTAGATATGTTTGTTACACGTCTCGATATTGAAGAAGATTTAGCAATGGCATTGGTTGAAATGGGCTTTACCTCTTTAGAAGAGATTGCCTATGTTCCAGCTGAAACATTTGATGAAATTGAACTTGATGCAGATTTAGTTGAATTACTTCAAAGTCGTGCTAAAGAAGCTGCTTTAACTGATGCATTGAAACAGCAAGAAAATATTCAAGAGCCAAGTGCGGAACTTCTCGGTATGGATGGTATGACCACTGAGATTGCATATGCATTGGCGGCGCGTGGCGTGATTACGATTGATGACTTAGCAGACCAAGCAACTGATGATATTTCAGATATCGAAGGTTTGGGTCATGACAAAGCAGGTCAATTGATCATGAAAGCACGTGAATCATGGTTTAACTAGGAGATAATAGATGACGGACAAGTCGATTCAAGAGTTAGCGCTCAGCGTAGAACGTCCTGTAGAGAAACTCCTAGAGCAGGTTCGCGAAGCAGGTCTACCACAGCGTAAAGCAGATGACATTATTACCGCTGAACAACAAAATACTTTGGTCAATCATTTGAAAAAAGTACATGGTCAGGACAGTGGTAACACAGGAAAAATTGCGTTGAAACGTAAAATAACCAGTACTGCTAAAGTAACAAGTACGTCGGGTAAAGCAAAAAACATTAATGTTGAAGTTCGCAAGAAACAAGTTTTTGCTAAGCCGAACCCTGAATTACTTGCAGCTGAAGCAAAAGCACGTGTAGAAGCAGATGCAAAAGCACGTGTAGAGCAAAGTACACGTGATCAAGCAGTTCAAAATGCACGTGATGTAGCTGAGCAAAAAGCCAACGCGACTTTAGAAGCAATGCGTGCAGCGCATACTTCTGGCGGTTCAGTTCAAGCACCAGCAAAAGCAGCTGTTGTGGTGAAGAAGCGTAACAGCGATAAAATCATTAAAGCGCCTGTTGTAAGACCAACAGAAACGCCTGAACAAAAGAAAGCACGTGAAGCGCAAACTGCTCAGTTAAAAGCAACTGAAGAAGTCGTGCGTCGTAAAGCCGCAGAAGAAGCTCAACAGCGTACACTTGAGCAAATGCGTAAAATGGCATCAAAATATTCAAATGATGATGCGACGACGACAATTCGTGTCATTGATGATTCACCTTTAGCTGCTGGCCTTGTTGGTCAAGCATATGAAGATTCCTTCAATAAGGAAGACCGTGAAATCAAACGTGGTGGTGCAACTGCAAACCCACGTGCTGGTAAAAAAGGCGGTCGTGGTGGTGATGCTCAGGCAGAACAAAGCTTTAGCAAAAGTCATCATAAGCGCGGTTTAAAAACCAGCCAAGCGAATAAGCATGGTTTTGAAAAACCAGTTAAGAAACAGGTTTATGATGTAGAAATCGGTGAGAAAATCATTGTTGCCGATCTTGCACAAAAAATGGCGATCAAAGTTCGTGAAGTTATTAAAACGCTCATGAAAATGGGTGAGTTAGTGACTCAGAACCAAGCCATTGATCAAGATACCGCAGTCCTTGTGGTTGAAGAGATGGGGCATAATCCTGTTCTAGTTTCTGATACACAAGCAGAAGATAACTTATTGGTTGCAGCTGAAGAAGCGCGTGGTGAGCAAACCACTCGTCCTCCAGTAGTAACAATCATGGGTCACGTTGACCATGGTAAAACATCATTGCTTGACCGTATTCGTCGCTCTAAAGTAGCAGCAGGCGAAGCGGGTGGTATTACCCAGCATATTGGTGCATACCATGTTGAAACTGAGAAAGGCATTATTACTTTCTTAGATACTCCAGGACACGCTGCATTTACATCTATGCGTGCGCGTGGTGCGAAAGCGACGGATATCGTGGTTCTTGTTGTTGCAGCAGATGATGGTGTAATGCCACAAACTGCGGAAGCAATTGACCATGCACGTGCAGCGGGTACGCCGATTATTGTTGCTATCAACAAGATGGATAAAGAATCTGCGGATGTCGATCGTGTACTAAACGAATTAGCACATAAAGAAATCGTACCTGAAGAATGGGGTGGTGATACACCTATCGCTAAAGTTTCAGCGCATTCTGGTGCGGGTATTGATGAGTTACTTGATCTTATCTTGATCCAAGCCGAGTTGATGGAGCTTAAAGCTTCGGCAGAAGGTGCGGCGCAAGGTGTGGTGATTGAAGCACGTGTTGACAAAGGTCGTGGTGCGGTAACATCAATTCTTGTACAAAATGGTACATTGAACATTGGTGACTTGGTTCTTGCTGGTTCATCTTATGGTCGTGTACGTGCGATGGTTGATGAAAATGGCCAACGTATCACCTCAGCGGGTCCTTCAATTCCAGTTGAAATTTTAGGTTTACCTGATGCACCAATGGCGGGTGATGAAGTTCTTGTCGTGAATGATGAGAAGAAAGCACGTGAAGTTGCAGATGCTCGTTCTGATCGTGAGCGTCATAAACGTCTAGAGCGTGCAAGTGCAATGCGTCTTGAAAACATCATGGCATCTATGGGTAAAAAAGATATTCCTTATGTGAATGTCGTACTCAAAACTGATGTGCGTGGTACTTTAGAAGCATTACATGTTGCACTTGATGAGCTTTCTACTGATGAAGTGAAAGTCCGTATAATTGGTTCTGGTGTTGGTGCAATCACAGAGTCAGATGTGACTTTAGCTGAATCTTCAGAAGCAGTATTGCTAGGTTTCAACGTCCGTGCAGATAACACTGCTCGTCAAAAATCTGATCAAGATGGCATCGATATTCGTTATTACAGCGTCATCTATCATTTAATTGATGATGTAAAAGCTGCAATGAGCGGTAAGCTTGCACCTGAACATCGTGAAACGATCTTGGGTGTTGCAGAAGTACGTGAAGTATTCCACTCAAGTAAGTTTGGTGCAGCAGCTGGCTGTATGGTACTTGAAGGTACACTGCATCGTAATAAACCGATTCGCGTATTACGTGATGACGTGGTTGTATTCCAAGGTGAACTTGAATCTCTTCGTCGTTATAAAGAAGTGGTTGAAGAAGTTCGTGCTGGTATGGAATGTGGTCTTGCGGTCAAAGGCTATAAAGACATCAAAGTTAAAGACAAGATCGAAGTCTATGATGTTCAATTGATTAAACGGAGTCTTTAATGGCGGGTAGCCAACGCTTAAAGCGCATGGCGGATTCAGTACAACGTGAGTTGTCTGAGCTGATCCGTCAAGAGCTTAAAGATCCTCGCTTAGGTGGTCTAGTGACCATCTCTGCGGTGAAAGTCAGTGCAGACATGGGTTATGCTGAAGTTTATGTCACTGTGATGGGACGTGAACTTGGTGATGAGCAAAGTGAAGTCGCAAATAAAGAAACTTTAGATGTATTGAATAAAGCTTCTGGTTTCTTGCGTCATGAATTGAGCCGTCGTATCAAGACACGTATTACGCCAAGATTGCGTTTCCATTACGATAAAACCAATGCCTATGGTAACTATATGTTTGGTCTGATCGCGGAAGCTGTGAAGGATCTGCCTGAACAAGGGCAAGACGATAAAGAATAAGTTCTAAAAGAAAGCCACCTTCGGGTGGCTTTTTATTTATTGAGAGAATAATAAATAAGAATTATGATTCATATTGATATTCTTAAAATATGTAAATAACAGAAACATGAGTTTTAGAATTATATGAAAGGTGTATTATGGAAATTATTATATTAATTACTGCTGGTCTAGTTTGCTTAGCTTTAGGATTTTTTATTACTAAAGTTATTTTGGGTAAAGATCTAACAACATTACAACTGAAAGTAGAAAATTATGAAAAAATTATTGATGAGAAATCTAGTGAGATAGTTTTATTAAAGAAAAATTTTGAGATAATCCAAGATCAATATCACCAAAATGAGATTTTTCTCCAGAAAGTAACAACAGAGCTAGAAGAAAGAAATAAAGCTTTGATAGTAACAACTAATGACTTTCAGCGTATTCAAAATGAAAAAATAGAAATAGAAATTTTAAAAAATAAGAAAGAGCAAGAGTTCAGTGGTCTAAATGCTAAGTTCGATGAAATGGTAAGATCTCATTACGAACAACTAGAAATTTTAAAAGCAACCCATAATGAAAGGTATGAAGATTTATTAAGCCAAAACAATGATTTGAAATCATTGTCTACAATTCATAAAGATACTTTAGAACGTAAAAATCAACAGTATTTGGAGTTGTCAAATGAGTTGATTGAACTTAAGACTTCATTAGAAGAAAGAGAAAAGAATTTTTCAGAACAGACCTCTAATTTTGAAAAACAGAAACTAGAGTTAACAAATCAGTTCAAAGCTCTAGCGAATGATATTCTTGATGCAAAAACAATTTCATTGCAAGAAACGAGTAAGATAGGTATTTCTGCAGTAATTAACCCATTTCAACAATCTATCGATAGTTTCAAAAAAGAAGTGCAAGAAATTCATAATAGAGAAACTATGCAACAAGGAGAACTGCGCCAAGAGCTTTCCCAGTTAAAGGAGCTTAATCAAAAAATTACATTAGAAGCACATCAATTGGCAACAGCCTTAAAAGGTCAGAAAAAAACACAAGGTAATTGGGGGGAGTTAATATTAGAAAATGTTTTGGAACGATCAGGGCTTCAATTGGGGAAAGATTTTCAAAGGGAAGTTTCTGTAACTATGGAAGAAGGGCGATTGAGACCTGATGCGATTGTGTATTTACCACAAAATAAGCATTTAATTATTGACTCTAAAGTATCGTTAAATTCTTATACTCAATATATTAATTCTGATAATGAGCAAGATCGAAGAATTGCTTTAATGGAACATGTGAAAGCTATTTCAGATAGGATTAATGAATTATCAGCTAAAGAATATTATAAAATAAAAGGTATTAATTCTCCTGAAATAGTATTTATGTTTATTCCTATAGAGTCTGCTTTTGTTGAAGCTTTAAAAGCAGATGAAAGTATTTTTCAGAAGGCTCTTGAAAAAAATATTCTTGTTGCAACACCGACAACATTATTAACTAGCTTGAATATTGTTCGCCAATTGTGGAGGTTTGAAGAACAAAATAAGCATACTGCTGCCTTAGCAAGTAAAGCTGATGCGGTTTTCCAAAAGCTAAGAGTTTTTCTTGATAGTTTTAAGGATATTAAGAAATATTTAGATAAAGCTGCTGAAACTTATCAAAAATCAGAGAATCAATTGATTAGTGGGAAAGGAAACTTGTTAAAGCAAGTAAATGAATTTAAAGCTTTAGCACCTGCCATTCAAGGTAACCTTCCTCAAGATTTAATTGAGAAAGCAGATTTAGAAATTGAATATACTCAACTTACAGAATCATAAGACTAGGTGTATTTATCATATAATTTTTATTCTTGATTTACTTTATTAGAATAATAATTAATTGCTAAGAAAGACCAACTATAGTTGATCTTTCTTTTCTGCATTACGACGATAACGTTGCCAAGGCAATGGTCGATTCAAAGCTTCTGGCACATCACCACTGGTTGAACGTAGACGTAAATGAATCGCAGCCTGTGCCATCAAATTTGCGGATACAGGTGCGGTAATAAAGGCAAATAAAGTAATCAACAATTCGGCAAAGCCAAAACGACCTTGTGTTGCTCCAAATAGCATAGCCGCAATTAAAAAGCTCCCTAAACCTAACGTACTTGATTTAGTCGGTGCATGCAGACGCATGAATAAATCGGGTAAGCGAATCATCCCAATTGAACCTACGAGCATAAAGAATGCACCAAAGATCAAAAAGAACGAAATGATAATCTCAAAAATTATTTGCATAACCGATCTCCTTAATCAATCACATGTCCAGTGGTAAAATAGCGAGCTAGTGCAACAGTTGAAACGAAACCGAGCATAGCCACCAATAAAGCACCTTCAAATACATTGGTACTTGCCCAATAGATACCTAGTACCACAATCAGACACGTTGCATTGAGAAAAAGAGTATCGAGTGCAAGCAAGCGATCAACAACAGATGGCCCAATAATCATACGAATTAGACAAAGAAACATTGAAATCGTGATCGCAATTAAACTGATACCAAGTGCATAAGGTAAAATGGTCATTGAGTTGCTCCTTCTGTGATCTTTACATCAAAGATTTCGAGCAAAGGCATTTCATAGCGTTGCTTAATATCTTGAATATCTAGATCGGCATGATCAGTACTCAGCGCATGAACTAAAATATCACCACGTTCTTGATCAATCCCCGCAGATACCGTACCTGGCGTGGTGGTAATAATCATTGCTAATAGAGTGTTGACTTGCTCATGCTCAGTTTCTAGAGGGACGCGATACCATTTAGGGTGTAACTGATCCATTGGCCCAAGTACCATTTTCGCCACACGAAAGTTAGAAATCACAATATCCCATAACACCACAAAAAATAATTTGATTGCAGGTAACCAGTGAATACGTGGTGTACGTGCAATGAATGGGCTAACCAAACGTGCAATCAGAATGCCCAATAAGAATGCGGTAAAGATGTCAGCAATATCTAAACTATGTGACAGCATTAACCACGTCACAAAAATTAAAAATGATACAAAGGGATGAGGAAACCAACGATCAAGCAAAGTACGTTCTTGCATTAGTGTTCCTCCATTGGTTTTAATTGTGTTGCATTGGGAATCGTGGGGCTAGCCAAAGTTTGCTCGGCTATTTGGCGTTGTTTATATTCAGAAATATGCTCGCCTTGTAACGTTGGTTTCGAGATCACATCTGGAATTAATAGGGCATTATGATCTTCGACTTCACCACCATACTTTGTTTCAGGTAAATAACCTGCATCAAATGGCTGCACACTAATCGCACGACCTTGCATATCATGTTTTAAAATACTTTGTTGATAAAGTACATGATTTTGGATTTGTTGTGCGGTTAAAACGGTATAGGTTTGGATAGGGGCAGCAAATACGACATAAGCGATTAATCCTGCCAAAAGCATATAGATTGCTTTGTCATTACGATTTGGCGCAACCGCAGGTAAAGCTTGGTAGGCAGCATAAGCAGCTTCTTTTGGATTTACTTCAGGCAGGCTTGCACGCCAGAATAGGATAAAACCAACACGGGTAAGTGCAATAATGCTGAGTAGACTCACAACAAGAATAACGGCAATAATCCACCCTTGATAAGGCGTTTCTGCGGTCGCTTGTAAGATAAACACTTTACCTAAGAAACCGCTGAAAGGTGGTAACCCTGCCATCATTAATGCGATGGTAAAATAAGTAAATGCTGCTGCTTTCTCCTGTTTGATTTTAGGTGCAACTTTTAAGTGGTCTTTGAAAGAACCACGTTGTGAGGTCATCCAACCACAGAATAAATAGAATGCAGCGGCAACCAGCGTACTATGTACTAAATAATACAATGCTGCTGACCATGCTTGGGTGTTGAACATCGCAATTGCGATCAGCAATGTACCAATCGATGACAGCACCATAAAGCCAACAAAACGGCGTAAGCGTTCAGCAGCAATTGCACCAATCACGCCATAAAATGAAGTAATTAAACCAATAATCAGTAAGGTATTTTTTAAAATACTTTGTGCGAGCGCATCATCAAAGACCGTGCCATTGACCCGTAAAATGGCGTAGATTCCCATTTTGGTCATAATAGTAAAAATAGCTGCAACAGGGGTGCTTGCAACGGCATAAGTTTTGGGTAGCCAAAAGCCAACAGGTAACATCGCTGCTTTGATGCCAAATACCACAAAAAGTAATAATCCACCTGCAATTGCAAGTTTATGTTGATCGCTGTCTAAGGTTGGGATAAGGCGAGCTACATCAGCCATATTTAAACTACCGACGCTACCATAAATCATGCCCAAACCAATGAGGAACAGAGCTGATGCCACTAAGTTAATGGTGACGTAATGTACACCAAGTTGGAAGCGGGGGCGACCTTGACCATGTAATAGCAGTACATAAGATGCCATTAACAATATTTCGAAGAACACGAATAAGTTAAATAAATCGCCTGTGAGAAATGCACCTGTTAATCCCATCAGCAGAAAATGGAACATGGTATGGAAGTAGCGTCCGCGTGTATCCCAGTTATCACTGGCATACCAAATGACAGGTACGGCAAGTGCATACGTTAGCACCAACATGAATGCAGATAAACGATCGAGGACTAAGACAATTCCAAAAGGCGCAGACCATTCACCGAGTTGGTAAACGGTGACTTGACCTGTATTGGCGATCATCAAATAACTGACGGCTGTGATTAAGCCTAGAATTGCAGAACCTAGACTAATGCCACGTCGCCACGGTTGTCGCCAATCTTGTTTTAAAGAACCAGAACCTGGATTCCCCAACAAAACCAATAAAAAACTGGTAAATGCTGGAATGAGAATACTTAAAATAGGAGTATGAGCATGCCAAAAATTATTGAAATCAAACATTATGGCTCATCCTCGCGTGGGTCATAAGTCAAGGTCGGTTCTTCTTTTGAGTCAACATGATCTGTCCCAGACTCGTAACGACTACGCAGTGCAAGCTGTACGATAAAAGCCGTAGTTGCAAAACCGATAACAATCGCAGTCAGTACCAATGCCTGTGGTAATGGGTCAGTTACTTTGGTTGTTTCGGTAATGATTGCAGGTGCATTAATTTGAGTACGCCCCATTGCAAACAAAAATAAGTTTACGGCATAGCCAATCATGGCTAAACCAAGCACAACAGGAAATGTTCTAGCGCGTAGAATTAAATAGATGCCTGTTGCACTCAGTAGACCAATTCCTGAAGCGAGTAGAAATTCAATACTAACCATTTTATTTATCTCCACTTGGAACAGGTCCAGACATACTTGAGTGACGTGAATCACCTAAGACCGAAATTAACAGCATCGTCGCACCAACAACGGTCATGTAAACTCCGAGATCAAATGAGACAGCCGAAGCTAGATGCATTTTTCCGAATAAAGGTGGTTCTACATAGATATGTGCTGTTGTTAAGAATGGGCGTGCCCAAAACCAAGCAGCGATGCCTGTGAGACCTGCAATCGCTAAGCCTGAGCCGATCCATATTTCATAGAGGCGGCCAGATCTAGCTTTAATCAATTGTTCGGTTTTATCTTGACCTAAAACAATGTATTGAATAATCAGCGCCATTGCGGTGATTAAACCTGCAATAAAGCCACCACCAGGGTAATTATGACCACGCATGAAGATATAGATGCTCACGACTAAAGCGAGAGGAAGTACCCATGACGCAGAAATTCGTAACATCAATGGCGAAGGGTTAAAACGATAAGATAAGCCTTGTGTCATGGTCGTTCCATGCGCACGCATACCATCCATCAGACAAAGCGCACCAATTGCAGCGATACCGAGTACGGCAATTTCACCAAAGGTATCAAAACCACGGAAGTCAACGAGAATGACGTTGACAACATTTGAGCCACCACCTAATGGTATTGATTGTTGTAAGAAGAACCATGAAATGGAGTTATGTTCACGGGTTAAGATCAGCCATGTAATCCAACCAATTCCGATACCACCTGCAATCGCCAAGCTCGCATCTCGCCAACGGCGTGGGCGGCTCGATTCATAAGGGGTTAATTGTGGTAATAATGATAAGCTCATCAACAATAAGACGGTGGTGACGACATCAACGGTGATTTGAGTGAGCGCCAAGTCTGGTGCAGATAGCGTTACGAATACCATGGTGACGACCAGTCCGACTGCACCACTAATCAAAACGGCTTTGATCCGCTCATGGTGAAACCAGAGCATCATCCAGCATCCGCAGAATAGCGTCAGCCATAATACGATCGCCATCAACGGTGCATGGGTGAGTTCTCGTGTGCCTGTGGTCAGACCTTGGTTGAATAATGGTAGCCCGACCATGATGATGCTAAATAAAACAATCCAAAGTAGATAACTTTGTAGTGACCCTGTTTCTGTTGCTTTTTTAATTTTTCGGCTAGCCAGTAACAGATGTTTAAGGAACAACTCAAATAAGATTTTGCCTTGAAATTTTCCTAAATAAGGATCAAGGTCGATCTTACGTAGTCGTCCATTTTTAGCGAGTGTAAAGTAAAACAGTCCACCACCAATCAAGGCGATGAGGCTCATCATTAGAGGGGCATTAATGCCATGCCAAATTGCTAAATGAATACCTTCAAATTCGGGTTGTGCCAAACTTGCGCGCGTTACACTATTGACCATTGTTCCTGCCAGTAAGGCAGGGAAAATACCAACTAAAATACATAAGCTTGCCAAAATAATTGCTGGCAAGCGCATACCTAAAGCGGGTTCATGTGCTTCTTTGTTTGGAACCTGTTGACCAACGCCGCCATCAAAGAACACACCATGCACTAAACGGATGGAATAACTGACCGCGAAAATACCTGATAGAGTTGCGACAATTGCTGAAATCACCATTACTGGGCCAGACAAATTTGCCAGTAACTCAGTAAAGAACATTTCTTTGGAAAGAAAACCATTGGTGAGCGGCACGCCTGCCATCGAGGCAGCCGTAATCATGGTTAATGTCCCTGTAAAGGGGAGCAATTGCCAAATTCCACTGAGCTTACGTAAATCACGTGTACCTGTTTCATGATCAATAATTCCTGCAATCATGAACAAGGCTGCTTTAAATGTTGCATGGTTAATGATGTGGAAAATTGCGGCTGCAACAGCAAGTGGTGAACCAATACCAAGCAAACAAACAATTAAACCTAAATGACTGATGGTCGAATATGCCAACAGACCTTTGAGATCTTCTTTGAAAATGGCGAAACCTGCTGCCATACACAAGGTAAATAGACCAACAAAGGTCACAATGTTGTGATACAGCGCAGTGCCAATAAATAGAGGGGCTAAACGTGCTAATAAGAAAATGCCTGCTTTCACCATCGTTGCTGAATGTAGATAGGCTGAAACAGGGGTGGGAGCTGCCATTGCATTTGGCAACCAAAAGTGAAAAGGAAATTGCGCACTTTTGGTAAATGCACCTAATAAAATTAAAAGTAGCGTTGGAATAAATAACTGATGTTGTTGAATGGAGTCTTTCATTAACACCAATTGATCAATCTGATAAGTCCCTGTGATCTGCCCTAGGAGTACAAAGCCCCCTAACATTGCTAAACCACCCATTCCTGTGATGGTGAGTGCCATACGTGCGCCACGTTGAGCGGCATCATATTGACTCCAATAACCGACAAGCAGGAATGAGGAAATACTGGTGAGTTCCCAAAATACCAAGAGAATAATTAAATTATTTGAGAGAGAAATTCCAAGCATGGCTGCCATAAACAGCATGAGCAATTGGTAGAGTTTAGCAAGAGAGTTTTTAGGGCTGAGATAATAATAGGCATAAATATAAATCAGTGTGCCGATACCGCTGATCAGTAAACTAAACAATAAGCCTAAGGCATCTAGGCGAAAACTCAGATTAATGCCGAGTTGTGGAATCCAATTCCAGCTTTGTTGAATAGCATGACCTTGTAGCACAGTTTCTGCTTGGCTAAGCAGTAAAATAAAACAACTTAGGCTGATGCCAATTGCCCCAAGTGCCATCACGCCCCGTGAAATACGTTGCAATTGTGAGACAAGGGTCGTGCCAAGTATAAGTGGTAATAAAATAATAATCGGTAGCACACTGGTATCCATGTCAATGATTTAGGTCGAGAGAGACCTAAAGGTGGATTTTCTTTCAGGACTTAAGGCGTTCAAAGAGAATGCCAAGGTTTAAAGTCGCGAAACCCAATCAAGTTAACGAAAAGATTAAGTTGTATTGCACAACTCTAAATTAAAAAATGAAATTTATTTTACTATAAAATATTCATTAGAATTTCATGTTATTACATGAAACTAACAACATCTTTTGGCTGGAAATGCTGAAAAAGATTCTTTGATTAAAGTTGCTTATGTCACTTTTTACCCCGATTTCACTGCTCATCATTACTGATTGATTTCATACTGTTTTGTTATCTTTGGTGCGAAGGAGCGAATCGTATAGGGTTAATCAAGATAGAGCGTTGCCGTATGATTTGACCATCATATGGCTGTTTTATGTGGTTAAAAATAGAACTTTATGTTGAACATATGAATGTTCAACGATGCTGTAATAGCAAATGAATACGCGATAGACTTCATTGATTTTTAGGGGTTAATGTGGAAAACAATCTTGATCTAACTTTTTCATCCGATCAAATAAAAAATGGTTCACCTCTTCCAGTGAAGGTAAACGTTCCAAAAACAATTTATTTAATTGCATTTTTTCTATTCTTTATGATGGGCGGATATATAAGGGCTATTCAGCATCATCTTATTGCAGAGTTTGCTTCACAAGCATTTGCAGAAGCTGTGGTTTTATTCATCATTATGCTTTCTATTGTGCTGCCTATAGCGATTGCTTTTTTTAATCGTACAGCACTGATTATTGGTGCCATCATTATGGGGCTTATGTCGTTATTTTTGGTATCTGGGCTGGTTTACGCTATTTATATAGGGATAACCAACATGTCTATGATAATTGGTTCATTCATTATGATTGCTTTATTTAGCTATTGTGCTTGGTACTGTGGTCGTAAAAGAACACTCGATTTAGCAAACATGCATGCCGCATATAAGAAGCATCATGCAATGGTAAAGCAAGTTCAGAAAAGTCTTCATCAAAGGTGAGGGGAACTAGTTTCTCAGGTTGATGCCTCGACTGGAATTGAATGAACTCTACTTTTTCAAAATGATGTCTCTTGAGGCGTATCATCAATCTTCAGCAGATGAAGCAAATTACTTTTTTCCTGCTCATCTAAGTCTTGGATTTGATGAAAAAGCTGATCTACTTTACTGCTAAAAGTGTCTGATTCGAGTAAGTTTTGATTTTGCGAAGAACTGTCATCATCTGCTCGACTCAGTTCATTATAAAGTTGTGACAGTTGTTGTTGAGATTTTTCAATATTCATCTCGTGAATTTCTTTATCACTTAACTGTAAGCATTGATATTCTAAGGCATGCTCTAGCAATTCATCACGATTACCTGAAGCAATGATTTGTAGTCGTGGAAATGCTTGATGCAAACGCTCTAAAATTTCAGCACTCATATTTTGATCTAATTGGTGATCAATCTGATCAATCAATAATATGCCTTCACCTTCTAAACATGGATCGAAACAATGTGGGTTAAGCAAACATAAACGACGTGTAATATCTCCGACCAATGCAATCCATGTTTTAAGAGAGGCTGATAGCTGTTGAAAAGGAATGGTCTGATCGCGGTAGCGCACCATTAATTGAAGCTTAGGGATATATTGAATATAGATATCATTCAATTCTGGAAAAATCGTATGTAAGCTTTTTTTCAGCGCATATAAATTAGGTGCTGAAAATTGTTTTGGGTGATTGATCAGCTCTTGTTGTAGTTGCTGCAAAATCTCAGATTGGTTCTGTTGGCTAAAATCATTGCCCATTAACCGCCGAACGATATGAGCAGAGTGAGCATTTTCAACATCGCTGATTTCTCTGAGCCACTCAAAAAAACGGGCAAAGGTGGTGTATGGAAGTGCGGTGAGGTCATAGGCTGAAATGTCTTGTAATGTTCCTGGTGCATTCTTACTTTGTAAATTGACTTCTTGCACAAAACGTTCAGCAGGATAGTAGGCAATTAACGGTAAACCAAATAACGGGTCTTGAAGACTGGTTTTTTGATACAACGACACCATTTGATCCAGTTGTTGAGTTTCAACTTGGCTAATGCCCACGCCTTGACTGTTAAATGTTTTAAATAATTTCCAACTACAGCTTTGAGTATCGGTTTGCTGCGCAGAGCTACTTTCTGGCAGGCTACTATTCAGTTCGCTGCTTATGCGGACTTGAAGCTGTACTTTGGCTTGTAATCGCGTCAACATAATATCTTGATCCGCAATTACGACACCCGCAGTCCGAATATCTTTATAGCGGGCGGAAAACCAAGTCAGGGCTTGATAGATATTTCGTAAAACGGTGGTTTTGCCTGTGGCTTGCTCACCTAAAATAAGTGTGATGGGATGTTCTGCAGGTTGAAATTCAATGGTTAAATCTCGAAACATCCCAACATGTTTAAATAGCACCGATTCAAGTTGCATAAGCTCCCCCTGAACATAAGCGCTTAACCTACGGACTGACGAAGACTTGAGGGAGCGCCCCGTTTTAATTGTTGTATGAGATCGTAAAGATGATGGATATTTAAACTTACTTTAGCACGAGTACAGGCAACATAAAGTAATCTTAATTCCTCATCTGTAATTTTGTGCTCTAGTCCATTGATTTTAAATTGATAATCATCTTCGATATGCACACGATTCCATTCCAAGCCTTTGGCTTTATGTGCGGTGGAAATCACATAATCTGCTTGTTCAATGGGCGTGATTTTAGCAAGCGCTTTCTTGAGTGGCTCAGTACCGTGATCATCAACCAGTTTAACTAAGGGCTTAATATCACTGCCATCATTGGTTTCACAATATTCATGCACATCATGCCAAGAGTTGAACCAAGCCAATTCGGGTACATCGGTAATGCGTTTGCCTTGTTTGAGTAAACTGGCTGCATCTACAAAACGACTGAGTTTTTGGTGATCGGCTTGCAAACCGACTTTGTCACCATGTACTAAACCTGAGAGTAATAGTTCCATTGCTCTCGCATTGGTACGGCATAGAATTGCATCACGCATTTTGGTATGCGGTTTATTCACGACACTCGATTTAACATTCGGATTGCCAAGTAGCGGAACAGTTTCGTTTAATGCACCAAGCAGACTATTGGCAACATCAGCAATTGCATCGCCAAAACGGAAAGAGGTGGTTAAGCGACTTTCATGTAATGGCATTTGTTGCATGGCATTGACCGCACCACGCCACGCATAGATTTGTTGATGTGCATCACCGACATAAATCACTTGTGTGCTTTTTTGACGGAGTAAAATACCCAACATGAGTGGGTCAGCATCTTGTGCTTCATCAAATAGAACATAATCCGTCGGGATATTGGGTTCTGATAATGCCCAAAGTTTGAGGTAAATATCGTGACCAATGCCTGCTTGATGATTTTGATCAATCGACTCTAACCAACGGCGTTCAACTGCTGGATATAAGTGTTGTTGTAACGATTCAATATCATCTTGATGCAACCAGCTTGGCGCTTGAATATGGCGAGGGGCAGGATATTGTGAGCTGGTCGAGCAGAAATAGCTGACAGCATTAGCAACCAAACTCGCAAGACGACTTGGCATCAATACATATTTTTCGTAACGTCCACCCATTAAACGACGGAGCGTAATAGGCTCTAAACGATATTCTTTAGCAATAAAACTTGGGCTTAAACGCGGTAGTCGTAATTTATCAGTCACGCCACGTGGTACGCTACGAAAGGCAAGAGAGTGAAAGGTACGACAATTTACATTGCCATGAAATTTACTCTGTGCTTCAGATGCAATGGCTTTGTTAAAAGCCAAATACATACCACGCCGTTCGGGCATGGCATCACTGATCATTTGTAAAGTCGTGGTTTTACCTGTGCCAGCATACGCAATCACTTTAAAGGACTGACCTAAACGTGCATTGTCTATCGCAATCGCTTGCTCATAGGTGGCTTTGGGTTTCTCGATATTCGACACAGGCAGGGGTTACGCTTCTTGGCTACGGTTGGCTTTTTCAACCAAACCAGAAAGACCTTGGCGACGAGCAAGTTCATCAAGGACTTCTTGTGGATCAAGGTCGAAGTAGCCGAGCATGACAATAGTGTGGAACCATAAATCTGCAACTTCATAAATCAGATCATGCTTATTTTCTAAAGAGGCATGTGCTGCATAATCTTTGGCTGCAATAATGCTTTCGATGCTTTCTTCGCCAACTTTTTCTAAAATTTTATTAATGCCTTTTTTGTATAGGCTCGCAACATAAGAACTATCCGCTTCAGCTTTTTTACGCTCTTGCATCAAACGTCCTAAGTGACTAAGTACGTCAACTTGTTCAGCGTGACCATGATCGTGTGCTTCGACTTTCGCAGATGCACCGTAAATTGCAGTTGGATCTTTCAGTTGAGCATCAACAATTTCCCAACCTTGTGGCGTGAGTTTACGATAAAAACAAGACTCACGACCTGTATGACAAGCAATTCCGCCGTGCTGTTCAATTTGTAGAATAATGACATCGGCGTCGCAATCTAAACGAATTTCATGCACTGTTTGAAAGTGCCCTGATTCTTCACCTTTGTGCCACAGTTTTTGACGTGAACGTGAGTAATACACGGCTTGATTTTTCTCAGCAGTGAGTTGTAATGCTTCACGATTCATCCATGCAACCATTAACACACGACCAGTTTGATGATGTTGTGCAATGGCAGGAACAAGACCATTGGAATCAAATTTAACTTCATCTAACCAGTTTGACATGAGTGAAAAATCCATTGAGCGGAAAGCCGTTAGTGTAGCGGTTGTGACTAGGGTTGGCTATGCTTGTTGGGTAAAAAATGCTTTAGGTGCTGGGTTGGATATATGATCCCATTAATTCATTATTTTTTGTACGTAGGAATATTAGTGCACATATAATCATAGATGCGGATGAATTTGCATAGTCTGCGAGAAACCAATGGTTAACTAGATAATAGATACTTGATAAGCAAGCCCAAATGATCAACATTCTAATTAAATATCTTTGATGGATAAAGAATAGTAGAAAGAGTGGAATCAGGTTAAATAGGATCATCCACCAAAAACCTGAGCTTTCAATCATACGCCCAATAGTCGATTGGGGGTGGGGATGCCAAAAAGGAAATGCGTACTTCTTAGCAAAGAAGCTGATTATATTGAATAAGCTGGGTAGCAAAAACAGTGCAATATAAATAATCACATTAGATTTCTTCTGCCGATACAATGCCCATAGAAAACTATTTTTCATGTTCAACCTTGTTTTTATTGATGAGTTACATCAATCTCAACTTTTATAAAATAATATTTCCATATTTTCTTAAATCCCTCCTTGCACTGCTACAACCGCAGCTCACCCTTTGAAAAAGGGAGGAGTCCCACAAAATTAATAACTTAAATCATTTGGTGGAAAGTCCCCCTTTTAAAAGGGGGATTTAGGGGGATTATTTGAGTTTAGACCAATTTTAAGTTGAGATTGGCGTATGAGTTTTAATTTTTTAAGTATTTAGATAGTTCGATATTTCAATCAAGTTCTGATCTGGATCACGTAAATAGATTGATAAAATTTTTCCTATTGCTCCAGTTCTTTCGATAGGACCTTCAAGGATTTCAATGTTTAATGCGTGAAGATGTGCAATCACATCCTTTAAAGGCGTCTCGGCAATAAAACATAAATCCGCAGAACCTGATGTTGGACGAAGTGCTTTAGGTTCAAACTCTTTTCCGACTTGATGTAAATTGATTTTCTGCGAACCAAATTGCAGTGCCTTACGATTTTCACCAAAAGTAATCACCTCAAAATTTAGGGCAGACTGATAAAACTGACAACTGATTTCAATATCAGCGACTGTCAAAACCAAATGATCTAAATGACTAATTTTCATATTTAATTCAACTCTTGTTTTTGATCTTAGTCATATTCAGGCAATGATTGATTGTTTTGAATCAAGACATTTTGATTGTGTTGGTATTCAGCAATCTGTTGATAGCTCATATGTTGGAACATACCTGTTTTTAAACCTGAAATGGTAATCGCCATTTCTTTACGAAAATAGGGGGTTTGATACATCCAAGGAAAAGTAAGATCACGTATGCCACCCGCCCACCAATGATCAGATTGATAAAGTGGAGTCAGTAAACGACTAAGGAATTGATAGAACTGAGTCGAGGGGCGCCGCTGTTGATGATAATGTTGCCATAACATTGACCAGTCAATTTGCTGGTTTTTCTGAGCAGCGTGTAATGATTGGGAAAAAGCCCACGCATCTAAAAGTGCCATATTCGCACCTTGTCCGAGTTGTGGACTCATGGCATGTGCAGCATCACCAATCACACCAATTCGACCTTGTCCGTATCGAGACATCACCACATCACGATATTGAGCAGACAACCATTGCGGTTGATTGTGTTCATCCAATAAAAGTTGTTCTAGCCATTTAGCGACATCAGACCAACGATCTGACACTTGCTTTAACCAATCTTGTTTTGATTGTTCAGTTTTTAAGAATGATTGCAGTTGTGATGTTGGTAAACTCCAAAACACACTGGAAAGTCGTTGTTGCGGTGCGGAGGGTATTGCACCTGTAGGCAGAACACCCATCATGATTTTAGAACGATCATAGAATTGATGCAGAATTTCAGGATTTAAATTTAAGCATTCAGGCACGATGCTCCAAGCTGCACCCCACGGATAAGCTTGATCAACTTTGACCCATGCTTTAGGACGAAGTTGGCTGCGCGCGCCATTGGCAATCAGTACCGCATCGAAACAGTCATCAAAGTTGTGTTGTTGATCCGTACCAAATAATCGAATTTCATTCGGCTGTTCTTCAATGCGTTCAATATGATGATTCATTCGCCAAGTGACATGACTTGAATATTCAGCGAGTTTTTGAGTGAGGATATGGCACAACGTGGAACGATGGATGCCGAGACCATAAAGGTTGTTGCCTGCCTGATGATAGTGGCTATTCACCAATAGACGTTTATTTGCAAGTTGTCCTTCTAAACCTGTGACTTTTGCACCGAGTTTTAACGCCTGATCGAGCACACCGAGATGTTCAAAAACAGCCAAACCCGCAGGTTGTAGCAACAAGCCTGCGCCAACAGGCGATAGTTCTTCAACCTGTTCAAAAATCGTAACGTGATGACCTTCTCGTGCGAGCAAAATCGCAGTCGTCAGTCCCGCTGTACCTGCACCAATAATGGCGAAATTTAATTTTTTCATGGGTTTATGATCTAGTCGTCATCCTTGTTGCTTTGAATCCATTCATAACGTGTATCATTACCTGTATTTAGTTGTTGAATGGTACTTTCAAGTAACTGTTCCAAAGAATCAAAAAAGACAATACGAGACCAAGCTTCATTTTGTAATTCAACGATTTGTCCAATTTTTCCTGTTTCATTGGGATCAAGATCAATGACTAAATAATCTCCATTACGTCCTTCGGCAAATGGTATCCAAGAGGGATTGCTATAGCCAATCGCTTTGACTTTTACATCATAATCTTCTAAGCAAGAGCTGTATTCTTCTGAGTCAAATTCCTCATGAAGATCTATAATATTTTCCCATATCTCATAGAGTCTTGAGAATGGAAGTAGATCGTAGCCCCAACCATTGACGTGGAACTGAAAAACAGAAGTGACAGCATCCCAATAAACATTATGTACTTTATAAAAATTGATGAGACTTGTAGGTAATTTGCCTTCAAATAAGCTTTGTTGCCCATCTATGTCGTGTTGTTGAATACCATCAGTTAGGTTGTAAAATCGATTATAGCTTGGTACATAGGATTGAATCGCATAAAGCCAGTTTCCCCAAAGTGTTGAATAATATTCAAAGCCTGTATCAAGTTTTAAGGGGAGAGGGATTTCTGGTGCTTGGTAGGATTTAAAACAGATAAAAGAATAAGGATCTTTAAGATAAAGTGAAACAGAAATGTTTTGGGCAATTAAAGAATGCTTATCATCACCTACATATAATGCAACTCGTTGTTCAGGATGTGCTTTGTAATAATCAATCAAGGTGTGTTTATAAAAAGAAACTTGACCAGAAAATGCAGATTTGGGTTGATGGTCATATTTCTCAGGATTCAAAAGCAGGGTTATGTCTTCGATAAAATCATCATTTTTGCTATAAGCAACCACACCCTCATCATCCCACAGATAATTATGCTGATATGCTGTTTTAACTTTACGAAATGTTCCCAATGAAGAACAAAATGCTTGGATGGGAATTGGGAAATTCCAAATTTGACCATTGATTGAAAGACCTTGATCATTTAAGTCAATATTAAGCATATTTAAATCCTTATTTTATAAAGATGATTTTGATTTATTTTTAATTGCAAAAAATACAGTAAAAAAACTAAATATTATGAAAATGTTTATAGAGTTTAGGCTACATGATAGGTAAATGAATTACTTAATGGGAATCATTGAATCAACACTTAATTCCCATGTTCAAGCATTATTTTATAATTCGCCAAAGTGCGATCAACGCACTCAATCCAATCAAGACTACTGAGACAAACCAAGGGCTGATGATGGCAATGGTCAGTAAAATCAACATGGTACTGCCAAACATCCAACTACGGCGTTGTTGCTGTTGCATTTGCAAACGCATTTGCTGAATTTCGCGGAGTTGTTTGTCTTGCCATGCGGATTGGTTTTTTAAACCATTTAAACTGTCGATCAGTAGGGTAGGTAAGTCTTGAGCGCCTAATAACAAGTCTGGGATTTGTTGCCCGAGTTCTTTGATATTTTTAACTGGGTTCATATTGGCTTTGACCCATTCGGTCAAAATCGGTTTTGCCAGTTTCCAAATATCAAGTTGTGGGTAAAGATCTGTGCCTAAGCCTTCAACATGTACCAAGGTTTTGAGTAACAACATCAATTGCGGTGGAATTTCTAAATGGAAACGACGCGCAATATCCATGACTTGAATTAAAATTCCTGCGAAATCGAGTTGATCCATTGGTTTTGAAACCATCGGCCCAACTGTGCGACGCATTTCACGCGACAAGGCATCTTGGTCAGTCCCCGGCGGAATCCAACCTGCTTGATGTACAATCTGAATCAATTGCATAAAGTTGCTGTTCATCACCGCAAGCAACATCCGTGCAATCGTCATTTGGTCATGCTTAGACAACTCACCCATGATGGCACAGTCCAACGCAATAAAGCGTGGGTTGCTTGGGTTAATGGTTTCAACAAACACATTCCCCGGATGCATGTCGGCATGGAAAAAATTGTCACGAAACACTTGGGTAAAGAAGATGGTTAAACCTTTTTCAGCCAAATCCGCACGATCCATACCCAAACGATCAAAGGTTGCGATATCTGAAATAGGCACACCTGTGATGCGTTCGGCTACCATGACATCTTTACTGTCCATATAGACTTCGGGCACATACATCATGCTTGAGCCCGTAAAGTAATGACGCATACGGCGGGTATTATCCGCTTCTAGACTCAGATCAAGCTCATTCAAGATAATTTGACGATAGTCTTGAATGATTTCAGATAAATGCAGCGCACGTGCTGCTTCTAAACGATTTTCAAGCCAGTCACCGAGCCATGCCAAGATTTCAAAGTCTTGCAGAATTTGATTGCGAATATCAGGGCGAGTGACTTTAACCACCACTTCACGACCATCGTGTAAGGCAGCAGTATGAACTTGTGCAATTGATGCCGCAGCAAGGGGTTGCTCATCAAAGCGAGAGAATAATGTGGATACATCTGCTTTGAGCGATTCTTGGATACGTTGTTTTGCCAATTGGGTGTCATAGGGTTTGACATGGTCTTGTAACAACACCAATTGTGATAATACTTCTGGTGGAATCAAATCACGACGAGTAGAAAGTAATTGCCCCAGTTTAATCGCTAAGGGGCCCATATCCTCTAAAGCTTCTTTGAGCTTGAGCGGATTCTTTTTCTCACGGCTTGACCATGCCGCAGGATGGGTCTTGATAATGTTTAGGGCATGGCGTGCTTTAACTGGTAATTCTTCCGCAGGGAACAAGGTGTCAAGGCGGTAGTGTGCAGCAATACGCCAGAGTTCGAGTAACCGTGTAACATGCGGAATCATATAAAACCTTACCTAGTCTTGTGAGGGTTGTTTTTGTGGATTGAGTGAAGCGTGTAACTGCTGAAATTTCGCTTCTAAACGATCTAATTCTTGATTGAGTTGACGTGTCTCACGATTGAGATCGTCCATTTGCCAACGTGGAGCAAATAAACCACTATCTTCTTTTAAAGTATCTTCAACAAAGAATAAATGGCTTTGTAATGAGCGTTTGAGTTGAGTTGGTGCAAATTGAATCTTACCCAATTCATGTGCCAGTTGTGGGCCAATCCAAGGGGAAAGATGTGCAGCAAGATCAGGCTCAGCCTGTTGCATAATTCTTTGAATATCTTGTAATAGATGATAATCGCCCTGTAAGGGAATATTACCAATCTTATCTAGATCACTCAGCAATAACTTAACCAACTCAACAACATTTTCAACCTGTAATGTTGCAGTTGCATCAGTCAACTTAGATTGAGAATCAAACGGACGTTGTTCAAAAATAGAAGGCGTTTGACTTTGTCCTGTTACGGTGGGTTCAAGGCGAACTTTATTTTCATCAAAGAAAACATCAACTGAGAGTTGTGGGCTATTGATCACAACA
Source organism: Acinetobacter sp. ANC 4805 (assembly GCF_022549495.1). GTDB lineage: Bacteria > Pseudomonadota > Gammaproteobacteria > Pseudomonadales > Moraxellaceae > Acinetobacter. The sequence continues at coordinate 360,869 of NZ_JAKZGD010000001.1, forward strand.
CGCAATAATTGACCTTGCAATTGATTGAGCTGAATGCGTGTAATCGCATCCAAGTCAATCACATGATGAATGATACGTTCGACTGCACCGAGTGCTAAAATCGACCACATATCTTAAACCTTAAAGTTTGAATCCACGGTGAACTGCAACAATACCACCCGTGAGGTTGTGATAGTCACAGCTTTGGAAGCCAGCATGTTCCATCATGCTTTTTAACGTACGTTGGTCTGGATGCATACGAATCGATTCAGCAAGATATTTATAGCTTTCAGAATCGTTTGCGACCAACTTACCCATGATCGGCAGTGCTGTAAATGAGTAAAAATCGTAGAGTTTTGAAAATGGTTCAAAGACTGGTTTTGAAAATTCGAGTACCAGTAAGCGACCACCTGGCTTGAGTACACGATACATGGCTTGTAATGCTGCATCTTTATCGGTCACGTTACGTAAACCAAAACTGATGGTGAGTAAATCAAAACTGTTGTCTGCAAATGGTTCTAAGGTTTCAGCATTGGCAAGTACGAAATCAACATTGGTACAGCCTGCATCAAGCAGACGATCACGACCTACATTTAACATAGATTCGTTAATATCTGACAGTACCACATGACCTTGTGGCCCGACTTCGCGACTAAATACTTTAGCCAAGTCGCCTGTACCCCCAGCGATGTCAAGGACATGTTGTCCACGGCGAACGCCTGACATATTGATTGCAAATCGTTTCCAAAGGCGGTGAATACCAAATGACATTAGGTCATTCATAATGTCGTATTTACTTGCAACTGAATGGAAAACTTCGGCAACTTTTTGGGCTTTATCATCACTATTTACAGTTTGATAACCAAAGTGTGTGGTTTGACCGACATTGCCTGTGTTTGCCCCACGCGGTAAATTATATTTCGGCACTGAACCAGTAGGTGTCGATGCCAAGCCTTGTTGTAAAGATTGTTGCTGACCTTGAGGCGCTCCTTGAGGGAGTGGCGAGCTTAGGAAGGGACTGACTTTGTCTGAACTTGGGTTTTGCTCAACTTCTGGGGTGGGCTGTTGGTTTTCGTTAGACATTGTTTTCTCCTAAACTTTCGCTCTAGCGGCACGAATCAGCATGCATCATGACAGATTTTGTATTTTTTTACAGGGTTTAGCATATCATTGTTATGAATAATATACAGAAAGTCACTTGCTCAAAAGTATTTTAATTTTTGTTATGGGCTTAAAAAATCCCCCTTTAATCAAAGAGGGATGGTCGATCAAACTTAGCCACGAAAGGGGTTAGGATGACCTGCATGAACTTTCTCAATGATTTCACGTTCTTTCTCGGTAAACGTTTTGATAAAAGCTGCTGCAGATTTCATCGGTTTCATTGCTGCAAAACCTTCTTGAATGAATTCATACATTTGTTCAAATTGATATTTGCTGGCAATGCCTTTACACATTTTAAATGCAGCGTACATCATGGTTGAACGCATGTATTTATCTAATGCGAGACCAAGTTCATCAAGGAGTTGTAATTGTTCATAACGTGCATCACCTTGATCGAGTTTGACTAAGGTCTGGCGCATGATTTCATCAGTTAAAGGTGTTTCTAAAGGATAATCTTCGAGCAGTTGTTCTGCGACTTGTTCATCGAGTCGTGTTGCAAGTACGGCGAGACTGACCGATTTAGTTCCTGTTTTTATCGCATTTTCAGGTAGTAATTTTTCTGCTTTATGGGCGTACTTTAAGAGGCGTTCGATTTGTTGTGCAATTGCATCAAAGTCTGGGCCACCATATAAACGATTGAGAAAATATTGTGCCATCAGTTGATTTTCAGGCAGGGCAAAAAATTCTTGGTGTGTTCCTGCAATTCGTGTTTTCATCCACGCTTGTACTTCATGCAGACGTTGCTTAAGTGCTGGATTTTGGTGGTAATTCAAAGTTTGGTATTGTAATAAAAGATGATCAAATGCTGCGAGTTTTGACATGTTCGAACTCAAAGAAAATAAAACCAGAAAATCATAGGCTGCATCATAACGAAGAACCATGACAGCTTAAACCCTAAATGTCTAACAATCGGTCAGTATGTTTATACACTGATTCTACTCTACAGAAACTGTACAAGGGTTTTGCATGCAGTGAAATAGATTTAACTATACTTATTCTTAATAATGAGCCATTTAGAGCCGAATATGAGTGTACAACAACCAAAATTTGAATTGCGTGATGAAGATGCGTTGTCTTTAGATTTGATTGAAGCTCAATATGCCTTAAAAGATAGTCAAGATAAGAAAAATGCAAAAAGTGTTCTGATTTTGGTGAGTGGGATTGAACTGGCAGGTAAAGGGGAAGCGGTTAAACAATTACGAGAATGGTTAGACCCACGCTATTTAAGAGTTAAAGCCGATGCACCACGGTTATTAACGACCTATCAAACCTTTTGGCAGTCTTATACGCGCTTTATTCCTGCCGAAGGTCAGATCGTGGTGATGTTTGGGAACTGGTACAGTGATTTGCTTTCAACTGCCATGCATGTGTCAAAACCATTAGGTGAAACATTGTTTGATGCTTATATCGAACAGATGCGTTCTTTTGAACATGATTTACAACATAATAATGTGCATGTGGTCAAAGTTTGGTTTGATTTATCGTGGAAGTCTTTACAAAAACGCTTAGACCAAATTGATGCTTCGGAACAGCATTGGCATAAATTGCATGGCTTAGATTGGCGCAATAAAAAACAGTACGATACGTTACAAGGTTTAAGCCAAAGATTTACCGATGATTGGTTTGTGATTGACGGTGAAGACGAAGCCTTACGTGATCAATGCTTTGCCCAGTATGTATTGCAAACCTTACAAGAGTTGCCTGACCATCAAACTAAAGTCACTGAAAAATGGCAGCAAGCACAGATTCCAACTGCATTGTTAGAACCCCCAAAGCAAAGCCTAGACAAAGATGACTATAAAGAGGAATTGAATAAATTAACCAAAAAAGTGGCGGATGCTCTACGTTACGACGAACGGAAAGTGATTGTTGCTTTTGAAGGGATGGATGCAGCAGGTAAAGGTGGGGCAATAAAAAGAATTGTCAAAAAATTAGATCCACGTGAGTATGAAATTCATAGTATTGCTGCGCCTGAGCGTTATGAATTACGTCGTCCTTATCTATGGCGTTTCTGGAATAAACTCAATGACGGCGGGAAAATTACCATTTTTGATCGTACATGGTACGGACGTGTTCTGGTTGAACGTATAGAGGGATTTGCCTCAGTTGTTGAATGGCAACGTGCTTATAACGAAATCAACCGTTTCGAGGAAAACTTGGTAGATAGCCAAACTGTGATTGTGAAAATTTGGCTTGCAATCAGTAAAGATGAACAAGAAATTCGATTTAAAGATCGTGAACAAACCCCGCATAAGCGTTTCAAGATTACTGAAGAAGATTGGCGTAATCGTGATAAATGGGATGACTATTTAAATGCTGCGGCGGATATGTTTGAACGAACCCATACTGATTATGCGCCGTGGTATGTGATTTCTACTGATGATAAAAACACAGCACGAATTGAAGTTCTAAAAGCGATTTTAAAGCAACTTAAGGCGGGTTAACCCGCCTTATCATGACAAGAGTTGCTGATTAAGCCACGATAGTGCTTCGGCTCTTTTGTTGAATACGCTTGGCAAGATTATAACAGTCTTGAATATGTGCTTCAGTGATCTTACGCATCATAAAATAACCGAGGCTTGCAGCAACAAGTTGTCCGCCTAAAGGAATAAACTTGGTCACTTGCTTGGTTGCGATTTTAGTAAAAAAACCATTAAAGGATTTTTTCATTGCAGTTCGAGCGACGACGAAACCTGAAAATTCGAAACCACGTTTGCGTAGTTCATCCCAATGTACTTTTTTAGTTTCAGGGTCGTAAACACTGATATGTTCAGGTGCTAAACCAAAGCGAGCATTAATATAGGGAATAATTTGTGTCAGCATGCCCAAATCAACCACCACATCAAAAAATGGGATGGGTACAATCGCTGCACCTGCTGACCAATATGCGCGATTTTTTGTGAGTGCTAAGCATTCTTCACGAATTTGTTCCAAGTTTAAGCTTGGGTCAATGGCATCAGGAATTTTTTCAATTTTCATAAAGTTATACCTAGAGTCTATCCCTTGATCGTACATTTAATCGTATGGAATGGTAGATTTCAAAACAATTTTTTATTTCCTTGTGTGTTTAACGTGACATAGTTATATGAAGTTGTATAGTGATAAATATGTACGTTTTCGTGCAATAAAATAATCGTTTTTTGATGAGGTTATAGTCATACATGGGTATTCATGTTATTCAAAGTCAACGTCTCGATGTGTTATTACAAGGCGTGATGGCATCAATTACCCAACCGAGTAATTCCGTATTTCAGGTGTTTAAAACCCAGCATTTTATTGTCCCTAGCCCCGCACAAGAACAATGGTTGACCCAGAAAATTGCTGAACAACAGGGTATGACTGCCAATTATCAATTTCATCAAAAAATTCGCGGTTTTCAATGGTATGCCTATCAACAAGTACTTGAAAACAAAGAACAGGTTCGTAAAGCCAATATTCCACGATTAATTTTAAAATGGCGTATCCATCAAGCCTTACAACCTTCGATTCAGCCTGAACAAAATACCCTTGCACAAGATCATCCTTTATATTCGATTGTGCAACGGATTTATGACAGTGCAGATCAGTTGAAACACAGCACAGAAAAACAGCTTAAAAAGCAAAGTATGTTGTATTGGGTCGCAGAACAAGTCTCACAATTATTTAACAACTACATGATTTATCGTGGTTATTGTCAACGTCGATGCCAAGGTCAGTGTACTTGTTCAGGTAACTGGCTATCGGCTTGGGGGCAAAATAAAGCCCTGAATATTGAACATTTAATGTCGCAAACGGATCAACAAACTTCCGCCTTTACATTACAACAAACTGAACAGCTAGAAGCTTGGCAGCGTTGGTTATGGCAAAACTATTTCCATGCCGATTTTGTTGAAATGCAAGGTATTGATGCTGACTTTTGGGAAATTTTAGATAACCAACAGACTCGATCACAGGCATTATCACAGTTACCGCATCAGGTGATTGTATTTACAATCTTGGATTTGCCACCGAGCCAGCTACAGTTTTTACGCCGTTTGGGGCAATATCTGAATGTGGTGATTTTGCACTATAACCCATCGCAAGAATATTGGGCAGACAGTGTCGATCCGTTATGGAAACAGCGATACGATTTGGGTGTTAAAGAGCGTTTTATTGCTAAAAACCCTAAGGCAACTGATGCAGAAATCTCGGCATTTTTTGAAAGCTTTAGTTTAGGTTTTAATGCGTTAAACCGTGAATCTCGTCATCCCTTGCTGACACGGTTAGGTAAACAGGCACGAGATAACTTCTCCTTATTGTCTCAACTTTCAGCAGGGGAAGAAGGCAATTGGGTTGATGCCTTTGTTGACCATTTTCCTGAGAACTTACTTGGTAAAATTCAGTCAGATATTTTCTATTTGGCTGAACCGATCGCAGCGCAATATGAATTAGCTGCGGATGATGAATCAGTTCAGATTCATGTGTGCCATTCCAGTATCAGACAACTGGAAGTGTTAAAAGAGCAGTTGGTGCATTGGTTGTCGCAAGCCGATGTAATACCTCGCCGTCCAAGTGATGTATTGATTTTGACCCCAAATCTCACTGAACTTGAGCCACTCATTCGGAGTATTTTCCCTTCGGCACCCAATGATCATGAAGTCTTTTTACCTGTTAAAATTGCAGGTGTAGCACAGTTAGATGCCTTAAATGCATGGCGAGCCGTACTCGGACGTTTACAATTGACGCAAGGGCGTTTAACGCAAGATGACTTTGCGGATTGGTTGAATTTATCAGCAACTCAGCAACGATATGGCTTCGATTATAGCCAAGCCCAACGCATCTTGGCGTTGCTCAATGATGCTGGTTTCAAACGTGGTTTGGACGAGCAACATCTCAAACAAAGTTTAAGCGCAGATGATCAAGACTATCGTTATAGCCTTAAATTTGCGTTGGATCGCTTAGCTTTAGGAATTGCAGTGCCTGCGCATGTGATGGTGAAACAAACGCTCAGTTATGCATTGGTACAGCCAAGTGACTTTGAATTGATTGGGATTTTGATTCAGATTTATCATGATTTATCAGCGCGTAGAAATTGGTTGGTGGCACATGAACAAGGGCAACGTTTGCCTGTAGAAACATGGTTAAACCATATCAAAGCAGATGTCCAAGAGTTTGAACAAGCGGATATCGTGGCATTAAAAGCCGTTCGTGAGATTATCCAAAAGCAAGAACGTATGTTGACCTTGGCAAGTTATTATGACGATGCGGAAAACCAGTTACGGCAAATCTCTCTGCCATTGCCTTATATTATCGAAGAAATCCAACGCAGCTTAGAAAGTCAGTCGGCACAAGTTGAACCGACGGGGCAAATTACTTTTAGCCAAATTGGACAAATTCGCCCGATTCCTTATCGTTTGATTGTGTTATTGAATTTGGATACAGGTAAGTTTCCAAATCGGGACAGCCATGTTCCTTTTGATTTAATGGATGCATTACGTCAACAATTGGGTGATCGTTCTCGCTTAGAAGATGACCAAGGGGCTTTCTTGGATGCGGTATTGTTGGCGCAAGAGCAAATTTGGTTATTTTATAATGGCTTTGATTTTGGCGATGGTGAAGTGCGAGAGCCGTCCAGTGTGCTGCAAGGTTTCCGAGATCATTTGGCTTTGATCGTGAAGCCTTCGCTCTCTAAGTCTTTACCTGTGGGAGAGACTTCCCACACCTTTTCTGAAAGAGGGGTTAAGGGGGATTCTTTGGGGGAAGACTATGAAGCTTTACAAATCCCTTCACAGCTCTATCCACTTTACCATCTGCATCGCTTACAGCCTTTTGATCCACTGGGCTTTATTGCTGATCGTCCTGTGCGTTATCAAGACCACTGGTTTAAAGTGGCATCGCAAATTCAGCAAGTCAAAGGTGAACGACAAGCTTGGGTCAATACAGCTTATCCAATTGAACAGAATGAAATGCTTATTTTGAATAGTCAGCAATGGATTCAGGATGTGTGTTTCCCTGCACGATTGTATTTAAAAACCTTGGGTGTGGAAAATTTAAGTAGTGCGGAAGTGCTGGATCAAAGTGAGCCTTTATTGTTAGATGGTTTAGGCAAATATGCGATTCGCCATTTTTTACAGCAGCGTGATGAAACGCTTTCATTGGACATGTTGCAAGATCAATTACCTGTTGGCAAGGTTCAGCAAAGTGCTTGGCAGCAAAGTTGTTTAGAGCAACAACGCTTATTAGAGCGTTTACAACAATATGCGGCTGTACCAACGGAAACGACACAGCGTGTTTGGCGGATATCGAAACAATTACAAATGAGTTGTCTGACCCCTAAACAATTGACACAAGACTGGGTGAGTTTGGATGCTTCTAGCGCACGTGCCAAACGGCTGACCAAAGTCTGGTTGGAATATTTGTTGTGGCTCACGTTCTTAAATAGCGATTCAGTAACTAAGAAACGCCGTATTGTGGTGTTTAGCGATCAAACCGTGATTTGTGAAGGGCTCGATACTGAGCAAGCACAGTCTTATTTAAATGATTGGTTGCGATTATGGCAGGATGCACAGCAACAACCTGTGGTTTTACCCGCAGCATTATTGTTAAAACCGTTGGAAAAAGGCAAACAGCATGAATGGATTGAGCTAGAGTCAAAGCAAATTTTAGCTGAAGATAGTCAAAAACAAGTGTTGAAAGACTGGAATGATACAGGGGATTTCTCTGGTTTGGATATGACCCAAAACGAAGCCTGTAAATTGCATCGTGACTGGAAATTTATTTTACAGGAACAGGATGCAACCGCGTTATTACACGATGCCTGTGATCATTATGCTTATGCACTGTACCAACCAATTTTTGAATTTCTACGTGTGGAGTAAGACATGAGTTCACAATATCCAGTGTCTTATCAACCCATTCGTGATATTCAATTTGAAGGTTTACATCTGATTGAAGCCTCCGCTGGTACAGGTAAAACCTATACCTTATCGAGTTTGATGGTACGGATTTTTCTAGAAAAATATTTACCTAATCAGGTGATTGCTACGACTTTTACGCGTGCTGCTGCTGCCGAGCTAAAAAGCCGTATTCGTTTACGTTTGGTCGAGATCCAAGAATATTTAGAGCCATTACGTAGCGTATTAGAAACGGATATTCATAAACTTGTAGAACATGAGTCAGACCCACTGAAGCAACACCTTTTGCAAAGCTTTGCACCTCGTATGGCATATGCTTGTGAACGGCTAAAATTGGTGATTGATCAATTAGATGAGTTGTTTGTTGGAACACTAGATAGCTTCAGTCAAAAGCTATTGCGAGAATTTGCCTTTGAAAGTGGCAAAATTGAACGCGCTCAGATCACCGAAGATGCAAAAGCATATACGCGTCAACTGATTCATGATGTATTAAGAGAATGGATTCAATTACAGCCACAGCAAGTGATTGATACACTTTATACGGTGGGTGGGCTCAAAAGTGTTGATCATTTTGTGGGGATGGTCGAAAGCTCGCTGAATTTTAGTTCAGCCCAATTTAAATTACCCGAAATGCCTGAAATTGAGCTAGCTCAACGACAACAATGGCAACAGCAAGCACAGCAGATTGAATTGAGTGGCTTAGCTGAATATTACAATTTGGATGGGGCTTATTATAGCTATATTAATGGCACATCTTTCCGTAACAATGCATTCAATAAATTGTTTAGTGAATCATTGCCACTTTTATTAAAAGCCTTAGATACACCAGAGAATGTACAGGTTTTTGATGCCTATTTTGCCGATGCTCGAGATGCGGTATTTAAGTTTTTAGACAAACTCGAGCATCAAAAGATTTTCAAAAAATGTCCAGCGGATGTTGCGGAAGGTTTTTATCAGCACCCAACGATTTTACAACTTCAAAAGCTCTGCCACGCATTACAAAGAACACAGCAGCAATTTGAACAACTACAGGTATATTTAAAAGCGTATTTATGTATTGAAGTCAAAAAACGATTGCCTCAAGTGTTGCAACAAAAAGGTGAAACCACTTTTGCTCAGCAAATTAAAACACTTTCAGAAGCTTTAAAAGGTGAGCAAGGGCAACGTTTTGCGGTGTTTGTACAAGCACGATATCCGTTGATTTTAGTGGATGAGTTTCAGGATACCAACCAAGATCAGGATGATATGTTAGCCAGTATTTGGCGGCATCCGCAACGTTATCAAAAGGGCTGCATGATTATGGTGGGAGACCGTAAGCAAGCGATTTATGGTTTCCGTGGTGGAGATATGCTGACTTTCCTGAATGCGTATCAGGATATTATGGCGAAGCAAGGGCATGAATATAAATTGATTCATAACCATCGCTCCGTCAAGCAGTTGGTAGAAGTGGTAGATGCACTATTTCAGCGACAGATGGATTTTGGTGAACAGGTTGTGTATGACCCGATTCAAGCAGGTTCACGTCCACATCCTGCTTTAATTGAACATGCACAGATTAATCCTGCACCTTTGCGTTGGTTACAGTTGCAAGAGGGGAGTGAACAAGCGACTCAAGTGGCTTGGAAAATTCAAACCTTATTGAATCAGGCATATGCCAAGCAATTATATTTAGACGCTGAAACACAGCAAGCGATCGGTGAGGATGATATTGCTGTGCTTTCCCGTAGCCATCGCCAACTCGATGAAGTGCAATATGTGCTAGAGCGCATTGGGATTCGGGTAAATCGACCATCGAAACGTAGTGTGTTTGATTCAGCGATTGCGCAAGATGTAGGTGCATTATTCACCGCATTACTTCATCCTTATGATGAAGCCAAGTTAAAACGTGCGTTACTGAGTCGTTTATTTGGTTTTGATTTAACTCGGTTATTGGCATTGGAACAAAGTGCCGAGGGGTTAAGCCATTATATCCAGCAATTCGATGATATTCGTGAGATGTGGCTCAATCAAGGTTTCTTGGCAGCATGGCAGTGTTGTCTAAACCAGTTTGGTATTTGGCAGCAATTGGTTGCCACCCAAAGCAAAGACAATGAGCGAGCTGTGGTGAATTTGCGTCACCTGACCGATATCTTGAGTCGGCGTAGCGAGCATGTGCAAGGTATACAAAACCTGTATCACTGGTATTTAAAACAATTGCACTCACCTAGTGATCGGGAGTGGGAACTCGAACACAAGCTGTCGAATGAGGCAGGTGTGCAGTTGATGACCATCCATCAATCCAAAGGTCTAGAATATAAAATCGTATTTCTGTTAGGTGCGAATAAAGCTTTTTCAGAAGTACAAAAAACTTTAAATTTCTCGACAACGGACATTCAAGTGCCTGAAACAGGACAAACTAGAACCCAACGTGTTGTCGCCATTGCAGATAAAAACTTCTTACAACAAACAGAACTGGATCAACATCAACAACGTGCTTTAGCTGAACAAAATCGGTTGTGGTATGTGGCACTGACACGTGCCAGTCATCGTGTCTATGCGGTGTTTGAGCCTGAAAAGGGTGATAAAAATAAACACGCTGGATTGGCATTTTGGAAGAATCAAGGAGCAAGCTTCCAGCATCCGTATAGCTTGGATGAGGCTTTGATTTTAGAGCGACCAAAGGCTTTACAGACACAGCACTCACAACAGAACATTATTATTTCAGCAAAATTGTTACCTACGCAGCGTTTTTATGCACGTGCTAAGACCAGTTTTAGTTACCTCGCACAGCATTTAAAACACAAAGCGAATCGTGTTGATCGTTTAGCCAATATTGATGCCGATTTTGAGCAAGCAGAAGATGAGTTGAATTTGGCTGAACTGGAAAATAGAGCAACGGCTCAACCGATTGCTTGGATTAAACAATATTTCCCGAAAGGGACGTTAGCAGGGAATTTTCTGCACGAAATTTTTGAGCAGATTGATTTCCAACGACCTCAGACATGGCGTGAAGAAATCCGCCGTCGTTTTAAAAATACCTATCAAGGTTTATGGTCAGCACTGTTGGAACAGTACCAACAACATTTTCCAAAACAGGAAAATGCAGAGCAGCAATTATATGAATGGATTGTGGCGTGGTTAGCTGAAGTATTACAGACACCTCTCAATCATAGCTTTCAACTACAACAATTAGTCACAGGGCAATATTTATCAGAGTGTCCGTTTTATTTGGCATTGTCAGACCGTGTCCTTGCTATGCAACGGGTGCAGCAACTCTTTGAGGAATATGGCATCGACATGCCTGAGTTACTTGAGGCTAAATCTGCTCGCTATCTGAATGGTTCAATCGACTTGGTTTATTTTGATGGCCAGCGCTACCATATTGCCGATTATAAAAGTAATTATTTGGGTGCAGAACAGGCGGATTATCAGCAAGCACAGATTGCTGAAAGCATGTCGTTGTCGAGCTATTGGTTACAAGCCGCTTTATATTTAGTGGCATTGCATCGTTATCTCAGTGTGAAATTGCAGGATTACGATATGCAACAGCATTTGGGTGGTGCGTCTTATTTGTATTTGCGTGGGATGAATGGGCAAGCACAGCAAGGTTATTTTTACTGGAAACCTGAGGACGAGTTTATTTTACGCTTAGATGCGATTCTCGGATATTTCACTGAGGATAAAGCAGGAAAAATAGTGTAGATAAAATAGATGATTTTAGATTAAACAAAAACTTATCATGTGGATAAGAGTGTTTATAACCTTGTGGACAAGCGTGTGGGTAAGTTTGAGGATAACTCTGTGGACAAGCTAATCAGTGGTCAGTCAGAACAAATGACTTGGTTGAATATGTGGAGTAACTACCTCACACAAGCACCATTTTCTCAGTCTGCTCAAGCAGTTAACGCTGCGCATATTTTACAGCAATTGGTTGAAGCCAGCTTGCAAGGTGACAGTTGTATCGAAGTCGATACGACACAGCTTGAAGCACTGGGTGATTTAGCTGTTTCGAGCGAAATCGCAACAACTCAGGTTGCCCCATGTGTCTACGATCAGCAGGGCTTGGCATTATACCGATATTGGCAACTAGAGCAACGCCTCGCTCATCAGATTTGTCGATTAAAGCGACAAACGACTCAGACTATAGACCTTTCAAGCTATCAAAATTTATTGAGTGATGAATATCAACAAGCTGCATTGAAAATGGTATTGCAACAATGGCTCAGTATCATTACGGGCGGACCTGGAACAGGTAAAACCTATACCTTGGCACGTATTATTGCTGCCTTGAACCAGATGATTCCTGATATTCGTATTGCGATGGCAGCACCGACAGGGAAAGCAGCACAACGAATGCAAGAGGCATTGCAAAATTCCTTTAATGATCCAAAACTATTGGAATCAGGTCTCATTACCGATGAATTGCGTAACCAAACGACGCAAACCTTACATCGGTTATTGGGCATGGGTAATCGACAAACGCCTCGTTTTGATCAGAAACAACCCTTACCTTATGATGTGATCGTGGTGGATGAAGCCTCAATGCTGGATTTAAATCTAGCAACTGCATTATTTGAAGCGGTTCCTGATCATTGTCGTATTATTTTATTGGGCGATGCCAATCAATTGGCTTCGGTTGACGTCGGCTCAGTTTTGGCGGATTTACAGCAAGTTGATGCTTTGGCAGAGAATCGTGTGCAGCTTAAAAATAGCCGTCGCTTTTCAGATGAAGCCAAAATTGGGCAATTTGCACGATTTATTCAAGCTCAGCAACATGCAACAGCACATCATTCCGTTTTGTCGAAGTTAGAGACAGAAATTGTCAAAGCAGAGGGATTGCAACCGATTACATTCTCCAAAGAGATGCTTGATCTGATCCAATTGGAATATTTGCCAGAGCAGTATGATATTGAGCCTTATCAACAGAAACTGATGTATGGATTTCAAAACTATCTAGCAGCTTTAAATGACTATATATACCGAGGTGATGCAGCAGATGACATTCAACAGGTGATTCGGGCATTTGATGACTATCGGATACTTGCAGCAGTCAAGCATGGCGCTTTAGGTATAGAGCAGTTAAATCGCTATGCAGAACGATGGTTGAATCAGCAACTTAAACAAATTGCGGTGGGAGATTGGTATATCGGTCGACCTGTTATGATGACCTATAATGACTATCAACTCGGACTTTCCAATGGTGATATCGGCATCTGTTTTAAGCATCGAAGTCAGCCACAGCAATTTGAAGTATTTTTTCCAAGCTTAAATAAGTGGATAGCAGCCCATCGTTTGCCTCGAAATATGCAAACGGCTTTTGTTTTAACAATTCACAAATCTCAAGGCTCTGAATTTACGCATACGGCAATTGTTTTAGATGCAAAGGCAGAAAAATTATTGAGTCAGGAACTCATTTATACTGCCGTAACCCGTGCTAAAAAAGTGGTGAGTATCTTGGCTGATCCGAATGCGTTGCAACAAGCGCTTACAATTCGGACTGTACGACGGAGTGGTTTAGTGCAAAAGATCAATTTAGGGTGATTGTGAACTTATTCTTTAAAATTCACTGTTTTGTAAGTAAAAGCTTACACGAATTCGAGATATTGTCGCTAGAGTGAAATAACTGTTTTTGAGATTATGTATACACAAAGAGCCTAGCAAGGAAAGTTAGGTAAATCGCACAAATATAATAATAAAGTCAATTAGACAGCGAACTTACAGTGAGGTAAGTGATAAAAGAGGAAACTTACAGCCGCTAAGCCTTGTAGTTTTGGGAGAGACTACAAGGCTTTTTTATTTTTACACAAATATAGTGTTAATGTGATGATCATCATCGGATTTATTCTAATCATGTGCATTTTAATCGAGGATATCAGGTTTAAGCTTCTTTTATTAGATAGTTAGTTTTTCTATATAAGGTTTGAACCAGAAGTTTAAATTAAAAACATGATTGTTTGACAATTTTTGTGTATTATTAAGTTAAATGTTATACAGACCTGTACGTTTTAGCTTACACTGAGATGAGAAAAATGCTATTTTTCTCCACAATTGCTTCTGACAGAATAGTCAGTACAAAGGGACTAAATACACAAATGAAAAGAGCATAAAAATGATGTAGAAAATACGTTCAGAGGGTCTGACGGTAGTTCAATAAAAGCATAAGCAAATAATAATAGTAAAATGAAAATAACTGAAAATAACTGAAAATAACTGAAAATAACTGTAAATAACGCGCAAAAGCCCAAGTCTGACTTGGGCTCTTTTTTTTTATATTTTCTGGCTAGACGATATCCGCTTCATGGCGATCTGTTGCAAATAATGAACGACGTTGATTCTTTGGTATTTTTGGACAGTTCGTTGAGATTTGATAAAGCGTTTTTGCGAGCGCAGGTAAATGCGTTCCAACCACAGATTTTCCTGTGGATAACAGCGATACGCTAATATCACGTTCTGGATCAGCCCAACATAAAATATTTGAGAAACCGATATGTCCAAAAGCCTGTCCAGTCATCGGCCCAAATAAACCTAAAGGATTACTGCCAAGCATCGGGCCAAGTGCATAGCGCATTGGCGCAAGTAGGGTACGATCTAAGCTTGTTCCAGAGGTTGGAAGCGTTGAGCGAAATACGGTTTTTGCGCTCATAATTTCTTTACCTTGGTACTCGCCACCGCTCAAGAGCATTTCAAAGAAACGACCGACCTGTTCAGCACTGGTATAAATATTTCCAGCAGGGCAAATCGTATCCATAAAACGAGGATCATTGGTGACATCAACTGCCAATTGTAAACCACCGCCAAGCACATGATTTAAATAGTGATCTGTGCCTAAGCTTGGATGAATACCCGTTGCATAGTTAAGTGCCATATCAGAGCGATATTCAGGTTTTAGACCATAATTGAAATAGTCTAATCCCATTGGTTTCTCTATATTTTCAGCTAGAAACTCACGAACACTTTGTCCTGTAACACGCTGAACAATTTCACCTAAAATATAACCTGCAGTCACTGCATGATAAGCAAGATGAGTACCTGATGGTGAAACTGGTTTGGCTGCACAAAGACGTTTTAAAATTTCTTCTTGATTGAATAGAAGTTCAGGTGTGACTTCACTGTCAATACGAGGGATGCCACCACGGTGAGAGAGTAAATGAAAAATCGTGGCGCGACGTTTGCCATTTACACCATATTCAGGAATATAGTAACTAATAGGATCAAGTAGATTCAGATCACCACGCTCGTCTAACATATGAATCAGCATCGCAGTGACCATTTTCGATGCAGAAAATAAGCAGATAGGCGTATCTGGTGTGCCAATTTTAGCATCAGCGGCTAAGCCATCTGGCGAATTGCCTTGTGCATAACCAATACTACGGTTTAAAAGAATTTTCCCCTGACGACGTAAACATAAAGTAATTAATGGGTAGTTTCCTGTTTTATAAAGACATTCAACACTACTCCAAATTTTTTGAATCTGTTTTTCAGTCATTCCACCCAATTCAGCCGCAACTTCATCTTTTGAGCGAATGACTTGATTGAGGTCATTTGATACATAACAGGTATTGGTTGATAAAATTTTCACGATTCCCTCGCAATATTTTCGTTTTCTTTCATCTCTGTCATAAATTGAAAACAGATACATGATAGTGTGCCTATTTTGTTCAAGGCTGTCAGCTGCCGAAATGCCAAAGAAGTTAAAACATTTTTGCAATATAACGATAGATCACTTAAAATAGGCGACTTGCTGTAGTGATGCACGGCAGTCAGTTGGGTTCAACTGATTATTATCATTTTATTTTTTAAGCATCTCGGAGAAATCGAATGGCTTTAACTAACGCAGATCGCGCAGAGATCATCGCTAAATTTGCTCGCGCAGAAAACGACACTGGTTCACCTGAAGTACAAGTTGCTTTATTGACTGCTCAAATCAATGATTTGCAAAGTCACTTTAAAGAACATAAACACGACCACCATAGCCGTCGCGGTTTGATCCGTATGGTTAACCAACGTCGTAAATTACTTGACTACTTAAACGGTAAAGATCACGGTCGTTATGTTGCTTTGATTGGCGCATTAGGTTTACGTCGTTAATTCGATTTTACTTTGTTTTCGCTATTTCGCATGTCGCAATGCTTTATCGCTGAAAAGAGAGTTTCATCTAATTTACGTTAGGTGATTTTAGAAGGGGCGCTTGTTCGCTCCTTCTTTGTGTTTAAATTTATTTAAAATCTATGCTCTAGTGCGATGGCTTCTAAGCTTTGTCATTTATCTGCACAGCAGTTGTGGTCTGAATGCCAAACCTTAGGGGTCTCACTAGAATAGCTCCGTAAAATAGAACTAGGAAAATACAATACATGTCAATGTTTAATATCGTTCGTAAAGAATTCCAATTTGGTCAACACCAAGTTGTTTTAGAAACGGGTCGTGTTGCACGTCAAGCAAATACAGTTTTAGTCACTATGGGTGGCGTGACTGTTCTCGTTGCTGTTGTGGCTCAGCCTAAAGCAAAAGCGGGTCAAGACTTTTTCCCGTTAACTGTTAACTATCAAGAAAAACAATATGCAGCGGGTCGTATCCCAGGTGGTTATGGCAAGCGTGAAGGCCGTGCTTCTGAAGCTGAAACCTTAATTTCACGTCTGATTGACCGTCCAATTCGTCCGTTGTTCCCAGAAGGTTACTTCAACGAAATTCAAGTAACAGCAACCGTTGTTTCTTCTGATAAGACCATGGATGCTGATATTGCTGCAATGTTGGGTACTTCAGCTGCATTGTCTATTGCAGGAACACCTTTCCGTGGTCCAATTGGTGGTGCGCGTGTTGGTCTAATCAACGGCGAATATGTTCTTAACCCGAACTTTGAACAACTTGCTCAGTCTGATCTTGATCTTGTAGTTGCGGGTACAGAATCAGCTGTGCTTATGGTTGAATCTGAAGCAAAAGAACTCTCAGAAGACCAAATGCTTGGCGCGGTTCTCTTTGGTCATGATGAAATGCAAATTGCAATTCAAGCGATCAAAGAATTTGCTGCTGCAGCGGGTGCGGTTGAATCGACTTGGGTTGCTCCAAGCAAAAATGAAGCACTTCTTGAGCAATTAAAAGCAGCTTTCGAAGCGAAAATCTCAGAAGCATACACGATTGCTGTGAAACAAGACCGTTATGCGGCACTTGATGCACTTTATGCAGAAGCAGTTGCTCAATTCGTTCCTGAAAATGATGAAACAGGTATTGCTGACGAAGTAAACGAATTATTTGAAGACCTTAAATACCGTACTGTGCGTGACAACATCTTGTCAGGTAAGCCACGTATTGATGGTCGTGATACTAAAACTGTTCGTGGTATCGACGTTCAAGTGGGTGTATTAGATCGCGCACATGGTTCGGCATTATTCACACGTGGTGAAACTCAGGCGTTGGTAACAACAACTTTGGGTAATACGCGTGATGCATTAATGGTTGATACGCTTTCTGGTACGAAAACTGACAACTTCATGTTGCATTACAATTTCCCTGCATACTCTGTAGGTGAAACAGGTCGTGAATCTGGTCCTAAGCGTCGTGAAATCGGTCACGGTCGTTTAGCACGTCGTGGTGTACAAGCAGTTCTTCCTGCGGCTGATCGCTTCCCGTACGTGATTCGTATCGTATCTGACATCACTGAATCAAATGGTTCATCTTCTATGGCTTCTGTATGTGGTGCTTCATTATCACTTATGGATGCTGGTGTTCCATTGAAAGCGCCAGTTGCAGGTATTGCAATGGGCTTAGTGAAAGAAGGTGAGCGTTTTGCAGTACTTTCTGACATCTTAGGTGACGAAGATCACCTTGGTGATATGGACTTTAAAGTAGCAGGTTCTGCCAACGGTATTACTGCACTTCAAATGGACATTAAGATTGAAGGGATTACTGAAGAAATTATGGAAGTTGCGTTAAACCAAGCATTTGCTGGTCGTATGCACATCCTCAATGAAATGAATAAAGTTATTTCACGTGCGCGTGCAGAAATCAGTGTAAATGCACCAACATTTGAAGTGATCAATATCAATCCAGACAAGATCCGTGACGTGATTGGTAAGGGTGGTGCAACGATTCGTGCCATTACTGAAGAAACTAAAGCGGCGATTGATATCGAAGACAATGGTACAGTTCGCGTATTTGGTGAAACGAAAGCTGCTGCTAAAGCTGCGATTGCAAAAATCCAAGCACTGACTGCTGAAGTTGAGCCAGGTACAATCTATGCCGGTAAAGTCATCCGTATCGTTGAATTTGGTGCATTTGTAAATATCATGCCAGGTACTGATGGTTTACTTCATATTTCGCAAATCTCAAATGAGCGTATTGCGAATGTGACTGATGTATTAAAAGAAGGTCAAGATATCAAAGTACAAGTTGCTGATGTCGATAACCGTGGTCGTATTAAGTTGACAATGAAAGATATTGATCAAGCTTAATAACACCAATATATAGCCCCAAAAAAGCGCATTGTTTTTGATAATGCGCTTTTTTATTAACCATATGATTATTATGGATATAAATAATAGAAATGATGAGCATAAATTACATTTATATTAGACATTAGTCTATGGCTTTAATTCTGCATCCTTCAATTACCGTAGAATTCTCCAACTTTCCGCGCCTACCTGTGTTTGTATGGTTCTAGATAGACAGTCGGAAGTCTATTTGTTTATCCCAATGAAGGAATATCGCAGATGCATGTCGATCATGTGACCACAGGTCAAGATGACCAGTCTCCTAAAAAGCCACAAAAATTTTATCAAATTCTTTATGTACAAGTGATCTTCGCAATTGTTGCGGGGATACTATTAGGTCATTTTTTTCCTGATTTTGGTGAAAGCTTAAAACCGCTTGGTGACGCTTTTATTAAAATGGTTAAAATGATTATCGCGCCTGTGATCTTTTTGACTGTCGTGACAGGTATTGCTGGGATGAAAAATCTTGGTAGTGTGGGTCGTGTGACAGCAAAGGCAATGATTTACTTTTTGACCTTTTCAACCTTAGCTTTGGTGATTGGTCTTATCGTTGGTAATGTGATTCAGCCGGGTGATGGATTAAATATTGATCCAAGTACTTTGCACAGCGCTAAAGTAGATGAATATGCTGCAAAAGCACATGACTCGACCATTACTGGCTTTTTGATGAATATTATCCCTGATACTTTGATTAGCCCATTTGTATCAGGACAGATTCTTCAGGTTTTATTTGTTGCTGTATTATTTGGTTTGGCATTGGCTAAATCAGGTGATTTAGGGCGCCCAGTCACTGACTTTCTTCAACAGTTGACCAATCCTGTATTTACTTTGGTTGGTATGTTAATGAAGTTTGCACCGATTGGTGCATTTGGTGCCATGGCATTTACCATTGGTGCATATGGTATTAGCTCAATTGGTAATTTGATGCTTCTCATCGCGACCTTTTATATCACAGCTCTGTTATTCGTCATTCTGGTATTAGGTGCGGTGGCGAGATACAACGGCTTCTCGATTATTGATTTAGTTCGTTATATCAAAGATGAATTATGGTTAGTACTTGGGACAAGTTCATCGGAAGCGGCATTACCATCTTTGATGGCAAAAATGGAAAAAGCAGGTTGTGAAAAGTCTGTGGTTGGTTTAGTGATTCCGACAGGTTACTCATTTAACCTAGATGGTACTAATATTTATATGACATTGGCAGCGTTGTTTATTGCGCAAGCATGTAATGTTGAATTGACCCTGACTCAACAAATTACGATCCTTTTGGTTGCAATGCTCAGTTCTAAAGGTGCAGCAGGGATTACGGGTGCAGGTTTCATTACTTTGGCTGCGACACTTTCAGTTGTACCTGCCGTTCCTGTAGCAGGTATGGCATTGATCTTGGGTATTGACCGTTTTATGTCAGAGTGCCGAGCGTTAACCAATTTAGTGGGGAATGCTTGTGCAACGATTGTCGTGGCGAAATGGGATAATGCTTTGGATAAAGAACAACTTGATCACATGTTAAAGCATCGTCCAACAGAAAAAGAAGTGTAATACCTTCTATATTTTAAAAGCCCCGATGTCCCGCATACGGGGCTTTTTCGTTGATGCTGTACTTGCAATGTAATAACCGTAGCTTTTTATCGAGCTTCATGGCAGCATTTCTATCGATATTCAGACTCATTTGCCCCTATGCAGCTTTATTATTTTTATCGTCATCACAGTGAAAATACGATTTTTATTAGTGTGCAACAACAAACAGAACATACGCTTGAGTTTTTATGGGTTGATAGTTTGAGACAGGATTTGGTCAATCATACCGAGTCTTGGCAGAAAAACATTTATGAGCACACAGGGCTGGTATTGAATGAATTTCATATGCGAGATTTGCTTAATATCGAGCATCCTTGTGCTTTCGATACCGTTGAAGAGTACGATCTCTTAGTATTTCGGAAGTTGATTAGTCCTGATGACCAAATTTATGAAAGTGAGAATGCCTTAGAATCACATGAAAGTGTCTTTGGTTTAGCCACCACACCGATGAGCTTTATTCTAACACCGAGTGTTTTAGTGAGTGTGCGAGAGCAGGGCAATAAGGCAGTAGAAAGTTATATTCAACGCCTTCAAGTGATTATGGAGCGGGCTATTGCTGAACAAAATAAACCACGTAAATTACCGAGTACACCTGCTGATCTATCTTTAAGATTACTGAATAGCATGATTGATGGCTATTTGAATTTGCGTACACCACTGACACGTCGTGTTGAATATTGGCAACAGCAACTTTTGCAGGGCAACCGCCGTTTTAAACAGTGGCATCAACTCTTTCATGAAGATATGGCATTCCAACAAATCGAAAATTTATGTGAGGAACAAATAGAGACCTTACAGGAGTTTCGAGATGAGTTAGTTGATAATTATCATCATGTTGTTGGTGAACATAAGCATAAGAATCAAGACATTCTCTTGGTTCGTCTTAATGATTTAATGAGTCATGTGGAACGGGTACAAAAGCATACTTTGCGTTTAAGGAATGCGATCCAATCGGCGATTGATTTACATTTCTCTGCGATTGCCAATCAAACCAATGAAAATATGCGTATTTTGGCAATTATTACTGCAATCTTTGCGCCATTAACCTTATTGACTGGGGTATATGGAATGAACTTTGAGTTTATTCCTGGGCTGAAATCACCTGTTGGATTTTGGATTATGCTCGCGGTGATGATGATGAGCACGGTGGTATTACTGTACTACTTTTATCAGCAACATTTGGTTGGACGTGGTGAGCGTAGTGTGATTGATTTACTGGCGCAACAGCATAAACAGCGCAATGTTAATTTGTTATGGTTCTTGGATTATGAGCCGATTAAGCAAACGCTGAAAGAAGTCGAGAAAATGACTAAACTGAAATAATGAGTTTAGTCATTTATGTGGGTATGATGGCTTAATGAAAATGTTTTAACTGTTTGCGTAGTTGTTGCACCTCATCAATTAAGTCAAGCATGATTGCAACGGCAGATAAGCTTGCATCGAAGTCGCGTTGTAAACGATAGGCTCGACGCGCCCGAGCGACATCTTCACCAATAAATTGATAACTTTGCGGATCGACTTTGATCTGTAAAATATCGTAATCAATCAGTTTTAAGACCCAATCAGTACTTTGACCACATGCCTCTGCAAAATGCTCAAGATCAAGTGCCAATTGTTCATCAATGATTTCAACTTGGTAGTGACCGTTATATTGAATTTCTTTGTATTGAATGGTTGTCATGAGCTTACTCCTTATGAGGCACGAGGTCGGAATGAAGGGAAGGCATCGGCAAATTGTTGATAAGCCTGTTGCTCTTGTTCACTGTGCACTGGCGGTAAAACAATATTAATAATCAGGTATAAATGCCCTGCGGTTTTGTTTGGTATCCCTTTATCTTTGAGACGTAGTTGTTGTCCATTTTTGGCATTTTTCGGTAAATTGACTTTGAGCTGCCCAGCAGGAGTATTGACTTCGATGCTTTGCCCTAAGCCTGCTTCCCAAGGGCTCACATCAATGGTTTGATAAACATCAGCCCCTTCAACTCGGATTCGGTCGGTATCTTTATATTGGATTTCAATATACAGATCGCCATTTTCACCGCCATTGATACCACTTTGTCCTTGACCATTTAAGCGGATTTGTTGACCCTCTTTCATTCCTTTTGGAATTTTGACCTCTAGGGTTTTACGCTGTACTTCTGGTTCACCATACACATTATAGGTTGGGATTTGTAGTGTGATTTGTTGAGTTGAACCGTGGTAGGCAATCTCTAAATCAATTTGAATACTGGCATGTTGATCTTCTCCTCGATGGCTACGTTGCTGGCGTTGCGAACGTTGTTGCCCGCCACCAAAGCCTGAACCAAAGCGACCAAATAAGTCTTCAAAACCACTAAAGTCTGCACCATCGCCTGAACTTTGACGATAGAACTGTGAGCCATCAAAGCCACTTTGATTGCCTTGTCCGAAATTGGAAAAGCCTTGTGGATGATCTAGCATCTGATCGTATTCAGCTTTTTTTGTGGCATCACTCAAGGTGTCATAGGCGACGTTAATCGCCTGCATTTTAGCTTCAGCATCAGTTTCTTTACTAATGTCTGGATGATATTTACGCGCCAGTTTTCGATAGGCTTTTTTGATTTCATCTGCTGAGGCATCTCTGGAAACACCTAGCTCTTCATAATAATTTTTGGTCATAATATTGAATATAATAATGGGATGTTTCTTTCATTATGAAACGAATCCAAGAGATTTCAATGGATTCGATTGTATAAGAGTTGTTCTATTTAATCAGAAGAATAGATTGTGAATGACTTAAGTCAATATTTGATCTATTCCCCTAGAGAAAGATCTCGACTAGACCATAGAGTGCAATCAATATCAATAAGACACCACACAAACCGAGAGCTTTGGGATAAATATTGCTTTGAGATAGGCTGCGGAAAAATAGGTAAACTAAAGACAGAGTAAGGAAATCTAAAATAATCCATGTCACTGTCAGCAGGCTTAAACTGAAATTGATATTTTGGGAGATATTAATAAACTGCGGGAAAAAGGCTGAAAAGAAGATAATATCCTTAGGATTTGAAATCCCTACCAGAAAGCCTTTTTTAAATCCGCCATTTTGTGCGGACACGGTTTGAATCGCTGTGGGATGGGGTGCCTGAAGCACTTCTTTAATAATGCTATAACCGAGATAGGCAATGTAGAGGCAACCTAATACCCGAATAGCTTTCAGGTAGTTTTCATCAATGCTAAGAAAACCTTTGAGCATGAGCACTGAAATAAAAATTAGGATGAGCGAGGCAAAGTTGGTTCCAAAAATGGTTTGTAATGCTTTTTTATAGCCGCCTTTGAGACCCGCACTTGCAACTAAAATCATCACAGGGCCAGGGGTCGCAATCAAGACAATAACACTGATAACAAACAGGAAATATTCGAAGTAATTCATAAGTCAAAATTAAGGTCTATATTATTGGGACATTTAAAAATTGTTCTATCGGCTAGACCTTAATACAAAATAAAAAAAGACGGAAGCCCGTCTTTTTTTATTTTACTTTTCAATTAACTTAAATGCTCACCAAACAAACCTAAAGCTTCTTCTGCTGAAAACTCATAACGGGTATTACAGAATTGGCAATCCATTTGAATTGGGTTTTGTGCTTCTAAAGTTTCATGTACTGCATCAACGCCAATCTGAATCAAGGCATTGGCACAGCGTTCTTTTGAGCAGGTACAACCAAACTTTAACTGTTCGACTTCAGGTAAACGCACTTCTTCTTCGTTGTAAAGGCGATATAGAATTTCATTGGCTGAAAGATCCGTCAATTCCTCTGGTTTCAGGGTTTCAGTCAACATAGTTAAACGTGGCCATAAGTCTTCATCGACTAACTTTTGCTCTTCTTCGTCGTTGCGTGGAAGCAACTGAATCAATAAGCCACCTGAACGTTTACTATTGGTTGCTAATACGATATGCGTCGGAATCTGTGCAGAGAGATCATAATATTGGGTTAAACAACCTGCTAAAGTCGGTTGATCAAGCGGTACGATGCCTTGATAACGTTCACCGTGTTCAGGTTCAATATTAATAAACAATACTGGATTGATTAAGGCAGCAAGCACAGTACGACTGTCCGTGCCTTCGACAAAACGTGGATCTTCCTCATAATCAGCCAAGGCACGAACTTCACCTAAATGGTTGCATTCCGCCATAGCCCATTTGAATGTGCCACTTGCTTGAATTTGTAAGCTAATACAACCACGGATTTTCAACGTACTTGCAAGTAGGGCAATTGCACTTAACATTTCACCCAATAGGCTTTGTACCGCAGGCATATATTCACGTTGCGCCAAAATGGTTTGTAGTGCTTCTTCTAAATGGACGACTTCACCACGAATAGGGCAATCTTCGATAAAAAAGCGTTGGCGTAAATCAGACATATTTTTCTCCAGTATCCCCTCAGGGAAAAACAAAGCAACGCTTTGCCTTGTAAAGCACTCTGGGCTTTATAAAAAGGGCATGGTTATGCATCAATAATGGTGTCTGTTTGTCAAAACTCAAGATGTTCCATTGAGTGAATTTGAATCACTTTGTATGTTTTGATCACTGCTCGTGCGATTTGACACGAAAGCTTTTGTGTTTTCAAACAAATACTCGAGCTCTGCCATCGCATTTGGATAGTTTTCAATACGCTCTTTTTCTAGGTGAATCCAATGTTGCTGTTCAAGTAATCGTTCATCTTCTTGTTTAAATAACGCGATTTGAGCTTGAGCTTCTTCAACTGAAAGCCCAGTTTTGATCAGTGCCTGCTGTGCCAGTGCTAATGATGAAGCATAGGTTTCACGCCAAATATGCAGTACATCTAAATCATGGAGTAAATGGGTGTGGTGTCGATCACGTGCGCGGACAAATAAAGTTAAATCTGGATAATTTAAACGAAGGTGGCGTGTCAAATTCATACTGTCTTCAACATCATCAATTGCCAGAATCAATAATTTGCAATATTCGATACCTGCGGAGCGTAGATTTTCGACTTGAGTGACATCAGCATCAAAGAAACGATGTCCATATTGCTCAATAAAATGGGCATCAGGTTGATTACTATCAATCACACTAAATCGTTTGCCTTGTGCATGTAAGGTACGTGCAACTACTTGCCCAAAACGACCGAAACCGATAATTAAAATAGGGTGCTGTGGAATATCTTCAATTTGTACAGCAACTTTTTTATTTAGTCTTGGTGAAATTTTTGTATCAAATAGCCAATACAGGAGTGGGGTCAGCAACATAGAACCAAAGATGATCAGTAAGCTAGATGTCACTAAATCATTGGTGATTAAATTTTCACTTTCTGCCAGTTTAAGCAAAATAAAAGCAAGTTCACCGCTTTGCGCAAGTGTGAGTGCAAAAAGCGTACTAAGTTTGGCATGGCGTTGCTGGTAATAACTCATTGCGGTAATAACAGCAACTTTGATCAAGACCAAACCGAAAATCGAACCTAAAATGAATAATGGGGATTGCCTTAAAGGCTCAAGTGAAAGTCCTAAGCCAATCGTAAGGAAAAATAGCCCAACCATCGGCTCTTTAAAAGGCTGAATAATCCGTTCAACTTCAGCTTTAAACTCGGTCTCAGTTAAGAGTAATCCTGCTAAAAATGCACCAATCAAAACATGAATATTGAGAACCTCCATAATTAAAATAACAGAGAGGACAATCAATAAACTCAAAACGGGGATTAATTGAATACTGCCTTTACCTGCTAAAAATCGGAAAGCTGGTCGAACTACATAACGACTTGCTAAAAATAAACCTGAAATGGTCGCCATAATCGCAGCAAAATAAGCAATACCGTGTCGTGTGGAAGCAGTATCTTCAAGTAAAGGAAAGAGTGAAATGAAGATCACAGCAATAAAAGCCTGAAATTGCAAGGTGGCTAAGCTTGCTTGTCCAAGTTTGCTATCGAGTTGCTGTTTTTGTTGAAGTAATTGTTGAGTGAATACAACTGAGGAAAAGGCTAAGGCAAGTCCAAGAATGATACTGGTGAGCAAGTCATGCAAGTATAAATAGCAGGTACTGATGAGCAGGATCGCGATGAGCGCAAGTTGTGTACCACTATTTTTCAGGATCGCATGGCGTTCTAGCCAAAGTTGCTGTGGTCGAAAGCTAAAACCGATCCAAAACATCACCATCATCATGCCCAAGTGCAAGAGTTGGTTGATGAATTGCACATCTTCAATAAGCCCTAAAATACTTGAGCCAAGTAAAAGTCCTGCCATGAGATAACCCAAAACAGGAGTGCCGATGTAGCGTTTTGCTAGAGGAACAAAAATTAAAGTTGCAGCCAGTAAAAAAATGATCGGTAGCAGTAAAGACATTGAATGCCTCAAATTTTTCTATTAGGTTCAGACTAACTCAAATGAGTCGCATGTAAAAATAGTATCTGAAATATGATAGTTGGAAACATCATTTTTAACTCAGTGGGAGAATACGTTACATCGTTGATCTCAAATGTATGTTGGATAAGCAATATGTTTGTTTGATGTTTTAATATGCCATGAAATAACAAAGACTTTTATGCAAAGTGATAGTTGAATTGAAGATATGTTTTGCTACCGCAATTCAATATGCAATATTCATCTCGCTCGCCTCAATCACGAAGGATGGGTGATCAAGAGAAATGCAGTATCAAACTTCGTTGAAAAAGCACTTGATGGCTTTTCATATGAGAATATTCAATTAACTAAATTCTTGTGGATCAACGTCAATCGAGAGTCTCAGCAAATGCTGACGCGGTAAATGTACTACTTGCTGCCACCACTGACGTAAATAAAAATGCAGTTTTGCACGATCGGCAGACAAAATCACCATATGCGCCCGATAGCGCCCTGCTTTACGTTCCATCGGCGCAGGAATGGGGCCCCAAATATCCACGGTATCGCCAGCCATTGTCCGTAATTGTTGCGCAATGTCCGCTAAAAATTGTTGGCTATAGTCTCGATCCTTAGATTCAACCCGAACCAATACTGCATAACGATACGGGGGTTGCATGGCAATCTTACGATCAGCCAGCATTTGTTTGGCGACAGTACGGTAGTCATGCTCAATTAAGGTCGTCAACATCGGGTGATCGGGACGCAAGCTTTGTAAATAGACACTACCTTTATGTTCACCACGACCAGCGCGCCCTGCTACTTGTACAATCAGTTGTGCAGTTCGTTCAGGCGCACGAGGGTCGACGCTGAGTAAGCCTGCATCAATATCTAAAATGGCAACTAAAGTGACATGAGGGAAGTGATGACCTTTGGCGAGCATTTGCGTGCCCAATAAAATACTGGGTTCATTTTGTTGAATACGGTCATAAATCTTCTGCCAACTGCCGACTCGACTGGTGCTGTCTCGATCGACTCGAATTACTTCATTGTGGGGAAACAATTCTTGTAAGTGTTCTTCAAGTTTTGCTGTTCCTGCACCTATGGTTTTTAAGCTTTGTTTTTGACATGCAGGACAATGCTCAGGAAGGCGATTGATGGTACCGCAATGGTGGCAATGCAAATAATGATAGGGCTGAGAGTGTAGAGTAAAGTGCGCATCACAATGTGGGCAATTGGCTTGCCAACCACAGCTTTCGCACATCAAAATAGGAGCATAACCACGTCGATTTAAAAAGATCAGCACTTGTTCTTTACGCTCTAGGGTATGTTTGATTTGCTCAAGTAAGCTTTGACTGATGCCATGCTTCTTTTTGGCAATTTTTAAATCAATGACATGCATCTTCGGTAAAACCGCAACGCCCGCACGTTGATTTAGTTCAAGCAAGTGCAACTTACCTGATTCCACCAAATGATAGCTATCAATACTCGGGGTGGCAGAACCCAGAATGACTGCACAGCCTTGTAGATGCCCACGATACAATGCCACATCACGGGTATGGTAGCGGAAACCTTCTTGCTGCTTATACGAAAGATCATGTTCCTCATCAAGGATGATCAAACCTAATCGAGGAAGTGGCGTATAGATCGCAGAGCGAGTGCCAATAATAATCGAGGCTTTACCTGTTTGAGCCTGTTGCCAAGCCTGTAAACGTTTTGAGTCATTTAAACCTGAGTGCAATAACGCTACATCACAATGAAAGCGTGATTTAAAACGAGCAACGGTTTGAGGTGTGAGACCAATTTCAGGGACTAACACCAGCACTTGTTTGCCTTGTTTTAACACGTCATACATGACTTGCAAATAAACTTCAGTCTTACCACTGCCTGTCAAGCCATCAAGTAAAAATGCTTGATAATGATGGAGTGCTTTTAGGATTTGCTGAATGGATTTTTTCTGATCTTCATTCGGTGTTAAGGGAACTTGAGCCAATTGCACAGGCGTTGGGGTGAAATCATGTGGTTCAAGACAACATTCAACCAGACCTTTTTTCTCTAGCGCTTTGAGTGTAGCTGTTTCGATACCACTGAGATTTAAAATATTTTCGGTTGTACCATGTAGATGTAGTTTGAGAATTTGGTAAGCATCATATTGTTTTTGAGAACGTTTTAATAAAGCATCAGGATTGTCATTTGGGATAATTTTCCATTGATGAAATAGAATATCTAAGGCACGTCCTTGCCTTAATAGCGAAGGTAAGGCGCTTTGCATGACCTCACCAATTGGAAATTGGTAATATTGTGCTGACCATGTCAACAAAGTTAAAACTTGTTGATCTAGAATTGATTCCTGATCGAGTAATTCCGTGATGGCTTTAAGTTTGAATTGCCCTGTGAATAGCTCATTGGGATCAACTTTTTCAGTAATGATTCCAATCAGATTTTGCCGACCAAATGAAATCGCAACACGTGCGCCAACCTGTGCTTGATCATATTGCTCAGCACTGACCGTATAGTCAAACGTGTCATACACATAAACGGGTATTGCAACTCGAATACGGTACAGAATAGCGTTAGAATTTGGGGTAGGCATAAAGGCTTCAATCACGTGTAAAATGGCATGACTGCATGTCATGGAATTATGCTAAAGTGCAGTGCGTTATGTTGATAAACATAAATGAATATGAATGATTCCACGACACGGATGCAACAGTAACGACAACTATTTTGGGACAATTAGAACAGAACCATGCCTGCTTATCAATTTACTGCTCTTGATGCTTCTGGAAAGCAACATAAAGGTGTGCTTGAAGGGGATTCTGCACGCCAAATTCGTCAACAGTTGCGAGATAAAGCATGGACACCAATTGCGGTCGATGCCGTTGAGCAAAAAGATAAACAACAACAGCGTTCTTGGTTTGCAAAAAGCTTTAGTGCTTATGACCTCGCATTGATGACACGCCAACTTTCAGTTTTGGTTGCTGCGGGGATTCCATTGGAAGAAGCATTACGTGCGGTCAGTAAACAAAGTGAAAAGACTCATGTACAAAACTTATTGATTGCTGTGCGTTCCAAAGTTTTGGAAGGGCATTCATTAGCACAAAGTATGCAACAAGCAGGTCGTTTCCCTGAGCTTTATATTGCAACGGTTGCGGCAGGTGAACGCTCTGGACACCTTGATCTGATTTTAGATCAGCTCTCAGACTACACTGAAAACCGTTTTGCGATGCAAAAGAAAATTCAGGGTGCGATGATTTATCCAATAGTCCTCATGTTAATGTCATTCGGGATCGTGATGGGCTTGATGACCTATGTTGTACCTGAGATCGTCAAAACTTTTGAGCAAAGTAAAGAAGCCTTGCCTTGGATTACAGTAGCGCTCATGAAAGCGAGCGCCTTTATTCGACATACATGGATCGGGATATTGATTCTCGCTTTTATTGCGATCATTCTATTTACCCGCTTTCTAAGAACAACCGCAGGGCATTATGCCTTTGACCGATTAACACTCAGGTTGCCACTTTTTGGTAAACTTTCACGTGGTATAAATGCAGCACGTTTTGCCAGTACCTTGTCTATTTTGACTCGTTCAGGGGTGCCTTTGGTGGAAGCTCTACGCATTGGCGCTGAAGTCAGTAATAACTGGGTGATTCGTGATGCGATTGAAGTGGCGATGGAGCGTGTAACAGAAGGTGGTAATTTGGCAACACAATTGGAGCGTTGCGGTTATTTTCCCCCAATGATGGTACAAATGATTCGAAGTGGTGAAGCTTCTGGTGAATTAGATCGAATGTTAGATCGAGCTTCAACCATGCAAGATCGTGAGGTAACGACGTTTATCTCAACTTTATTGGCTTTACTCGAGCCCTTGATGCTGATTTTTATGGCAGCAATTGTATTGGTGATTGTGATTGCGGTCATGTTGCCAATTATTAATATGAACAATATGATCTGATGAGTGACACGAAAGAGATGGATATGAATAAGCAAAAAATGCAGCGTAAGATGATGAACAAACAGTCTGGATTTACACTCATTGAAGTGATGGTTGTTATTGTAATTTTAGGTGTTTTGGCTGCATTAATCGTTCCGAACGTGATGGGACGTGGTGAAAAAGCCAAAGTTGATACGACGAGTATTACGCTAAAAGGCGTTGCTGGCGCTTTGGATCAGTATAAATTGGATAATGGCCGTTACCCATCAATGCAAGATGGTGGTTTAGATGCATTAGTCAATAAACCTGCTGCTGCTAAAAACTGGTTGCCAGGTGGTTATGTCAAAGGTGGTTATCCGAAAGACAGTTGGGAAAATGACTTGCAATATGTCATTCCAGGTCGTGAAGGACGTTCATTTGATTTATATTCATTTGGAGCAGATGGTAAAGAAGGTGGTGAGGGGAATGATGCAGATATTTATTATCAGCCATAATTTTTAAATCAGGCAATATCACTTCATTTTTAAATAAAATAAATAGGGAATGAAGTGATAATGTTTGTTAATTTAGTCTTTGATGCAAGTATTTGAAAAATATAAAATTAATAATATGGTGCATATTGAGAGTTATAATAAGAATTATTCCCATGTTTAATGGTTACAAGAAAAATAAATTATGCAGAAAAATAGACTTTTTATTAAGATCAAAGCTTTGCATAATAAATTCAGACCATTTAAATTAGGTATGGAGAGAACAGATGAAAGCATTTCTTGTGTTAGATGAACTCAATCAGTTTCATTGGGCAATGTTGAAATCTGTGTTGTTCATTTTAAGCCTATTACCGATGAGTGAGGGTGCTTTGTCTTTATGGCAAACGACTGAAGGTAGTAGCCAAATAATGATTGGTTTTTTTGCGTTGAGTATGTTGAGTGCATGGTTTGTTCTTTGTTTTTTAAGTGCTTTAAAAACCAGTGTTTGGAATAATCATGAGCTGATTTCTAAATATGAACAATTGTTGTTTAATGCCTATCGTTATATCCCAATGTTATTTTTATCGAGTTTAGTGGCTTATTTATCGGTGCAAGTATCTATGGTACTTTGAGGTAAATAATTTTAGTTAGGGTATATGATGTTTATCCGTTTTATTATTCATGCAAAGGATGAGGGTTCAAATAAGAGGCAGGGCTTGTTTCAAGCAATGTCAGATTTAGAAGAGTCTGGTGAATTGTATGATTATGAACAAACTTATTATGATGAAATATATGATTGGTTTAGAAAAAATCTAAAGAAACCAGATAGCTTTGCTCGATCATCTAAACCCCATGCGAAGAATGTTGCTCTTAGTTGGTTTAAAGACACAGCTGATGAACATATATCAAAAATGTATGAAGTTACTTATCTTCTTCGAGCGCATGGGATTAATGTAGAAATCTTGAGTACAGAACGACCAGGGTATGTTGTATATGAAGATCAGTTTCAAATCGTGGCTGAACCATTTAAGGAGACCTGTACTTAGAAAAAGTCTTTTCTTTAGATTGATTCTGTAAAAATATTAATAAAATAAGCACTTAAATCTATTATTCATCCAAATGCTTATCTTAATTTATTAAACAATTACCGCCGTGATTTAAACGAAATATCGACTTTGCGTGGACGATAAATCCAACCCAAAATGAGTAAGAAAACTGAAAAAATCAGAATTGGATAATCACTCAAACGGTTATATAACGTTTGCCCTTGCATAGCAGGTAAATCACCACGTAATACAAATTCCTGATCTAAAGGAGCTTGTTTCACAATATGTCCATTGTGATTAATAAACGCTGTCACACCCGTATTGGTCGCGCGAATAAACCAACGCCCATTTTCTTTGGCACGCATTTGTACCATTTGTAAATGTTGCCAAGGGCCTGCTGTATCCGTGAACCAAGCATCATTCGATACGGTGATTAAAAAATCACTATTTGTTGCATTACGACGGGTGAGGTTTGGATAAGCCACTTCATAACAAATGGCAGCAGCAAGTGCATGTCCTTTGATGGTGAGCGGCTTTTGGTTAGCTTCCCCACGTGAAAAACCACTCATACTGATATCATTTTGCATCGCAGGTAAAACCCATTTCAGCATACCTGATAATGGAATATATTCACCAAAGGGCACAAGACGTTGCTTCTTATATAAACCATGTGAATCACTGCCTGATGCCATAATACTGTTGTAATACAGAGGCTCACCGACTTGCTGAGACTTAGGTATATCCCAATAAGGAATCCCTGTTACCCAAGCGCTATCCGCTTTTTTTGCTTGGGTATCCATTGCTTTTAAAAACTCTGGAATATCGGTTTGAAATAATGGAATAGATGATTCAGGCCAAACAATGAGATCACGTCCCCATTCAGCACGGGTGAGGGTGGCATAGATCTCTAGGGTCTTAATTTGGTATTCAGTCAACCATTTGAGGTCTTGAGGAATATTACCTTGAATCAATGACACACTTAGCGGTTTGGCTGTTTTGGGTTGAACAAATTGAATGAATCCAGAGCCCCATGCTCCTAACACTAGCAGCGCAGAAGGAATCGCCCAAAACCAACGGCGATTTAAAATTTCAACAAGGGCACAGGCAAGTACAATCACAACGAAAGAAACGGCATAGACACCAAATAAAGGTGCATAACCATCTAATAATCGCTCAGTAAATGCATAGCCTGCAAACAGCCATGGAAAGCCTGTGAAGACCCAAGTCTTTGCCCATTCGAATAATACCCAAATAGGTGCAAAGGTTAAGGGTGTTTCAGGGAAAAAGCGGCGGTACAACCAAGTTTGAAAAGCACTAAATAAGCCCATTGCAGTTGCCATAAAGGCAATCATTAAAATGCTTAAAAATGCGTTGGTATCACCATAGGTATGGATCGAGGTATAGAGCCAAAATGCACCTACAAACCATAAACCAAAACCATAAGCCCAACCTAAAGCAAAAGCTTGTCTCGGGCTACGTTGATGTAGAACCGCATAAAGTAATGCGGGTGATAAGATCGCTAACCACCAGAAATAATACGGTGCTAATGCCAAACTAAAGATTGCACCTGAAATCAGCGCAATCAGAAGTGGAAAAACAAAAGGAACTTGTTTTTGTGGTTGAGATAAATTTAATAGCTTTTCAAAATAGCTTCTCATTGACGGACAGCTCGAATCAGATGAATAGTGCGCGCATCTGCTTCAATAATGGTAAATTGCCAATCGCCAAGCTCAATGGTTTGACCTTGTAAATCACTGACTAAACCAATCTCTTGCAGCAGTAAACCGCCCATAGTTTCAACTTCATCGTCAGAAAAATCTGCATCTAAAATAGTATTGAAGTGTTCAATTGGTGTAAGTGCTTGCACGATCCACGTATTTGCTGTGGTTGGGTCATTATCTGGAACAATATAGAGCGCTTCTTCATCGGCAATATCATGTTCATCTTCAATCTCGCCCACAATTTCTTCAAGAATATCTTCAAGTGTGACTAAGCCTGATGTTGAACCATATTCATCAATCACAATCGCGATATGTGTTTGTGTATTTTTTAACATACGCAAGACTTGATCTGAACGAGCACTTTCAGGCACGAAGACAGGTTGGCGCATCAGTGAATGAATATCAACTTTGACATTACGCTCGGTTAGGAAAGGTAAAAGGTCTTTCGCTAATAAAATACCGACCACATTATCGCTTTGATCTGCTGAAAATACAGGGAAGCGTGAATGTGCAGAATCAATCAGTACATCCAAAATATCTAACAGTTGATCATCTTCTTGTAAGCTGATAATCGCTGTGCGTGGCGTCATCACTTCTCGAATCTTTGTTGCTGGGAGATCAAGTACACCCTCAAGCATAGCAACGGTATCTGGCTCTAAAAAGCGGCGTGAGTCTTGAACTAACTTGAGTAATTCATCGCGGGTTTCAGGTGCAGTACCTAACCATTTTCTTAAGCCACGCATACCCCACGACGGACTGGATTCCTCGACCATGATCTTTCCTAAAGACTCTCTATATCAATTAGATGATTTTCATCATACCGAAGAAAAAGCGGATATGCATCAATAAAACTATGTAATAAACGTACAGTTTTCCAAAAGATTGCTGAGGATTTTTATCTGATGACTTTATGGTAAAATATGAACATTAAAATAGATGAGTATGATGATGTCTGAACAACCTCAACTTCCTACGGTTCAACTGAATACTAGAGGCTTGCGTTGCCCTGAGCCAGTCATGATGTTGCATCAAGCGATTCGTAAAGCAAAATCAGGTGATATTGTTGAGGTTTTTGCAACAGACCCTTCTACGTCATGGGATATTCCAAAGTTTTGTATGCATCTTGGGCATGAGTTGCTGCTTAAAGAAGAAAGCCTCGATGCAAATAGTCATACCGAATATCGTTACTTAGTGCAAAAAGGCTAAGTTTTGGTTTCCACATATATTTCAGGTTTGTTGTTAGGTTTCTCTTTAATTCTAGCGATTGGCGCACAAAATGCTTTTGTATTGAAACAAGGGTTGTTAAAGCAACATGTGTTTTGGGTTTGCCTTGTTTGTGCATTATCTGATGCAGTTTTGATTTGCTTTGGTGTATTCGGGTTTGCATCGATTTTGAGTCAGCAGGTAGGGCTGATTCAAGTCATGAAATATTTTGGTGCTGCCTTCCTATTTATTTACGGCTTACGTAGTTTTTATAACGCCTATAAAGCCAATAGCGGTCTCGTTGCTTCAGCACAACCAACTACAACTTTGGCACAAACTTTGATGTTATGTTTGAGTTTTTCTTGGTTAAATCCACATGTCTATTTAGATACAGTGGTGTTGCTCGGCTCAATTTCAGCACAATATACTGATAAAGTAGCGTTTGCAGTAGGAGCGGTTTCTGCGTCTTTCTTATTCTTTTTTAGTCTAGGTTTTGGTGCTCGTCTACTACGTCCTGTTTTTGCCAATCCTAAAGCATGGAAAGTATTAGATATATTGATTGGGGTCATCATGTGGTTGATCGCACTTTCATTATTAAGATAGATACCTATCAGCTTATCTTTTTGATTTACTTAGTTTTCGACTGAGCCAGTAATCACAACTTACATATCTTCCACCACCAAGAACCAGTAGTGCACCCAACATAACCAGATAGGTTACTGCAAACTCAACACCATTATTCAATATGACAAATGAACCACTTGATGTAAGCCAATCGTAATTTCCATAAGTACTCAGAATCTCTCTCGCTTTTTCTAGTTTTTCCGCTGACTCAATCACTTGCATATTTGCAAAAGGGGCATGTGGATCAGCAATTGCTTGCCATCCATTTTGAATGTGTACAGTAAAGATCGCGACCAGCATGGTGATCATCAATGGAATACAAATCAGTCGCGTTGCGAGACCTAAGGCAAGTAAGACAGCACCACCTAATTCAGCCGAAATTGCTAGGCTAGCCATCAGGAATGGGATGGGTAAGCCCAAGCCCCATTCGCTATTACCAAACCATTCAACCGTATCATTGAAGTGTTGTAGTTTATTGTGTCCAGCCATCCAAAAAATAGGAGTTAAGTATAGGCGAAGTGCTAAAGAGGCGATTCCATCAAAATAATTTAAGTTGGAACCCAAATTTTGATAGTGTTTATGCAAAGAATAAATTAGATTTTTCATGAGAAATTCACAACGAATAAGCTTTATTGATTATTAGTCGTTTGAATTTTTGATTTCTTACACAAAAAAATCTAAATTTGTCTGTAATAATTTGATTGTTCGCACGTCTAATTTTATGTACCTAGTACAAAAGCAATATTTACTTAAAAGGAACTTCACAATGAATAAATTAAACTCAATGACTTCGGTTGCCGCTTTAGTTGCATTATCTATGGTTGGCGCAGTAACCCAAGTTTCGGCAGCATCGACGACGGCTGAAACACATGTGACTAAAACTGCAGATGCAAAATGTGGTGAGGCGAAATGTGGTGCAGATAAAGCGAAAAAACAACACAAAACTACCGATGCAAAATGCGGTGCAGATAAAAAAGCTGCGGATGCTAAATGCGGTGCAGACAAAAAAATGGCAGATGCAAAATGTGGTGCAGACAAAAAAGTGGCTGATGGGAAGTGTGGCGCTCACTAAGCCTTATGCAGACGGTTGATGACAGCATTTAAAAAGATGACTGTCATTCACCTAAGGGATTCTTTATGGATGCAATCACAAGTGTTGGTCTTGGTTTAAGACGAGACTTTATAGAGGCATTTTTAGGTGCAACTCACCATCCTGACTTTATTGAAGTTGCCCCAGAAAATTGGATGAGTTTTGGCGGACGGCATGCCAAACTTCTAGCTCGGTGTGTAGAAAAATCTCCATTAATTTGTCACGGACTCTCTTTGTCAATTGGTGGTCCTCATCCCTTAAATATTGATTTTATTCATCAAATCAAAAAATTCTTAGATTCTTATCAAGTCGAGATTTATTCCGAGCATCTGAGTTATACCAATGATGGTGGCTATCTATATGATCTTCTGCCTATCCCAATGACTGAAGCTGCTGTGAAGTATGTAGTGGAACGGATCTCTCAAGTTCAAGATATTTTAGGACGAAGATTAGTGTTGGAAAATGTTTCTACTTATCTTATGCCGAATGCTGAAATGTCCGAGTCAGACTTTGTTCGTGAAGTAATCACACAAGCAGATTGCGAATTGTTGTTGGACGTGAATAACGTTTATGTAAATAGTCTCAACCACCAAGCAGATGCTTATGCCTTTATTGATGCTATGTCGAAACAACGTATTCGTTATCTACATATTGCAGGGCATGAACAGGTGAGTACAGATTTACTGATTGATACTCATGGTGCGGAAGTATGTGATCCTGTGTGGGCATTGTTGGAATACACTTATCAGGTTTGTGGTGTGAAACCAACGTTATTAGAGCGCGATTTTAATATCCCAACATGGCAGAAACTTCAGAATGAATTGAATAAGATTCAGCTGTTACAGCATAAATATTCAAATCAACGCATGTTAATCCCAATGAGCCCGAATTTGGTCGATGGGGTAAATGTATGAGTATGAATGAGCATGCTTTTCAGCAGACCCAACATGATTTTTGTGACTGGCTGCGTGATCCAAATTCAGCAGAATCAGTGCCTTTTGATTTGGATCGTATGCAAGTTTATCGAGAACTGTTGTTCAACAATGTTTGCTCATTTATCAATTTGGTTTATCCAGTGGCTCAATCTTTATTGTCCGAGCAGCAATGGCAACAGTTACTGACGGATTTTTTTCGAGAATCTCAGAATCAATCACCATTTTATAATGATATCTCGTTGCAATTCAGAGAATTTCTCGCAGAACATCAGCATCCTATTTTAGTTGAATATCCGTGGCTTGCTGAGCTGTTGCAATACGAATGGCTTGAACTGTACTTAGATACACTTGAAATTGAAGATGTCACTTTGAATGCCGAATTAAATTGGCAGCTGACTACACAAGTTTGGGTGTTGGTGTATCAATATCCTGTTTACCAATGGTCGAAAAATCAAATTAACAAAGATCCCGCTCCAAGTGCCATCATGGTTTGGCGAAACAAACATGATCGGGTTTGTGTTGAAATACTGACTCCATTATTCGCTTATCTAATTGAGCAATTAGCACAACAACCGTTGTCTCGAATAGCACTCGCTGAGTTTATCCAACAAATAATTCCAGATCTATCAGTCAGTGAAGTGAACACTCAACTAGATGAGTTTGCAGAAGATTTGATCCGCTTAGAATTGTTATACAAACTTGACTAGCACAGTGAGAAACTCGATGCCTGAAATGACAACATCGAATGCTAATGCATCGCAGCAACTGTATAACGATGATTTTTTGTTGGAATTACGACAACAAATGATGAAGTTTGCAGTATTGCAACTTTCTTCATTTCATCAAGCTGAGGATGTTGTGCAAGAAGCTTTAGTGAGTGCTTTACAACATTCAGGCTCTTTTTCTGGCCGATCAGCATTTAAAACATGGGTATTCGCTATTTTAAAAAATAAAATTGTTGATCTGATTCGTCAGAAGCAACGTTTAGTCAGTATGTCTGAATTGTTTGATACGGAAGAAAACGAGCGAAGCGTTGATGAGTTGTTTGATGCTTCAGGGCATTGGCAAAAATCAGAAAGACCAAAAGCATGGTTGAATCCTGAGGAAATGATGGAGCAGCAAGATTTTTGGATGATTTTCGATGCGTGTTTGAATCATTTACCAGCGAAGTGTGCACAAGTGTTTATGTTGCGGGAAATGATTGAACTGAGTTCAGATGAAATCTGTGAAAAATTAGACTTAAGCATCTCAAACTTGAACGTTTTAATGTATCGCAGTCGAGCGAGACTGCGTGAATGCTTAGAAAATAAATGGTTACTTCAGGAGGATTGTTCATGTTGACGTGCCGAGAAGCGACCCAATTGCTTTCAGAAAAACAAGACCGAATACTGAATTTCAAAGAACTGAGTGCTTTACAGTTTCATGTGATGATGTGTAGTCCGTGTCGACGTTTTGGTAAGCAGATGAAGAGCTTAAGTTTATTATCGAAACAATATAAAAAGTTTGATGAAGGGCAGAAAGATTAAAATTAAAAAGCCTCAACGAATTGAGGCTTTTTAATTTTCAGAT
This sequence comes from Acinetobacter sp. ANC 4805, assembly GCF_022549495.1. Taxonomy (GTDB): domain Bacteria; phylum Pseudomonadota; class Gammaproteobacteria; order Pseudomonadales; family Moraxellaceae; genus Acinetobacter. Next base: position 399,823 of record NZ_JAKZGD010000001.1, read on the forward strand.
TTACATATTTGGGTAGTTAGGACCACCGCCACCCTCAGGGGTTACCCAAGTAATGTTTTGTGATGGATCTTTGATGTCACAAGTCTTACAGTGTACGCAGTTTGCTGCGTTGATTTGGAAGCGCTTAGAACCATCATCATTTTCCATGATTTCATAAACACCAGCAGGACAGTAGCGTTGAGCAGGCTCATCCCATTTTGGTAAGTTTACATTCACTGGCACTGATGGATCAGTTAGCTTCAAGTGAGCAGGTTGGTTTTCTTCATGTACTGTATTTGATACGAAGACTGAAGATAAACGGTCAAAGGTTAACTTGCCATCTGGTTTTGGATAGTTTGGTTTGAACGTTGATGCATCTACAGTTTTAAGCGCAGCAAAGTCTTGTTTTAAATCGTGCAACGTAAATGGGACTTTAAGGATATTTTGATCGATAAAGTTAAATGCGCCACCAATCCAAGTACCAAACTTGTGCATTGCTGGACCAAAGTTACGTGCTTGATATAACTCTTCTTTTAACCAAGAATTATTGTACTTATCTGTATAAGCAGTTAACTCTTTAGCAAAATGGTCGTCACCTTCAAGAACGCGAGCAATCGCAAGATCACCACCTTTTTCTACGCCTGCAGCAATCGCTTCGAATACTGCTTCACCACACAGCATACCTGACTTCATTGCTGTATGTGAGCCCTTGATTTTTGAGAAATTCAAGAAACCAGCATCATCACCAATTAAGCAACCGCCTGGGAATGTGAGTTTAGGTAAAGAGTTAAAGCCACCTTTTACAACCGCACGTGCGCCATAAGAAATGCGTTTACCACCTTCAAGGAATTGCTTAATGGTTGGGTGAGTTTTCCAACGTTGCATTTCCATGAATGGATACATATTTGGATTTTCATAAGATAAATCCACAATCATACCCAAAGTTACTTGGTTGTTTTCAGCGTGGTATAACCACCAACCACCAGCAGAACCTGTTTCAGATAAAGGCCAACCCGCACCATGCATCACTAGACCTGGTTTGTGTTTCGCTGGGTCGATTTCCCAAAGTTCTTTGATACCAATACCGTAGTGTTGTGGATCAGCATCTTTATCAAGATTGTATTTTGCAATCAAACGCTTACCAAGGTGACCACGGCAACCTTCAGCAAACAAGGTATATTTTGCATGCAGTTCATAACCAGGCGTGAAGTTATGTGTTGGCTCACCATTTTTGCCAATCCCCATATCACCTGTTTGAATCCCTTTTACCGTACCATCTTCATGGTAAAGTACTTCAGAAGCAGCAAAACCTGGGAAGATCGAAACTTCTAATTCTTCAGCTTTTTGACCTAACCAACGAACAACGTTACCAAGAGAAATGACATAGTTCCCTTCATTGTGCATTGATTTTGGTACCATCCAATACGGCATTTTTTGTGCTTTGGTATCAGAGAGTAAGAAATAGGTTTCATCGTCCGTTACAGGTACATTGAGTGGTGCACCTTCTTCTTTCCAGTTCGGGAACAATTCATTCATGGCACGTGGTTCAAGTACAGCACCAGAAAGGATATGCGCACCTACTTCAGAGCCTTTTTCAACAACACATACAGAAAGATCAGGTAGGTTGTTTTCAATCGCTAATTGACGAATTTTAATCGCAGCAGATAAACCCGCAGGGCCTGCGCCTACGATCACTACGTCAAACTCCATCGCTTCACGTTCGATGTGTTCCATGTAGGACTCCTCATATTTTTAAGGGTGGCAACCGTAATATTGCGATTCGGCGCTGCCATGAGTGTTCTGAATTGCCAAACACAAATGTTATTATTGTGCTTGCAAACGTTTGGGATAGTATAGTTTTAAACCTTGATCTCGCCAATTGGCTGAGCGGTCATATTTTCTCGTCAGCAAGGCATAAACTATGATAAATGAAAATGATTCTCCACAGAATATAGGAAAAATCGTGTTTCCTGATGATAGAAACTTAATGAACATTTCACAATACTTAAAAGATGTACAGCAAAGTCACAAAAGGTCAATTCCGCCTTTAGACCAATGGCATCCAAAGCATTGTGGCAAGATGAATTTACAGGTAAAAGCCAATGGAGAATGGTGGCATGAAGGTCAATTGATCAAGCGACAAGCTCTATTGGATTTATTTAGTACAGTGCTATGGAAAGAGGACAGCAAATTTTATCTCAAGACACCCGTTGAGCAAATTGAAATTGAGGTTGAGGATGAGCCTTTATTGATCAATCAAGTGGATCAAATTGAGATTGAAGATAGATTTTATTTGCAACTGACAACAATCAATCAGGATGTGATCATTGTGGATGAAAAGCATCCTATTTTTATGCGCGAATATGCAGGAGAGTTACGTCCTTATGTCCATGTTCGTTTTGGGATCAATGCGTTGATTCAACGCCAAAGTTTTTATCATCTCGTGAACTACGGTTCTTTGTCTGAAAATGCACAAGGCGAAACAGTTTTAACATTAAAAAGTGGTGATTTGGTCTTGCATTTGAGCACCTGAGGTTTAAGCTTAAAAGATTAGATAGACAAGTGCTCATGTGTGTATGACAGCAATTCAACCTATACCTTTCTTATTAAATCCTATGCCACATGCATCTTCAGATGCACCGATTGGGGTTTTTGATTCTGGAGTAGGGGGATTGTCGATTGCACAAGAAATTGCTCAACATTTGCCAAATGAACGCATTCTCTATTATGCAGATACCGCTCATGTTCCGTATGGTGCTCGTTCAGATCAAGAAATTCGTCAATTAACAGCGCAAGCAATTGAATGGCTTTATCGTCAAGGTTGTAAAATTGCGGTGGTTGCTTGTAATACGGCTTCGGCATTTAGTTTGGATTATTTACGTGAACATTATGGCGAACATTTCCCGATTGTTGGATTAGTCCCTGCATTAAAGCCTGCGGTCATTCAGACACAGTCCAAAGTGGTCGCAGTGCTTGCAACACCAGCAACATTTCGTGGTCAGTTGATCAAAGATGTCGTTACGAAGTTTGCTCAGCCTGCAGGAGTAAAAGTTTTAGCTGTAACAAGCCTAGAATTGGTACCTTTTGTTGAATCTGGGCAGCAAATGAGTCAGGTTTGCTTAGATGTTTTACGGACGGTTTTACAACCAGTGGTCACTGAGGGAGCAGACTTTTTGGTGTTAGGTTGTACCCATTATCCCTTCCTAAAAGATGCAATTCGTCAGGTTTTTGGTGGAAAATTAAGATTAATTGATTCTGGACAGGCAGTCGCACGACAAACAGCATATATTCTGATAAAAAATGGGTTATTATGTGACAAAATAAGTCATAATATTACACGTATTGAGTGTTATGTCAGCGGTAATAATGCGATTGAGTTAACATTAGTACTCAAACATCTACTACCAGAACAACTAACATGGACGATCCGGAATTTAGATGATATTACTGTTTAAATGATTAAAATATAACCATATTTTGGGTTTTATCTAGGTTATCTATTAATAAATTTTAAGCAAAATAGCTTAAAATTGTTGATAAGTGAATTGGGGCTTGGCCTATGCAAGATACTCGTTATCAAGTGTTTATTTCTACGTCTGGCAATGAAATGCAACCAGAACGAGCGGTTTTGACTCAGACTTTGGTTGGGATGGGATTCTTTTCATGGGGCTTAGAACAGCGCACGCCATTAAGTACCTCGATTGCTCGTCGTCAGATTGATGATTGTGATTACGTGGTGATCTTGTTAGGTAGTCAGTATGGTGAACAATCTGTTTCGGGTGTCGGTTATATGCATCTGGAATATATTTATGCGATGACCAAACAGAAGCCCGTTATTGTATTTATGCACGAAGATCCAGAATCTCGTGAGTCTAATTTGCATGACAATAAACCTGAATTAAAAGAAAAATTTAAAGAATTTAGAAAGCAGCTCCAACATGAAGTTGACCAAGTCTTTAGTTACCGTACTTTACGTGATTTAGAACTTGCGGTGCGTTCAAACATGCCACAAATGTTAGAGCGTTATCCTGTAGTGGGGTGGGTACGTCCGCAAAATACACAGGTTTTACAAGACGAAATAGATAATCTGCGCGCGAAGGTTAAACAGCTCGAAACTGAGATTGGTGGTCGTGAAGCTGATCCTATTGCGACAGTTCCTAAAGTGTCCATGCATGAACTTTATTCGTTTGAATATCGTATGCATGCTTATCAAGACGGTAATTTCAAAGAAGTTAAACCATTCCGTAAAATGACATGGGCGCAATTACTCAATGTATTGGGTTCGTCTTTTGTGATCCCAACACCTGAAGAATATTTTTCTAAACGTATGAATGAATATTTGAATGAAACAGGTTTGGAAGATGCGCGTGTAGAAATGCCAAGAGCACATGCAGTTTCTCGTGCGCAAATTAATATTCGTGCATTGCATGAGATTAAGATGCAGATGCGTCAGAATGAATGGATTATGCCAACAGGACGTGATGATCGCCAACGGATGTTATGGCAATTAACTCAGAAAGGTCAGAAACTCTTGGAAAGTAATATTTTAGATAGTAATCGAGTTTTTCAAATGAAGACCATGCATTAATTCCATTTAAAAAATAATGATAAAACTGCTAAAGTAATTGAAGAAATTCAGTTATAGCGGAAGCGATCTATGTCAGCTACACCAAAACCAAAAGTGACTGTGATTTTAGCAAATTTAGGTACACCAGACGAAGCCACTGTGCCCGCAGTACGTCGATTCTTAAAACAATTTTTATCAGATACACGAGTCATTGAAATCCCCAAACCGATTTGGTGGATTATTTTACATTTATTTGTCCTGACATTCCGCCCCAAACGAGTTGCGGAAGCTTATGCTTCTGTTTGGTCAAATGATTCTCCGATGCGTGAAATCGTACTTGAGCAAACACAATTGATTAAACAACGCTTAACAGATGAGAATCATCAATTTGACCTCACAGTTGTAGCCGCAATGACCTATGGGCAACCGAGTATTTATACTGTTTTTGAGCAACTTGAAAAAGATCCGCAAGAGCATGTCATTCTTTTACCCTTGTTTCCGCAATATTCAGCTACATCAACAGCCCCTCTTTATGATGCTGTTGCGAAATGGATTCCCAAGCAACGCCATTTACCTGGGTTCACGTTCATTAAAGATTATTATCAACATCCAATGTTTATTCAGGCATTGACGGATAGTGTTTTAAATTATCAAACCAAGTATGGTAAAGCTGAAAAATTATTGATGTCTTTTCATGGGATTCCACAACCTTATGCGGATAAAGGCGATCCCTATGCTGATCGTTGTCGCATGACAGCGAAATTGGTGGCTGAAGCCTTACATTTACATGAGCATGAGTGGGCAATCAGCTTCCAGTCCCGTTTTGGTAAGCAGGAATGGGTGAAGCCTTATACGGATGTTGTATTACAGCAATGGGGCGAGCAAAAAGTTAAATCAGTGCAACTCTTGAGTCCTGCATTTTCGGCAGATTGTTTAGAAACATTGGAAGAGTTAGCGATCCAGAATAAAGAACTGTTTCAACATGCGGGTGGTGGGGAATATGCTTATATTCCGGCTTTGAACAGTGATCAAGCGCATATTGATTTGCTTGCTAGTCTGGTTCAGGCTAATCTTGACGCTCTCACTCATACCTTAGCCCATCATTAAATTGACGTTTTATTTCGCCAGAGGTTTTTTATGTTGCAAGTCAAAATTGTACCCGTTACTGCATTTGCCCAAAATTGTTCTATTCTTTGGGATAGTGAAAGTAAAGATGCTGTTTTGATTGACGCAGGTGGCGATGCTGCTGTACTCAAACAACAAGTAGAAGCACTCGGTTTAAATGTTAAAGCACTTTGGCTCACGCATGGGCATCTTGATCATGCAGGTGCAGTGGGTGAACTTGCTGAGACATGGAATATTCCAGTGATTGGGCCGCATAAAGAAGATCAATTTTGGCTTGATATGATCCAAGAAGTCTCAGCACGCTATGGCTTCCCGATCCCACAACCTGTCAAAGTTGATCAGTGGTTAGAAGGTGGAGAAACCTTGAAACTGGGTGAAGATGAGTTTGAAGTCCGTTTTGCGCCAGGTCATACCCCAGGTCATGTGATGTTCTATAATGCCAAACATGGTTTGCTCTGGACAGGTGATGTATTGTTCAAAGGTTCGATTGGGCGTACTGATTTTCCAAAAGGCAATCATCAGCAATTACTCGATTCAATTCAACGAGAATGCTTTAGTTTGCCTGATGAAACTCAATTTATTTCAGGTCATGGACCTATGAGTACCATTGGCTATGAAAAGCAATTTAACCCATTCGTTGCAAGTAAAGCAGGTTAGTCCTCGTAATCATCTTCTTGGCGTTGTAAACCTGCTTGAGGAGCATCTTGAGTCGGTAATTTATATTCATCGCTTGCCCAAGCACCTAGGTCGATCAATTTACAACGCTCTGAGCAAAAAGGACGAAATTCATTAGCTTCCCAAGTGCTAGCTTCGCCACAACGGGGGCAGGGAAATGTACGTGGCATAGAAAATTCCTAAAACATAAAATAAATAGATTAGGCAAAAGTAAGGTGAGTTGTTAGACTTATGCCGATTTTTAGATAGTTTGATGAGATTATGTCGATTCGTCAATTTCAAGCACAACGTATGCAAGCGCCTCGTGATTTTACTGCCATTCCCAATATACCGATTTGTGTCGAAATTGGTGCTGGAAAAGGCAAACATGCCTTATTGTTTACTGGGCAACATCCGCACACAGCGTTGTATGCAATTGAACGAACTAAAGAAAAGTTTGTAGCGATGCAAAAGCAGCATCAACTAGAGCCACGTGAATATTTACATCCAGTACATGCCGATGCCTTGCCGTGGGTGGTACATGCTTTGTTTCCAGCGCAAGTGGAACAATTTTTTATTCTTTACCCAAACCCAGAGCCGCATAATCCTGCACAGCGTTGGCTCAATATGCCATTCTTTGAATTCTTACTGTCTCGCCTTCAGCCCAATGGTACGATTACGCTCGCAAGCAATATTCCTTCATATATTGATGAAGCAGAACAGCAGTTGCTTGAGCTGTGGAAATTACCGTATGAAAAACAAAAAATTGCAGCAGATTCTGCACGTACTCATTTTGAAATTAAGTACTTAGAACGTGGTGAGTTGTGCCAACAACTGATCATTCGTAAACCAGAAGGCTATACAACCCGTTTTGATGATTTTGCACCTTTGCAAAGGCAGAATACTCAAGAGAACCTTGATGTCTAAACGCATTGCGATTATTGGTGCAGGTCCAGCAGGTTTGATGGCTGCTGAAGTGTTGAGCCAATATGATTATGAAATCGACGTCTTTGAACAAAAACCTTCGGCTGCCCGTAAGTTTCTTATGGCGGGCAAAACAGGCTTAAATATCTCACATGCTGAACCTATAGAGACTTTTGTACAGCGCTATGATCGTGCGGATTGGTTGAGTCCTTGGCTGAAACAATGGGATGCTCAATGGATTCAAAACTGGATGCGAGGTCTGGGTATTGATGCCTATGTGGGAAGTTCGGGGCGTGTGTTTCCTGTGGAAATGAAGGCAGCGCCGTTACTTCGTGCTTGGTTAAAACGCTTGATTCAGAACGGTGTGAAATTTCATTATCGCCATCGTTGTATCAATTTATCTAACAATCAACTCACGATTGAAAATCAAACGCAGCAGTTCACAGCAAGTTATGACGCGATTATTTTGGCATGTGGTGCGGTGTCATGGTCACAATTAGGTAGTGATGGGGCTTGGCAGCAATGGCTTTCCATCGATGAAATTGAGCCATTTCAAGCCAGCAATGCAGGTGTACTGAAACAATGGTCGCCGTTTATGCAGGAATGTTTTGGTCAGCCACTCAAACGAGTTGATGCGTGGGTCGCATCTGAGCGAAAGACACATGGCGATATCATCATTACTCATTATGGTTTTGAGAGTGGGGTAATTTATAAACTGGGACGTGATTTAAGAATACAGTTGAGCCAAAAGCAAAACCTACAGTTGCATCTGGATTTGCTACCAGATGTCAGCGTTGAACAATTAGAAAAGAAATTACAGGGCAATAAGAAGCAGTCGCTTACTAACCTTTGGCGTAAAGCAGGCTTGGATCAGGTCAAAATTAATCTGCTTCGGGAAATCGTCGATAAAAGCTTATGGTCAGATGCCAAGCAAATGGTGCAGCAGATCAAGCATCTCAGTATTTCTTTAGATGGCTTCCGTCCAATTGAAGAGGCAATTAGCTGTGCAGGAGGCGTGAAGCAAGTCGCAATGTCTCCGCAACTTCAATTGCAATCCAATCCTTATGTATTTTGCTGTGGTGAAATGCTGGACTGGGATGCTCCAACAGGGGGATATTTACTGACGGCTTGTTTTGCCACGGGTCGAGCAGCAGGGGAAGGTGCGTTTCACTTTATTCAGTCAGGTCGGTGATGCTGACGATCTCGTAAAATGATTTGATGATTGAAATATTGAGTGCCAAATATGATTTTTGAAACTTCAAATTTAGATGCAAATGAAATCTATCGACTGTTAGTCGGTGGCATTACACCTCGACCGATTGCGTGGATTAGTACTCTGTCTGTGGATGGGGTTGCCAATATTGCACCTTATTCATTTTTTAATGTGGCGAGTTGTAATCCCCCGATCCTCTGGTATTCGCAAGTCAACCCAAAACATGGGCAAGATAAAGATACCTTGAGAAATTTAATCGAGACTAAACAATGTGCGGTTCATATTGTCAATTCACAATTGCTTGAGAAAATGAATCTATCCTGTGCCTTACTCGCAGCAGAACAAAGTGAGTTTGAGTTTGCGCAGATTGAGTCTGAATCCAGTCATACTGTTGCTGCCTTGGCGGTAAAACATGCGCCTATCCGCTATGAATGCCATTTAAGAGAAGTGATTCAACTCAGTTCACTGCCATCAGGCGGAACAGTGGTGTTGTTGGATGTGAAATCGATTTATGTGGATGATCATCTGTGGGATGGTCAGATGATTGATCAGCAGCGGCTCGACAGTGTTGGAAAAATGGGTGGCGATTTTTATAGTTTAAGCACGGATTTACATAAATTATCGAGACCTTAAAAATAAGAATTCAGAAAAATAGTGGTGTCATTACTTGTATTTTTATTCTTTCTATTCTGGTTTTACTCCCAGCGTTTAAATCATCTTACGCATTTCAATAAACTTGCGGATCGTGCCTGATAATTCAGAGGGACTGATTTGCGTGACATGGATGGACTGACACTGGTTAAAATGCACAAAACGATGTAGCGTGTTGAGAAATGGTGTCAGCCACAATGCCATATCTATTTGTCTATTTTCGACATGTAAATGAATTAATTCAAATTGACCACTTTTACGATGCGCTTTGCAATCAACTCGACCAATAAATACATCCCCAAATAAAATAGGCAGACAAAAGTAGCCGTATTTTCTTTTATGCTGAGGGGTATAACATTCAAGGCGAAAATCAAAATCAAAACAGGTTTTGACTCGTTCACGATGAATAATTGAGTTGTCAAAAGGTGAGAGCAAGGAAAGTTTTGGGTGATGTGTAGCATCGGTCTTTTCAAATAGATCTGTGAGTACATAGATGGTTTGCATCTCAGGCGTCACAAGCTTTTGAATGATGTTGTCCTCAAGCATTTGATTGAGGATTGTTTCAATATTTTTGCGTAATACTGAACCAGTTTGCAAATGTGTCATTTGTTTCATGGTTGTAAAACTATATGCTCTAAGATATTTTTTAACTAGATATTCAGCATATTCTAATGCTGTGGGTGGTGTTGTATTGACGGTGCTAGGAAGCACTCTTTCACGAATATCATATACTTTTTCCATTCCATTTCGGGCGCTGATCATTAAATCCCCTTGCATGAAAAGCTGCTCAAGCGCGATTTTGGTCGGCTTCCAATTCCACCAACTACCGTTGTTTTTACTTAAACTTTCAAACGCTCTGGATTTCTGTGGGCCGTCGATACGGATTTTGTCATATACATTACGCATGACTTGAGTATCTGCCTGATAATAACGAGACTCGCCATTTTTTATGCTGAACATTTTGGGGAGGGCAAAGCGAAAGTCTTGCATTGGCAAATATGATGCAGCATGAAACCAATATTCAAATATGTGGCGTTCAGTGACCAACTGATCGAGCCATTGTGGTTGATAATCTGGAATGCGTGTCCAAAGCGTATGATGATGTGCCCGTGTGACAACGGAGAGGGTGTCGATTTGTATATAACCTAACTGTTCTAATGCCGAAAGGGCGGCAGCTTTTCCTGAGCCAAATGCTTGTTCTTGAATAAGTCCTTGCGCTTCTAATGTAATTTGTCTGAGTTTTTTGGATAGGTCAGTTTGTTTAATCGACATGATTTCCCTTCGTTATTTTTATTTAAACCCTGGTTGTTGGCGATTCATAGTTCAGCCCAAAAGTTGATAGTATCCCAACCACTGAACTAAAGGAGGGATGTTTGACGACAGTGAGGTAGTAAATGAAAATGTGTATCATTTTATTAAGTGATCAAAGAACCTTCTTTTTCAAGACCGTATTGGCTATTATTAGAACATAAAATATTTTAAAACAAGTTATTAAGAGTATGTATGAATACTGAATTATCTTTAGGTAAACAGGAACAAAAAGAAATTTTACCATTTGCACCTCAAAATTTATGGTTGCTGTTCTTTCAACCCAAAAAGTTTTTTTCTTTAGCAGCTGTCTATCATCATCGCAGTATCATGATTGCTGCCTACTTGATCGGCGTGTTTGCTGTAATGGATCGAGTTGATCAAAATTTGCTTAAAGCAGAAGTTGGAAATCGTACATCAATGATGCTTGATGTTACGGATACGTGGTGGAGTTATTGGTTACTCGTTTTGGGGATGGGAGCAATCACTGCGGTATTTGCTTGGCTTATCCATGGTTGGTGGTATCAAAAGCGTTTACAATTTTCAGGTGTAAAAGACGCAGATCCACAACTGGCTCGCCATGTTTGGGCTTTGCAAGGATTGGTTGCGACCTTACCTGTTATTATCGTCACGATGCTACAGACATTGATGTATAGCAATTATCTTGATGCCTATCAAAACTCATCAATTCTGAATTTTGTGGCATTACCTTTTATGCTTTGGTCATGTTGGGTGAGTTATCGAGCAGCAACATCGGTATTTAAGACCAATGCTTGGGCAAAATTTTGGTTCTTGGGATTACCAATTCTGTTTTATTTGCTGGGAATAGGATTCCTAGCAGCTTTGATGGTAAATGTATGATTGTGGTAGCAGGTAAGGTAAGCAGGAAGGTAAAATAGCCTTCCTGTCTTTTCTAAGATCAGCGTGCAGTTAAAGCATCACCTTCAAATTGAATACCATCCCAACCATTTTGCATGAATTGACGAATATTTTGATGGTCGGTTGCTTCAGGTGTTGCAAGAACTGAAGCATAGTGTTCAGCAAACAGACTTAAAGTATCTTCAGTATTTAAACCTTCGATCTTGGCAAAAGAAAACACTTTGGCACTGCCTTGGTTTTCAGTGGCGGCATTTAATTGTGCACCATTCTGAAAAGCCGTCGGTGTATGTTGATAACGTGCTTCAATAAATGCCAATACATCTGCAAATTTTGCAGAACCATCTTTGAGTTGTGCCAATAAGCTTTGCGCCATTTCAAAATTCCGTGTTGGTTAAATCAATGGCTGCATCATAACATTGAAAGTGCAGAATAAAAGTCTGTCGGCTCTAGAACTAGACGTAAAGGGATTCGCAGTCTATGCTCAGAATAGTGATTAATATATTGAATAATAATGAATAGACATCGTTTAAAGTTAGCTGCATCAAAACAATGGTTGCGATTTTTAACTCAGGTTTTAAGTTGTCGCTTGTTATTGCAACTTCGTCGTTTGATGATGCGTATATTGCCCTTTATGCGTTTGCAAAGTCAGGTCAGCCATATTGTTTATTTATCTTGGTTAGTCGATGTTGATCAGGTTCGTCAACGTTATCCGCAACATGTTCCTTTATGGGAAAAACAAGGTAAAACCATCTTTACCATTCTCACTTATCAGCATCATCATTTTGGATTTAGTTTTTTGGCTAAACTGCGCAAGTTGATGCCATCACCACAACAAAGCAATTGGCGTTTTTACTTGGATGGCACTTATCCTAAAACCGTTATTTTTGAGCAAGTTATTGTTGACCAAGCACTGTATGTGATTGGTGGGCGTGTTGCCAGTGATGTGATGCCTGCACAATATGCTTCAAAATTTCATCATCAAGAAAATGAACAAGATAAAAGTATTCATACTGAGATCGTCGTCGATGCAGATTATTCCTTGATGAGTGATGTACACATCACGGCAGCAAAGCAATTGCCATTTGCATGGCAACCACTATTTTCTTCATGGGATGACGCCGTTCGGTTCTTGGTTGATCAAGACCATGCATGGGCGGAGTGGGTGGATCAACCAACACGGATGTCTCAGGGTGATATTGAAATGCCTGTACAGTTTCAACAGATTCAAGCTGCTAAAATTAGCGCATTACAAGCGCCACAGCTATTACAACAATTTGGTTTAGATTGTGAGGCAGAGGTCTTTGCTTTTGTAGTTCCTAAACTGGATTTTTATGTAGTTGGAGAAAAAGTATTGCCAGAATCTCAATAAATTGTGGATAACTTTGTGTTTATACACAGCAGTTGAGTTGTCTAAAAATTATGTTATTTTAGAGCAAAGGAGATGGCATTCCTCCTATCACAAACCGCCATTGTGGCTAATGATGCCTACGTTACCCTGAACAGGGGCGTAGGTTTGTGCGTGCTCTGTTCCCATTTTTGGAGTTCGCAGATGACAAATTTTCAGAAAAATATTTATCAATCTATGTTTGATGTCTGTTTATCTCCAACCTCAGGTTTGGAGTAAGTGATGTATTATCCATTACTTTCGATTGCTTTAGGTTCGGTACTCGGTGCATGGTTACGTTGGTTTTTGGGTTTAAAACTCAATCCGATTTTTCCAAATATTCCATTGGGTACTGTTACGGTCAATTTTGTCGGTGGCTTTATTATTGGTTTTGCAATTTCATATTTTTCTCAAAGTTCACTCAGTCCGAATTACAAGCTGTTTGTGATCACGGGGTTCTGTGGCGCACTAACCACCTTTTCAACTTTTTCTGCTGAGATTATTGCCTTATTACAAAGTGGTAAGCTAGGTTATGCCTGTGCAGCAATTTTAATTCATGTACTTGGCTCGCTCATCTTTACGATTTTGGGAATGAGTTTGCATCAATGGCTTAGTGCTGCATAGCTTGGGAGTGATGATATGAATGGATTCTTAATAACCTTTTACACGGCACAAAATCGAACTTATCAGGGACAAGCGATGAGTGAGTGGTTGTTGGCTGTAGCAAAGCAAATGAATTTACGCGGCGCAACAGTATTGGCTGGAATACAAGGTGTGGATCATCAAGGTTTATTCCATTCTGCGGGTTTTTTTGAGTTGGCAGATCGACCGATACAAATTCAGTTTGCAGTAACCCCTGAACAGGCAACGGAATTATTGGATCATCTGAATAATAAAGAGATTTCGTTATTCTATGTCAAAACACCGATTGAATTTGGTGTCGTGGGGCACTCCACAGATGTGTAGCAGACATTATCTAGGCATAAAAAAAGAAGTCTAAGCGGAGGAGATATAGCCTTAGACTTCGAATATTTATAGCCTAATCTGTAAATCTTAAAATAAGATTAACCTGAACGGCTAAAGCGAGCAAAGCGTTTGTTGAAGCTTGCAACACGACCTTCATTGCTTGCCTGACGTACTTCACCTGTATAAAATGGATGTGATGCACTTGAAATATCAAGGGTGACATAAGGATAAATTTGACCTTGATATTCTTTGGTCTGTTTAGTTTGTAGTGTACTGCCAATTAAAAAATAAGCATCTGCATTGGTATCGTGGAACAGTACTTGCTGATATGCAGGGTGAATATCTTTACGCATTTTGAATGACTCCTGTTATTTATGGAAATGTTATAACATAACAATATATGACGTCAATCTTATCTATTTCAAGTTTTTTATTTCAATTGGAGCGAATAGGTGATTTCCCCCATTCACAATGAGGCTACAAAAAGGTAATGCCAGTCAGTTAAGCATTTTTAATCGTCCCCTTGCAAAGGGATGCTGCTCACCTTTTTCGAAGAAGAGAGTGTTTCAAAATTCAGTGGTGTTCCCCCTCTTTTCAAAGAGGGGTTCGGAGAGATTTATCAATCAGGAATAATGAAATTACGCTCAACTGATCAGCATTACTGCAAAGGGGGGATTAGTTTGGAACGAGCTCTTCAAATAAATCATTGAGGTTATCATGCACTTTCAGGTGAATGAGGTTCCAGTAATGTCCTGAAATCGTACGGTTAACCATGAGCGTATCAGGGGAGGGTTTAAACACATCCCAATATTTCAATGATTTTTTAACCAGTCGCATCCCATCATGGTGGGATGAATTTTCAGCAAAGTCATAATGCGTGCTTAATGGGCGCAATAGGATTTCAATCCATTGCAGATAGAGTTCACTTGGAAACTTTTGCTTCTCAGCAATCGAGTGTAGTTCTACCAGTAAGTCTTCGACTTGCGTAATATTCTCTTGGCGAGCTGCATTGACCAGTGCTTTAAAATGCTGAATGATTTCAGGTGAGAGTGTTTTGACACTGCCATAGTCATAAATAATCACACTGCCATCTTCTCGGAAAGCAAAATTGCCTGGATGTGGATCACAATGGAAGCGTTTTAAGAAAAACATTTCCTGCCCCAAGGCACGAATCAGACGACGACCGATTTGATTGCGGGTTTCAATTGACCATGTACTGGCGGTTTCAATCGAATCACCTTGTTCAAGACTGAGCGTCAGCACGCGACGAGATGAGTAGTCTTTATAAACAGTTGGGATGATGACTTGAGCATCTAATTTCTCATGAAAGATTTTAAAGACTTCAAGGTTTTGTGCTTCAATTTCATAGTTCAATTCAGCAGAAAGACTGTCTTGAATCTCTTGAAATAATTGATCTTGCAGCTTCTTATCAATCTTTATTACACCCATTAAGCGCAATGCGAGGCGGACTTGTTTTAAGTCACTTTCACAGGCTTGGTCGACCCCTGGATATTGCACTTTCACTACAACCGCTTGCCCATTCGGCAGTACGGCACGATGTACCTGACCAATCGAAGCTGCTGCAAAAGGTTCGGTTTCAAAAGAGCTAAAGATTTGGTTTAAAGGTTTCCCCAGTTCTTTTTCAACTTGTTGTTGAATAGCAGCGAATGGCATAGCAGGGGCTTGGCGTTGTAGTTTGGCAATTGCTTTGGCGACTTCAGGTGGAAAGATATCTTTATACTGTGAGGCAATTTGCCCGACTTTCATTACCGCACCTTTCATTTCACCCAGCGTATCGGCAATTTGTAGACCGATGTCTTGGAACAATTGGCTACGTGCTGCATTTTTCTGTTCTTCATCTGCGGTAAGGTTGCGTATCGAATTGGCAACGCTTTTACTGGCAATACTTGCGGTCATGCCAGCCAGTTTTAAAAAACGTCTACTGGGAGAGCTTGCATGTTTTGCCATAGTTGCTTGACCTCATTTGATTCAGTTTCAAAGTGACACTCTGATCATAGGCGACAAAACTTAAATTGCCTATAACAAAATGTTAAGTCGTGTAATAAGATATTTAGATGCTCTATAAATATAAGTTTTGATATATAAATGCCAAAATCGATCTGGAAATTACATGTCAATGCGACATCAGAACGTTCTGCTCAAAAGAGCATACAGCAATGTATAGATGTATTTGAAAGAGTACCAATAAGCTTAAAGATTGAAAAATATAATAAAGGCGGTTGTATGGCAACTTTAGAACTTGCACATAGCGAAAACTATTCTTGGTCAGAACTTGTTTTAGAAATCATCGCATTAGGTCAAAATTTGGGTAATGGGTGGAGTATGTATGGAAATGTTTATGATGACCCAAGTGCAGTTTTAAGCAGAAGTGTTGGTCATCATATCCGAGTGAGTGGAGTTGAATGGGCAGAGTGGTTATTACTCAAAGATCAATTTTAAATGCGATCAATCATCTAAAGAATGTCGTTTCGTTAGTCTATTCATTAGGATGGTAATAAGGGTGAACGATGTTCCCCCTCGTAAATTTTCTTGATTCTCTTATAACTTAGCACTGATCATTTGCGCTAATCGTTTATTGTTTAAATATAAACGGCCTATCAATAACACACAGGCGATGCTTAAACCGATAATCAATCCGAGCCAAACGCCTGCAACACCCCAAACTGTGTAACGTGCAAGATATAAACCAATTGGGAAAGCAATCACCCAATATGCCATTAAGGTAATCCACATCGGTGCTTGCGTGTCTTGCATGCCACGTAGGCAGCCTGCGGCACTGACTTGCCATGCATCCATCAATTGATATGCCATCGCAAACCAAAGCAAGTACATGGCGACTGGAATAACGTGAATATCAGTCGTATAGATCGCTACGATATAGGGGCGCGCTACAGCAATCAGTGTCATGGTCAAAGCAGCAAAAACGGTTGCACTAATCAACCCCACTTTTTGAACTTGGCGCATCGCATACCAATTTTTCTCTCCATAATAAGTACCCACACGAATTGTGAGTGCAATCGCAAGAGATAATGGGATCATAAATAATTGTGAAGTCACAGAAATTGCAATCTGATGCGCCGCAATCGCATTTTCACCGAGTGGACTCAGGACAATCGCGCCTGTGCTGAAAATACTCACCTCAAAAAACACAGCTAGACCAATCGGCAGACCTAGCTTTAAGATACGTTTCACCCATTCAGGGTCAATTTTTTCCCATTTTGTGAAAATGGGTGCTTGTTGATAAGCCTTAGCTTTTGAAATATAAATCGCCAGTGTAATAAACATCAGCCACTGTAATATTGCCGTTGCAAAGCCACAACCTGCACTCCCTAAAGCAGGAATAGGTCCAAAACCGTACATAAAAATAAAGTTCAGTGGGATCAAGACCAATAAGGCAATCAAGCTAATCACAGTCACAGGACGTGGATGCCCTAAGGCTTCTGAATAACTGCGCAAAGCTGCATACATCATCACCGCAGGCATACCAAAGCCAATTGCATGTAAGAACAGGCTTGCTTTCGGTAATAAGCTTTCAGGAACGCCAAATAACGGTAAAAACATCGGCATAAATTGTAAAATCAACATCGATACGATACCGAGGATGACCGCAACCCATAAGGATTGACGTGCAATAGTCGGAATTTTCTCTGGTGTTCTTGCACCGCGTGCTTCAGCGACTAAAGGGGTTGTCGCGATCATGATTCCTGCAAATAACAACATAATTGGAATCCATAGACCAACACCGACAGCAATCGCTGCCAAATCAGCAGCAGAAAGATGACCTGCCATGATGGTATCAATAAGACCAAGCCCAGCCTGAGCAAATTGGGTGATCAAGATCGGAAACATTAAATGAAATAATTGCTTAAGTTCAAACCGCTTGGTTGTCGCATGAGACACAAAAAATACTCTTATTGAATTGAGGGAGAATTAGCGTTGTAGAGTGAATATTACACCAATAAAAATGACAATACTGCCGACAAGACGTTGCCAATTGATAGGTGTTTTTTCTGTACCTAACCAGCCGAAATGGTCAAGTAACATTGAAATGGCCAATTGGCCGAAAATAACTAAGCCTGAAAAAGTTAAAAAACCTAGTTTTGGTGCAGTATAAATGCTCATGCTGATGGCATAAACCCCAAGACATCCACCGACCCACAGAAACCATGGGATTTGGGACAGTTCTCCAAGACTGGGTTTTGCTGTGCTTTGAAAATAAACCATACATGCAAGCACAATTGTCCCTACCAAAAAAGATAATAAGGCAGCTTGAAGAGGTGAGTGTAAATGTTCTCTAAGTTGTGAATTAATTGCAGTTTGAAATGCCATTGCAATACCCACACCTAATGCAAGAGGAAGAATAAATAGCAATTGGCTGGTGATTTTGATCATTTTATCAATCTAATTGTTCTTCGTTGTTTCAGTCTAACCGAATAGTGAAGTGATGATAATAAGCGGATTGATAGAGTCATGTTAAAATAAAAGGGTTCTGTTGTTGAGCTTCCATTTTGAGTCATTTAAATCCAGCAAATATTCCACTTTCACTTTATATCCATATGCCTTGGTGTGTGCGTAAGTGCCCTTATTGTGACTTCAATTCACATGCTGTTCCTGATGGGGAATTGTCTGTGGATTTAGAGCAACAATATCTTGAGGCACTGGTGGCTGATTTTGAGACTCAAATTGAAATGGCGCAAGGTCGGTCAATTCATAGCGTATTTATTGGTGGTGGAACGCCGTCTTTAATTTCAGCACAAGGCTATCAGTGGTTATTTAGTCAATTAAAGGCGCGATTAGACTTTGAAGTAGATTGTGAAATCACATTGGAAGCCAATCCTGGAACGGTTGAACATGATCCATTTGCGGATTATCTTGCTGTTGGCATCAATCGTTTATCATTGGGTGTACAAAGTTTTGATCCTGAACATTTACAACGTTTAGGTCGAATCCATTCAGCCAATAATGCTTTAGATGCGATTCAACAAGCACGCCAAGCAGGTTTTGAACGTGTCAATGTTGATCTCATGCATGGTCTACCGCAACAAACGGAAGAACAGGCATTAACAGATCTTAAACTTGCAGTAGAGCAGGGTGCAACGCATATCAGTTGGTATCAACTTACGATTGAACCCAATACAGTTTTTTTTAGAACTCAGCCTGTACTGCCACAAGATGAAACCTTAGAGCATATTCAAGAACTGGGTGAGGCTTATTTAAAAGCTAATGGCTATATCAATTATGAGGTTTCTGCATGGCGTAAGGAAAAGCCATCCGCACATAATTTGAATTATTGGCAATTTGGTGATTATTTGGCGATTGGAGCAGGTGCGCATGGCAAGGTAACACGCCCTGATGGCATTTATCGTTTTCAGAAAACCCGTTTGCCGAAAGATTATTTAGCCAAAGTGCCTGCTGATCATGTACAAATGAAACATATTGACGCAGATGAATTGCCATTTGAATTTATGATGAATGCTTTGCGTTTAAATGATGGGGTTGCTGCTGAATTTTATACTCAGCGTACAGGATTAGATTTAAGCGATTTAAATAAAAGCCTGAAAGAATTACGTGATAAAAAACTATTGGTCGCGGATGTGAATCGAATTGCTTGCACAGAGCAGGGACATATCTTTTTAAATTCGGTGTTGGAAAGTTTTTTGTAATATTGAAAAATAAGGAGTCTCTTTAATACCAACAATCAAGACGGTCTATGGTGGTTTGTGACGCCTACCATTGATTGGGGCTGGAACAGGAGGGTTCAATGAGCAGCAAGTTCAAAGACTCATTAAGCAGACGATTTCTGAATCACAGTATGATATAGATGTATTTATTGTGATCTTTAAGAAATGATACCTGAAGGTATTACCCCATCCTGAAAGAAGTCTCTTTAGATTATAAACTTACTTTTAGGGTGGGGTATCTAGCATTACGCTGCTTGTTGCAAAGCGCGTTTCGCTGCTGGAGAATTATTTAAATAATTCACAGCATCTTGGGTATTGCCTTCTTTCACTGGATCATACCATGGCATAAGGTAATCTAGTTGTTGTGCAACCAACCAAATCGGGCTTGGTAGAATTTGATTGTCTTGACGACCGATTTTATACCATTCCATCCACACCCAAGGTCTGAATAAGCTCGGTTTTTTATCTGCAAAACGTGGGTCTTGGCTCATGATGTGGGCTGCGCCATCGACCCATAAACCGAGTACCCCAATAATCACCGCAACACTGAGATAGTAACGAGCAAGATAGCCCCCACCCAAATGGCGATATAGATCAAAAGCAACAGTACGGTGTTCAATTTCTTCAGAACCATGCCATTTGATTAAATCGATCATTTCAGGGTCAGCCCCTAATTCTTCCCAACGCTTGTTGTAAAGTGCATATTTACCTAATACACAGGTCATGTGCTCAACGGTTGCAATAACGCCTAAGCGAAACAAGTCCCATTGATGATCAAGCACTTTTGGAACTTCTTTACCAAAAGGTTTGTCAGCTAATGCTTTGGTGAATAAGAAGTCCATGATTTCAAGATTACGCTGAATATCAATATTGCGTTGGCTGAGATATTCTTTATTGGCAGATGTATGTGCAATTGCGTGCATTGCTTCTTGACGAATAAATGCTTGGACATCATGTTTTAATTTTTCATCAGTGACTTGAGGCAATACTTTGTTGTACAAGCGACAGAACCAAAATTCACCTGCGGGTAAAATATTATTAATTTCATTAATAAAATAACTGGCGTAAGGCTGGTTTGGAATCCAATCCACTGGTGTTTTTTCCCAGTCAAATTTAACTTTGCGTGGGAGAATTTTATAGTCAATTGAAGAACCAAGAACTTTGTTCTTCATCAATGATAGTAATTTCATCGTTTAGTCCTAATCGATAGTGCAATGAACCAACACTAAGCAGTATATGAAAACTACCTAGTGTTTGTGTTTAGCAATTCGGGACAATTAGAAATCATTTAATGCATCAAGTTGCATGAATTGCAATTTTCACGATTCTTCGTCAAGTTCAGAGGCTTCAGGGATCTGACTGAGGTCAAATTCACTTGGTTGATCGAGGGTGAAATTCAAACGACCGCCCATCACACTTGCCAATTCTTCTAGACCAATTCGGTTCAGCGATGAGAACAATTGAATCGAGAAATCGAGTTTGATCTTTTTCAGTTGTTGTTTGACTTCTAATAAAACTTTATTGGAAGGGCCACGATTTAATTTATCTGCTTTGGTTAGCAGAATATGCACAAACAAATGACGTGAATGTGCCCATTCCAACATCATCAAGTCAAAGTGTTGTAAGGGGTGGCGGATGTCCATTAAGAGCACCAAACCTTGTAGACTTTTACGGTGAATTAAATAATTTTCCAGCTCTTTCTGCCATACGATTTTCATGGCTTCAGGTACAGCCGCATAACCATAACCAGGTAAATCGACTAAACGTTGGTCAGGGTTGCCTAAACTAAAAAAGTTGATCATCTGTGTACGACCAGGTCTTTTTGATGCACGTGCCAACTGTTTTTGGTTGGTTAATGCATTGATTGCACTTGATTTACCTGCATTAGAGCGACCTGCGAATGCAATTTCATAGCCTGTATCTTCTACGCATAAATCCAGTTTAGGCGCACTCATGAGAAACTCAGCTTGGCGTAACCAAGTTAAAGACTGTACTGCATAGGCGGTTAATGCAGGATCGGTCTTTTTTTCATAACTGATTTTTTCTTTGGGTGCGAGTCTGGCTTTGGTGTCTTTCGATTTTTCACTGCGACGCATAGAAGCTTACTTTTGAATTGAAATAGCAAGAGCCATTATAAAGGATGTGAGGCATTCGTGCGAATTTTGATGTTTAGGCTTTTTGAACGAGTTGTAAAAAGTCAATATTGGAACGTGTAGAAGAGGGAAGAATCCCATGTTGTAGCACTTCTCCAAGCGTGTATTGGTCAAGGCTTTGATAAAAACATTCCAAGGCTTGGTCTAAGATGCCTTTAAGACCACAATGGGAGCGTAAAACACAGGGAGGGGTGTTACATTCGACGATCTGATGGCTGCCTTGTAGGATACGAACAATTTCACCTAGTTTTAGACTTTTGGCTTCTGGATTTAAACGAAGTCCACCACCTTTACCACGAATCGTCACAATCCAGTGTTGTTTTCCCATGAAGTGAACGATTTTCACTAAATGGTTTTGGGATACATGCAAGTCTCGTGCAATATCTGCAATCGTATACGGTACATCACTTGGACGAGCGACATACATTAAAATTCTGAGCGCATAATCAGTAAACTTATTGAGTTGCATGGGATTTCACTCAATCTATTGCTGTAAATAGAAAGGGCTAGTCTAACATAGACTAGCCCTATGCAAAACGCAGTGCCGATTAGCTGAGTTTTACACCACCTGTACCAAATGCTTCGCTATGGATATTTTCAGCAGGGATACCACGAGCAACTAAAGCTTTATGTTGCTCTGCCATAAATGGCATTGGACCACATAAGTAATAATCCGCATTTGCAGGTAGTAAGCCCGCATCCATTGAGCCTACATCTAAACGACCAGCGACCTCATAATCTTCACCGAGTACATCACCTTCATGTGGGAATTCATAAGCTGTAAATGTACTTAGACGTGGATACTTCGCTTTCAATTCATGAATATGTTTTTTCATGGCATGTACTTGGCTGTTACGACAAGCATGGATAAAGCTCACAGGTTGAGGCATATCTAAAGTGACCAATTGATTGAGCATTGCAATCATTGGCGTTAAGCCCACACCACCACTAATGAATACATTACGTTTGCGGCTGTCAATCAGATAGAAATTACCTGTTGGCGCAGAGACTTCAATTTCTGAACCTTCAGCTAAGCCATGTAACGTGCTAGACACCCAACCTCCTGCTAACTCACCTTTTTCATCTTCACGTTTGACTGAGATACGTAAGTAATCTGCTTGAGGGCTCGTTGATAGTGTGTATTGACGTGGCTGTCTTAAATTGAGTTCAGGCACAAACACGCGAACTGAAATATATTGACCTGCTTCGTATTTTGGTAATTCCCCACCATCCACAGGAGCTAAATAGAATGAAGTGATCTCATCACTTTCAACAACTTTTTTGGCGATTTTAAAATTACGCCAGCCTAACCAACTGCCTTTGGTTTGTTGATGTTGATCATAAATGGCTTTTTCAGTGCTAATAAATAGGTCTGCTAATTGACCATAGGCAGCAGCCCATGCCCCAATCAATGGATCTTCCATTGAGATATTCAGCACTTCACTGATTGAATGGAGCAGGTTCTCACCCACAATACCGTAATCAGGTGATTGAATATTTAAGCTGACATGTTTATGTGCAATTAATTCAACTACAGGTAAAAGCACAGAAGGATCTTCGATATTTTCTGCATACGCCAAAACTGCGCCCGCAAGTGCTTGTGCTTGTGCGCCGCTACGTTGATGACCCATGTTAAAGGTTTCTTTTAATTCTGGGTTGTTGCCTAACATACGATTGTAAAAGTAACCCGTGAGCGCTACACCATTTTCACGGAGTACAGGAACAGTTGCTTTTACGAGGTCAATTTGCTGCGGAGTCATGGGTGATCTCTCTTGGCTATCATTTATAAGATATATTTAAAATATACCTTATAAAAATTATTTGCAATATTTGTTTTGATTAAAACCATAAAAAAAATAGGGGATAAATGATTATCCCCTGATTTTTAAAATAATAAAGATCTTTATTTACCAAATAATGAACCAAGCAAACCTCTGACAATTTTTTGTCCTGTACTGCCGCCTAAACTACGTGCCGCACTTTTGGCAAAAGTACCTACAATATCCTGAGTGAGTTTTTCACGATCACGTTGTGCTTTTTCCACTGCTTTTTGTTGCTCTTTCGCAAAACGTTCCTGCTCTTTGGCTTGTTGCTTCGCTAAAGCATCCTGTTCTTTACTTTGTTGTTTTTCCAGTTCTTCTATTTCTTTTTGCTGAGATTGTTGTAGCACTTTCTTTTGCAGCATTTCATAAGCACTATCACGATCCACCGCTTGATCATAAACACCCGCAACAATACTTTGCGAAATAATAATTTGTCGTTCTTCTGGCGTGATTGGCGTAAAAGAAGAATAAGGTGGCATTACCCAACCACGTTCTACAATTTGAGGTGTGCCTTGTTCGTCTAGGCAGCTAATCAATGCTTCACCGACTGCAAGCTCAGTAATGGCTTGATCCACTTTAAATTCGGGATTAGCTCGAAAGGTATCCGCTGCCGTTTTCACGGCTTTTTGATCTTTGGGAGTAAATGCCCGTAAGGCATGTTGTACTCGGTTACCCAATTGCCCTAATACGCTTTCAGGGAGATCGAGTGGGTTTTGGGTAATAAAATAAATCCCCACACCTTTGGAACGGATCAAGCGAACTACTTGCTCAATTTTTTGTTGTAAGGCAGGGCTGGCATTATTAAATAATAAATGCGCTTCATCGAAGAAGAACACCAATTTGGGTTTATCCATATCACCGACTTCCGGAAGTTGTTCAAATAATTCAGACAACATCCAAAGTAAAAAAGTGGCATAGAGTTTAGGTGTATTCATGAGCTTGTCAGCGGCTAAGATATTGATATAGCCATGACCATTGGTATCGGTTTGAATAAAGTCGAGAATATTCAGACTTGGCTCACCAAAAAACTGCTCGCCGCCTTGATCCGCCAAAGCTAATAGATTACGTTGAATTGCCCCGATGCTTGCTGGGGAAAGATTGCCGTACTCTGCTTTTAATTCAGCCGCATTTTCACTGACATAGGTCAGCATTGCTTTAAGGTCTTTGAAATCAATTAATAAAAGCCCTTGATCATCTGCAACACGAAATACAGCCGAAAGCACGCCTTCTTGTGTGTCGTTGAGATTGAGCATTTGTGCTAATAATAAGGGGCCAATTTCCGAAATCGTGGTACGGATTGGATGTCCTTGTTGCCCAAATAAATCCCAAAACATAACGGGGGAAGCAGCAAATGGAATGGGGGTAAGTTGCAGGTTTTTCAGGCGCTCATCAAATTTAGGATTGCTACTGCCTGCTTTAGCCAAACTGGAGACATCGCCTTTGGCATCCGCCAGAAATACGGGCACACCCAGACGTGAAAAGCTCTCAGCAAGTACTTTAAGTGTAACCGTTTTACCTGTACCTGTTGCACCGGCAATTAAACCATGTCGGTTTGCAAATTGAGAATGTAAAACAATATCTTGTGTTGTGTCCGTGGTTTTTTTGGCAATAATA
This sequence comes from Acinetobacter sp. ANC 4805, assembly GCF_022549495.1. GTDB lineage: Bacteria > Pseudomonadota > Gammaproteobacteria > Pseudomonadales > Moraxellaceae > Acinetobacter. The sequence goes on from NZ_JAKZGD010000001.1 coordinate 424,765, forward strand.
ATGGGTGTGCTCATTCTTCACCTATTCTTTATTTCATTCGAGTTGTTTTAGTGCATTTTGAATATCTTGGATTAAATCTTCTGGATGTTCTAGTCCTATGCAGAAGCGAACCAACAAACCTTGTTGTAAATGTGTATTTTTAAGTTCTCGCATCTGTTTTAAGTCATAGAGCATGACGAGACTGACTGGGCCGCCCCAACTAAACCCAAGCTTAAATAAAGTTAGGCTGTCACAGAATTTACGAATTGCTGTGAGATCATACTCAGGCTTGAAAATCACACTGACTAAGCCCGCACTTTTGGCTGTAGTACAGGTCTCTGCCCAAAATTGATGACCTGCTGCATCAGGATTGCTTGGATGCAGTACTTGGCTAAATTGAGGTTGTTGCTTTAACCAATCGAGTACGGTGATTGCACTTTTAGATTGTTGTTCATAACGGAGTGACATATGTGCCAAGCTGCGCTGAATTTGTGCAGTATCGTCGCCTGAAACAGAGATACCTTGAATGGCATGCATGCGATACAGTTTATGATGTAACAGTTGGTCTCGTGTGACCACCGACCCCATTAAAATATCACCACCACCGCTTGGGTATTTGGTCAGTGCGTGTACTGTTATATCAACACTAAGATGTTCATCTGAGAAATCAAAGGCATTAAAAGCAAGCCCTGCACCCCATGTATTATCCAGTGCTGTTAATACATGGGCTTGTTGGGCTTTTTTGACTAGATTTTTTAAGTCTGGAAATTCTAAAGTCACTGAACCTGCTGCTTCTAACCAAATAAGCTTAGTTTTCTCTGTAGGTTGAAAGCTTGCAGCATCAATCGGATTATAAATTTTAACGCGAATATCATATCGATCTTGCAGATTTTTTAAATGCTCAAGGTTGGGGCCATAAATATTATCAGCCACCCATACTTCATCACCTGAACTTAAAAAAGCACTATTCACTAAATTGATTGCTGATAAACCACTTGGTGCAAGCAAGCAAAAATCTCCGCCTTCGATTTGGGCAATATTGTCAGCCAATGTGAAGGTTGTGGGTGTGCCATGTGTACCATAACTATAGTCATAGGCATCTGTCCAATGGCGATCAAAAAGGTGCGTTGTGGTCTTAAAAATTATTGTAGATGCACGAAATAGGGGAGGTTGTATCGTTTCTATGTATTGAGGGGCTTGGCGTGGTGCATGAATCAGTGCGGTTTGTGGATAATTATGTTTAGTCATGGGGCAAAATTAAATCAATAGAATGATTTAGGTTAAGAGAAAATATGAAATCCTGCTAGTAATTTGCATATTTTGTACAGAATCGTTACAGATCAAAGCTTTCCTCTAAAACTGGCTTTATTTTTGCTAAGACTTATTATCATTCTAACGATAATAGGTTTACGCGAATGAAGTCGCATTTAAGAGTGCATTATTTTCAGCACATTGCTGGTGAAGGATTTGGAAGTTGTCATGGCTTTTTAAAATCACATAAAGCAAAAATTACTGCTACAGAATTTTTTGCTTTGCCTGTTGATTTGTCACTTGAGTTGGAAGCACTTCCACATGTTGATGAGGTTGATTTACTCATTATTATGGGAGGGACGATGAGCGTGAATGATGAAGCAAATTATCCGTGGTTAAAATTAGAAAAAAGATGGTTGAGACGTTATTTGGCTGCGGGTAAACCTGCGATTGGTTTGTGTCTGGGTGGACAGTTGATTGCCAATGCATTAGGGGCGGCTGTCAGTCGAAATCAACATCAAGAATTGGGGTGGATGGATGTGGGTAGAGTTTCACACGTCCCTGAAAATTATTTTCAAATCCCTGATAAGCTTAATATTATGCAATGGCACAGCGAGACCTTTGAGATTCCCCGTGGCGGCGTTCGTTTAGCAGAAAATAAGGTCTGCCAAAACCAAATGTATCAAATTGGGCGTAATGTGCTTGGCTTTCAGTTTCACCCTGAGATGACCCCGCATGCTTTGCAATTGTTGATTGAAAATGAAGAAGATAGTGCAGTATTCAATGGAAAATATGTTCAGCCTATGTCGGAGTTAAAAAAATCCATTAAAAGTAGGTTTGAACAAGGTAATCAATTGCTGAATCGAGCGATAGAATATGTCGTGAATGCTTAACGCCACTAAAACTTAAAAAAATAAAAGAAGAATTGCATAAGACTTAAACAATCGTTATAATGGGCGACCCTCAAATGGAGGGCGTTTGCTACGAAGAAAGTAGTAAATGCATGACAGTCGTGGCATCGATCATGACCTTAGTGATTTTCACTGCCCTTGACACTTGCCAATAAGGTGAGGTGCGTCATGGGTGATTCTTTATATATTTGGCTTGGAGTTTACTGGTATGTCTAACCAGAGAATTCGTATCCGTTTGAAGTCTTTTGATCATCGTCTGATTGATCAATCTGCTCAAGAGATCGTAGAAACCGCTAAGCGTACTGGCGCACAAGTGTGTGGTCCAATTCCGATGCCTACTCGCATCGAACGCTTCAACGTTCTTACTTCACCACACGTCAACAAAGACGCTCGTGATCAGTATGAAATCCGCACTTATAAACGTTTGATCGATATCGTTCAACCTACAGATAAAACTGTTGATGCATTGATGAAATTAGATCTTGCTGCTGGTGTTGATGTTCAGATCGCTTTGGGTTAAGGCTTTCGGTTAATTAACGTTCAGTTAATTAGGCCGCTTTTTTAGAGGTTTATGCACATGGCTATTGGTTTAGTCGGTCGCAAATGTGGTATGACTCGCGTCTTTACAGATGCTGGTGTATCTGTACCTGTTACAGTTATCGAAGTCGATCCAAACCGCATTACGCAAATCAAAACACTTGAAACTGATGGTTATCAAGCAATTCAAGTAACTACTGGTGAACGTCGCGAATCGCGCGTAACTAACGCTCAGAAAGGTCACTTCGCTAAAGCGGGTGTTGCTGCTGGTCGTTTAGTTAAAGAGTTCCGTGTTACTGAAGCTGAGCTTGAAGGCCGTGAAGTTGGTGCTTCTATCGGTGTTGATTTGTTCACAGTTGGTCAAATTGTTGACGTAACTGGTCAATCAAAAGGTAAAGGCTTCCAAGGTGGTGTTAAGCGTTGGAATTTCCGTACGCAAGATGCTACTCATGGTAACTCTGTATCTCACCGTGTATTAGGTTCTACAGGTCAAAACCAGACTCCTGGTCGCGTGTTCAAAGGCAAGAAAATGGCTGGTCACTTAGGTGACGAACGCGTAACAGTTCAAGGTCTTGAAATTGTATCTATTGACGCTGAACGTTCTGTTTTAGTTGTTAAAGGTGCTGTTCCTGGTGCAACGAATGGTGACGTTATTGTACGTCCTACCATCAAGGCCTGAGGGGAAATACTGTGAATTTAAAAACTGTTTCCGGCTCTGCTGTTGAATTGTCTGAAGTTGCTTTCGGACGTGAGTTTAACGAAGCGCTTGTACACCAAGTTGTTACAGCTTACTTAGCTGGTGGTCGTCAAGGTTCGAAAGCTCAAAAATCACGTGCAGACGTTTCTGGCGGTGGTAAAAAACCATTCCGTCAAAAAGGTACTGGTCGCGCTCGTGCGGGTTCTATTCGTAGCCCTATCTGGGTTGGTGGTGGTAAAACTTTTGCTGCTCGCCCACAAGATTGGTCTCAAAAAGTAAACCGTAAGATGTATCGCGGTGCAATGCAATGTATCTTAGCTGAACTTGTTCGCCAAGATCGTCTTGTATTAGTTGAAGAGTTTGCTGTTGCAGCTCCAAAAACTAAAGAATTGCTTGCAAAACTTACAGACTTGAATGCAACTCGTGCATTGATCATTACAGATGCTGTAGATGAGAACTTGTATCTTGCAGCTCGCAACCTTCCACACGTTGATGTGGTAGATGCAACTGCGATTGATCCAGTTAGCTTGATTGCATTTGATAAAGTTGTAATGTCTGTAGCTGCTGCTAAGAAAATTGAGGTAGAACTCGGATGAACAACGAACGTATCTATCAAGTCCTATTAGGACCAGTATTCTCAGAAAAAGCACAAGTTTTAGGTGATACTGCTGGTGTTCAAGTGTTCAAAGTTGCATTAAATGCAAACAAACTTGAAATCAAAAAAGCAGTTGAGCAGCTCTTTGGTGTTGAAGTTGTTAAAATTAATACAACAATCACTAAAGGTAAAACAAAACGCTTTGGTAAATCATTAGGACGCCGTTCTGATGTGAAAAAAGCATACGTCACCCTGAAAGCTGGCCAAGATGTAGAAATGGCTGACTTGGGCGATACCGCTGAAAATGCAGCGGAATAAGGACGAAAATTATGCCAATTCAAAAATGTAAGCCAACGTCTCCAGGACGTCGCTTTGTAGAGAAAGTGGTTCATGACCATCTTCACAAAGGCGCTCCATATGCTCCGTTGGTAGAAGCTAAAAAACGTACTGGTGGTCGTAATAACAACGGTCACATTACTACGCGTCACGTAGGTGGTGGTCATAAACAAAACTACCGTCTTGTTGACTTTAAACGTAATAAAGATGGTATTCCTGCGACTGTAGAGCGTATTGAATACGATCCTAACCGTACAGCACACATTGCTTTAGTTTTGTATGCTGATGGTGAGCGTCGTTATATTATTGCGCCTAAAGGTTTACGTGCTGGTGATAAAGTTCAATCTGGTAACGATGCTCCAATTCGTCCAGGTAACTGTTTGCCACTTCGTAATATGCCAATCGGTTCTACCTTACATAATGTTGAACTTAAAATCGGTAAAGGTGCTCAAATTGCACGTTCTGCTGGTACTTCAGTTCAGTTGTTGGGTCGTGATGGTTCTTACGCTATCGTTCGTTTACGTTCTGGTGAAATGCGTAAAATCCATGTTGAATGTCGTGCTGTTATTGGTGAAGTTTCTAACCAAGAAAGCAACCTTCGTTCATTGGGTAAAGCTGGTGCAGCGCGCTGGCGTGGTGTTCGTCCTACCGTTCGTGGTATGGCGATGAACCCAGTTGACCATCCACACGGTGGTGGTGAAGGACGTAGTAAAGGTATTCAACCTGTAAGTCCATGGGGTCAAAAAGCTAAAGGGTACAAGACACGTACCAATAAGCGTACGACTAAGATGATTATTCGCGACCGTCGCGTCAAGTAAAGGAATCTGAATAATGCCTCGTTCATTAAAAAAAGGTCCATTCGTCGACGCGCACTTGTTTGCTAAGGTTGAAGCAGCTGTTGCAGCGAATAACCGTAAGCCAATCAAGACTTGGTCACGTCGTTCAATGATCCTACCAGACTTTGTTGGTTTAACAATTTCTGTTCACAATGGTCGTAACCATGTTCCAGTAATTATTACTGAGCATATGGTTGGTCATAAACTAGGTGAATTCGCGCCAACTCGTACCTATCGTGGTCACGGTGTTGATAAGAAGTCTAAACGTTAATAGGTGCTATGATGGAAGTAACTGCAAAATTACGCGGTGCCGCTATCTCGGCACAGAAAGCACGTTTAGTTGCTGATTTGATCCGTGGTAAATCGATTGCACGCGCGCTTGATATTTTGAACTTCAGCAACAAGAAAGCAGCTGTGCTTGTTAAAAAAGCACTTGAATCTGCAATCGCAAATGCTGAACACAACAACAGCTTAGATGTTGATGACCTTAAAGTAACTACGATTTACGTTGATGAAGGCATGAGCCTTAAACGTATTATGCCACGTGCTAAAGGCCGTGCAGATCGTATTACTAAGCGTACTTGTCACATCACCGTTAAGGTAGGGGTTTGATATGGGTCAGAAGGTTCATCCAATCGGTATCCGCCTAGGTGTTGTGAAACGTCATAACGCTAACTGGTATGCGAGTCCGAAACAATACGCTGAATATTTGCTTAAAGATCTTCAAGTTCGTGAGTTTTTGTTGAAAAAACTTAAGAATGCGATGGTAAGCAATATTCTTATCGAACGTCCTACAGGTGCTGCTAAAGTAACAATTAGCACTGCTCGTCCAGGTATCGTAATCGGTAAAAAAGGCGAAGATATTGAAAAATTACAGCGCGAACTCACCAATATTATGGGTGTTCCAGCGCAAGTTAGCATTAATGAAATTGATCGCCCTGACTTAGATGCGCGTTTAGTTGCTGAAGCAATTGCTTCTCAATTAGAAAAGCGTGTTATGTTCCGTCGTGCTATGAAGCGTGCGGTTCAAAACACGATGCGTGCTGGTGCTAAAGGTATCAAAGTTGAGGTTTCTGGTCGTTTAGGCGGTGCAGAGATTGCTCGTACTGAATGGTATCGTGAAGGTCGTGTACCTTTGCATACACTTCGTGCAGACATCGACTATGCAACTATGCGTGCAGAAACAACATACGGTACGATCGGTGTTAAAGTTTGGATTTTCCGTGGCGAGATCTTAGGTGGCATGAAACAAGTCATGAACCCTGCTCCTGCTGAAGAGCGTCCAGCTAAACGTGGTCGTGGTCGTGGTGAAGGTCAAGAGCGTCGTGGTCGTCGCGGTGACCGTGCTGCTGACAAGGGAGAATAATCCATGTTGCAACCTAAACGTACCAAATTCCGTAAAGTGCACAAAGGCCGTAACACTGGTCTAGCGCATCGTGGTAGTACAGTATCATTTGGTTCGATTGCAATTAAAGCAACTGAACGTGGTCGTATGACTGCGCGTCAGATTGAAGCTGCACGTCGTACCATTAGCCGTCGTATTAAACGTGGTGGTAAAATCTTCATCCGCGTATTCCCAGATAAACCAATTACTGAAAAACCATTAGAAGTTCGTATGGGTAAAGGTAAGGGTAGTGTGGAATACTGGGTTTGTCAGATTCAACCAGGTAAGATCCTGTACGAAATTGAAGGTGTTAGCGATGAGTTAGCGCGTGAAGCTTTTGCTTTAGCTGCTGCTAAACTCCCGTTTAAAACCACTATCGTGACTCGGACGGTGATGTAATGAAAATTAAAGATCTACGTGAAAAGTCGGTAGAAGAGTTGAAAGCTTTGCTTGATGAGCAGCAGCTTAACCAATTCCGTCTTCGTATGGCGAAAGCAACTGGTCAATTAGGCAAATCGCATGAAGTGCAAATTGCTCGTAAGACAATTGCTCGTATCAAGACACTCCTTACCGAAAAACAGGGGAACGGACAATGAGTGAAAAAACAGTCCGCACGTTAACCGGCAAAGTAGTAAGTGACAAAATGGACAAGTCTATTGTTGTACTTATCGAACGCCGCGTTCAACACCCGTTGTACGGCAAATCAATCCGCCGTTCAACTAAATTACACGCTCATGATGAGAACAATGTTGCTAAAACTGGCGACTTGGTAACCATCAAAGAAAGCCGCCCAATTTCTAAAACTAAAGCTTGGACTTTAGTGGAAGTCGTTGAAGCAGCTGCTGAGTAATTAGACGTTCTTGTTGCATCATCGGACAATTTCGAGTACTCTTTGAGCCTTTCGAAATTGTGACCGGTGATGCTCGGTTTTGGAGTAGGGCAATGATTCAAACCGAAAGTATGCTCGACGTAGCAGACAACAGTGGTGCACGCCGCGTACAATGTATTAAAGTACTTGGTGGTTCACACCGTCGTTATGCTTCAGTTGGCGATATTATTAAAGTTACTGTAAAAGAAGCAATTCCACGCGCACGTGTTAAAAAAGGTGACGTAATGAATGCTGTAGTTGTACGTACAAAATTCGGCATCCGTCGTCCAGATGGTTCAGTTATTCGTTTCGACGATAACGCAGCTGTTATTTTGAACAACAACAAAGCTCCGATTGCTACTCGTATCTTCGGACCAGTGACTCGTGAACTTCGTACTGAACAGTTCATGAAAATCATTTCATTGGCTCCTGAAGTTCTATAAGAGGCAATCATGGCTAAGATTAAAAAAGGCGATCAAGTAATTGTGATCGCAGGTAAAGAAAAAGGCAAACAAGGTGTTGTTTTGTCTGTTTCTGAAGATCGAGTTAAGGTCGAAGGTCTTAACTTAGTGAAGAAGCACCAAAAGCCAAACCGTGTAACTGGCGCTGAAGGCGGTATTGTTACTCAAGAGGCGACGCTTCATATTTCAAACGTGGCAATTTTTAATGCTACAACCCAAAAGGCTGACCGTATTGGTTACCAAGTGATTGATGGCGCGAAAACTCGTGTTTATAAATCAAATGGTGAATCAGTGGCGGTAGCGAAGTAATAGGTTGAAAAGGCGATGGCCAGACTTAAAGCACGTTACAACGAAGAACTTAAAGCGAAGTTACAAGAACAACTTGGCGTTAAGAATGTGATGGATATTCCTCGCATTACTAAAATTACCCTTAACATGGGTGTAGGCGCAGCTGCAACTGATAAGAAATTATTAGATGGTGCTGTTGCTGATATGCAACTCATTGCTGGTCAAAAACCAGTTGTGACACTTGCTCGTAAATCAATCGCTGGTTTTAAAATCCGTGATGGTTGGCCAATTGGTTGTAAAGTTACTTTACGTGGCGACCAAATGTACGAATTCTTGGATCGTTTGATCTCGATCGCTATCCCTCGTATCCGTGACTTCCGTGGTTTCTCTTCGAAATCATTTGATGGTCGTGGTAACTACTCGATGGGTTTAAAAGAGCAGATCGTTTTCCCTGAAATCGATTTTGACAAAATTGATCGTATCCGTGGTTTAGACATCACGATTACGACTACTGCTCGTAGCGATGACGAAGGCCGTGCGCTTATGCGTGCATTCGGCTTCCCGTTCAAATAAGAGGTCGATATGGCTAAGAAAGGTATGATTAATCGCGAGTTGAAACGCGAAAAGACAGTTGCTAAATACGCTGCAAAACGTGCTGAATTAAAAGCAACGATTGCTAATGTAAATGCAACTGACGAAGAACGTTTCGCAGCGACGCTAAAATTACAAGCATTACCACGTAATGCATCTCCAGTACGTCTTCGTAACCGCTGTGGTTTAACTGGTCGTCCTCATGGTTACTTCCGTAAGTTCGGTTTAAGCCGTAACAAATTACGTGACACAGTAATGCAGGGTGATGTACCAGGCGTTGTTAAAGCAAGCTGGTAAGGAGCGACTATAATGAGTATGCAAGATACCGTTGCCGACATGTTAACGCGTGTTCGTAACGCACAAATGGCAAAGAAACAAACTGTTTCTATGCCGTCTTCTAAGTTGAAAGTTGCGATTGCAAATGTACTTCAACAAGAAGGTTATATTTCAGATGTAGCAGTTGCTCAAGAAGATGCAAAAGCTACTTTGACTATTACGTTAAAATATTTCGAAGGCAAGCCAGTCATCGAAACTGTGAAGCGCGTAAGCCGTCCAGGTCTTCGTCAATATCGCGGTAAAGATGCACTTCCTAGCGTTAAGCAAGGTTTAGGTGTTGCAATTGTTTCTACAAGCAAAGGCATCATGACTGATCGCGCTGCACGTGCTGCAGGCGTTGGTGGTGAAGTTATTGCTTTTGTTTCTTAATAGGTGATTCCTCATGTCTCGTGTGGCTAAAGCCCCAGTAACTGTACCTAATGGTGTAACAGTTACTCAGAACGGCCGGCAGGTCGAAGTGAAAGGCAGCAAAGGTACATTGTCTTTCAACCTGCATGCGCTGGTCGAGCTAAAACAGGAAGAAGGTAAACTTCAACTTGCTCCAGTTAAAGAGTCGAAAGATGCTTGGATGCAAGCTGGTACTGCTCGCGCTGTATTGAATAACCTTGTAAAAGGGGTTAGTGAAGGCTTCGAACGTAAGTTACAGCTCGTTGGTGTTGGTTATAAAGCAGCGGTTAAAGGTAGTATCGTTAATCTTGCTTTAGGTTATTCACACCCAATTGACTACGCTTTACCTGAAGGTGTAACAGCGGAAACTCCAACTGCTACTGAAATCATTTTGAAATCAGCAAACAAGCAGTTGTTAGGTCAAGTAGCAGCGGAAATCCGTGCATACCGTTCTCCTGAACCATATAAAGGTAAAGGTGTTCGTTATTCGGATGAAGTTATTCTTCGTAAAGAAGCTAAGAAGAAATAAGGCGCGAGGTTCTTATGAACGAAAAGAAACAAACCCGTTTGCGTCGTGCGAAAAGCACACGCTTGCACATTCGTGCATTGGGTGCGACTCGTTTGTGTGTAAACCGCACTCCGCGTCACATCTATGCTCAAGTTATTTCAGCAGATGGTGGCAAAGTTTTAGCGCAAGCTTCAACTTTAGATGCATCTTTGCGTAGTGGTGCGACTGGTAATATCGATGCAGCAACTAAGGTTGGTGCTTTAATCGCAGAACGTGCTAAAGCAGCTGGCGTTACTAAAGTTGCATTTGACCGTTCTGGTTTTAAATATCATGGTCGTATCAAAGCCTTGGCTGATGCTGCTCGTGAAGGCGGCTTGGAGTTCTAATCATGGCGAAAGTTGAACAAAACGAAGGTCTCGTTGAAAAGCTGGTTGCCGTTGATCGTGTAGCCAAAGTTGTTAAGGGTGGTCGTATCTTCTCTTTCACAGCATTAACTGTTGTGGGTGATGGTAATGGTCGTGTAGGTTTTGGTCGTGGTAAAGCGCGTGAAGTTCCAGCTGCTATTTCTAAAGCACTTGAAGCTGCACGTCGCAACATGATTACTGTAGACCTTGCGGGGACTACTTTACAACACCCTGTGAATGCTCGTCATGGTGCAAGCCGTGTATACATGCAACCTGCTTCAGAAGGTACTGGCGTAATTGCTGGTGGCGCGATGCGTGCTGTTCTCGAAGCTGCAGGTGTACATAACGTACTTGCTAAATGTTATGGTTCTACAAATGCTGCTAACGTAGTAAACGCAACTTTTAAAGGTTTGCGTGATATGACTTCTCCTGAGAAAGTCGCTGCGAAACGTGGTCTTTCAGTAGAACAAATTCAAGGGTAATCAATCATGAAAACGATTAAAGTTACCCAGACTAAATCTTCTTCGCATCGTTTAAAAAATCATAAACTTTGCCTAAAAGGTCTAGGTCTGCGTCGTATTGGTCATACTGTAGAAGTGCAAGATACGCCTTCTAACCGTGGTATGGTCAACAAAGTTTACTATATGGTTAGTGTAGAGGAATAAGCCATGACTCTGCGTTTAAATGAACTTGCACCTGCAGAAGGTGCTAAGCGTGAAAATCGTCGTTTAGGCCGTGGTATCGGTTCTGGCGTTGGTAAGACTGGTGGTCGTGGTATCAAGGGTCAAAACTCACGTAAAAGTGGTGGTACTCGTCCAGGCTTTGAAGGCGGTCAAACAGCGTTATATCGTCGTTTACCAAAATTCGGTTTCACTAGCCAAATCGCATTGAAAACTGCTGAAGTACGTTTGTCTGAATTGAATAAAGTTGAAGGTGATGTAATTAGCCTTGAGACTTTAAAAGCTGCGAACGTTGTTCGTCGTGATCAAATTCGTGCTCGCATCGTTCTTTCTGGTGAAATCACTCGCGCATTCACTGTTCAAGGTGTTGTGTTGACTAAAGGCGCTAAAGCTGCTGTTGAAGCTGCTGGCGGTAAAGTCGAGGAGTAATCTCGAGTGTCTATGACTCCTAGTTCTTCAGGTCATGTAAACATGATGAAAGGCCAACCATTTCATGTGAAATATCGTGAAATTATTCGTCGATTAATGTTTTTGATTGGCGCGTTATTGGTCTTTCGACTAGGAGCGCATATTCCGTTGCCGGGGATTGATAATGTAGCGCTAGCTCAGTTTTTTAAAGCTAATGAAGGTACCTTCTTAGGTTTATTTAACATGTTCTCTGGCGGTGCGTTAGAACGCATGTCGATTTTAGCACTAGGAATTATGCCGTATATTTCTGCATCGATCATCGTGCAGCTGATGTCAACGGTAGTTCCTTCGCTAGAAGCTTTGAAAAAAGAAGGCGAGCAAGGTAAACGTAAGATCAATCAATATACACGTTATGGCACCTTATTTCTTGCACTTGTGCAAGGTGTAGGGATGTGTGCTGGTCTGATTAGTCAGGGTATTACGCTGTCTGCGGGCTTGGCATTTTATGTTCCAGCAGTGACTTCTTTAGTTGCTGGGACAATGTTTTTGATGTGGTTGGGAGAGCAAATTACCGAACGTGGTGTTGGTAACGGTATCTCAATGATCATTTTTGCAGGTATTGTGGCAGGGTTACCAAATTTGGTGATTCAGTCATTTAGCTCTGTTGAAAATGGCCAAGGTAGTTTAATTGGTTTAGCTGTATTCGGTTTACTCTCATTAGCCGTTTTAGCTGCGATCGTGTTTATTGAAAAAGCACAACGTCGTATTCCAGTGAACTATGCACAGAAGCAGCAAGGTCGTCGTGTATTTACTGCACAGCAAACACATTTGCCATTAAAAATTAATATGGCAGGTGTAATTCCAGCAATTTTTGCAAGCTCATTGTTATTATTTCCAGCGAGCTTGGGACAGTGGTTGGGGAGTGCTGATCCAAATGCAGGGATTGTCAAACGTAGCCTACAAGATCTGGCATTGGTGTTATCGCCTGGACAGCCGTTGTATTTAATGCTCTTTGGTGCGTTAATTATTTTCTTCTGTTATTTCTACACGGCACTCGTATTTAGTCCGAAAGAAGTATCAGAGAATTTAAAACGCAGTGGAGCATATGTGCCTGGTATCCGCCCAGGTGAGCAAACGGCTCGTTATTTAGATCATATTCTTAACCGTTTGACCTTTATTGGTGCAATCTACATTACCGTAGTGTGTTTAATGCCTATGGTTCTACAAAGTTCGTTTGGTATTCCATTCCATTTGGGTGGAACATCTTTACTGATTGTAGTGGTAGTCGTGATGGACTTTATGGCGCAACTTCAAGCGCACCTTACGTCGCATCAATATGATAATCAAACGTTAATGAGAAAAACGACTGCTCATCCTAAGGGATAAGCGCACTTAGAGGTTTCATCATGAAAGTACAAGCTTCTGTAAAGAAAATTTGTGGTAGCTGTAAAGTTATCCGTCGTAATGGGGTTATTCGCGTGATTTGTAGCGCAGAACCTCGTCATAAGCAGCGTCAAGGTTAATTTAATTAAGACCTGTTGATTTCAGTAGGCTAATTAGGTTATTATCCGCCCCTCAAGATTTTTGTGGGGCGGTTGATTATCTTGACTGCCTTTTTGGAGAAAATTGAATGGCTCGTATTGCCGGTGTAAACATTCCGGATAACAAGCATGCTGTTATCTCTCTCACGTATATTTTTGGTATCGGTCGCCATACTGCTAAGAATATCTTAGCTGCTGTAGGTATCACTGAAACTACAAAAATTCGTGAATTAGATGATGCTCAGCTTGATGCGATTCGTGCAGAAGTTGCTAAGGTTCCGACCGAAGGTGATTTACGTCGCGAAATTTCCATGAACATCAAACGTTTAATGGATTTAGGCTGCTACCGCGGTCTTCGTCATCGTCGCAGCTTGCCTGTTCGCGGACAACGCACCAAAACTAACGCACGTACCCGTAAAGGTCCGCGCAAACCGATTAAAAAGTAAGATTTCTGGAAGCTAAAAGATGGCTAAAGATACTCGCACACGCAAGAAGGTCACTCGTACCGTCTCTGAAGGTGTTGCACACATTCACGCGTCTTTTAATAACACCATTGTAACGATTACCGATCGTCAAGGTAATGCATTGGCTTGGGCTACCTCAGGTGGACAAGGCTTCCGTGGTTCACGTAAATCAACTCCGTTCGCTGCTCAGGTAGCTGCTGAAGTTGCTGGTAAAGCAGCTTTGGATTACGGTTTGAAAAACCTAGACGTCCTTGTAAAAGGTCCTGGTCCAGGTCGTGAGTCTGCGGTTCGTGCATTAGGCGCAGTGGGTTATAAGATTAACAGCATTACCGATGTGACACCAATTCCTCACAACGGTTGCCGTCCACCTAAAAAACGTCGCGTGTAAGGAGAAACATTCATGGCTCGTTATATTGGTCCAAAATGCAAACTCTCTCGCCGCGAAGGGACAGACCTGCAACTTAAATCAGGCGTTAAACCGTTTGATGTAAAAACCAAAAAACACAATAAAGCACCTGGTCAACATGGTCAGGCTCGTGGTGGTAAGCAATCTGAGTATTCACTACAATTACGTGAAAAACAAAAAGTACGTCGTATGTACGGTGTGTTAGAGCGTCAATTTAGTAACTACTATAAAGAAGCAGCTCGTGTGAAAGGCGCAACAGGTGAAAACTTGTTGAAATTGCTTGAAAGCCGTCTTGATAACGTAGTTTATCGCATGGGTTTTGGTTCTACACGTTCAGAAGCTCGTCAATTAGTATCTCACCGTTCTATTACTTTAAATGGTCGTCGTGTAAACATTGCGTCTATTCAAGTAAAAGCGGGTGATGTAATTGCAGTGCATGAAGGTGCTAAACAACAATTGCGTATTAAAAACGCTATTGAATTAGCTGCTCAACGTGGTATTCCTGCTTGGATGGAAGTTGATCATTCTAAGTTGGAAGGTACGTTTAAAGCTGCACCAGATCGCTCTGATTTACCTGCTGAAATCAACGAAAGCTTGATTGTAGAATTGTATTCTAAATAATCCTTGAGGTAGCAATAAATGACGCGTACTGCAAACGAGTTTCTAACTCCGCAAGCGATCAAGGTCGAAGCGGTGAGCGGGACCTCGGCAAAAGTGATTCTTGAACCTTTAGAGCGTGGCTTTGGTCATACTCTAGGTAATGCTTTACGTCGCATTCTATTGTCTTCTTTACCTGGCGCTGCTGTGGTTGAAGTTGAGATAGAAGGCGTCGAGCACGAGTACAGTACTTTAGAAGGCTTGCAGCAGGACATCGTCGAGCTCTTGCTGAACCTAAAAGGATTGTCTATTAAGCTGTTCGATCAAAATGAAGCATATTTAACATTAGAGAAACAAGGTGCAGGTGATGTAACAGCAGCTGACCTTCGTTTACCTCATAATGTTGAAGTGGTTAACCCAGATCATTTGATCGGTACTTTGAGTTCTTCTGGTTCATTAAAAATGCGCCTTAAAGTAGCTCAAGGTCGTGGTTATGAGACATCTGACTCACGTTTCCCTGAAGGTGAAACACGTCCTGTAGGTCGTTTACAGTTAGATGCTTCTTATAGCCCAATCAAGCGCGTGTCTTACACAGTTGAAAATGCTCGTGTAGAACAGCGTACCGATCTTGATAAGTTAGTGATTGATCTTGAAACTAACGGAACGGTTGATCCTGAAGAAGCAATCCGCAAAGCGGCAACAATTTTGCAACAACAAATTGCAATTTTTGTTGATCTTCAGAAAGACCAAACTCCTGTTGCTCAAGAGCCTCGCGAAGAAGTTGACCCAATCTTGCTTCGTCCAGTAGATGATCTCGAGCTTACTGTTCGTTCTGCTAACTGTTTGAAGGCAGAAAATATTTACTACATTGGTGATCTTGTTCAACGTACTGAAGTTGAGTTGTTAAAAACTCCTAACTTAGGTAAAAAATCGTTAACTGAGATCAAAGATGTTTTGGCATCGAAAGGTTTACAACTCGGCATGCGTTTAGAGAACTGGCCACCAGCTAGTCTCCGTATGGATGACCGTTTTGCCTATCGTAGCCGTTAATTAAGTAGGACTATCACCATGCGTCATCGTAATAGTGGTGTGAAATTAGGCCGTACAAGCAGCCACCGTAAGGCGTTGTTCCAAAACTTAACAAATGCTTTAGTTGAGCATGAGTTAATTAAAACAACTTTGCCTAAAGCGAAAGAACTTCGCCGCGTTGCTGAGCCTTTAATCACTTTGGCTAAAAACGATACTGTTGCAAACCGTCGCTTAGCGTTTGCTCGTACTCGTTCAGCAGCAACTGTTGGTAAATTATTTACCGTTCTTGGCCCTCGTTACAAAGAACGTAACGGCGGTTATCTTCGTGTTCTTAAAGCGGGCTTCCGTGCAGGTGATGCTGCACCGATGGCTTACGTTGAACTCGTTGACCGTGAAGTAAAATAATACTTCTACGTGTAGAACAGTCAGTTGTTCCAAAAAAGACCGGTGTAATAGCCGGTCTTTTTTATTGTTGAATATTTAAAGAAGACCGCTTTTCAGTGTCAAAAAGCTATTAATTTCTGTCTAAATCGTTATAAGTTGGTTAGATAGACTCATGATGTTCATATTTATAAAGTATTATTAAAACTCAAAGAACGAAAAACAAATTTAATTTAAAGGCAGAAAATGAAAATTTTCGGGTTCATATCTATTATTTTAGGAATAATTTTCTCTATGCATACATCAGCTAATCCAACCTTCTCAAATGAGCTATTAATTAAAGCAAAGAATGGTGATTCATCAACACAATTAGAATTAGCAGACGTTTATATACATGGTTATGGGATTGAGGAAGATGAAGTTCAAGCCGAATCTTGGGCGATGAAGTCTGCTGAAAATGGTAATGTAAATGCTATGTATTGGCTAGGTGACGGGTATGCAATGTATGCAGGTTTGGTTGAAGATACAGATCCTATAGATGCTGAAGATCATTATAAAAAAGCGTTTATTTGGTTTTCCAAGGGATCAGAACTCGATCATATTGATTCTATGGTTGGCTTAGCTAGGTTATATCGTAATGGTGAGGGGGTTACAAAGAATATTGAGCAAGCATTAGATTTGCTTAAGAAATCTGCTGCTAGAGGAAGTAAAGAGGCTATGAGAGAGATGGAGTTTATGTATCAATATGGAATAGGTGTAGAACAAAATTTAGATACTGCAAAATTTTGGGAAGATAAAGCTAATTAATCTATTTTAAATTGTTGATTTCATTTTAATATCTTTTAAGCCATTCAAGCATAATAACATTCTAGAATGGTTTCATTTTTATAAATATTTTAAATATCATTTTTCTAATGAACTCGAGCAGATAAAGTGCTAAACACTGCTATCTTTTCTTTTAACTAAGAACCTCTAATAAAAGAAATCCAAGCAAAAATCTCAAGATTTTTCCTCCTCAATTTTCTACAAAATGTCCCGAAGTGATATAAAAAAACCGATGAATGACTAAACTTGACATTGTGTATTGTCAGATTTGTGCTTTAATAAAGACATGATTTACACAGGGTATAAAAAAAATGGAAAAGCAAGTTGATGTATTAATTATTGGTGCAGGTATCTCTGGAATAGGGTTAGCTGTGCATCTCTCTAAGAACTGTCCACAACGTAAATTCGAAATCTTAGAACGTCGTGAAAGTTTCGGTGGAACTTGGGATTTATTCCGTTATCCTGGTATTCGTTCAGACTCTGATATGTCAACGTTTGGTTTTAACTTCAAGCCATGGGCAAAAGACAAAGTATTAGCTAGCGGTGCTGAGATTAAGGGTTATTTAAGTGATGTGATTAGTGAAAATCAGTTAAAAGATAAAATTCACTTTGGTCATCGTGTTCTTTCAGCAAACTATGATTCTACAAAGAAAAAATGGTTAGTGGAGATCGAAGATAACAACAAGAAAAAACAAACGTGGTCTGCAAACTTTGTAATGGGTTGTACTGGTTACTATAACTATGATCAGGGTTATGCACCTAAATTCCCGAAACAAGAAGATTTCAAAGGTCAGTTTATTCATCCACAGCATTGGCCAGAAAATTTAGATTACACTGGTAAGAAGGTTGTCATCATTGGTAGTGGTGCAACGGCAATTACGCTGGTACCTTCAATGGTGAAAGGTGGAGCAGGGCATGTCACGATGTTACAGCGTTCACCAACTTATATTGCAACGATTCCTTCAATTGACTTTATTTATGAGAAAACACGTAAATTTATGTCTGAGGAAACGGCGTATAAATTTACTCGTGCACGTAATATTGGTATGCAACGTGGTATTTATGCATTAGCGCAAAAATATCCGAAAACTGTACGTCGTTTATTGTTGAAAGGCATTGAATTGCAGCTTAAAGGTAAAGTGGATATGAAACACTTTACACCAAGCTATAATCCATGGGATCAACGTTTATGTGTTGTGCCAGACGGTGATTTATTCAAATCTTTACGTGAAGGCAAAGCAAGTGTTGAGACAGATCAAATTGAAAAATTCACTGCAAATGGTATCCAATTAAAATCTGGAAAACATTTAGAAGCGGATATTGTGATCTCAGCAACTGGTTTGGAGATTCAGATCTTAGGTGGAGTGCAAGGTTCAATTGATGGTAAGCCAATGAACACATCTCAACATATGCTGTATCAAGGCGTGATGGTGAGTGATGTCCCTAACATGGCGATGATCATTGGTTACATCAATGCTTCATGGACATTAAAAGTTGATATTGCGGCTGATTATATTTGTCGTCTGATCAATCACATGGATAAAAATGGTTTTGATGAAGTGATTGCACATGCTGATCCTTTACAGCGTGAAAATGACACGATCATGGGTAAAATGTCTTCTGGCTATATCGCACGTGCGGCTGATGTGATGCCTAAACAAGGTAAACAAGCACCGTGGAAGATCACAAATAACTATCTTGCCGATCGCAAAGAATTGAAAGATGCTAAGTTTAATGATGACGTTTTACAATTTCAGAAGCGTGGTGATCAAACTAATCGTAAGCCAAAATTAGTATCATAAGCTTTGTTGGAATGATTCTAAACCCTATGCATGCATAGGGTTTTTTATTTACAATAGTCATCTAAATCTTATAAATATCGCGTATATTGACCGCGATATAGAATTCAAAATCAGGGATAGCTTAATGAAGAAATTATTGATCTTGGGGACATTATTATTCAGTACTCATGTTTTTGCTGATGATGTAAAACAGAAAGAAGCGATTGCTCAGAAATTGGTATCTGTTGATGGGACAGAACAAGGTTTACAGAACACAGATAAAATGATTTTAGAGCAAATTCGGATGCGTTTGCCGAAAGATATGCCTGAAAATTTTTATGCAGATTTAACTAAAAATTTAAATAGTGAACAGCGTAAGCAATTTATTATTCAGCGTTATGTTGAAACATTTAGTCAAAAAGAATTACAGTCTGCTTTAACCTTTTATCAGTCGATTGAAGGTCAGGCATGGGCAAAGAAAGCCAGCGAAATTGGTAATGAGGTTGCTCATTTCACCACACAAAATGCACGTACGGCTTTAAATACAACAATGCAACAACATATTGATAATCCAACTGTCAAGCAATTGATGGCTCGAATGAATCCAGCTGCTGTACCAGCTCAGCCTATGGAAAAGACTGAACAAAAATAAAGAATAAGGGGATAGCAGAGTAATGCTATCCTCTTATGGATGATGAATATTATAGCGTACGAGAAATCAATTCTTTCATGATCTCGTTAGTGCCTGCATAGATACGATTGGCGCGGTTGTCGATATAGGCACGTGCAATCGGATATTCCAGCATGTAGCCATAGCCACCATGTAATTGTAAGCAATCATCTACAACTTTTGAGAACATATCTGAGATTTTGTATTTAGCAGCTGCAGCAGCGTCGACACCTAAGCTTTCTTCTAATTGTAGTTCCATACAACGATCTAAATAAGTGCGGCAAAAGTCGATTTCTGTACGTAACTCAGCAAGTTTAAAACGTGTATTTTGGAAAGTACTAATTGCTTTACCAAATGCTTTACGATCTTTGGTGTATTGAACAGTATGCGCAAATGCTGCTTCTGCACCTGCTTGGCAAATAATCGCAACCAACATACGTTCCCATGCTAATTCTTTCATCAACATGATGAAGCCCATACCTTCCATACCAAGTAGGTTTTCCTTAGGTACGCGCACATTGTCAAAGAACAATTCGCAAGTATCTTGTCCTTTCATTCCGATTTTATTTAAAGGTTTACCCTTACTAAAACCAGCACGATCAGCTTCAACGATGATTAATGATAAATTTGCTGAGCCTTTTTCATTGTTGCCTGTTTTACAGACGACAATTGCCATGTCACATAAATAACCATTGGTAATAAAGATTTTTGAACCATTAATCACATATTCATCACCATCAAGTACAGCTGTGGTGCGGACGGCTTGAAGGTCTGAACCTGTGCCCGGTTCAGTCATTGCAATTGCGGTCACGGTTTCACCTGTTGCCATTTTTGGCAACCAATGTTGCTTCTGTTCTTCATTACCAAAGTTATTGACATAATTGGCAACGATATCGGAATGTAATGAGAAACCTGTACTTGAGTCCATTGCATAAGCTTGTTCTTCAATGAGAATCATACTGTACAAACGGTCAACCCCAGAGCCACCATATTGTTCTGGCATTGTGGTACAGAGTAAGCCTAGTTCACCTGCTTTGTTCCATAAATCACGATCAACATGTTGTTGTTTCTCATATTTTTCAATATTTGGCACAACTTCTTTTTCATAGAATTTACGCACAGTTTCGCGAAATGCTTCATGATCAGAAGTAAATAGTTTACGTGGTAACATATTTGGAATTGGACGAATTGCACCTGATTGCATTTGTTATTTTTTCCCTAGTCATTGGATTTAAACGATCATCATCACGATACAAGAAATCGAAAATAGTGAACAATGTGATCAATGCTCAATTTGATTGATGTATTTGGTCACTTGAGAAAAAACGCTGCGAAGTTAATGGGGGATCGGGTACACTATGTGGGAAAATTGTTGCATAGTGGAACAAATAATGTCTGATGAAATAACGCTAGAAGAACGTAAGGTCATTTATCGCGCACGTCGCGGTTTAAAAGAAATTGATGTGTATTTTGATCCTTATGTTAAAAACCATTACCTCATCGCTAATGCTGCTGAAAAAGCGTTATTTGCTGAGTTGGTTGATCAAGAAGATCCAGACTTATTGGATTGGTTTATGGAAGTGGGTGAGCCACCTCGTGTTGAGATAAAAATTTTTATTTTAAAACTAAAACATTACGTCCATGGCTAATCGTGTTTTTGAGTTGCAATACAGTCGATTTTCGTTCGTATTGCAACTTTTTATTTTTCTAGTCATTTTAAGTTTAACTTACCAATTACTGTCTTTGGCATTTTGGCTGCTTAGTCTTTTTATTATGGGGCTTACTTGGTCTTACTTTTTAAAACAGCCTTATATAAAGCATTTTGAATATTTAGATCAGCAAGACTGGTCATTCAGGTTTTCTGATCCATCTTTAGAAACTCAGCGTAGAAAAATTAGCAAAATAATTGATCATCAAGTCTATATCACACTCTATTTTTCTGATGCTCAGTATCAACCTCTCACGATTTGGTGGGATCAATTGCCACTTCTACAGTGGAAAAACTTAAAATTACTGGTAAAACTAGTGTGATTGTTTGACAATTCTACAATTGTATATAATTAATAAATAATTAAATTTCAATTATTTATGTGCTTTAAAGGTTCATTGAGTTTAAATTGTTAGATTAAATACTCTAAAAATTCGTGAAAATCATGATTGTCAGACAATATGGCGGTCAAGCTACATTTATTTTCGTTAAAGTACAAACACCAACGTAAAGTGTGGTGGAGGTCCAAAGTAATGGAAATTCCAACATGGTCGTTTCTGGTGATTGCAATCATTTTTGCAATTGTTATAGGAAGAGCAGGAACTTTACTCAGGGAACTTCTTGAATCACATCAATCAAAAGTTGTTGTGAACAAGAGAAAGAGATTGAAAGTGTCATCAATATATCATACTCCCATGAATACTGATGGCGAACGCCAATCTAGTGTCTATCAAAAATAGACACGCAATGTTGTAGGAGGTCTCTATGGAGATTTCAATGTGGATGTTTCTAGTAATTGCGATTGTTATGGCAATCGTTGTAGGAAGAGCAGGAACATTACTCAAGGATTACTTTCAACATAATTAAAAGATAAAGAGTTTCACGTTTTACCAGTTAATAAGTAGCATGTGCTGAACCGTCGCAATGCTACTTTTTTTTGCCTAAAATTTTTGTATTTTCAACTCTCTGTCAATTCGTTTATCTGTGAATTGTGTCAAAATGCACATGTTAATTTAGAGCAATTACTCTTTAATTCAAGTATTGCATCTGATAAGGTACGTCTAAAAGGAAAAACAAATTAATTAGAGGACAGGAAGAATGTCTAAATTCCATAAAATGGGACAGGGTGTGGCGGTTGCGTTACTTACAACATCAATGTTATCAGGGTGTTCACAAGTCATTAAAACAGGGGCTAATATTGCATTAGGTTTTAGTGAAAATCATATTGTTCCACCGATTTTGGCAATGGATGATGCTGAAATGGTGTGTAACTCAGGGAATGCCTTAACTCCTGCTGTGATGTCAACCAAAGATATGGGTGCAGACCCGACACGTATGGCAGTACTACTATATACCTCTGCAGGTATCTGTGCTGAAAATAAAGCATTGGAAGCAGAATTACGCTATTTGCGTGCTTCTAAAGCAGGTCATGTATCTGAAGCTCAAGATGCGCGTGTTGAACAAAAGCGTTGGGCGGGTATCGCTGCTGAACGTCAATATGCAGGTTATCAACTTTTCGCTAACCGTTGGGAAGCAAAATATAAATATAAATTGGGCGACTCATGTCCAACGATGCGTAATGATTTAGACCAAACAGTTTATCTATTAGGGATGGTGAGTGGTTTACAAGCAATGACCAATGATATTAATTCTGGTGGTGCGGTGAACGTACCAAAAGATATTGCAGGTATTGTTGAGCGTGGTATGGCTTGCTTGGACAATGAAAAATTCTGGGGTGCGCCAATGGCGACTCGTGCTGTCATCTGGACTTTATTACCAGGTGCAGGGGATGGTAAGCCTGAGCCGTATGCAACGATGAAAGAATCGATGCAAATTGGCGAGAAAAAAGGTGTTCGTTTATCACATGCATTATATGCCGTAGCTGCTCAAGCAAGTGGAGATGATGCAAAACTTCGTGATGCATTCCGCTCTTATGCTGCTGCAACGGGTGAAGATAAACCAGCAAATCCTCAATTTAGATTGATTGATAAAATGGCTGGTTTGATGGTACGAGGTATTGCTGATCGTTATTGGACGGAGAATACTGGCGTTCGTGCTGGCGATGAAGGTTTCACTTCTTTCTGGGATGACAAGCAAGAAAGTTCATCTGAATTAGATGAATTATTTGACGGTGGAGCTTCTGCACCAGCAGAAAATAAATCTGCTGAATAATCTGAATGAAATGACCTTTTACCATCTTAGTGTTTAAATGTGTAAAAGGTCTTTTTTTCATGAGGTGTACTCAATGAATGATCAAATAAGGATGCGGAAAGTCATTTTGATCGCTGTATGTGTTTCAATGTCAGCGTGTTTACAAGTCTTTCCTGATCATTTTATTTATTGGAAACCTGCTTTACTCACAGAGTTTTGGCGATTATGGACAGCACATTGGGTTCATATGGGGTGGGTACATTTCTTCCTGAACATGTTGGCATTCGCATGTTTACCTTTCATTTTCCCTCATGTACGTAATTGGCATCTGTGTGCTCTACTTTTAATTCTTCCTCTGTTTATCAGTCTCACCTTTTATTTTTATTTATCTTATATTGACACTTATGCTGGGCTTTCTGGTGTTTTGCATGGATTGTATGTTGCTGTCGGTCTTGTGTACTTGAAATACCCTAAAGAAAAAAAATTTGCTGTATTGGTTCTATCTCTGATCATTGCAAAATTGATATGGGAAAATACCTTTGGTCAAACAAATACAGCTCAATTGATTGGTAGTCCAGTATTAACTGAAGCCCATTTAGTTGGTGCAATTGGTGGCTTATTATGCGGATTGGGCTATTTATTTTTTAGGCGCTTGCAAAGAGAACATATTAGTTGATAAAAAAAACCAACAAAAAAGTGATTGCAGTCATTCTTTTTTAGGAAAGATTGCTGCAAATTTAGGCGGTTAAAAGGGATTGGTTACGAAGAGGGTAAATTCACTTATCTATCAACCATGGACATCGCATGATTCAACATCTTTGGATGGGTGTTGATAACAATAAACTGGAATAGACATGCAAAATGATCAAGAGAAAAAGTCTGGATTAGCCCGACTGGGTTATATCTGGAATGATTGGATATCAACATTCATCATTCTTGCTTTGTTGCTAATGACTTTGCTTATTGGTACTGGCGAGATGATTCACGGTCAAATGCTCCGTATGGGGGAGCGTTTGTACGGTGATGAAAAAATAGGAATGCAGTATTCGTTTTTACGAGCTGAACCTGAAAAACCATCTTGTGATCGACATCCTAATATTGAAGCACAAGTTCAAGAGCAGATGAAAGCAAATGCTGCTGATGAGTTTGCAAGTATGTTTGGTACAGCATCTGAATCAGATGTACGCGCTTCTTTATTAGCTGCACAACAACAGTGTGAAGAAAAATATCAATTCTACGATAAAGCCATGAAACATTTGGATGCTCATCCAAGTATTCGTACTTATCGTCAAGTTGAAACCACTTTCTTTGGTATTTTTAAGTTAGGTTCTGAAAATCAGACTGTACTTTTACTGATCATGGTGTTGTTCACCTCTATCACAGCTTCTTTACGTTATCACCACATTGGTTTACGTGCACCTAAAACGAAGATGGACTATCGTGTCTATTCAGCATTTATGGTTGTAGGTAATGCCTTACTGAGTTTATCGACAATTAGTCAGTATAACTCGTTGCTGAATTCTGGCGTAGAATTGACTTCAAAAACATTAGCGATTTCATGGTTATGGATAGCGCTTTTTGTCTCTTTAACCTTAATCAGCTTAGTACAATTATTCTTGATTCCTAAAACAGCACAACCTAAAGGTAATTTTGGTTTGGCTGTGTTGAGCGTACCATTGTATGCACAGATGTCACTGATCACGGGGATAATCTTTACTTTCTTCATGGATTATCCAATGGGGCAAGGGATCTACTTGGGAATTATTGTTGAGTTCTCTGGTATTTTCTTAAACCTTGCATTGTTTATTTGGGCAGGTATGTTACTGACCCAAACGCGTGTGATGGATTTATTCTTAAATATCCTGCGTCCGTGGAATCTAGCACCTGAAACTTTAACTTGGTTAATCTTAATTGCAGCGGCAATTCCAACAGCATATACAGGCGCTTCTGGTATTTTCGTTATTGCAGCAGGTGCAATCATTTATAAAGAGGTTTGGAACTCTGGTGCACGCCGTCAATATGCATTAGCTGTATCGGCAATGTCGGGTTCTTTAGGTGTGGTGATTCGTCCATGCTTACTTGTAATTTTGATTTCGATGCTCGATAGTCGTCATGTAACTTCTACTGAGTTATTTGACCATGGTATTTATGTCTTCTGGTTAACCGCATTTATTTTCCTTGGCGTTTCATTGATTCTTGCTGAAGAGAAATTCCGTGTAAACTCTCCGAAAGTTGCTGTTCCAGGAATGTTGCGTGCATGTGTACCTGTGATTCCATATGTGATCATTGGTTTCGCTGTTGTGATGTTCTATAAATTTGCTTTAGATACATCGATCAATGAGTTTACAGCACCAATGATTTTACCGTTGGTGTTGATTGCAATGATTCTGTTTGACAAATTGTTTGCAGCAAGAGTTGCTCCAGCGGCTGTGGTCGATGTTAAACATGAAGCATTGGTTCGTGAACACGAGCAAAAATCAGATTTCTTAAAAACCCATGATCCTCATGGCAGTAAGAGTTTTGGTTTCGGTGGGGCTATACGTTTTGCAACCTCAGAAACAGTTGGTCATATCGGTGCATTGATTCTGCTTATGGCATTGTCTGCGAGTGTCGGTGGTCTGATTGAACGTGCTGAAGTGGTTGAGTTATTACCAACACACTTGGGCAATATCTATATTTCACTAGCCTTCATTGCATTGTTACTTGCCATTATTGGTATGACGACTGATCCGTTTGGTGCGGTGATTCTGGTTGCTGCGACAGTTGCACCTGTGGCCTACGAGAATGGTATTCATCCGATCCACTTCTGGATGATCGTATTGGTTGCATTTGAATTTGGTTATGTAACACCACCTGTTGCATTGAACCATTTGCTGACGCGACTCTCCGTTGGGGATGAGGAAGTCTCGGCTGCCGATAAGGAAGCGAAAGAGAAATATACAAGTTTCTACTATCGTTATGAGCGTTGGTTATTGCCAATTATTGTATTATTCTCATCATTGGTGTTGGTGACTTATGCACCATATATCTTCCAAATGTTTGGTTGGTATAAGCACTAAAAGTTGAAACAAGAAAAGCACCTTCGGGTGCTTTTTTAGTTTTAAGATGTAAAAATGCTTTGGACTTATCCATGTTGATAAGTCACTTTTAAAGATCAAATATTTTAGGGTTGAATCATTTTCTTTTGACGTTGAGTCAACGGACTACACAAAATAATAGCCAATAAAATAAAGCAAAAACCAATCACACTATAAAAATCAGGCACTTCATTCCAAAGTAAGAAGCCCCAAACTCCTGCAAAAATAATCGCCATGTAATTCACAGGTGCAATTTGTCCTGCTGGGGCAAGTCGATAGGCGTGAGACATAAAAATTTGGCTGATATTGGCAAGAATACCCGCACTAATCAAAAAGATGAGTTCTTGTAGGTAATATGGTCGCCAAACCCAAAACATTGGAATAATGGAGAGTAATGAGCCAATAAAACAGAAATAAAATACGATCCGCTCAGGTGGTTCGGTTTTCGTCAGTGCACGTACAGTTACAAAAGCCATTGAAGCGAGTAGGCTGGAGGCGATTCCAACCACTGAAATCCAATTGAGTAAGCCTTGATCGGGTTTTGCAACACAGAATACGCCAACAAACCCTAAAGCAGCCGCATAGAGCATTGATCTAGTTATTTTTTCTTTCAGAAATAACCATGCAATCAGTGGAATAAAAATAGGAGATGAGTAAGTAAACACCATAGCATTGGATAATTTTAAATGAGCAATTGCATAAAAAAATCCATACATTGCGGCAAGTCCCACAATACTGCGCCATGTATGCATCCAAAGTTTTTCTGTTTTTACAAATCCCATACCTTGTTTAAAAATAAAAGGTAAAAATAGGATCAGCCCAACTACATTACGGAAAAAAACGATGGTGTAGTTATCAACAGTATGTGATGCATAACGAATACAGATGCCCATGACTGAAAAAAGGAGGGCAGAAGTCGTAAGACAACCAATCGCTAAAAAAAGATTGCGATTAGTTTGATGATCGTTCATATCAGTTACAGGTCTGAGAGACTGAAGGTATTTTATGCTTGTCGGTGAATTAAGGGAATGTACTTTTCCATTGGGATCATCCTATTTATTTAAGAGAATTGATGTACTCCCATTAAAATTTCTCTGGTTAGAAAATTGTGTCATTCACTTTAGAATACTGAATTTAAAATCAGAGAGTTTTCTCTTAATGTTGATCAAAAGCTTTAAATAACATTAAAGCTTTTATGGTTCTAAGATTTATCCTGAGCAGCGATTTTTGCTTCCATTAATTTAATTTGGTCTTCTTTCAGTTTGAGTAATGTATCGATGTCGTTATGTTGCTGCTTAAGTTCATATCGTTGATCTTGAAGTTGTTGATGAATATCATCTAATTTCGCAATTTCTTCTTTTGCTAAACTATCATTTGTTGGTAGAGGTGTTTTAACAATCGATTCTTCGACTAATTGTACTGGTGCAACAGCCTCACTTGTGGCAGTCGTTGCTTCAGAGGTAACTGCCTCTGTTTGTGATGTAATGGCTTTTTCGGTAACAGGTTGCATAGCTGTGGTTGTTGATTGCTGATCTTTTTGTGATAAAAACCATTGGACAGCAATGAACAGAACCACAACAACACTAATTCCGCCAATTATCATCCATAATAATTTGGAATTTTCAGTTTGGTATGTGGACATTATTTTTAACCTTCTAGTCAAAATGACGAGGTTTGAATTGTATCACC
The DNA here is from genome assembly GCF_022549495.1 of Acinetobacter sp. ANC 4805. GTDB lineage: Bacteria > Pseudomonadota > Gammaproteobacteria > Pseudomonadales > Moraxellaceae > Acinetobacter. Next base: position 452,541 of record NZ_JAKZGD010000001.1, read on the forward strand.
CCAATTTCATCTGGCTCAGCGGGTTGCTGCTCTTCCACATGGGTTGGGCGTTTTTCGCTATAAGCACATTCGATACATTCAATCCATTCGTCATCCACAGTGATGATTTTAACAACACGATCTAACGCTCCACATTTGGGACATTTTGCACCCGCGATGAATTGTCTTTTCATGTTAGTTAATTACACCCTGTGAATAATAATGACGTAGTTTAAGCGGTTTTGTGACTGTTCGTCCAACCTTGATGGCGTAATAATGCATCTATTTTTGGTTCTCTTTTTCGGAAATTGCGAAACGCATCAAGCGCTGTATCTTTTCCGCCAACTGCTAGAATAAACTGTCTAAACTCTTTTCCTGTCTCGGTATTAAAAATTCCTTCGCTTTCGAAACGATCAAAAGCATCACTGGCTAAAACTTCTGCCCATTTGTACGAATAGTAACCTGCTGCATAACCACCCGCAAAAATATGACTAAAACTGTGTTGGAAACGATTATACGCAACGGTTGGCACAACGGTAAATTTGTTGCGAATATCATCTAAGGTCGCTTGGATCTGCTGACTGTTCAATGCAGGAGTTTGACGGTGGATGGTTAAGTCAAACAAGGCAAATTCAATCTGACGCAAAGTTTGCATACCTGATTGGAAAAACCGTGCATTGAGCAAAGCTGATAATAATTCTTGCGGAAGGGTTTGCTTGGTTTCAGTATGCTCACTCAATACGTCTAAACTTTCATTGTCCCACGCCCAGAATTCCATGAACTGACTTGGTAACTCGACTGCATCCCAAGCAACGCCATGTGTGCCTGCAACTGAGATATTATCCACCTCGGTAAGCATATGGTGTAAGCCATGACCAAATTCATGGAATAAGGTGATCACTTCATCGTGGGTGAGTAATGCAGGTTGATCGCCAATCGGTGGAGTGAAGTTACAGACCATATAGCAAATTGGTTTTTGTAACCCATTTGCAGTCTGTACACGCGAACGGAAACCGCTCATCCATGCACCACCACGTTTGCCATTCCGAGCATAAAGGTCAAAATAGAAGCCACCAACCACTTGACCTTGATCTTCAATTTCAAAATAACGCACATCATTTTGCCAAACAGGTGCTTGGCGTTCGATGATCTGAATACCGTAGAGACGTTGCACAATTTGGAATAAACCATGTACCACTTTATGTGCAGGGAAATAGGGTTTAAGCGCTTCTTGTGAAAGATTGAATTGCTGTTGTTTTAACTTTTCTGAGTAATAAGTTGTATCCCACGGTTTTAATTCATCAATGCCATCGTGTTGTGCGATAGTTTTAAGTTCTGCAATTTCAGCCAGTGCAGGGGTGCGGGCATGTTCTGCGAGATCAACCAAGAATTGATTCACTGTCTCAACATCAGGTGCCATCTTGCTGGCAAGTGAATATTCAGCAAAATTGTTGAAGCCGAGTAATTGTGCCATTTCTTGACGTAGGCTCAGAATTTCTTCCATTACGGGTGTATTATCAAACTCAGTTTTGTCTGATTGTTCTGATGCACGGGTAACGTAGGCTTTGTAAAGCTCTTCTCTTAATTCACGATCATCGGCATAGGTGAGAATAGCAAAATAAGCTGGGAAATCGAGTGTCGCAACGGCTTGTTCAAGTTCACGTTGTTGCCCGTATTGCTTTAATAATTCAACATTGCTTTGTGGTAAGCCTTTGAGTTGTGTTTCAGTTAATGGCTTGAAGTAAGCTTGGGTTGCATCTAAAACATGATTGGAGAAATCAGATGAAAGCTGAGATAAACGTGCTGAAATTTTCGCATAGCGTTGTTTTGCTTCACCTACAAGTGCAACACCTGAAAGTTTGAAATCACGCAAAGCGAGTTTAATCGCACTTTGTTGTGCTTCACTGAGGGTTTGAAAAACAGCAGCATCATGAAGCTGTTGGTAAGTTTGATACAAGGCTGTGTGTTGCCCCAGTTGTGTATAATATTCGCTCAAACTCGGTAATAGTGATTGGTAAACTTCACGAGTTTCTGCATTATTCATGACGGCATTGAGGTGTGACAGAATTCCCCATACTTCGCTCATGTTATTTTCAAGTTGATCCACTTCGGTCAGTGTTGCAAGTTGTGCTTCAGCGTCGTGTGGAACTTCATTCAGTTGATTTAAGAATGTTTGACCATTTTGGATACTTTGTTCAATTTGTTGTTTTAAGTCGGCAAGTTGAATTTGATCAAATTGAGGAACAGGAAGTGTTGCTTGTTGTAGTGTCATTGTATTTTTGCCATATCATCTTTAAACATAGTTATAGATGTAGGGCTTATAGGGGTGGAAATCAAGGTTGATTTGGTTGTTTGTATAATTTTCTAATGATAAAACTGTGAAAATTAGGGCAAGCTCAGCACTGAACTTGCCTTTGAGTCAATTACTCACTTTTAGCTTTCGCATTTGCCTTTTTCTTTTTTACTTTTTTCTTTGCCTTTTCTTTGGTTTCAGGCTTAGCAGATGCTTTCTTACTTGGCTTCTTCGTATAAGTGCTCGGTTTATTCTTGTCCTTCTTCTTCCGAACAGGCTTTTCACCATCTTCACTTAATTTTGCCTTGACTGGTGCTTTGCTAAACACCTCTTCGGTTGTTTGATCTTTAGTTGAGGAAGCACGCGGTGCTTTTTGACGGATCACACGACCGAGATGGGTCAACTGCTGAATGAGCTTAAAGTCAATTTTACGTTCTTCAAGATTGACACCAGCGACCTGAATTTTCACTTCATCGCCCAAGCTAAATGCTTGTCCACGATTCTGTCCAACTAAGCTCTGACTTGCTTGATCATATACAAAATAGTCTTCGCCCAATTGGCTGACATGGATCATGCCATCAACATATAAGTCTTTCAGCGTGACAAATAGACCAAATTCAGTGACAGCACTAATGATGCCAACAAACTCATCACCTAAATGCTGTTGCATATAGTGGCATTTCAACCAAGTTGTGACACTGCGAGAGGCTTCATCTGCACGACGTTCAGTTTGAGAGAAATGTTCACCTGCATCATCCAAAGCTGCACCCGAAAGTGGATAAACCTTCTTGTCTAAATAGGCTTTAATCGCACGATGCAACAATAGGTCAGGGTAGCGACGAATTGGCGAAGTAAAATGAGTATAAGCTTCATACGCTAAGCCGTAGTGTCCTGAATTTTTCGCGCCATAATAGGCTTGCATCATCGAACGTAATAACACTGCATGAATACTCGGTGCATCCAAACGATCTTTGGTCGCTTCAATAACACGTTGATAATCAGCTTGTGTTGGCTGTTCAGGGAATGGCAAACCGAGCAATTTCACAAAATCACGTACCTTCTGAATACGTGAAAACTCTGGTGCTTCATGTACACGATAAAGCATCGGAATATCATGTTCTAAAGCGTATTCTGCTGCTGCGACATTGGCGAGCAACATGCATTCTTCAATGAGTTTATGCGCGTCATTACGAGTACGTGGCAGAATTTCTTTAATACCGCCCAACTCATCAAAGGTCATGTAGGTCTCAATGGTTTCAAACTCCATTGCATGACGTTCAGCGCGTAAACCTTTGAGTGTTTGATAAAGTTGGAACAAGGTATTCAGTGATTTGTGAATGCTTTTATCTGAAGGAATCGCATCGGTTGCACCTTCAAAATATTGTCCGACTTGGGTATAAGTCAGGCGTGCTTTGGAATGCATAACAGATGGGTAGAATTCGTAACTCGTCACTTTACCTGCACGTGACAGCTTTAAATCACAAACCATACATAGACGGTCAACATGTGGATTTAAAGAACACAAACCATTTGATAATGCTTCAGGTAGCATCGGTAAAACAAAGTGTGGGAAATAAACGGATGTACCACGTTCTTCAGCTTCTTCATTTAATGGAGCGTCTAAACGGACATAATGACTGACATCTGCAATCGCAACTACAACGCGATAGCCACCACCCGCACGTTTTTCAGCATAAACAGCATCATCAAAGTCACGTGCATCTTCGCCGTCAATCGTCACTAATGGCAGATCACGTAAATCAACACGCCCTTTCAGATCTTTTTCTGAAGGTTCTTTGAAACTTTCAGCTTCTTTGATGACGGCTTCAGGAAACTCGTAAGGTAAACCAAACTCAAGAATGGTTTGCGGAATAATAATTTCAGTATCCGCTTTATCTGCCATAGATTGAACAATATGACCTGTTGCGAGTTCTTCACGGGTTGGATAGTCATCAATTGCAACACGGAGCATATCGCCAACTTTGGCATTGGCATGTTCAATCAGTTCTTTTTCTAGGGTAATTGGTTGGTGTTGGTTTGGGCTACTTGGTTGAATAAAGTATTCACCCTCATGCTCAGACACTTTACCAATAATCTGTTTGACGCGATGCTGTACGACCTCGGTGATAAAGCCCCAAGCTTTACCTTTACGGTCAACAGAGGTTTGACGAACCTTAACGCGATCGCCGTTAAAAACTAAACGTAATTCTCTTTCAGGTAAAAGCAAATCATCTTGACCTGCGATATTGGCAGTGCCTAGACCTTTACTATTGATATAGACCGTTGCTTCATGGCTCGGTAAGTCTGTTGCAGGCTGATATTTAAAACCATCCTTCATGAGTTGACCATCACGAACCATTGCACTTAAGCGATGACTTAAGGCATCAATACTTTTTTGGTCAGGAATATTAAAGTGATCCACAAGTTCTGCATGGGATTTTGCAGTTTTTAATTGTTCTAGAGTACTTAAAATAAGAGTTCGGCTAGGAATAGGGTTATCGTAACGTTCAGCTTCTGCTTTTGCTTCGGGATCAGCCCATTTTTTAATCATATCGTTTCGGTTCACATCTGGCAGATTGGTTTAGCATAAGCCATTCAACCTAGGACTGCACGTCAAAGATTGCAAGATTCTGCTTATGCGAATGATCTTAATAAAAGAAGATGGTGCTATTTTAACAAGCGTTGAAGTAAAAAAATGCCCAAAAACACCAAAATCGTTCAAAAAGTATTTGATTAGAATAAAAAAACATAAAAATTCACAATGATGACTTGTGTAAACCAGTTTTAGTTTGTATTATTGCGCTCGTGTTACGGTGAGATGGGTGAGTGGCTGAAACCACATCCCTGCTAAGGATGCGTACGGGTAACTGTACCGAGGGTTCGAATCCCTCTCTCACCGCCATTTTTACTTAATGCGCTCATAGCTCAGCTGGATAGAGCACTTGGCTACGAACTAAGGGGTCGGGAGTTCGAATCTCTCTGAGCGCACCAAGTAGATATTGTAAAGTAACACTTGCCTCAATTGGCACATAAGTAATGCGCTCATAGCTCAGCTGGATAGAGCACTTGGCTACGAACTAAGGGGTCGGGAGTTCGAATCTCTCTGAGCGCACCAACTTAATAAAATAAACCGCTTAATTGCGGTTTTTTTGTGTCTGTAAGTTGGAGTAGTTAAACTATAAAATATCTATTTGATGTTCAAATTAAGGCTCTTCATTTGTTTTATTAATAATAAAATCAGTTGTTTATGTTGTTTTTAAATATAATAGCTATTGTGCTGTAAATTCATAACGATCAATCTATCACCATTTGATTTCTATTTTATTAAAAAACACTTATCAATAGGGAAAAAATGCGTATAATGCCCTCCATCAAATATGCGCTCATAGCTCAGCTGGATAGAGCACTTGGCTACGAACTAAGGGGTCGGGAGTTCGAATCTCTCTGAGCGCACCAATTTGAATTTATCGAAAGATAAAATGAAAGAAACCGCTTAAATGCGGTTTTTTTGTGCCTTATATTTTGGTTTTAATTTTTTGTACAAATACAGTATTGCCACCAACAGCAGGCAGTACATCATGATAGGGCAGGCTTCGCATCGCTCTTAATAAAAAAGGTGCTTTTTCATCAATTTTTATTGAGCTAGTGATTTTAAATAAAGTACTTTGATTAAGTTCTGTGGCAATCATTTTTCCTTTAATAAATCGCAAATCACCACCATTGGCATAAAAGTTATTCTCAATGGTATTTGGATAGTTGAAATGCAGCTTAAATGCAAAAGGGATATTAATCACACCTAAGCCAACATTCACTTGAATATTCGCATCTTGACCCTGATTTTGGATTGGAGAGGTGATGATTTTCTTGACTTGTCTTGGAAATAATTCTTGGTAGGCTAAAGGACTCAACCATTTATGTAATAGTTGTGGTGGCTGTTGATAAAATTGATAGGTTGTCGTGAAGCGCATGGTTTCCCGCCCATGTGTATACAAAATGCTGGTTGGAACATGTAGATAGCTGACAGGTTGTTGAGCGTTTTGACTCAGTTGTGCAATTTTAGTGAGTTGAGTTTCATTTAATTGTGGACTTGGAATTTGTCCTGAATTTAGTGCAACAATATTTGGTTTAATAAAGCGTGTTCGAAGTGATTCTAGGATAAAGGCATTGGTTGAACTTGGAATACCTAATTTGGCTTCAGGAATTGCATTTAGAATCTTCTTAAAAATAAATCCTTTAGGTTGGTTTAAATCGCCCCATTGGGTGAGCGTAATTAAGGTTCGATGATCATCTAAGGCGAACCATTCAAACTTTCCTACACCGTATGGAATAGGAGAATCAATCACTAAACTGGCAATACTATTCGATTTAATCTGATGTTGTAGAGTGACATCTTCATTAAAGTTGAGAACTGGGATGGGCGTTGGGATTGAGACCTGATATTTCATTTTTATAATATTGCCTGATTGTTCCAGTGTCTTTGCAGATTTGAGTGTTGGAAACAAGCCGACATATTGATTAAAGTCGGTTAATGTCTTGGCAACTTGTTGTACATTGGCAGGTACGATGAGTGCAGCAGATGTAAAGTTTACACTCGGTTGTGAGTTGCTTTTGAGGGTAGGCACATTGGTCTTGGTATTGGGATGTGGGTAAATAAAAATATTATTCTGCGTATAACTTGCCAATAGTTGTGGATTATTTTGAAAAGGTTGTAAAGCACTTGGTATATTGTCATTCCATGTGATGATTTGTGCAAAACAACTTTGTGTTATGCTGAAAAAAATGGCTGTACATATAAATCCATTCAAATAAAACATCACATTCCTTTGATTTTTCTTAGTGATATAGTCAGTGGCGTCTATCAGTAACTGATAGAGCCTTGCTATTAATAAAAGTTTTTGTGTTTAAAAAACAGTCGTATTGTGTAAAACTTTCTTGAGCATCGAAACCTTAGACAAAGCGTTATCTATGCACGTAAATACTTATGGCGGTTAATGCTGATCAGTTAAGCGTAATTTCATTATTACTGAATTAGAAATTCCCTCTTTTTGTTAAAAAGCAACTTAGAGCAGCGCTACGCCGTATTTGAATTTTGTATAAAATCGCTATAAATCTGATTTACGCTCAAGTCATTTATGTTCTAATAGATCAGTTTTTTCAAATCTTAGAAATCTAAAATGTCTGAACAACGTCCAACTGTATCTGTGCGCTATTATCTTAATTTAGAAGAATCACAAGATGGTTTTGCTCTTGTCACTTTTGGTAAAAAGACTTTTAGTCGTTTTCTAACGCCTGTTATTAGTATTGCGATTATTGGTTGGGGAATCTATTTGGGTTTCTCAGGCGTAGGGCGTTATTACGTTGCATTGGGTGCTTTTTTTCTGATTATGCAGGGATTGATGCGCTATTGGTTGTTACCGATGTTGTTTAAACGTCAATTTGTTCGCTATCAATTTGGAAAAAGTGAGCAAGGTCTTGATCTATATCAGGATCATTTTGAACTCTATGCAACAGGCAAAAAACAAACAGCGCAGTATGCCGAGGTACAATCTTTTGCAATAGGTAAACTGACTTATATGTTAGAGCTGAAAAACCATACGGTCATTATTGTTCCAAAGCGTGCATTCACTGATCCAGCAGATCAAACCAAATTTGAAAACAGTTTTAAAAAATAACTTCATTCGCGATTTAAGGAACAAGGAGCTTTTATGAGCATACGTCCGTCAAAAATTGTTTGTGTAGGCAGAAATTATGCTGAACATGCGAAAGAACTAGGTAATACTATTCCTGATCGCCCAATTTTATTTATCAAGCCACCGAGTAGTCTAAGTAGCTTAGCTCAAGGTATCCATTGGAATCAGGCTTTGGGTGAATGCCATTTTGAATGTGAAATTTGTTTGCAGATTGCACATCCATTATCGCAGGAAACAGATGCTAGTAAAGCATTAGAAGCGATTGGTGCTGTGACTTTAGGATTGGATTTAACTTTACGTGATTTGCAAAATGACTTAAAAGCGAAAGGACAGCCTTGGGAACGAGCGAAAGCTTTTGACGGTGCATGCCTTTTGGCAGACTGGGTTGAAGCAGATGAAATTGGCGATTTACAAGAGTTAGAACTTGTTTTGGTGATTAATGGTGTTGAACGCCAACATGGTTTTAGCCAAGACATGATTTTTGATGTCGGTGCTTTATTGGTTGAGATTAGTCAGTCATTTAGTTTGGAAGCAGGTGATGTGATTATGACGGGTACACCTGCTGGTGTAGGCGCATTAACAGCAAATGATCAATTGACCATGAAGTTAATCACTCAATCGGGTGAATATGATTGGGATACCTTTGTACAAGCATAATGATTAAGAGCAAGTGCTGTTATAGTAAATAGCTTCTACCTAATTTCGTATGAGCGAGATAGCAAATAAAGAAAAGACCTCAATTGAGGTCTTTTCTTTTACTTCTGCTCAAAAATAGTCGATAGAGGAATGGAAAGTTTGGCGGCTAAATAGTCGTTACTTTCAATCAGAGATGGACCTAAGCGTTCCATCCACTCATCATCTTGATAGATATTTGCCACATCATGACGTAATGGTAGTGGATAAGGCAGTGCTGTGAAAAAGCTCCAAAAATCAACTTGAGCAAGATTTCTGACCAATACATATTCATCATTATCGGTACGTTTTACTAAATTTTGCTGTTCTAGCTGTAAGATATACGCAGGTAAGCGACCTAATTCACCACGTCCAATAATATTGAGAAGTTCTTGCTCACTGACACTTTCTCCAATTTGTTGCTTTTTATAAAACAACTCCAATATGTCCAATAACATTAAGATGGGATGACGCTTTTGTTCTTTATCTGAATGAAAAGCAGTTAGGGCATAACTTACTTCTACACCTAATAAGATAATGTTCCAAGACAAATAAATCCAAAGTAGAAAAATTGGAACAGCAGCAAAAGCACCATATACAATTTCATAGCTGGTGAAATTACTCATGACCCAACCGAAGAAACGTTTTAAAATTTCAAATACTGTTGCGCTAAAACATGCAGCAATAACAGCGGAAAGAATAGGGACGCTACGATTGGGGATAGTCCAATATAAAATGAAAAAGCCGACAATTGTAAGTAGGAATGAAATGAGCCATAAAAGGAAAGAGCCATCTAATTGATAGCCTGCAAAATTATTACTGAGAATATTCATTGAAGCGACAGTAGATGAAAGTACAAAAGCACTGCCTAGAATAATTGGACCTAGAGAAATAATCGTCCAATAACGCATAAAACCAACAAGACCTGTTCGAGTTTCTTTGACACGCCAAATACGGTTAAACACATTTTCAATAGACGTTAGCATGAGTACAGTGGTCACAAACAGAAACAGCACACCAATAATGGTGAGATTACTGGATTTATCTGTAAATGCGTTTAAGGCTTTGTCAAAGGCGATGGTACTTTTAGGTAGAAAGTTACTATAAATGAGTTGCTGTAATTGTTGTCGAGCAGGCTCTAAGGCTTTAATTGAGGAGATAATGACTAAGAAAACAGTCAACATCGGAACAACGGCAAAGAGTGTGGTGTAGGTTAAACCACCTGCTTGTTCTCGACAGCGATCAGCTTCGAAACGTCGTAACACAAACACAATAAATTGAAACCATGTTTTTTCTAAAAAAGGCAGTTTTTTTAGATAACGATTTAAGATCATGGGTTCTATCCTAGTTATTTTTAATAAAATCCTGTGTAAGCACAGGATTGACTACAGCTCAAAAGATGAAAAATGTCGTATAGTGTTCTTTTTAACAAAATTCATTAAAGTGATGCAACCTTACGTTCTTGTTCTTTATTACAGTAAATATGGTTCAACTCGAGAAATGGCACATTTAATTGCCGATGGAATTGAATCTTCTGGCATGACAGCTCGTATTCGAACTGTTCCTAATCTTTCAACTGTAGTGACGCAAGCAGAGCCAAGCATTCCAGCAGATGGGGATATTTATTGTACTTTGGATGATTTGACGTATTGCTCTGGTTTGGCACTCGGTTCACCTACTCGCTTTGGTAATATGGCGAGTGAGATGAAATACTTTTGGGATCAAACGACGAGTTTATGGTTGAATGGCGCTTTGCACAATAAACCTGCATGTGTCTTCACGTCATCGGGCTCGATGCATGGTGGGCAGGAAAGTACTTTACTCAGCATGTTACCGCCATTGTTCCATCATGGTATGTTAATTATGGGATTGCCCAATTCAATTCCAGCTTTGTCGAATACTAAAACAGGCGGTACGCCGTATGGGGCAAGCCATGTCAGTGGTCCTCGCCATGATCAAAGCCTAAGTGCAGATGAGAAAATCTTATGCGCAGCGCAAGGTAAACGCTTGGGTGATGTTGTGAAAGCTTTGCTCGGGAATGTTTAGATCTAAAAATGGGAGCATTTGCTCCCATTATTTTATTTTTTAATTTGCCAATCGTAGATTTTTTTCTGATAGGCATACCACATCATCCACAGTCCAATCAGTAACATTGGAACTGTGAGAATCTGACCTTTAGTCATCCAACCGAATAGAATGAAACCTTGATCTGCATCGGGTTGGCGGAAGAATTCCATAAAGAAACGGGCTACCCCATAACCCATCAAGAATAATGCTGAAACCGCCATACGTGGACGAGGTTTAGCGCTAAACCACCAAAGTATGATAAATAGAATCAGACCTTCACAAAGTGCTTGATAAATTTGTGACGGATGGCGAACTAAGCCCAATGGATCAGTTGGAAAAATCATCCCAAATGGATAGCTAAGGTCTTGAACTTGGCGACCATACAATTCACCACCAATAAAGTTACCGATGCGACCAAACATTAAACCTGTAGGCACACATGGGGCAATAAAGTCCAAGGTTTGAAACCATGTTTTCTGATATTTCTTACACCAGAATAACATGGCGATCATGACACCAAGGAAGCCACCATGGAAGCTCATACCGCCAGTCCAGACTTGGAATAACCAAAGAGGATGTTCTAGAAACTTACCAAACTCGTAAAACAAGACATAGCCGATACGACCACCAAGTACCACGCCCAAAGCACCATAAAACACCAGATCTGAGACCATGTCGGCAGTCCAACCATCACGTTGTTTAGCACGATAAGAGGCTAAGCCCCAGGCGCATAAAAATGCCAAGAGATACATGAGTCCGTACCAATGCACTTTGACTGGTCCCAAGCTCAGCGCAACTGGATCAATATTTGGATAGGTCAGCATTGCTGTTCCTCAATTTAGAATTTGAAATTAAGTTTTGAGCAGATTGTAGCGGAATGATGTGAAAAATGTTGTACATTCAATGTGTAAAGATGTGAGAACAGAATTAATGTGTATTGTCGCTTTTGCATGGCAGGTTCTTGATGATATGCCGTTGTGTTTAATTTCAAATCGTGATGAGTTCTATTATCGCCCCAGTGCTGTCTTACATCAGTGGGAAGCAAGTTCGATTATTGCTGGGCAAGATTTACAGTCAGGTGGAACATGGATGGGAGTTACTGAGTCTGGGCGTTGGGCAATCGTGACTAATTTTCGCAATGGACGAGATAAAAACCAATATTCAACTTCACGCGGGCATTTAATCCAGTCTTTTTTAGAAAGTGAGTTAGCCCCCATCCGTTTTGCACAACAGTTAGAACAGCAGCAACAAGATTATGCTGGGTTTAATTTATTTGTCGGTGATCGAGAGCAAGCCGTTTATATCAGTAATCGTGGTGAAGCACCACAAGTCTTAGCCAATGGTGTTTATGTTGTTTCCAATGGATTAATGTCAGAAGATTGGGAAAAAACCAAACATTTGCGTAAACGTTTTACTCAAGAATTTTTACCAATGTTGCAACAATCAACAATTACTGAATCCGATGTGCAATATTCAGTCTGGGATATTTTGGAAGATGAACGGAAAATCATTCCAGATTTGTTGCCAGACACAGGAATAAGTGTGGAAATGGAAGAATTATTATCTTCAACTTTTATCCAGAGTCCTATTTATGGAACACGATGTTCAAACTTTTTAACCATGACCAAGAGTGAGTGGAAGTGGATTGAAAAGACACAGCAAGGTGAACAGCAGGGGCTTGTCATGGAAATAAACGTGGATGTGTTGAAATAAAAAAGTGTCTACCCGAAGATAGACACTTTGTTAGAATAATTTCAGGTTTTATCCTGCAATTACACCACCATCTTTACGTGTAATCACAACTGTCGCTGAACGTGGGCGAGCAGTTTTATTACTTGGATTTGTTTGTGTTGCAGGCCAGTTACTACTCGGTGTTGCATAATCTTTCGAGTCTTCACCAGGGTGCTGTACATTGATGAAAATAGCTTTGTAATCTGGTGTCATTGCAATACCTGTGATCTCACATTCCTTTGGTCCAGTAAGGAAGCGACGTAAGGTATCATCAGTGACTTTTTTACCAACAAGGGTCTCTGTACCATTAGATGTTGTTGCTTTTGTACCGTCACCAATTTGACCAGGTAAAGCCGCTAACATCATACAATTGGTCACATCTGTATATGCGCCATCATCAGTTTGAATCCAAAGTACACCACGAGGATCGAACCACATACCGTCTGGGCTTGATAAGTCATTATTATCAGTTAAACCTGAGAGGTTAATATTTGATGCCATAGATGCTTCTGCGCCAAATAAGTAGATGTCCCATTTAAAACTTTCAGCAGTGGTTACATCACCTGTTTCACGGAAACGGATAATGTGACCATTGACATTCCCTTTCTGTGTTTTTTGATTGTTATAGAGGTCTTCGTAAGCACGTGGGTTAGCAGCATCAGTTGGGTAGCTTGAACCACGGTTAGAGTTATTGGTTAAAGTCACATAAATTTCGCCGTTAACAGGGTTGACTGTACACCATTCTGGACGATCCATTTTTGTTGCACCAACAGCATCAGCAGCTAAACGGGCAAAGGTTACGACATCCGCTTGAGAGCTAAAAGGATAGACTGAATTGCTTTGGTTTAAACCATTCTTACCAAAAGCTAACTCAATCCATTGACCAGTACCGTCATTATTGAACTTGGCAACATATAATTTACCAGCATTCATATATTTATCACCAGCAGCATAGCCACCGTTGATATCTTTACTGTCCCATTTTGCATCAGAAACGAATTTATAAATGTATTCGCCGCGAGAATCATCACCCATATAGAAGGCAAGCTGTTGACCAACGATGGCACGGCATGCGCTATCTTCATGAGCAAAGCGACCTAATGATGTACGTTTTACTGGATTTTGGCGACCATCAAAAGGATCGATTTCTACCATCCAACCAAATGTATTTGGGCCATTGCGATAATCTTTGGTTGCAAGATCTGCTTTGACATCAGTATTCCAACGGTCATATAAATCTTGTGATTCAATACCGCCGTTTGCTGTTTCCCAACCATAACGAGAGCTTGAACCAGCTTTTAAACCATAACGTTTAAGCGCAACGATCTCTTCTGGGCGTCGTAAACTATCATCAGTTGCGCTACGCACAAAATAACCGATAAAGTTCTCTTCCGTTGTCAGATAGGTGCCCCAAGGTGTATGACCATTACCACAGTTATTGTGGGTACCACGTGTTTGACGACCTGCAGGAGAATATGCTGTCGACAGAAGGGTTGAACCTGCTGCAACACCTGCAAAGTCCATTACTGTAGACCCTGTAATACGGCGGTTAAAAATAGAGCTTTTAACAATTTCTACTTTTTGAGTTGTTTTATCTTTTTTAATTTCAACAACTGAAACACCATGTGCATTTACTTCGCGAATGACCTCATCTTCAGGGCGACGACCATCGACTTTTGTTGGGCCTTTTGGATGCAAAAACGTTGGGTTAATGTATTCATGGTTCATAACCAATAAACCGCGATCAGAAACACTCTCATCAAAGCGTTGCGTAGATGCATTTAATCCGAAGAAATGCATACCATCATGGCAGTCGCCAGAACGGAATTGAAAGCTTGGACCTGACGGAATATTGTTATCATCCCATTCAGAATAAACAGGATTAATTGAATCACCTAAAGCGTATAAAACAGTTGCTTGATAGCCTTCTGGAACAGTAACGATATCATTCAAATTTTTTGAAACTGTTTTAAATGTTAACTTTTCTGGTTTTTTATTCACATCTACAGGTGTTGTTGGTGTTCCAGTACTATTATTTGTAGAGTTATCGTCACTACTATTACAGCCAGTTAATGTTGATGCTAAAGTTAATGCAACAGCACCACTTGCAGTTTTACTGATTAAACTACGACGGCTGATATGCTGTTCTAAAATGTCGCGGAAGTGGATGTTATCTGAAGTATTGTTGTCTAACTCTTGATCTTCATGATATGGCGATAGCTCGGTCATGGAATATTCCTAAAATAATTACAGTTGTTCTGAAAAATCTCTCCATATAAACTTAATAGCTGAATGTGACGAAGGATTTACATTTGTATTACAAAATGGTGAAATTTCAATTGATAAGTGAAATAAATTAAATAAAAAACAGGTCAGTAGACCTGTTTAATGATGATTGAATTTTAAGTATTTTTTCTTTTTTCTATAATTTTTCCAAAAAACAGTCCTAATTCAAAAAGTAGCCACATTGGTACGGCTAACATAATCATAGAAATAGCGTCAGGAGGAGTGACAAACATAGCAACAAAGAAGCATCCAACAACGATAAAGCGCCTTTTCTCAATCAAACTCTGAGTGCTCACAATACCAATTAGAATTAACAATAAAGTAATAATCGGAATTTCGAAGGTAAGACCAAATACAAGAAACAACTTCAAACAAAATGCTAAATAACTATTAATGTCGGTCATGGGAGCGACAGTTTCTGGGGATACACTCATAAAAAAGTGCAGGATCGAAGGGAGCGCAATAAAATATGCAAATGCAATACCTGCATAAAATAAAACAATACTGCTGATCAGTAAGGGGAATGCTAAGGCTTTTTCTTTTTCATAAAGTGCTGGCTTCGCAAAAGCCCAAATCTGATAAATAATGAAAGGCATAGCCAACATGAGTGCAACGAAGAAATTTAGTTTAAATGGTGCCATAAAAGTAGCAGTAACATCTGTTGCAATCATAGAGGAATTAACAGGAAGTTGAGCTCTTAATGGTTCTGATAGTAATTGATAGGTGCGGTTTGCAAAGGGTAATAAGCAGAAAAATAAAATTAATAAGATGCCCACTACTTTAAATAAATGCTGCCGTAGAATCATTAAATGCTTAGTAATGGGCATTTCTTCAAGCTTAACGTCTTCATCGGTATCTAATAATGTTGACTGTGGAAGTTGAGGGGTTGATGAGTTCATATAGCCACCTTTAATTCAGAAATTGAGGAAGCTAAATGTGTTTTGGATATACAAATAGGCGACTCCATATATAACGCTGCAAATTTTGGCTGATATATGGATCTAAGTGGTTTGATTAAGTAGTGATAACTTAATTGCAAGTTTTTATTATTGGATATAACCGTATCAGATTGTTTTTCTAATATTGCAGTTTTTTGCTGCTCTAACTCAGTCATCTGTGCTTGCATTTTTTGTTCAAGTTCATTGATACGTTGCATTTCTTTTTGCATTTGCTCACGTAGCTCAGATAAGCGTAACTCGCGATCAAGATCATTTTGAACATTGTTCACGAGTCGCTTCACTTTGCCATACCATTTACCGACAAATCGAGCAGCTTGGGGGAGTTTATCTGGCCCGAGTACAAGTAAAGCAATAATGCCGAACACTAAAAGCTCGGACATTCCTACATCTAACATAATGTCGCTCGCTTAGCTTTTTACAGAGCTTTCAGCATTCTTAACTTGAGCATCAATCGTACGAGGCTCATTAAGTGGTGCAGCCACTTCATCATCTTTAATTGATTTTTTAAAGTCTTTTACTGCACCGCCAACATCTTTGCCTAAGTTTTTAAGCTTAGCTGTACCAAATAATAAAATAACCACAATTGCAAAAATCAACACATGCCAAATTGATAAACCAGCCATAATTTTATTCCTATCAAACTTTGTTTATATCTCAACAGTTTGGCATGACAAAGATGTGACACTTATATTGCAATTTTGCGACAAAGAGTTGTAATAATTAGTATTGGTGAATGGAATTTTTTACTTTTTGGTTTGTAATCAATGCTTAATAGAGTGAGGTATTGTTTGCTAACAAGAGGGTGTTTTTTATTCAATCTTGATTTAAATCACTTGCCCTAGGTTTTAGCTAGGGCAAGCTATTTTTAGATCAAACTTGCTTTAAATAGCTGCATGGCTTGACCACGGTGACTGATTTTATTTTTATCTGTTTTGCTTAACTCTGCACTCGAAAGATTGAGTTCTGGCAACCAAAACAGTGGGTCATAACCAAAACCATTTTCGCCACGTGCTGCTTCTAGGATCTCACCTTTCCAGATACCTTGGAAAATTTGTGGTAGTGGATCTTCGGCATGTGTGACCAGTGCCAAGACACAGACAAACATGCCTTCAATGGCTTCACCATCTTTACGAAAGGGCACAAGATCAGCCAACAGTTTTTGATTATTGGCAGCATCATTACCATGCTCACCCGCATAGCGTGCCGAGTAAATCCCAGGTGCACCGCCTAAAATGGGTACACAAAGCCCTGAGTCATCTGCAAGTGCAGGTTGACCTGAAAGCTTAGATGCATGACGTGCTTTGATAATGGCATTTTCAACAAAGCTGAGGCCGTCTTCAATCGCATCTTCAATATCCAGTTTGCCTTGAGGAATAATCTCTACAGGTAGATCAAGTTGTTGAAAGAGATGCTCAAATTCAACCACTTTGCCTTTGTTGTTACTTGCAAGGACAAGGCTGCCTTGGTTTAACCATGCTTGGGTAGACATATCAGTTTTAGATTAGTTTAGATTGAGTGGAATTCTAGGATGTTTTTATTGAATAAGGTAGTGCTGAGTTATCTCATTCTGAAAGCTAAGCGGAATTGCTCTTTTCCCATATCTTTAACTTTGTGTAGATAAGAAATCTTTTAAATCGTTTATGAAATCTTTAAATACAGCATCTGGTTCAGAAAGCGTATATCCTTCAAAACTTAAGTAGAACTGGTCATCATAGTAATTTAATAACTCAAAAAGATCTTCATTCTCTACAGCCTTAGATAAAGCCAAGAGCTTTTGAAGAAAAGGAAATAGAAGCTCTTGGCTTTTGATTAACTCTAGATGTTTTTCAATATAATCTTTTAAGAGGTTATTGACGGATTCCTTTGTTAAGCCTGTATTAAATAGACTTCGGGATAATTGATTAAAATAGGTTGTAACTTGTTGTGGTGTTGATAGAAAGCATATTTCTAGAGCTAAATCATTAGATGGATCTTTTTCTAATGCCTCAATTGCCCATCTTTGGATTTCTTCTGGTGTTATTGTTTCCAATTCTAGTTTTGCTTTGAATATGGCCTTTTCTATATCGCTCATTTAGTAAACTTAATTCAGAATGAATGTTATCACTATAATAAAAAAACCGACTATCACAAGTCGGTTTTTATTATCCAATAGATCTAAATCAGATTATTGCGCTTGAATCCATTTATCTGCACGATCACGTGCAGTACGGATTTGATCTTGAGTTAAGTTCGCAGCCAACGCTGTTTTCTTACCTTCAGAAAGGCTAATCACTTTGGTATCAAGCATGCCATCACGCGTTGAAAGCTCATACCACTGGTAAGCACCAACAAAGTTTTTCTTCTGTTCTTCCATCATTGCAAGATTGAAACTTGCACGGTTATCACCATTGCTCGCAGCTTTCTCAAAATATTTACGTGCTAAAGTTTCGTCTTTTTTGATGCCAATACCATCTGCATACATACGACCAACATTTAACTGCGCCGCAGATAAACCTTGATCTGCTGCTGCCTTAAATAAAGAAAAAGCTTGTTTTTCATCTTTCGCAACGTCTTTGCCAAATTGGTAACGCGTTGCTAAATAAAACTGTGCCCCAGCTTGACCAGACTTCGCTGCGCTTTGTAATTCACTGATACTCATGACTGAATATCGCGCTGCCTGTGTTGCCACAGATTGTGGTTGAGCAACATAGTCAGCGTGCGCTTGTATACTGATCAGACCAAATAAAAATGTGCTGATTAATGTCTTTTTCATAGAGCGCTCACTCGATAAATTGCGACTTCACCAAATAGGTTCGGCATATGCTTGCTGAGCACACTACCTTGTTGGTCACCATTAACGGCAAGTCGATTAATAATTTTAATCCGATTCTCAGCACATAAGGCTTCAAAGTCTCGGAAAGTACATAAATGAATATTCGGGGTGTTATACCACATATAGGGTAAAGCTTCCGAAACAGGCATTTTTCCTTTTATTGCAAGAAAAGAACGAGTCTTCCAATACGCAAAGTTTGGAAAGGTAATAATTGCCTGTTTACCAACACGCACCATATCCCGTAATAATACATCGGGTGCATCTACTGCTTGCAAAGCTTGTGCCATGACCACAGAATCAAAAGATTGGTCGGCAAAACGGCTTAAACCTAAGTTTAAGTCCTGTTGAATAATATTTAACCCCCGACTGATGGCAATTGCAATCTTTTCTTGATCAATTTCTAAGCCATAAGCACGAATATTGTGCTGTTTGCTCATATGAGCAAGCAATTCGCCATCACCACAGCCTAGGTCTAATACGCTAGAGTTCGGGCTGATCCATTTTTCAGCGAGTCGTTGATCTATACGCATTAGTGCTGCTCCTGCGGTGTAGCTTGTAACTGTTGTTCTCCACCTAAAAATGCACGTAGTGTTTTTACATATAGTGGGATAGGGAATAAGAACGAGTCATGACCTTGTTCAGCATCAATGTCTAAATAGCTGACAGGTTTATGATTATCAATCAAAGCATCCACGATTTCTTGTGAACGACTTGGGCTAAAACGCCAGTCAGTGGTAAAGGAAACCACTAAAAATTTGCATTTCGGCTGACTCATGGCTTTGGTCAATGAATGCTCATATTCACGAGAGGGATCAAAGTAATCCAATGCCTTGGTCATAATCAAGTAGGTATTTGCATCAAAATTACGGCTAAATTGTTCGCCTTGGTAACGCAAATAACTTTCGACTTGGAATTCGACATCAAAACCATACATAAATTTGCCCGATTTTAAATCACGACCAAATTTTTGTTTCATGGCTTCTTCAGACAGATACGTGATATGACCGACCATACGTGCCAAAATTAAACCACGTTTCGGGTAACTATCATTTTCTAAATAACGCCCATGATGAAAATCAGGGTCAGACAGAATGGATTGGCGAGCAACCTCATTGAAGGCAATATTTTGTGCAGAAAGCTTTGGCGCACTGGCAATAATCACACATTTATTTAAACGATCAGCATAGTCCAAAGACCATTGTAAAGCCTGCATGCCCCCTAATGAACCGCCAATAATGGCATACCAAACCTCAATTCCTAATACATCTGACAGCATCGCTTGGGTTTTGACCCAGTCACGAACTGTGACTAATGGAAAATCTGGGCCATACGGTCGGTTTTCATTTTCAGGGTTAGGTGAGGTCGGTCCTGTTGAACCATTACAGCCACCAATATTATTTAAAGAAACAATAAAGAAGTGATTGGTGTCAATGGCTTTTCCTGGACCAATACAACTGTCCCACCAGCCTGCTTTTTTATCATCTTCATGATGATAACCCGCAGCATGATGATGCCCTGATAATGCATGACAAATCAGGATTGCATTGGATTTATCTGCATTGAGTGTTCCATAGGTTTCAACCATTAGATCGAAGCGTGGCAAAATACGCCCACATTCAAGATGTAATGGTTGCTCAAATTGAAATTTTTGTGGTGTGACTAAACCCACTGAATCCGATGGAAAAGACACTGTAATGATTCGCCTTATATTTAAAGTCCCTCTTAATAAAAGAGGGATTTAGGAGGATTTGGAAAATAAATAAAAGGATACCAATTCAGGTATCCTTTCCAAAGTCATTTTTTCTGATATTACAACTCAGCTTTACTTAGACTGCGGCAGCCGCAACTTGCTCAGTTGTCAGTACACCTTGCTCAATCAAGCGGTTGGTACATGCAATAATCGCTTCGATTGATGACGTTACAATGTTGTCATGAATCCCTGCACCAAATGCGCTCTTACCCGTGCCTTTGACTTGAAGTTCAATCAATGCAAGTGCTTTGGCATTCGCCCCAGAACTGATACTGCGCTCTTCATAGTTTAAGACATCAATTGGTAATTGTAATGCATCTAACATTGCCGAGATTGGACCATTGCCTTCGCCGTGTAAACGTTGGATTTGACCATCAATCTCAATGTCTAATTCAATGATTTGTTTGCCATCAATATCAGACAATTGATAATGTTTTGTTTGGTAATGACTATTTTTCACATCCACATACGTATTTTGGAATAAAGTCCAAATTTCATGGGCGTTGATTTCTGTGCCATTTTCATCGGTATATTGCTGTACGATTTGGCTGAATTCAATTTGAACACGGCGTGGTAATGCCACGTTGTAATTTGATTCTAATAAGTATGCGATACCACCTTTACCTGATTGGCTATTCACACGGATCACCGCATCATAGTCACGACCTAAATCTTTAGGGTCGATTGGTAAGTATGGCATATCCCAGATTTCTTCATTTTTCTGGAACTCAAAACCTTTTTTAATCGCATCTTGGTGTGAACCAGAAAACGCAGTAAAGACCAAGTCACCTGCATATGGATGACGAGGGTGTACAGGTAAACCTGTGCATTCTTCAACGGTTGCAATCACTTCATTGATATTTGAGAAGTCTAAGTTAGGTGCTACACCTTGGGTATACATATTCAAGGCAATTGCAGCAACGTCGACGTTACCTGTACGTTCACCATTACCAAACACACAACCCTCGACACGGTCTGCACCTGCCATGATTGCCAATTCAGAGGCGGCGATACCACAACCACGGTCATTATGACAGTGAACTGAGATAATCACGCCATCGCGACGTGCCAAGTTACGGTGCATCCATTCTATTTGATCGGCATAGACATTTGGTGTTGAAACTTCGACCGTCGCAGGCAAGTTCAAGATGACTTTATTGGTCGGTGAAGCTTCCCAAATTTCAGTGACTGCATCACAGACATCTTTGGCAACTTCTAATTCTGTTGCAGAAAAACATTCTGGGCTGTATTGGAAAATCCAGTCGGTTGCAGGATATTGCGCTGCATACTCTTTCACTTTATTGGCTGCATTAATGGCAAGTTGTTTTGCGCCGTTTGCATCCACATTCAATACTTTTTGACGGAAGGTGGGTGAGTTAGAGTTATAGATATGTACAATCGCACGTTTAGCATCAACCAACGCTTCAAAAGTACGTGCAATCAAATGATCACGTGCTTGGACTAAAACCTCGATATACACATCGTCAGGAATCAAATCTTCTTCAATCAATTTACGCGTAAAATCGAAGTCAATTTGTGAAGCAGATGGGAAACCAATTTCAATGTGTTTGAAGCCGATACCGACCAACATTTTGAACATTTTTAATTTTTGATCCATATTCATCGGTTCAAAAATCGCTTGGTTACCGTCACGAAGGTCGGTGCTCATCCAAATCGGCGCTTGGTTAATTTCATTATTTGGCCATTGGCGATCTGGTAAATCCACACGTTGATACATACGGCGGTATTTTTTGCTTGGGTCAGCCAACATCATGAGATAACTCCTTGTTATAGCTTGGGTTGCAAATTCAGATTAAATGCAACGTGCTATAAATATATATGGTGTCTATAAGAATCAATTTAAAGCGAATAAGGGATTGAATACCTAAAAATTAGGTTAAAAAATTTATACGCGCGCAAGGCGCAGCATCAGCAGTGCATGACGATGGTTTGAATAAGACGAAGAGCTAAAGCCGTGATTTATTTTCATTATCTACCATTCAAATGCGTTATTCGGTTGTGCAGTGATATGAGTCACCTAATAGACATCAGTCTAGGTGAAAATACAAGCGACTGCAAAGGTCTGTAACTTATTTTAATTCGAATGGATGGAAAATATTTCCCTATTTTTTGCGTAATAGTGAAAAATGAAGAAAATATTTTCCGTAAATACCCTTAGATTCGATAAATGTAGTCTTGGTTAATGTCTTTTATGGTTGCTGTTCCCATGAGTGCCATCGTAATTTCGAATTCTTCTTTTAACATCCGTATGACATGCGCTACACCGAGTGCGCCTGCTGTTGCTAAACCATAAATGTAGGGACGACCAATCAATACAGCATTTGCACCTAAGGCAATTGCTTTGAACACATCCGTTCCACGTCGAATACCACCATCGAATAGTACAGGATAATCAGCAGGAACAATTGCTCTGATTTTTTCTAATGCAATTAAGGGGGAGATGGTGGTATCAACGATACGTCCACCATGATTTGAAACGATGATTCCTGCAACACCATAATCAAGTGCTTTCTGAGCATCAGCAGGGTGTAAAATTCCTTTTAAAATAACGGGTAATTGGGTATTTGCAATGACCCATGCAATATCAGACCACTTTGGCGCGATTTGCATTAAACCTTGAAACAACTGACTTTCGGATGGAGATACATCAGGAAAACTCAGGTGTGTAGGCGTATGTGGGTGCTGCATATCTTTAGGTAATTGGAAGAATAATTTGCGTTCTCGATCTCGAATACCAACATGTGGAGCATCGACGGTGATGACCAGTGCGCGATAACCTGATTGTTCAGCTTGTTTGATTAAAGCCGATGATTTTTCTCGAGAACCCTGCCAATAAAGCTGAAACCATTTATATGGATTATGGTGCGTGAGTTCATCCATTGCGGTATTACTAAAAGTACTGAGGATGATATTACTCTGCATCACTTCGGCAGCAAGGGCAGAAGCAGCCTCTGCTTGTGGGTGAAAAAGTGCTTGATGACCAATCGGTGCTAAAAAAATAGGATGAGGATATTCCAAACCAAATAAATGAAAACGGGTATTCCCCTGTGTTAAATCATTTAAATGTCTCGGAATTAGTTGAATATTTTGAAATTGCTGGCAATTATTTTGCACACTAAGTTCATGCATTGCACCGCCATTTAAATATCCCCACACATCTTCAGGCACATGCCGTTGAGCTTGTTGTTGATAGTCGTGAATGGTTTGAATATATGCCGGAATCGCATCTAATGGTGCTAATGGTCTGTGCTGAGACATTATAAATTGCCCCATTGTCTTAATAAATTATGATAATGACTGGTCAAGCTCACAACTTCTTCGGTGTCTCCCAATTGTTGTCTGAGTTTGATAATGGTCATATCGAGATTAAAGAGCATGGTTCGCTGCCAGTCATCTTTCACCATACTTTGAATCCAAGTAAAAGCCGCAATTCGGCTGCCTTGAGTCACTGGTTCAACGCGATGTAAACTGGTTGCTGGATAGACAATTGCGTCTCCTGCATCAAGCTTAACTTCATGGCTGCCATAGGTATCTTCGATGACTAATTCACCACCTTCATATTCATCAGGTTCAGATAAGAAAACGGTAATAGAGACATCGGTACGAATCATTTGCCCAGTTTTTGTTGAATATTGAATTGCATTATCAACATGATTGCCATAGTTACCTTGACTTTGGTAACAGTTAAACATAGGCGATAAAATATGCTGGGGGAGAGCCGCTGAGCGAAGCAGTAAGTTTTGTTGTAAGGCATTTAAAACACGATGGCTGATTGAAGGATATACATCACTATGCACATCAATTTGTAAATTGTTTTTAATTTGTTGAGCTTGTTGTCCCGCACTTTGGATACCATTGACCCAGACTGATGCTTGTTGTATTTGTTGGCGTAGTTCAGCAACTTGTTGTTTATTTAGGACTTCGGGGATATGCAACATCATATTTAAAATCTTCCAAAAAAATACAGCCTGTCGAAAGTATAACTTTTCTGACAGGCTGTTTTCATGTGTTAAATCATTAATGATTTAACACATCGATTTAGAACTTATAGTTGAAGCTGAGCGCCGCTGAACGTGGTTGACCAAGAACGAGACGGCTACCGCCACCATTTAATGTGCTGATATAGTCTTTATCTGCAAGGTTATAGACGTTTAAAGTCATTGATGCATTTTTGTTAAAGGTATAGGCAGCCATTGCATCAAATACCACATAAGATGGAATAGTTGGCATCACTACAGGTGTTGCACTATTGGTAATCAAACGTTTTTGTTCATCTACATAACGTGCACCAATACCTGCTTTAAAGCCAGCAACGCTATATGTTGTCCACAAAGAAGCAGTCCAATCTGGCGACCAACGAACGCCATCGGTATATGTCCATGTTTTGGTTGTAGAGTTATAGGTCTGCTGATTTTCCTGTTCTGTGTTCATATAAGCAACACCAGCAGAGACATTCCATGCACGTGTAATTTGTCCAACAGCACCAAGTTCTAAGCCTTTAACCGTTATTTTACCTTCAGGAATATACGTTAAACTGATTGGATCTTGAGTGATTTGGTTTTCATTCTCTGTATGGTAAGCCGCGGCAGTTAAAATGATTTTATCGTCATTTAAAACCCATTTGGTTCCAATCTCATAATGATGTGTTTCTTGAGGTTTGGTTGATGGGTTGTTGGTTACAGCATTGACTGAATTTGAAGCACTACTTAATACAAAGCCCGTTCCTGGAGGGGTTAATGATTTAGCATAAGATGCATAAACACTACTTTCGGTTGTTGGTTTAAATACACCACCGAGTTTCCAGCTAACCAAGGTATCATGTACTTTTAAATTTGTTTGTACTTCTGTAATTTCAGATGTCGTTGAATTCGTATTTACTTCGAGTGCATCATATTGAGTATCAAAATAATCGACACGAACACCACCATTTAACTGGAAACGTTCACCAAATTTGAGTGTGTCAAACAAATAAAGTGCCGCTGTATCCGTTTGTGCGTCTGTATATCCGCCTGTGTAAACCAAATCAGGTAATACTGTATCTTGGTTTGGGTTGTATAAATTGGCAGCTGGAATGGTTGGGGCTACCTGACCTGGTATTTGTACATTACGAGTCTTGTTGTACTGCTGTTCTTGTAATAGCTCTAAACCAGCAACAATATTATGCTCAATGTCACCTGTTTTTACATTGATATTCAATGTGCTTTGGTTCGCAAGTATTTTATTGGTTTGATCTAAGCCTTGGCGGGTGCGAGCAACTGTAAAAGTATCTGGGTTAGATAAATCAAGGGTCTTATAATTAAATTTATAGCTATAAGTTTTATCTGCATTCACTGTGACATTTACAGATGGAACTGTAATCGCATTGACTCCAGTCAATACACGTTCCATTTCAGTTTTACCAAAACGTGAAATATTGGTGAATTTGATATTTTCAGAGAGGTCACTTTCAATTTTTGCAGAGACCATATTGGCTGTAATATCTTCATGATCATTAACATTGCCGTAGAAATTGGTACGGTCAACTGCAGATGCTTTTGCTAAAGCCGCATTAATTTTCTTTGCATCCGCTGAGTTGTTAATATCTGCTCGAATTGTATCTCTTAATGTTTTGTCTTTAGAGTCAAAAGGATACTTGCTATCATATTCATAATTAGATGAATAGCCATAATAGAAACCATCCATACCAATGGTCGGAATACCACCATCAGGGATATTATTTTGTTTGATATGTTGTGAATATAGATAGAAGCGTGTGTCAGAATCTAAACCGAAAGCAATAGCTGGTGCGATTGCCCAACCATTTTGTTCAATATAGTCACGACCTTCAACACCACCTTGTTGCCCCATAACATTCAAACGTACAGCCGTACTTTCATTGATTGCTTGGTTAATATCGGCAGCCAAACGGCTATGTTCTGCTGTGTTGTATGTCGCTGAAACTTCGCTGCTGTTTTCTGCATGTGGTAACTTGGTTGATAAGTTGATGTAACCACCTGCACCACCACGACCTGCTTCTGCACCAGATGGACCTTTGACCACTTCAATTTGTTCAAGGTTATAAACATCACGGCTAATTGCACCAATGTCACGGATACCATCGACATAAATCGAGTTTTTGGTATCAAAACCACGCATTTGGAAAGAATCTCCCGCGCTGGTATTACCATTTTCACCTAACTGTAGGGTAATGCCTGGTGTGTTACGCAAGGCATCTGTCAGTGAAGTTGCACCTTGTTCTTTTAAAATTTCTTTTTTGATGACACTAATCGTTTGAGGTGTATCAACCAAAGGTTGTGTGTACTTTGGTGAACTTACTTTATCCGCTTTATAAGTATTTTCTGCATTCACTTCAATGGTTGGAAGTTTAGCAACATTTTCTTCTTTGGTCGCAGCATGACCAGCAAAAGGTAAACTTGCAGCAAGTGCAACTAACTGTGTCGTACCAATGTGTTTACGACTTTTAATCTTTGCCATTGAGAGAACCCCTGAATTGAAGTGATGAATGACAGAACTTTAGATCTTGTAAATACTTTTACAAAAAAGCAGTAAAAGTGGATAGATTGTTAAGCTATGTAACAATTTGTGCGAAGTCTAATGATAATTATTATCGTTATCAATGGCTTTATCTATTATAGAATGGATTGTATATGCGTAAGTTGTTGATATTTAATATCTAAAAGTATAATTGGTATTAACGATTCTTATTCGAATGTAAATTAATAATAATGATTGATTTAAATAAGCAATTGTTTTTAAATGAGTAAATTGTAAGTATTAAATTTGTTAAATTATCTTTTTATCCATAAGTGATGAGAGCTTAAATATAATTTTTTTGATTTATACGAAAAATAGGGAATTTTGATCATCTAATTTTGTATATCTCGAAAGTTGTCATATAATGTGGCACTTTAAAAAATTGTTACTACTAACTATATATCGAGGAAGCCATGCAAGTAACGACTGAAGCGGTTTCGGGCGTTGCCCGTCGTTTAAATGTTTCTGTACCGACGAGCCGCGTTAACGAGCAATTTGAAGCTCGCTTAAAACGCACTGCCAAAACTGTGAAGATCAACGGCTTCCGTCCAGGTAAAGTGCCTTTAAATGTTGTACGCCGTGAATATGGTGCAAGCATTTATCAAGAAGTGGTAAATGACATCATTCGTGACAGCGTATTTGAAGCAATTCAACAAGAAAAAATCAATGCAGTCGGTATGCCGAACATTGAAAAAGTTGAAAACAAAGATGATGCTTTAGTTTTTGAAGCAACTGTTGAAGTTTATCCAGAAGTAGAAGTGAAAGCTTTTGCTGATTTGGAAGTTGAACGTAAATCATCAGAAATCAACGATGCAGATGTTGATGTAATGATTGAAAACTTGCAAAAACAACGTGCTTCTTGGACTGAAACCAAAGGCATGGCGAAAAAAGATATGCAAGTGACTTTCGATTTTGAAGGTACTGTTGATGGCGAGAAGTTTGAAGGCGGTGCTGCTGAAGACTTTAAACTAGTTCTTGGTTCTGGTCGTATGATTCCAGGCTTTGAAGACGGTATTATCGGCATGAAGAAAGGCGAAGAGAAAGTGATTGATGTTACTTTCCCTGAAGATTACCAAGCTGAAAACTTAGCGGGTAAAGCAGCTCAATTCAAAATCAATGTGAAGCTTGTTGAAAAACAAAAACTTCCAGAGATTGATGCTGAGTTCTTAAAAATCTTTGGTTTAACCGAAGAAGAAGGCGTAGATAAGTTAAAAGCTGACGTTCGTAAAAATATGGAACGTGAAGTTCGTAACGGTCTTCGTAACCAAATTAAACAAGCTGCGTTTGATGCGCTTGTTGCTGCAAATGAAATCGAAGTTCCAGCGTCAATGGTTGCTCAAGAAATTGACCGTCAACGTCAACAAATGATTCAACAATTCACGCAACAGTTTGGTGCTCAAGGTGCAGGCGCATTTGATAGCAGCATGCTTCCAGATGAGTTATTCAAAGAACAAGCAGAAAAATCAGTGAAGCTTGGCGTATTGGTCAGCAAAGTATTGGCAGATGCTAAACTTGAAGTTGATTCAGCACGTGTTGATGCTTACATTGACGATATGGCTTCTTCTTATGAAGATCCAACAGAAGTGATTGAATACTTCAAAAATGATAAACAACAACGTGCTCAAATCGAAGCTGTTGTTTTAGAAGATCAAGTTGTAGATCACATTTTAGCTGCTGCTAAAGTAAGTGATGTTGCAGTAAGCTATGAAGACTTGTTGAAAGAACAACAAGCTCGTCGTGGCTAATCTTTTAAAAGTCGAGAAGAAAGGTGCTTAATGCACCTTTTTTTATTCGTGTTATGAAAGTGTTAATTTATCGAAAAATTGCTAGATTTTAGTATAAATAATCGAATATTTAGGGTTGAACCTTTTGCAATTTCATTGATTATCCCTCATATTGTTGACATAGATTAAGTCAGAATAATTTAGGAATAAGTAAACGTATGTATGTTCCAACAATTGAAAATGCTTTAGTTCCGGTTGTCGTTGAGCAGTCATCTCGTGGTGAACGTTCATTTGATATCTACTCACGTTTGTTACGTGAACGTGTCATTTTCTTGACTGGTGAAGTCGAAGATAACATGGCGAACTTAATCGTTGCACAGATGTTGTTTTTAGAAGCAGAAAATCCAGAAAAAGATATTCATCTGTATATTAACTCACCAGGTGGTTCGGTGACTGCGGGTATGGCAATTTATGACACCATGCAGTTTATTAAGCCAGATGTGGTGACTTATTGTATGGGGCAAGCAGCATCTATGGGTGCATTCTTACTCAATGCGGGTGCAAAAGGTAAGCGTTATTGTCTTGAAAATGCACGTGTGATGATTCACCAACCATTAGGTGGTTTCCGTGGTCAAGCATCTGATATTGAAATTCATGCACGTGAAATACTTTTTATCAAAGAGCGTTTAAACCGCTTAATGGCAGAACACAGTGGTCAGGATTACGAGACTGTTGCACGTGACACAGATCGTGACAATTTTATGACTGCACAAGCAGCTAAAGAATATGGTTTAGTTGACCAAGTACTGAGTAAACGTCTCTAGTTTTTAAGATTTAAGTTGTGGAGTAAATATGTCCGAACATCCTCAAGGACAAAAACATTGTTCATTTTGTGGTAAGACGCAATCTGAAGTTGGAAAATTGATTGCAGGTGAGGACGCATATATTTGTAATGAGTGTGTGGATGTCTGCTTAGACTTGGTACAAACCAGTCAACAAGTTGAAGCAGGTGATTGGGCAAGCAAAGCATTGCCTAAACCACATGAAATACGTGCTGCGTTGGATCAATATGTAATTGGGCAAGATTTAGCGAAGAAAACTTTATCTGTTGCAGTCTATAACCATTACAAGCGATTGAAAGTTGGTCAGTCTCATCATGCACATCAGGATATCGAGATTGCAAAAAGTAATATTTTGCTGATTGGACCAACAGGTTCAGGTAAAACTTTGCTTGCACAAACCCTCGCACGCTTACTGGATGTACCTTTTGCGATGGCTGATGCAACCACGTTGACCGAAGCAGGTTACGTTGGCGAAGATGTTGAGAACATCGTGCAGAAGTTATTACAGAAAGCTGATTACGATGTAGAAAAAGCGCAAAAGGGCATTATCTATATTGATGAGATTGATAAGATTACCCGTAAATCTGAAAATCCTTCGATTACGCGTGATGTCTCGGGTGAAGGCGTACAACAAGCATTATTAAAAATGATTGAAGGTACGGTTGCTTCTATTCCACCACAAGGTGGTCGTAAGCATCCTCAGCAAGAATTCATTCAAATTGATACCTCAAATATCTTGTTTATTTGTGGTGGTGCATTTTCTGGTTTAGAGAAAATCGTACAACAGCGTCAAGAGAAGGGTGGTATTGGTTTTACCGCTGATGTGAAGAATAAAGATGATAGTAAAAAAGTCTCTGAATTGTTCCGTCAAGTTGAAGCAACAGACTTAGTGAAGTTTGGTTTAATTCCTGAGTTTATTGGTCGTTTGCCTGTGATTGCAACTTTAGAAGAGCTGGATGAAGAAGCATTGATGCAGATTCTGACAGAACCAAAGAATGCTTTAACACGCCAGTATCAATATCTCTTTACCATGGAAAACGTAGACTTGGTGTTTGATGAGTCCGCTTTACGTGCTGTTGCGAAAAAAGCGCTTGAACGTAATACGGGCGCACGTGGTTTACGTTCTATTTTGGAAAATGTATTGCTTGAAACCATGTATGATTTACCGAGTCGTACAGATGTTGGAACTGTAATTTTGGATGAGGCTGTAATTAACGGTACAGCAAAACCAACGTTTAAAGCCGATCGTGTACCTCAAGTTGCAACACCAGAGTTGGTGGAAAAGAAAGATCTGAAAGTGATTGACTCAAAGTCAGCTTGATTCACATTCATCTAAAAAAGCATGAAAGCCTCGGCTTTTCATGCTTTTTTTATTTGCAATTGTGCGGTGAGGTGTTAATCTTAAAAGTTGAAAATTCCGCATAGTTTTGCGCCGTTAAAAATAAATCCAAGAAAACGCCTTGAGGGATATCATGCGTTATTTAATATTGTCATTATGTTGTGCAGGGGTATTGGCTGGTTGTCAAAGTCATAAGACAGTTGAAGAAAATACGACAACACTCACAGCAACGTTACCTACAGTAGATACAACAAAAGAGCCAGGTCTGCTTGATCAGTATCATGTGGGAGGTTTTACTGTTGGTGGGTGGGTCAATCAAAAATTAGGTCAATTTTACACACCGATCAAACCACAAAACGAACAAGCCGCGGTGGTTTATTTGTATCGTCCAGATACACGTTGGAATCGTCAAGAAATTGCGGCAGCAAACTTATTTATTAATGGGCATCGAATCCCAAGCCTATTGCATAATCACTATTATTGGGTGGAACTACCAGCAGGCACCTATCGTTTGAGTGTGAGCCGCCCATTGGCTGGTATGCATTTCCAAAAACCAAAGTATTTAGATTTCACGGTTGATGCATCACAAACTTATTTTATTAAATATGATGAAGAAAATAAGATTTCTCGCAGCGAACACACAGGTCCATTTATGATTACGCCTGATAAAGTCGCACATCAAGAAATTGCCTTTACACGCCTAAAATCATCAAGCTATAACTTTGTTGCACAAGATGCTTCAGGTAAAGTTCGTTCAAAACCACAAGAATTGAAACCGCTGAAATATGATGAAAAGTCTGAAGTACTATTGGTTAAACCATTTAAACTTTGGAATCCTTTGACTTGGTAATGGATAAAGAGCAGGGCTTACTCATCTTGAATTAAAGGTTTGATGATGCTTAAAAGCTGCTCTTTAAGCTGTAAACTCTGCTCAGGGTCAGCCAACGTTTTTTGACTTAAATTATTCATGTATTGAAAAACATTAGTATTAATCTTTAAGTTCTTTTGATTAATCGATTTTCCTTCAGGTGTTCTTAAAAACTTTAAATAAGCTTGTATTTCTTCTTCACTGAGTGTTTCTGTATAAATTTTTTCAATGGCTTGTAAGGTCTCAGGGCGAGCAAACATTTTTGAACTTGTCTCTTTTAAAAGCTGCCCCAGTTCTATAACGGCTAAATGTTCTTCTGTTGTTGTCAGTCGTTGTTTACCTAAAATTCGTAATAGAATATTTTCTGCTTCAGCATCTAATGTTGGCTGCATTTCATCTAAAGACGTATGTAAAACATTTTCTAATTCACTGAGTTTAATCAGCTCCTTTACGGATTTGACTTGAGCAGGGCTTGCCACAGTATTTTGTGCGGCTATGATGAGGCAAAAGCTTACGAGTAATTTTGATATTGTTTTATGCATATTTTTATCCTTATCGTTCTGTAAATAATTTAGCAGAAGCTTAAGGAAAAAAAATAGCCGAATACGATGATTCGGCTATGATTATTGTATAAGTATTATTGAGCAGCAGCATCTACAACTGGAATTTTACCAATCTTTGCTTGCCAGATTTTTGGCGCAGTGACATGGATAGAAGTACCATTGACATCAACTGCAACAGAAACAGGCATATCTTCAACCACGAATTTGTAGATTGCTTCCATACCTAAGTCGGCAAATGCAACCACTTCAGCTTCACGTACAGCTTTAGATACGAGGTAAGCGGCACCACCAACTGCCATCAAATAAGTTGCTTTGTTGTCCTTAATTGCTTCAATTGCAGCAGGACCACGATCTGCTTTACCAATCATGCCAAATAAGCCAGTTGCCTCTAGGACTTGACGGGTAAATTTGTCCATACGTGTTGCGGTTGTCGGGCCAGCAGGACCAACTACTTCATCGCCAACTGGATCGACTGGACCCACGTAGTAAATGAATTTACCTTTTAGATCTACTGGAAGTTCTTCGCCATTATTTAACATGTCAACCATACGCTTATGCGCAGCATCACGACCTGTGTAAATCGTACCGTTAAGAAGTAATGTATCACCTGGCTTCCATTCATTCATTTCTTCTTGGGTGATGGTATCAAGATTCACACGTTTTGATTGTGATGAATCCCATGTTACAGCAGGGTAGTCTTCAAGTTTTGGTGCTTGGATATGTGCAACACCAGTACCATCTAACTGGAAGTGTGCATGACGAGTCGCCGCACAGTTCGGAATCATACCGACTGGTTTACCTGCTGCGTGGCATGGATAATCCTTGATTTTAATATCAAGCACTGTGGTTAAACCACCCAAACCTTGCGCACCAATACCGAGTGCATTTACCTTCTCGAAGATCTCGATACGGAGTTCTTCCATTTTGCTTTGTGGACCACGACGAAGTAATTCATCCATGTTGATTTCTTCCATGAGTGCTTCTTTTGCAAGCATCATGGCTTTCTCAGCAGTACCACCAATACCGATACCGAGCATACCTGGTGGACACCAGCCTGCACCCATGGTTGGAACAGTTTTAAGTACCCAATCTACAATTGAATCAGATGGATTCAACATCGCAAGTTTAGATTTATTTTCTGAACCGCCGCCTTTTGCTGCAACAGTAATATCGACTTTATTACCAGGAACGAGTTTGTAGTGAATGACAGCAGGCGTATTGTCTTTGGTATTCTTACGACCAAAAGCAGGATCAGCTAATACAGAAGCACGAAGCACGTTTGAGTTTTCGAGGTAACCTTGGCGTACACCTTCGTTCACTGCATCATCTAAGCTCATGGTTAAATCAAATTTAACATCTAAGCCAACTTCAAGGAAAACGTTAACGATCCCCGTATCTTGACAGATTGGGCGATGACCCTCAGCACACATACGTGAGTTGATGAGGATTTGTGCAATAGCGTCTTTAGCAGCTTTGTTTTCTTCACGATCATAAGCACGGCTCATCGCTTGGATGAAGTCTTGTGGGTGATAGTAAGAAATAAACTGTAGGGCATCCTTGATTGATGTAATCAAGTCATCTTGTTTGATGATCGTTGTCATATCAAAATTCTCTTGAGCGGGCGATTAGCTGGCGGGCTAGATTATATGACAAAAAGCTGAGATTGTGGGAGTTTTAAACGACTTTTGGCTAAAGGTCTGAGTGGAAAATAAGATTAAAAAGTGCGGCATATTTAAGCACTCTATTTTAGTGTTTTCTTATTTGAGAGGGTGAGTAACCAAAATACTTTTTAAAGCGATGACTAAAATGGCTGCTTGAACTAAAGCCATATAGGGATGAGATTTCGGTGAGATTCAGTGATGTTGTTTTGAGTGCTTGCTGTGCTAATTCGAGTCGACGTTGCATCACATATTGGTGTGGTGGTATCTGCATTGATTGTTTAAACATATGGGCAAAATGATATTCACTGAGTTGGCTTTGTTGCGCTAAATCAGACAAAGTCAAACTTAGGTGTAGATGCTGATCAATCCATTCTAATAATTGCTTAAGCACATAAGGAGAGAGACCTCCTTTGACTTCAGGCGTTTGCCATTGCACATGACTATAATTTTTAATCAGATGATTGAGCAGTAAGGTGGTTGCCGTACTCATTTGCAAATGATTTTCACGATTTTGCCAAGCGTCATTGAGTAGGAAGTGCCGATAAATCATTGAAATTTGTGGATCGGCCACAAAAATTTGCGGATTTAGAACAATCTGGCTCGGTTCTCGATCCCAGACTTGTTCAGCTACGCGTTGTAGATGCTGCTCGGTATAGTACAAATGTACAAAAGTAAGTGAGTCACGCAGATCCCAAGTCGACTCGAAATCTTGTGGCATCAGACACATACGGTCTGGACCACCGCCATTATGCCAACCTTGAGCGGTCTTCTGATAGCTTTGATAACCACCCTGAATATACATACTCAAGGTGTGGTGGTTGCTACAGACATTGACACGATCTTGATTATTTTGCCACATGGCGAGCTGCATACCCGATCCCAATTCAACTGAGTCGAGCAATTGGGCTTTATGCTGTTGTAATTGATCTAGAATCTGATAGTTCATCTTCTATACGCAGTGCCAAATAGAGGAATGAGTGTAGGACGTTCATGTGATCTTGTCACCTAGCAAAAAGCATGCATAAAAATCGCAAGTTGATGACAAGCACCGCAAGATCATGCAAGCAATCATTGGGTTTGAGCGAGCAGAATAGCATCTTGTAGAGATTGAGTTTGGTTTTCATCATATGAATGCGCTGTTATATGCTTTGGTTGTGGTGATTTGGGGAACCACATGGATTGCGATTACGCTGCAACAACAAAGTGGAATTTCGGTCAGTGTTGCGGTCTTTTGGCGATTTTTTATTTCTGCAATGGTGTTATTTGCTTTCGTTAGTTTGAATCGAAAGTTACAAAAACTAGCAGCTCAAGATCACCTGTTTTGTGTGTTACAGGCGTGTTGTATTTTTGGTTTTAACTTTGTCTGTTTTTACTATGCCGTGCAATATATTAGCAGTGGTTTGGAAGCTGTGATTTTTTCGATGGCAGTGATTTTTAATACCCTCAATGCCAAATTATTCTTTGCTCAGCAGGTGTCGACACGCTTTTATCCTGCGGCTTTGTTTGGTGTGTTGGGGATTGTTGCCTTGTTTTGGCATGACGTGGTGGGGACGACTTTAAATAACCATACCTTGATTGGTATTGGACTATGTATTTTGGGAACTTATGGTTTTTCTTTGGGGAATATGATTAGTACCCGCCATCAAAAACACGGGTTAGATATTTTCACCACCAATGCTTATGCCATGTTGTATGGTGCTTTACTCATGGCGCTGATTTCATGGTTTAAACAGGATGACTTTTTCCCAAGTATGCAATTCAGTGCAGTTGGTGCGTTATTGTATTTGGCGATCTTTGGTTCTGTGATTGGGTTTACTGCCTATTTCTATTTGGTTGGGTGTATTGGTGCAGCTAAAGCTGCCTATAGCACTTTGTTATTTCCTTTGGTGGCGTTGGTGATTTCAACGCTATGGGAAGGGTATCAATGGCATTTCAATGCTGTGATTGGAGTGATTTTGATCTTATGTGGTAATGCGATTTTCTTTGTTAAAAGCCCATTGGAGATCAAGACAAGTGTGTTAAAAAAGCTGAGATGAACAGGCAATTTGTAAAAAAGCCATCTATTTCTGATCAATAGATGGCTTTGTGTTATCGCAACAAGATGAACTTAATCCTGCTGTTTTGCTTGAATCGCAGTTAAGGCAATGGTAAAGACAATATCATCGACCAAAGCACCACGAGATAAGTCATTCACAGGCTTGTTTAAACCTTGCAGCATTGGGCCAACACTCACCACATTTGCCGCACGTTGTACTGCTTTATAGGTCGTGTTACCTGTATTGAGATCAGGGAAAATGAAGACATTGGCACGACCCGCAACTTTAGAGTCAGGTGCTTTTTGACGACCAACGCTTTCAACGGATGCCGCATCGTATTGTAGTGGGCCATCAATCAATAAATCAGGTCGGCGTTGTTGAGCAATTTTGGTTGCTTCCGCAACCTTCTCAACTTCAGCCCCTGCGCCTGATGTACCTGTTGAATAACTGATCATGGCAATACGTGGGTCAAGACCAAAGGCTTTAGCAGAGTCGGCAGATTGAATCGCAATTTCAGCAAGTTGTTCAGCATTTGGATCAGGATTAATTGCGCAGTCACCGTAGACATAAACTTCATCAGGCAACAACATAAAGAAGATCGAAGATACCAACGAATAATTTGGAGCAGTTTTAATCAACTGAAATGCGGGACGAACAGTATTGGCAGTCGTGTGGACTGCACCTGAGACTAAACCATCGACTTGATCTAGTGCCAACATCATCGTACCAAGAACAACCGTATCTTGCAGTTGGGTTTTCGCTTGTAATGCATCCAGTTTGCCTTTGCGTAGCTCAACCATTGGTTCAATATATTGATCACGAATATGATCCGGATCAATAATTTGTAGATCACTTGGCAGTTGAATACCACGAGCTTTAGCAACTTCGGCTACCGCTTCTGGTTTTGCTAGCAAGATGCACTCGGCAATACCACGTGATTGACAAATTGCAGCGGCTTGTACGGTACGTGGTTCATCACCTTCAGGAAGTACAATTCGTTTTTTCGCAGCAATCGACTTTTGTACCAACTCATAGCGGAATGCAGAAGGTGATAAGCGTGGATTGAGGTTGTTTTTAGTGTGTTGATCGAGCCAGTTATTATCAATATGGCTTGAAACAAAACGAGTCACTTGCTCAGCACGTTCAATATCATCTACTGGAATTTCATTACCAAAATGATATAACCGTTGTGCCGTTTCTAGCGTATCGAGAGAAGTATGTAAGATTGGTAAACCTTGTTTAATTGCGCCTTGGCAGAATTCGAGAATATTGGCTGCTGGCGCAGCTTGTTCTGTTAAAACCAAACCTGCTAATGGAATACCGTTACTGCTTGCAAGACTGGCTGCAAGTAAGGCATCTGTGCGCTGAGATGCGCTAATGATGAGTTCCCCAGCAACAAATTTATGTAGCTCAGCTTCAATATCAGATGCAATCAAACTGGTATGTAAAATGCGGCGTTGTTTTGCTTCACCTTCATTGAGCCAAGTTCCATTGACAACTGTGGCAATATCTAGGCTACGCGGCACACTCAAAATATTACTGAAGGGTACTAAACCAATAATTGGTAATTCATCTGTGCCAATGAAACGATTGTAACGTTGTAGTTGTATGGAAAACTCAGCAATTTGCTTATCTAAACGAAGGCTAGGGTCAAGTGTGACAGGAATCGCCGCATTACCGTCAGGGAGACCCTTGGTACGCATGAACAAGACACCTGTCGTTCGTGTAGATGCAGCGCCACCGAATTGGCGTAAATGCGCATCAACTTTTTCTGCTGTTTTACGCGGATCTGCAAGATCAGCAGTGCTGACTAACACCACTTGTGCATCAAGTGCCTGTGCCAGTGCCGCATTAATTTCACCCGCAAAATGATCTTGCCCATTGGGTACAAGACCTTCAACAATAATCACATCATGATGAGCTGAAATTTTACGATGTAGTGCAACGGCTTCTTCGAGAAGCTCATCTGTTTCGCCTGATCCGAGGAGTTGCGTCAGTTTTTCATAAGCAATTGGTTCAACAGATTGATGTTGAAACAAATGACGATAAAGCGTGGCAGTACGATCAACCGCTGCATCTGCAAGTTGAGAAAATGGTTTTAAAAAACCCGCATTAATCCCTTTGCAATCTAGTGCATAGATCATTCCTAAGCACGCAGATGTGAGACCAACCCCTTCACCTGTTGGGATGAGTAAAATAGTATTCATAAGAACCTTAAAATTTGTCTAAATTTTGATTGTTTAAGCTGTGTGTTCAATCACTTGGCGAGTTTCTTTCGCAATACGTCCTTCTTCATCAGTCGGAACAACCCAGAGTTGTGGGCCTGTACCATTGTCGATACGACCTTCTGTACCACGTGCTAAAGCATTATTTTTTTCTGCACTAAACTGCAAACCAAAGTGAGGTAAATAAGCCAAGGTTTTTTCACGGACATACGCTGAGTTTTCACCGATACCACCAGTGAAAACTAAACCATCTAAACGTGGTAAACCACAACTTAAAGCAGACAAAGATTTTGCTAAACGATAGCAGAATACTTCAATCGCAAGTGTTGCACCTTCATGACCATTTCCTGATGCTTCGACTAAGGTACGCATGTCATTTGAAAGACCAGATAAACCCAGTAAACCACTTTCTTTATTTAGCATGTTGTCAATTTTTTGGATGCTCCAACCTAGATTGCTCGCAAGGAATAAATGCAAACTTGGGTCAACATCACCACTACGTGTACCCATCACGACACCTTCAAGTGGGGTCATACCCATTGAGGTATCAAGACTTTGACCATTCCAAACAGCACAGGTTGAGCTACCATTGCCTAAGTGGGCACTGAGCCAGCCCCCTTGATTTTTCGCACCCGCGAGTTCACTTGCACGTTCTGTGACATAGGCGTGACTTGTGCCGTGAAAACCATAACGACGCACATGGTGTTCGGTATATAAATTTTGTGGCAAAGCATAGCGGTAAGCATGTTCAGGCATGGTTTGATGGAATGCCGTATCAAATACAGCAACCTGAGGCAATTCAGGGAACAAACGCATTGTGGCTTCAATCCCAATCAAATGTGCAGGATTGTGTAAGGGTGCAAGCGGTGTTGCTGCTTCAATACATTGTACAATTTCAGGCGTCAAAAGTTCTGCTTTGGTCAAATTGCCGCCGTGAACAACACGGTGTCCAATCGCTTGAGGATGATAGTTGGCTAAACGAGCAAGAAGTGTCTCAAGTGCTGTGGCATGATCTGCATGTGGAATCGAAAGCTCAAGTGGTTCACCCCCAATCGTGACACCTTTGATACGTGCTTCAGCAGAGCCTAAGTTTTCTGCTAAACCATAAATACGATCTTCACGACGTTCTGAAATAAGCGCATATTTGATCGACGATGAACCACAATTAATTACAAGTACAGATTTAGCCACGTTTGAACACCTAACAAATTTTAAATTTTATGACGAACACTTTGATCTTGCTGCAACGCATAAGCAGGGTAATCAAGCACAATGTTTTAACATGGGTTGTCATATTGGCGAAGATAGACTTTAGCCTATACAACTGATTTATAATTGAATCTAACGAGTATAGTGTGTAAATAGAAATGTCTTTGAATGGATCTGTTTATTTTGATCAGGTTTTTTGTATATAAATATGAAAAAACACGATAAAGATCAATTAAATGAGCTTTATCGTGTGCAATATTTAAATGGAGATTTTGTTACTGGCGAATTTGACCATCACCAAATACAATCCATTTTTGTGAAGTTAAACCTTCCAAACCAACTGGACCACGTGCATGAATTTTATCGGTTGAAATACCGATTTCTGCACCTAGACCATATTCAAAGCCATCAGCAAAGCGAGTTGAAGCATTAATCATCACCGAACTTGAATCAACACGTGCTAAAAATTCACGCGCTAGACTAAAGTTTTCAGTAATAATCGCATCGGTATGATGAGAGCCATATTTATTGATATGTGCAATTGCTTCATCCATCCCTGTGACAACTTTCACAGCTAAGATTGGACCTAAATATTCGGTATACCAATCTTCTTCCGTCGCCGTTTTAACAGATTCACCTAAAATACGTTGTGTTTCTGGGCAACCACGGAGTTCGACTTGCTTATCTGCGTATAATTCAGCAATGCTTGGTAAGAACTCATCCGCAATCGCCTCATCTACTAATAAAGTTTCCATTGCGTTACACACACCATAACGATGTGTTTTTGAATTGAGCGCAATCGGTAAAGCTTTTTGTAGATCAGCCTGTGCTTCTACAAACACATGGCAATTGCCATCTAGGTGCTTAATCACAGGAATACGTGCTTCATTGGTCACACGTTCAATCAGGCTTTTTCCACCACGCGGTACAATCACATCGACAAATTCAGTCATAGTAATTAAATGACCGACTGCTGCACGATCAGGTGTATCAATGACTTGTACTGCATGTTCTGGTAAGCCTGCAATTTGCAAACCATGCTGAATCGCAATCGCAATGGCTTTGTTCGATTCGATGGCTTCTGAACCACCACGTAAAATAATGGCATTTCCAGATTTTAATGCCAATGATGCTGCTTCAAGTGTGACATTTGGTCTTGATTCATAAATCATTCCAATGACACCTAAAGGCACACGCATTTTACCCAGTTGGATACCTGATGGACGGTAAGCCAAATCAGTAATTTCCCCAATTGGGTCTACAAGAGCAATCACATCTTTTAAGCCTTGTAACATGCCTTTAAAACGAGCGGGTGTCAGTTCAAGGCGATCAAGCAATGCGAGATCTAATTGACGCTGATGACCATTTTGCATGTCAACTTGATTGGCAGCTAAAATTTGTGCTTGATTATTTTCCAAAGCAGTATAAATTGCAGACAAGGCATGATTTTTTAAGTGCGTAGAAGCACTCATTAAGATACGAGACGCTTGGCGTGCCTGCGTACCTACCTGTTGCATATAGTTTTGAATAGAGTCTTGCATAGCATTTTGACGATTGCATGTATTTATAAAGATAGTAACAGTCAAATGCTGAACAATGAATAGGCGGAACTGATAATTCAAAAAATTATGGATTAGGTCAGATATTTTGACTCAAAAATTTGAATTTAACGATGTGACTACATATTTTGCAAAATATTATTGATCTAAACAAGATAAGTGGTTAAGGAAATCATTGCGTATAAATCATGCATTTGTATAGAATGAAAAATGTATAGGATAAATGTAATACAAATTTTATAAATTTGTTAACTTGTAAGTAGAACTCACTAAAAATGAGACTGTTTGCAGCAAAAAAATAAACAAGGATGGAGGAAGGATATGAATTCCATAATCCAAATGGACTCGGATTTAAACCATACCTACACGGGCTTTGGTTTTTTCGATATTTACAATAAAAACAGTTTTAAACAACCAGCGCGTACTACATGGATAGATGGTTGGAAAATTGAATATATGGCAATTGCAGATCCTAAAACGATCTACAACACGCCAATTGTAATTGTCGGAGGCGCATTTCAGAATTTTAACTCTTATAAGTATTGTGTTGAACAACTCTTTGAGAGTGGGCCTGTCATTTTGATCGATTTACCTTCAATGGGCGCAAATCAACAGATTTGTAATGTTGATACTGGTGAATCGGCTGGAATGCTTGAATTACCAGATTTATCAAAAATGTTAGGTCAATGGCTGGATATTGTTGGTATTGATAAAGTTTCAGTCATGGGAATGTCTTTAGGCTCTGTGGTTGCATCTTCATTTGCTCATCAACGTCCTGAGCTGATTGATCGCATGGTGCTGATGGGTGTGATGCAGAAGACACGCAAAAGTTGGCGTATGCTACTCGAAGAATCTCTGCATTTGATGCGTGAAGATCGTATGGAGGAGTTTGGTCAAGCGGTTATTTTATATCTCGTGAATCATGCCAAACTTGATAAAACGCGGATGTCTCCAACTGCAAAGCGTTTGTTCTTCAGACAAATGGCGGAATTTACTGCAACAGAACGTGAGCGTTACGAGATTAATTGCAATCGACTACTCCGTTTAAGCAATGTACCTGTTGCGCAGTGTAAAACCCTTGTTGCAGCAGGGCAGTATGATAGTTTTACTTTGCCACATGAAAATGCTGACTTTGCTTTGCAATGTAATAATGTGGAATTTGCGTTGATTGCCAATG
Organism: Acinetobacter sp. ANC 4805; assembly: GCF_022549495.1. Classification (GTDB taxonomy): domain Bacteria; phylum Pseudomonadota; class Gammaproteobacteria; order Pseudomonadales; family Moraxellaceae; genus Acinetobacter. The sequence goes on from NZ_JAKZGD010000001.1 coordinate 494,538, forward strand.
CAGACCATGTTCCACAATTACAACGCCGCAAAGAAACGATGACGCTTTTTACTACGTTTTTAAAGGGAGAGTCCATCGACAATCTTGATGGTATTATTCCAATGAACCGCGAACAGATGAAGAACATTGAGCGCCGCGGTGAAGAACGTATCCCTGTTTTAAAACCAGACACTAAATTATCACATCGACATTCAGATACCGAAGTAGCAGTAAAGATTGTAGATATTACGTTCTTTGGCGTGTACTTAAAACTTGATCATTTGGATCAGCTCAATTTTGTTAGCCAACATCCACGAGATTTAGCCTTACATTTAGCTGATGAAGAAGGTGAGTTTAAAATAGAATGTTTAACATTTGAGGCAACGGAACAGGGTTTACGTATCTTGTTTAAACATGGTAGTTTCGATGTTGCGGATCGTTTGTCTCGTTTTATTGAGCGTCAAAAGCAAGCTGAATGATTTGGATTAAATTTTAAAAGAGAAGTGGAATCACCACTTCTCTTTTTTTATGGGTTTTATTTATTGGTTGCTTGGATCATCCAAACAAGATCACCTAAATGTTGTTGATCGTTTTCCAAGCGGGTTTGATCGAAGAACTGTTTAGGTTGAAGTACGTCGACTTGCTTGAAACCTGCTTCATGGAAAAAGCTTTCGACTTCTGCTGGTGTTTTGAAATGAAAACTAAACGCACTGCGTGACATCAATTTCAATAAGCGACTGCTATTCCAGATAATGGTTGCTAACTTATTTTGCGTTGGTTCAGGATAAAGATCAGTCAAATAGTGCAGTTCTTTGAAATCGCTGCCATAAGTTGCGATTGCTTGAATGAGTTGCTGAAGTAGGGGTTTTTCGAAGTAGTTGATTAAGCCTTCACTAATAATCACTAAAGGTCGTTTAGGATCGAATAGTTTAAACACATTGGCAAAAGCCTCTGTGAATAAATCGACAGACAGTACATCATCGACATGCGGTTCAATTTGTTGTAATGCTGCTTGCTTCGTCGCAGCCATATCAGGTAAATCAAGTTCACGATAACAAATATTTGGATGATGTTGTCTAAACCACCAACCACGTGGTGATAAACCACATGCAATTTCAAGTACTTGTAGGTCTGGATGTTGTTGGATCAATTCTTCCAAATGAGCATCAAGCATGGTATGACGTTGTTTTAATGTTGTCCGCATGCTACCCCCGACATACTTTTCAGCCCAACTCTCAATGGGATGAACTAATGCCGCCAGTGTTTTTCCTTTAGCTGTTGCGAATGCAGGATGGGAGATGCCCATTTGATACCAAATATAGCCTGTATAATGTGCCGTAAATGAAATATGGCGATGTTTCGAAAGTTGTTGTGTCATCTGTCCTAGACTCTGTTTTTATCTTATTTGGAGAAGAGAAATAAATCTTTATTAAATTGAAGATTCTTTTAACCAAATAAGACTTTAAGTTTGTTATTGACTATCGTGGAGCGGCATGAATGCCTCCGTTGGTCAGCCTTGCGCTGTTTTCAAAGCTTTGCTTTGAAATGGCTCAGGATGTACCCTCTGACCAACGACGGATTTTTGTTACTTTTGATCCTTCAAAAGTAAGGTATTGCTTATACAAAAAATATTTGATGTCGCATTATTTCTGAGGCAATTCTAGCTTATTGAATCAGAATTAATCTAAGTTGCAGAACAAATTAAAACGAATTCTTAAAGTCTTCAATGACTTTTTTCACGTTCTGCCAATTTTCATCCAAACAAAGTGTCGTGTCCACTTGGATATTTGGGATTTTACCGCGCATACGTTCTAGGCGTTGTTGATTTGGTAAAGCAAGCTTCTCGATACCATCTAAGGCTGTACATGCTGCGGCACGGTCATTACACACTAAACCCATATCACACCCAGCATTTAAGGCAGCTTGAATACGCGCATCAGCACCGCCAGCAACACATGCAGCTTGCATACTCAGGTCATCAGAGAATAGGACGCCGTCAAATTTAAGTTGCTGACGTAAAATATTTTGTAGCCAGAACGGAGAGAAGCCTGCTGGGTTTGGATCGACTTGATCATAAATCACATGCGCTGGCATCAGTGCATCAAGCTGAGGCATCAACTTGATAAAACTTTGCATGTCTTTGTCATGAATTTCTTGATATGAACGGCTATCAATCGCCGCTGCAACGTGCGAATCGGCTTTCACAGAACCGTGTCCAGGAAAGTGTTTTCCAGTCGTTGCCATACCTGCTTTTTTCATTCCACGCATAAACGCATCTGCCAATGGCACGATATCTTGTATATTTTTAGCAAAGCCACGATCACCGATCACATCACTAATGTCATTGAGGTCTAAAACAGGGGCGAAGCTAAAATCAATACCCACGGCGAGGACTTCGATTGCCATTAACCAACCACATTGTTCAGCAAGTTCTGTCGCTTGTTGTGGATGATGTAGATAATGTTCACCAAGTCGACCCATTGCAGGTAATAAGGTAAAACCTTGTCTTAAACGCTGCACACGACCACCTTCTTGATCCACTGCAATGAGGATCTCTGGGCGAATTTGACGCATATGATCTGTTAAAGCACGAACTTGTTGAGGCGACTCAATATTTCGTGCAAATAAAATCATGCCACCGACTTGCGGAGCTTGTAATAGTTCAATATCTTCTTGAGTAAGTTCTGTGCCAGCAATATCTAGCATCAATGCGCCGATCATATAGATTCCATTTGAATTTTGATGTAAAAAAGTGATAGTTAAATTGTGCAATGATTTGCTACATTTTGTCAGTACAGAATATGATAAAACTACATGATATTGATGATAAGTGCTTGTTGGTCATTTATTTATAATGACAAATCCGTACTATAGTTTGGTAAAAAATATTGAATGAAATACGTTCATATTGATCGTACTAGCATGTAATAATTGCCATATCCAAGGAAGTACCAAAATTTTATGAAACTTCAAATGATAGCGTGTGCAGTTGCAATTGCGACTGGTGGTTTATTTTTCTCTCATACAATGAATGAGGCATTTGCGGCAACGGAAGCTCCTGTTGTTTCAACCGTGATCAAGCCATCACAAGAACAAGCATTGGTCACACGTCAGTTGGCAACATTAGTTGATCGTCAGCATTATCTAAATATGCGTTTGGATGCTGCGACATCAAATCGTATCCTAGATATGTATTTGGATAGCTTAGATCCAGATCATTCATTATTTCTGAGCAGTGAAGTTACAGAATATAAGAATAAATATGGTTCAAATTTTGGTAGTTCTTTAAAAGCTGGAAACTTAACAGGACCTTTTGCCATTCATGAGCAATATCGTGAGCGCTTAAAACAGTTTTATATGTTTATGTTGGCTGAGTTGAAGAAGCCACAAAACTTACAACAAAAAGGTGCTTATCTTGATATTGATCGTGAAAAAGCAGCTTATTTTCCGACAGATGCTGAGCAACAAGCACACTGGCAGAAAATGTTAGTTTCACAACTGATTAATTTAACCATCAGTAAAGAGGAAGAACAGGCGAAACAAAAAGCGTTGAAAGCTGATCCATCGCTTGCTAACGGTCAGGACTTAACTGGGCCGGAAGATTTAACACCAGTTCAGACGCTCACGAAACGTTATACACGCCAGTTAGAACGCATGGGGCGTGTCAAGAGTGATGATGTCTTAGATAAAACACTCAATGCCATGCTTGCAACGTATGATCCACATAGTAATTATTATCCTCCTATTGATGCGATGGAGCTAAATCGTCAAACGACCTTACAACTTGAAGGTATTGGGGTTTCAATTCGTCCAGAGCGAGGCAATGAGGACTATACTAAGATCGAAACGATTGTTGAAGGTGGCCCAGCGAGCAAATCTGGGCAAGTAAAATCAGGTGATCGTATCATTGGGGTGGCTCAAGATGGCGAGAAGATGGTTGATGTCATTGGTTGGTCGAGCTCAGAAATTGTTGGGTTAATTCGTGGTAAACGAGGCACTAAGGTAACGGTTCGCTTACTCGGTGCTGGTGCTTCGATGAGTCAAGCACGTAATGTCAGCTTGGTCCGAGATGTGATTCAGGAAGAAGATGCTGGGGTTCGCTCTCGTACGGTTGAGATTACACGTGATGGCAAGCAACATGTTTTTGGTGTAATTGAAATTCCATCATTCTATTTCGATTATCGTTCACGTCGGGCAGGCGCTGAATATCGTTCAGTTTCAGAGGACACAGCGAAAGCCTTTGAGTCTCTCAAAGCTAAGAAGGTTGAAGGGATTTTGGTTGATTTACGTAATGATCCAGGCGGTTCTTTAGAAGAAGTAGCTCGTATGCTTGGTCAGGTGATTAAATCGGGTCCTGTCGTACAAATCCGTGATGGTAATGGCAATGTGAATGTGTTTGAAGATACGGATGGAGGAGCACAAATTTATGCTGGTCCAATTGCAGTTTTAGTAAACCTAGCATCGGCTTCTGCGAGTGAAATTTATTCTGCCGCAATCCAAGATTATGAGCGTGGCATTATCATTGGTAGTACAACAACGGGGAAAGGAACAGCTCAAGTTCAGTTAGATTCATTAGCACATGGACAAGCAACTTTAACACAGCGCAAATTCTATCGTGTTACAGGTGGAAGTACGCAGAACAAAGGCGTGATTCCTGATATCAAATTGGTTGATATTTACAATGAAGAGTTTGGTGAGCGTAAGGCGAAGAATGCTTTGAAATGGGATACGATTCCAACAGCACCGTTTAAACGAGAAGGTTCTGTACAACCTTATATTACTAAACTTGTTCAAGCGTCTGAACAACGAGTCAAAGCTGACTCTCAATTCAGTTATTTAGAAGCACGAAAATTGATTGCACAAAAGAGTTCTGATCAGAAGAAAGTGGAATTGGATATTCGTCAACGTCGAGCTGAGTTGAGTGATTTGGAAAAACAGACACTGAATGCTGAAAATCAACGCCGTGTAGCGACAGGGCAAGCGCCTTATGCCAATTGGGAAAGTTATCAAGCTTCTATTGATGCATTAATTGAATCACGTGCCAAAATGAAAGCCTATTTACGCCCAGCTTTGCCTGAAGAAGAAACGTTTATTACCGAAGCTGCAAATGTTCTTATCGATTATGCGAAGCTACAAGGTCGTTAAAGCAAAAGAATAGATTGAGCTTATTCCATTTAAACCAAGTGAAGTAATTCGCTCGGTTTAAATGTTTAGGGAGATAAAACTACTTTTTACGTTTTGGTAACCAAGCCCAAAGCATTTGGCATTGGATAGGTTGGTTAGCAGCATCATCAATTACCGTTACTGGAATCAATAACTCGCCTTTGTCATTTTCAGCAATAAACTTCTGTTGATCTGCCGATAAGGTTGCTGTTGCAGTTAAACCGCCTTGTGCAACTTTTAAATAATCGACATGTAGTGATTTAATCAACAAGATCCGATCATCAGGAATATGCAAACCTGTTAAAAAACCTGTTGCAGTTTCAGCCAATAAAGCCATTGCTGCTGCATGAACACCTTTAATATGATTTTGCATATTACGTTGGTTTTCAATACGAACAGTGACATGATCTTTATCGACTTCTAAATAGCGAATATTCGCTGTTCCTACCATCGGAACAATACGACCAAAAGCTGTACTCCATAGCGTACTACGGATGCCTTTGGGAAATTTAGAAGTCGTTTTAACCAACGTATAAAGACGGTTATCTTTTGCCATAGTGAACCTATTGCTTAGTCTTTGAAATTATTAAATTGAAGTGGCAGACCAAATTGTTGTTCACGTAAAAAGTTCATGACTTGTTGTAACGTATCGCGCTTTTTATCTGTGACACGGATTTTGTCTCCTTGAATAGAAGATTGCGCTTTGATACCGCTTTCTTTAATGGCTTTATTAATTTTTTTTGCAGTATCTGAGTCAAGTCCATCTTTTAGCTTGATTACTTGAACTACATTTTTACCTGAAGCGGTTGCTTTTTGTGGATCTAAAGCTTGAATGTCGATTTTACGTTTAAAGAAGTGGTTTTCAAGCATGCTATAGACTTGTTCGCATTGGAAATCACTTTCAGTTGAAATTTTGATTTCCTTATTTTTTTCATTTAACTCGATTGAAACGTCTTGTCCACGGAAGTCAAAACGTGTTGCAATCTCTTTTTCTGTATTTTGTACAGCATGATTGACTTCAAATAACTCTAATTCAGAAACAATATCAAAAGAAGGCATGGTTAGACCTTTACAAAGGGAAAGAATATCTGAGATGCTAAGGGTGTTTTCTTCATTTGCCAAGTGTTGTTTACATCTAAAGGAGTGTGCAATGATCCGTAAACAAGAAATTACAACATTTGAGTTCCCAGAGGGTGCCATCATTTGGGATGTCCGAGATACCAGAGCGTATACAGAGGCTCATGTCAAAGGGGCGGTGAATCGCCCAATTACTGAAATCACTGTGGATAGTTTGACTCAAGTTGCAACGGATCAGCCGATTTATATTCTATGTGGTGGCGGTAGCAAAGCACCTCGTGCAGCAGAAATCCTAGACAGTCTTGATGGTTCTCGTGAATATGTTGTACTCATGGGTGGCACACGTGCAGCACGTGATGCAGGCTTTGCTTTAGAACAGGGCGCTTAATTCACTCGAAAATTTGCCAAAATACTTGTGGGTATTTTGGCAAAGTAAAATGTTTAGATTTAAATGATATTAAAAACAACAATTTAAGCTGAAAAATACGGTTTTTTGATTTTGACTTTCTTCTGGAATCGCTGAGGATTCAACTTATCCAATAAATTTTGTGGTACTGGACAAAGCTCACCTAAGATCAATGCCGCCAAAATTTCACTACACAATGGCGTAAATAAGAAGCCTTTGGAACCTAAGCCTGCAAAAGTATAAATGTCATCCGTATTTTGTATTTTCCCAACCAAAGGAAAGTAATCCAAACTTTGGGCACGTACAGAAGCTCGCCCTTGCCATCTATCTACAGATGGGAGTTGTTCGGCGTAGGTTGGAAAAACACTGTGGATAAGTTCATAGTTATGCACATGGTCTTCTCTTAAGATTTCGGTATCATCACGATTGGGATAAAAAGATGCGCCCAATATCATTTGTGATGTATCCAGTTGCATACAGTAGCCACCATAACTATGGGCTTGATTGGGCGCTAGAGGCTGGTTGGTATTTTCAACCCAACTCACTTGTCCACGAATCGGTTTTAGTACAGGATAATTTTCAAATAATTCAGAACTTTGCTTGGCACAACAGACAATCACATGATCTGCTCTAGCAATACTTTGTTGATCTTGCCAGAGCATGGTTTGGTGTTTAATCGGCTCTAAACGAGAAATTTTTGCTTTTTTTATGCTGATATTTGGATGTTGCAAAATTTCGTCACGAAGCTGATGAGGGGAAACTGCACCTGCTTCATGTAAGGTCAGACTTGGAAGCTCTGTTTCAGGAAAGCATTCAAGCGTTGTATTTGCAGTTAAAACGTTTTCAGGATATTGCTCAACCAGTCCTAGCAGTTCATCTGCATCTTTTAATGCAATCTGCTGTACTTGAATCGGTTTAAATGCCTTGAAACGGGAATAAAAATTCAACGCATGTTGCCAACTCAAGGTCATCAAGTGTTCATGTGCCTGTTCAATCGGGCATAGTTTTGGGTTGAGCAACGCCAGCGGATTGCCAGAAGCACCTGAAAGCGGCTCATTTTGCTCGTAGATCGTGACTTGATGCCCTCGTTGAGCAAATGTCCATGCTGAGCTTAAACCTGCGATTCCTGCGCCAATAATCGCAATCTGTCGCTGTGCCGCCGTTGAGCTTGCTGTTTCAGATTCATTTTGAATCGTTATGTCTTGCTTCGAATCGGCAGTGTCGGCTTCTTCTTGTGAAGCATTTAGCCAAATGGCTTTGAGCATTTCTCGTTTATGACCAAAACCGCGTGGGCGACTGATTTGAATGCCGTGTTGTTTAAGCCCACGTTTTAAAATGCCTGCGACACTAAATGATGCGAAAGTCGTCCCAAAGTCAGATAGACGTACAATGTGATTTAATACATTTTCTTGCCACATATCAGGGTTACAAGAGGGGGCAAAGCCATCGAGAAACCATGCATTCACTGCTTGGGTTTTTGGGATACTTGGGAAAATATCTTGGGCATCACCTAGCCATAAATCGATGCTAAAGCGTTCATCAGGAAAGCTTAAACGATGGCAGCCTGCGATCGGTAATGGATATTGTTCAATTAATTTTTCTGCAAAAGGTTTGAGTTCAGTCCAGACATTTAGTGCGCGGATCAGGTCTGCTTTACTGAGAGGGAATTTTTCTACACTGATCACATGTAAATGACTATGATTATTTGGGCGTATTTGCTGCCACAGTTGCCATAGCGTCAAAATATTCAACCCAGTCCCAAAGCCTGTTTCACCCACACAGAAATATTGATAATTATTTAGTTGAGAAAGACGTTCAGCTAAATCATTGCCATTTAAAAATACATGACGGGTTTCAAGCAAACCATTATCTTTGGAAAAGTAGACATCGCCGAATTGTTTGGAAATGGGAACTTCAATACCATCGACCAGTTCCCAGTCCAATTCAGCAGTTTGTAATTCTGATAAGTGAGACATAAATAAAAGCTTGAGTTCTTACCACTGACGACGACGTTTAGTGTAAACATAACTGGCAATAAAGAAACCGAGAATTACACCAACAGCAATCGTCATGGCACCATATAAAAACATTTGTGCGCTACGTTCGCTTTGTAAAACCTGCACTTGTACGATTAAGCTATCATTTTTTAGCTGTAATTCTTGGTTCTGAGAAAGTGCTTCCAAGTTAGCGTGTTCAAGTTGTTTCAAACGATTGGCTTGATCTTGAATAAGAGCTTTGACTTTGGCTTCTTGCTGCTGTTTGGCTTTGGCAATTTGTTCCGCAGTTAAGGGTTTTGCTGTCGCTATCGGATTGGTTGGAGTTGCTGTTGAAGTCGGTTTAGGTTGTACTACAGCTGTTGTTGGAGCAGTAGGTGTTGTTGGTTCAACGGCCCATGCTGGTGAACTCAGTAAACACAAAGCGAAAAAGCTTTTGACTACAACGTGCATGATTTACCCTTTTGGAAAAGCTTTGTTGAAAGGTTTAACGTCAATTTTCTCGTAAATCCCTTCTTTTAAAAATGGCTCTTCCTGAATCCATTCATCTAATGATTCACGGTTATCAAATTCAACAATAATCGTACTGCCTAAAAAGCCTGCTTGTGGATCATTCGGATCTTTAGGGTGCGCACCTGCGGCGACTAAACGTCCTTCATCATCCAATTTTTGTAATCGTTCAACATGCTGTGGACGAGTTGCTAAACGTTTTTCAAGCGTACCTTCACGATCAGTACAAGTCAGGACAAAATAAGGCATAGTCGTTGCTCAATGATTCAGAATTTAGTCAGTCGTTTTAAAATGCTTTCTACAGAAAAAGAGTATAGCAGCAAGGTAACTGATGGAAACGATAATATCGCCGAAAGCGGTGAATTCACCCCAATATTTACCTTGCATATAAATAAAACCAAAGAAGAAATGTAATGTAGCGAGTAAAAAGAATTGCCCACACCATGCCAAGTTTAATCGCATCCAACCTTGATGACTTAATTCGAGTAATGAACCGAGAAGTTTTTTAATAATTGGGGTACGTTCTTTATTAAATAATGGGGTGACGAGGAAGCCTATTCCGATACCGACATTGATGATGATCGCTTTCATTTTAATGTAAGTTACATCACTGAATACGAGTGTGATTCCACCAAAAATCACCGACATTACAACAATAAACCATTGCATTTTTTCCAGTTTAAATTTCTGAAAAAAGAACAGACAGCCGTAAACAACAAGGGTTGAAATGAGTAGGGCACAGGTTGCAACAAGGATATGATTTTGGTCAGTATTTCCAGCACTACCAACAAGCTCTAATAAAGGATGGTGACTATCTTTTGGATCAGTGGTTTTATAAAAATAAAAGAAGATAATAATCGGCAGATAGTCGAGCAACGCTTTCATGTTACAGTACGATGATGAAATAGGTCAGATAGCATAATACAAACCATGTTCGGTGTCGATTTACATACTCATACTCTCATTTCAGATGGTACTTACTCTCCTGAGCAACTGGTACAAGCAGCTGTTGACTTAAAAATACATACACTTGCGGTCACTGATCATGACACGATGGACGGTTTAAATCGTGCCAAAAACTATGCTCAAGATCATGATATTCAAATAGTTTCTGGTACGGAAATATCCAGTCAATGGTCACGACCGAATACTAAAAAGAGTTATGGTGTACATATTGTGGCACTGAATATGCAAGATGAAGCACCGATCAGAGAGATGCTTGAAAATCAGAAAAAAGTTCGTGCTGAGCGTGCCAAAGTCATCTGTAGCTTATTAGAGAAATGTATTGATTTTGATATTTATCCTGATGTAGTTGCCAAGGTCGATGGGCAAGCAGACCGTGTAACACGAACGCATATCGCCAAAGCATTGGTAGAGAAAAATATTGTCAGTCGTCCGCAACAAGCATTCGATCGGTTTCTTAAAGAGGGCAAAAAGGCTTTTGTGAAATTCGATGGTATTGGACTCAAAGAAACCATTGATGTGATTCATGCGAGTCAAGGCTTCGCTGTTTTAGCGCATCCAACACGTTATGATTTATCTGCTACTAATATCCGTTATTTGATTGAGTTATTTGCTGAATCGGGTGGAGATGCTGTTGAACTTCCTCCGAGTGTAGAACCCGCTTCAACACGTCAAATGGTCGATCGAATGATTCAGCAGTTTGATTTGGCTGTTTCGATTGGTAGTGATTTTCATGGCGAAAATATGCCGTGGATTAAACTGGGGAATACACCTAGAGTTAAAGAAGGGCAACGAGGTATTTGGGAAAGTTTTAGATAAACTTGCACATGAAAAAAATAGAATTATATTTAATCATTCTTCAAAATTTTTAGATAATCAAATCGGGAAGTGACGAATTTAGTAAGTAATGCAGCAATCAACATGAAAATTGCAAAAAATATAAAAAGAGTATGCAATATGGTTAATCTAAAAAAGATTCCTGATAAAGTAAAAAGTACCCAACGCATATTTTTAGGCTGTTTGGATAAGTCATATAAGGTCATGACCTTTAATGAGGTACTAATTTGTTTTAGCTCGGCAAGGCAATAGGTACTTCAATTACCAAATTAATTACAAGTCCAAATTTTCCATAGGTGGTAAAATATGAATAAAATAAAGTTTTTCTTAACTCATATTTTTCCTTGGGTACTAGGTGTAATATTTATATATTATAAAATTTATATAGTGGAGGATAATTCATTCAATTGGGTTGTTTTTATATCTTTTATGTTTTTTTGGTGGTTATTTAAATATTTAAACTACATTAGAAAACGGTAAGAGAAAAGGGAGTAGATGGGTGATATTATAAAAATAGGTATTATTTTTTCAGTGTACAATCGTAAGAAAGCTGCAAGTCCTTGATTAATATTAATGTGTGATCGAATAAAAATTTTTATCCAACAATAAGGAAAAAGACAAAATTTAAATAAACATTTAATATGTGAATAATGCTTTAATAAGCCAAAAGCAATATAAAAAGATGTAATTGTGGTGACAGTACTTAAACTAGCCAGAAATTATGAAAAATGATACTTTTGAAAAGGTCTAATAAATTTGTGACTTAGTGTTAAGATGGCTCTAGGTAAAATTTCTTTCTTTGATGTAGGATAGTATTTCATATTTTCATCTATATGAAATGAATATCTGAGGTTGCAAGTATTTGATTAATTGCAATAAATTTATTTTTATCACAATCAATTAAGACTTCACCTTTTCTAAACTTTAACTTGAAATGATGAACTTTCTTTATAAAGTCAAAATGATGTTGAACTTTATGAATATCTTTGTACTTTAAAATTTTGTTTAGATTGTATTGATCTCTATATTCTAACTGTTTATAGAAAAAATGAATTTCATGACCTGATTGAGCTTTGACAGTAAGACCGAGATCAAAAATAAAAGCACTGTGTTGAAATGAGCGAAAAATGATTGGCTGATTGACAAAATCATCTAATAAAAACTTATGTATTTGAGAAGAAAATAGCCGTTGATAAAAATAGGTTCTTCGTATTTCATTTGGTGTAATCATTAAAAAGTGTTGTGATAAATCTTGATTGATCTTTTCTTGGGTATTGATTTTTATCTCAGTAGAGTAATTGCTATGTTCTGAAGGAAAAAATTCAGTAATTTCACCTCTAAACTCAATGAAATTTCTAAAAATTAGGTCTTTTGCAATCATTAACCGAGGTGCGTATATTGAGATTAGATAATAAGCTAGTAACATCAAAAAGAATAAGTTCTTCTTTTCTAAAGATAAGAATAGGGAAGCTAGTGGGAAAGAGATTAAAAATATAATGGTACATAACACAGAATCCTGATTCATTTCAGGAATAAAGGGGAGTCGAGTCAATTTTGAGAGTTTTTTCATTTCAATAGAGGCGTTATTTTAATTTTTAATCAATATAAATGAAAAAATAATAATTTACAATAGATTATGATCATGTGCTTGAATCGGTAGTGAATCGAATAATTTGGCTGTTTCGATTGGTAGTGATTTTCATGGCGAAAATATGCCGTGGATTAAACTGGGGAATACACCTAGAGTGAAAGAAGGGCAACGAGGTATTTGGGAAAGTTTTAGATAAACTTGCACATGAAAAAAATAGAATTATATTTAATCATCATCTTTTTGATCATTATTTTATGGGGCATACAATGGATGTTTCACGGTTTTGCAATCTAATGATTTCTTTAATCTAAAAATCAATCTTTGCCGCTGTCAGTATTTGATAAATCATCAAATACTGAGTTTGATTACAACTGAACGAAACGTCATCGGTTTATCTAAATTTATAATTTACAATAAATTATGATCATGCGCTTGAATCGGTGGAGGGGTTGGGCGACCTAATGTTCCCAGTAACTCAATTTCAATTGAACGTACCATCGCATCTAAAGGCAAGTCATTGCTTTGTGTTCCAAATGGCTCTTCAATTTCTGTACTTAAAGCATCTAACCCCAAAAATGTATAAGCCAAAATTCCGACTAAAAGTGGGGTCACTAGACCTAATAAAGATCCCAAACTAAACGGTAGCATAAAGCAGAAAAAATATACAGTACGATTCAGTAAAACAGAGTAGGCAAATGGAATCGGGGTATTCGCAATACGATCACAACCCGTTTGCATTTCACTTAAAGCCGCGACATGGCGGTTCATTTGAGTATAAATAATATCTGATATTTCACCTTCTTTCATGGCTTGTAATAGTTCCCATTGAATCAGGCTAAGTGTGTATTGTGGTGCATTATGTTGTTGATAGAGTTGAGTTAGTGCTTGCTGGCTTAGACCACTGGTTTCTGTAAGTTCAGTGGGATTTGCTGTTTGGTGACGTAAGCGGTCGCGTAACACATTCGCAAATACAATTACATTTTGAATAATACGTTCGCGGCGAGCCTGAGTTAATACACGACAGTCACGATCAAAATGACGAGAAGTTGCAATTAAAACACCCCAAAGCTTACGTGCTTCCCACCAGCGATCATAACAAGCTGTATTCTTAAAACCCAAAAAAATCGAAAGGACAACCCCAATCAGTGTAAAACCTACCAAAGGAATTTCTGGAAATCGATACAGATCTACATACTCAACACCACCAATAATGGCAGAGATAAGCATGACAAATCCTAGCGAGGGTAAAATTTTAGGCAAAATCGTCCCGCGCCATGAGAATAAAACTTTAAAAATACTCGGTTGATCACGGACAATCATGTTATTTGAATCATTAATTTTATGTGTTGATGTTCGGGTTAGATTTGGGCTTTGTCAAGATGAGATTACTTGATTTTAGTGGGGTTGAGGAGTTGTTGTTCAGAAAATGAAAAATGATCTTCTGCTGAAATAATAAAATGATCAATCAGATTAATTTCCAATAGTTTACAAGCTTGTTTGAGTTGCTGCGTCAGATAAATATCTTCTGCTGAGGGTTGAGCAATGCCATAGGGATGGTTATGGGCAACTACAATTTGGCAGGCTTGTTGTTGTAATGCATAACGTAAGGTTTGATTCAGCGAAACATTACATGAATGATGTGAACCATAGAATAGTTTTTTGAAATGGAGCTTTCTAAGTTCAGCATCTAAACAAAGTACAGCAAAAACTTCCTGCTTTTCACCTTGCAATTCGTAGCGCAAATAATCCAATACCAGTGTTGATGTATCTAGGCATAAACGTTGTTGATGAAAATAGTTATGTAGATAACGCCGTCCAAGTTCTTTAACCGCCATAAGTTGGGCATATTTGGTAGAAGCAATTCCATTAAATTGGGATAAGTCTTCAAGTGATGCATCAAAAATTGGATTCAATCCACCAAAATGTTGAATCAGAATCCGAGAAAGTTCCACCGCGGAGTGTTGTTTTGAGCCTGAGCGTAGAAAAATGGCCAATAGTTCTGCATCAGATAGGCTTTGTGCGCCTTGTAATAATAAACGTTCGCGTGGGCGTTCTTGTTCAGGCCATGCTTTGATAGATTGTCTTATTGATTGATTCATTTTTATTCACGTAATTTTTTTATGATGATGATTTTTCCAAGTGCATCACTTGGGTATGACCGTATTTAATGCTATTGTGAGCGCCACTGCAACAGTAAGGTATCCTGTTTGTGAGCTTCGATCTCAGTGTTATTCCACATAAAAACATTATATTAGCGGTTACAGGCGGTATTGCTGCCTATAAAAGTGCGATTTTAGTCCGTCGTTTAAAAGACTTTGGTTTTGATGTCCGTGTCGTAATGACGCATGGCGCACAAGCATTTATTACCCCGCTGACTTTTCAAGCACTTTCAGGAAATCCTGTACATACCGAATTGCTTAATCCTGAAGCAGAAGCAGGCATGGGACATATCGAATTGGCGCGTTGGGCTGATCTGATTCTCGTTGCACCTGCAAGTTGTGACAGCATTGCAAAATTTGCCAATGGTTTGGCTGATGATCTATTAAGCACTTTATATTTAGCAACCAAAGCACCTGTTTGGGTTGCGCCAGCCATGAATCAGCAAATGTGGGCAGCGAAAGCAACTCAGCGTAATCTGCAAACCTTAGTTGAAGATGGTGTACATGTGATTATGCCTGATGCAGGTGAGCAAGCATGTGGTGATGTTGGCTTAGGGCGTATGCCTGAGCCTGAAGATTTAGCACGTCAAGTTGCCGCTTATTTTCATAAAGCACAACGTGCGATTGCTGAAAAGTTTGGTTTGTTGGCAGGTAAACGAGTCACGATCACTGCGGGGCCAACCCGAGAAGCAATCGATCCTGTTCGTTATATTTCAAATCATAGTACAGGTAAAATGGGCTTTTCACTGGCAGCGGCTTGTTATGCAGCAGGTGCTAAAGTGACCTTAGTTGCAGGTCCAGTCAGCTTGGATACACCGAATGGTGTGCAACGAATAAATGTTAGCTCTGCTATGCAAATGCTCGATGTCAGTATGAATCAGCTTAAAGAAGGTTGTGACATCTTTATTGCAACTGCGGCGGTTGCTGATTATCGCGTTGCTCAAGTCGCAGAACATAAGATTAAAAAAGCAGGTGATGAACTTGCCGTTTCCTTGGTGAAGAACCCCGATATTGTGGCGACCATTGCTGAGCAACAACAACGTCCATTTATGGTGGGTTTTGCGGCTGAAACACAAAATGTTGAGCAATATGCAGCAGGAAAATTAGTCGCTAAAAAACTGGATATGATTGCTTGTAATGACGTGTCACGTCCAGATATTGGTTTTGCTTCAGATGAAAATGCGATGACAGTTTTCTTTGCGCAATCGTACCATATGGAAAAGCGTGAATTAGAGAAAGCGTCTAAACAGGAAATCTCACAGCAATTGGTTGAAGCAATTCACGATGCTTTAGTGCATCCATGATCAGTCAATCCATGAGTCGTGATGTAAGGTCACGATTCATTTTTAGATTTACATAGATAAAACCATGCGAAGCCACCAACAAGAATGGCACAAATACAGCTATAAAAAATTACGGAATAGGGAACTAGACCGAGTAGGGGATTTTTCAAAATCCATGGATAAAACCAATAAACATCATGGTGCATGAATGCATCTAAGAGAATGTGACTAAAACTGCCGATATAGGCACTGATCGCCGCTGTTCTCCATGAGATGCTCCAATTTCTATCGTTTAAAATGGATCGTGATAGCCATTGACTGATTGGCTTACCAATCAATAGCGCAATACTCCCAATCAGTGTCGCACCAATTAGATTATGTGTGTGAAGATGAAGATATTGCCAACCGTAAATCAAACCCAATAAAGGCTCTATATCCATAAGCACTTGCGTACCTGCAAAAATCATCAAACTAAAACGCTGCTGTCCAACTGCTTTGCAGCAAGCCCCAAGGCCCAAATGTAAGGGTGTAAATGGCATTCTGTTCTCTCTTATTCTTGTGATTTAGATGTGTGACATCATAAAGCAGTAAGCAAAGCCATGAATAGCTTCGTTCAAAGGATCAATTCATGGTCAGTCTGTTGTCGATGCAGAGCAATAACATGGTTTGAGTTGTTTTAAGCAATCATGCAATGCATGGTTGAAATGTCAACAGAATGGAATAATTTGGTTAACCTTTTCATCAAAGTGCAACGAACTGATAGCATTTTTTATGTATGCTAAAGCAGCGTAACAATTATATGCATTCGAGCGAACATTCGATCTCTTTGCATATGATCAATCAACCCTAGCCACAGTTTTTGATAGGATATCCTGATGATTAAAAAAACTTTAGCCACCGTTATGATGTTGTCTTCTTTTGCGTTTAGCAGCACCGTTATGGCTGCTGGTCTATCTGATGATATGAAAGCATTAGGTAAAAACTATAAAGCGTTTAACCAAGCTGAAAACCCACAAGCGGCGACAACGGCTTTAAATAATATGCGTACTGCCGCAGTGCATTCAAAACAATATAAATTGGCAGCGAATACGACGGATAAAGTCGCAACTTCAAGCGTTTTATTTGATCAAATTATTGTTGAGATTGATAAGGCTAAAGTGCTTGTGCAAGCAGGTAAATTAGATGAAGCGAAGAAACAAGGTAAAAAAATTGCTGAGTTACGTGATCAAGGGCATAAATACTACACGCACTGATCTTATTATCAGATTCAGCATTGCTAGAGTTATTGATTGGCAATCTCGTGTGATCGGCTAAAGTCGTTTTGTGATCTTTATATAAAAAGCTGCGCTTAAATGAGGGCAGCTTTTTTATGTATGGTTGATGGTTGAGCATACACAGGTTAGATTGAGCATGATTCAGATTTTCACTGCATTCTAAAATTGATACAGTGAAAATGTGAATGATGAGAGGTGGTCTATGTCCTCACAGCAACATTATCAACGGATTGCTCAAGCAATTACTTATATTCAGCAAAATTTTCAGCAGCAGCCACAACTTGATGAGGTGGCAGCTCATATTCATTTGAGCCCAGCACATTTCCAGCGTTTGTTTACGGAATGGGTGGGGACAAGCCCCAAGAAGTTTTTGCAATATACCAGTATTGAATATGCCAAGCAGATTTTGAAACAAGAACAGGGCAGTGTTTTTGATGCAACCTTTGCCACAGGTTTATCGAGTACCAGTCGATTACACGATCTTTTTCTTCAGATTGAAGGAATGACTCCTGCTGAATATAAAAATGGTGGTGCAGCTTTAACGATTTCTTATCAATTTGCAGAAACTTTGTTTGGTGGCGTCTTGGTCGCTTCAACATCCAAGGGAATTTGTGCTTTAACATTTGTGGAAAATCCAACAGAAGCTTTACAGCATTTAAAAGCACAATTTCCTAAAGCAAAGTTTGTCGCTCAATCAGATTCACTTCAGCAAAGTGCTTTGGCACTGTTCCAAACAGATCAAAATCAATTGGCTAAAATTAAATTACATTTAAAAGGAACAGCGTTTCAGTTGAAGGTTTGGCAATCTTTGCTCAAAATTCCAATGGGTCAACTCACGACTTATGGGGAATTGGCGAAAGTGATTGATCATCCGAAAGCCGCGCGTGCGGTGGGTACTGCAATTGGCAGTAATCCCGTGGCTTTTCTGATTCCCTGTCATCGTGTGATTCAAGCTACAGGTGCATTGGGTGGATATGAGTGGGGACAAGTGAGGAAAACGGCAATGATTGCATGGGAGGGTGTTCATAGTCATGCAACTATTTGATATTGAAGCTGATCCAACGCATAACTATTTACCTTATGATGGTACGGTACAGTACTACGGTAAAGTCATTCCCCATTTGTCTGCCGATGATTATCTTGATAAATTGCTGCAAAACATTGCATGGGAAAATGATCAGGCAATCATTTTTGGGCGCAAAATTATTACCAAAAGAAAAGTGGCTTGGTATGGTGATCAGGCATTTGAATATACCTATTCAAATATCCATAAATACGCATTACCTTGGACAAAAGAATTACTCGAATTAAAAGTACTTGTCGAAAGCTTAACAGGTGAATCATTCAACTCATGTCTGCTCAATCTTTATCATACAGGTGAAGAGGGCATGGCTTGGCATAGTGATGATGAAACAGATCTTAAGCGAGATGGTGCCATCGCTTCACTCAGTTTTGGTGCAGAGCGGAAGTTCGCCTTTAAACATAAACAAAGTAAAGAAAAAGTAGAGTTGTATTTAGAGCATGGTAGCTTATTGGTGATGAAAGACACCACGCAGACCTACTGGTTGCATCGCTTGCCACCGACCAAAAAAGTCAGTACTGCACGGGTTAACCTAACGTTTAGAACGATTGTTTAATCTGCATTTCGCAAACAAAAAAAGGACTGAAAAATCAGTCCTTTTTAACTCATCCTACCTTGCGCTGCTACAGTCACAGCTCCCTCTCTTTGTTAAAGAAGGGCTAGGGGAAATTACTTATGCTTGACCTTGTACGTCTGCATCCGCTTGTAAACGTTGCATGTTCGCTTCGAACTCAGCATCAAAGTTAATTGGTGTAAGTAACAATTGTGGGAAGCTACCTTTAGTTACTAAATCATTTACAGATTCGCGTAAGAAAGGGAACAAGATATTTGGGCAGTATGCACCTAAGATGTAAGGAAGACGGTCTTCTTCTACACCATCAATAAGGAAAATACCTGATTGAGTTACATCAACGATGAACGCAGTTTCATTTTCATTATTTGCTTGAACCACAACTTTTAAAGACACTTCATAGTGTGTTGGATCAATTTTTTCTGCTGAAGAAGATAAATTGATGTTGAGTTCTGGCTGCCATTGTTTAGTAAATACTTGCGCACCAGGAACCTCAAAAGAAATGTCTTTTGTATAAATACGTTCTAACGCGAGTTGTGGTTGAACTTGTTCTTCGCTCATTGTTTTTCCTTAAATCTTGGAGTGTTGTTAAGCTAATAATTGGTCGAGTTTACCTTCATGCTCTAAAGCATAAAGTTGATCAAAACCACCGATAAATTGATCTTTGATAAAAATTTGAGGCACTGTACGATGATTGGTACGTTGCATTAACTCAATACGAACTTCAGGGGCTTCGTTGGAAAGATTAATTTCTTTATAAGCAACGCCTTTACGCTCCAATAATTGTTTTGCGCGTACGCAATATGGACAAGAAAGCGTTGAATAAATTGTGACGTTTGAGGTTGTCATTTCTTCTCTCCTTAAGCTTTGGTTTTGCTTTTCACTAAAGGTAAGCCTTGAGCTTTCCAGTTGCTAATACCACCATCTAAACGATAGCTGTCAGCATGCGCAACTTTTTGTAATGCAGAGCCTGCGACTTGCCCTAAGTTACAAATAAAAACCAACGGACGATCACTTGCTTTTAACTCATCAACATGACTTGTGATTTGGCTGTATGGAATGTTGCGACTACCACTGATATGACCATCACGGAAATCTTTTGCATCACGTAAATCGATCAAAATCGCATTTTTTGCTTTCACCAAAATACCGAGTGATTGTGGTGAAATTTTACGACCATTGCGTTGCCCTTCTAAAATAAAGAACAACACAACTAATACGCCGAGCGCACCAAACAAGAAGGGGTGATTCCCCATAAACTCTAACCAGCGTTCCACAAGTCACCTAAAGTTAAAATCAAAATTGATCCTGAGTATAACTTATCTCTATGGTGATCAAAAATCTTAGTTCAAGGGCAAAACTTCAAGAAAACTAACTTTTTTGCTGTGCTTCCTGAATTTCATCTAACAAACGCAGATAGCTGTCTAAACGACGTGGTAAAACTTCACCTGCGTCAACGGCTTGTTTTAAGGCGCAATTTTTTTCATGGGTATGGGTGCAGTTGCGGAACTGGCACAGTCCTAAATGTGTCTCGATATCAGGAAAACCAGCCCGAACTTTCTCTAAACTGAGATGCCAAAGTCCAAATTCACGAATACCAGGGGAATCAATTAATGCACCATTTGTTCCAAATTTGATCAAACGGGTTGAGGTTGTTGTATGCTGACCGAGCGCTGAGTTCTCAGAAATGATATTGGTTTTCTGTGCTGCATCAGGAACAATGGTATTAATGAGTGAGCTTTTTCCAACACCAGACTGTCCAACGAAAGCTACTGTTTCGTTATCTAAGCGTGCTGAAAGTGCCGATAAGTCACCTTGAGAATGGCAAATCAGCGTTTCATAACCCAATGCTTCATATTCGCCGAGTAGCGTCAGAATTGGATCATTTTCGGTGAGTAAGTCTGATTTATTCAGTACCAATAAGGCTGGAATATTGGCATCGGCACAGGCAACTAGATAGCGGTCAATCAATGTAGGTGCAGGCTCTGGCAAAGGCGCGAATACAATCACGATCAAACTAATATTAGCTGCGACTGGTTTGACTTTGTGATAACGGTCAGGGCGAGTCAACAATGATTGTCTTGGATAAATCGC
The DNA here is from genome assembly GCF_022549495.1 of Acinetobacter sp. ANC 4805. Taxonomy (GTDB): domain Bacteria; phylum Pseudomonadota; class Gammaproteobacteria; order Pseudomonadales; family Moraxellaceae; genus Acinetobacter. The sequence continues at coordinate 515,520 of NZ_JAKZGD010000001.1, forward strand.
CGTAATAATGCCTAAACCTGTGTTCGGATCAGCTTGCCATTTGACCCGATCACCTGTAACCAAGAGTTCTAAATTGGTGCGAGTATGACAGCGCCAAATGCTGTCTAATTCGATTGGTTTCCAGAAAGGTTCTGGTTCACCTTCAGCGATCTGTGGTTTTTCAGGGTGCTGTTCAGGCACAGATAAAGCTTGTACTTCGAGTTGGCGACCATAATGCTGAACAACCAGTCCATCTAGATCTTGTGATGTATCAATGTCGTCTTGACGTGATTTATGCTGTTTCTCAATACGACGTTGCTGTTGTTCGGTTAAACGACGCTTACGAATTAAAGCCATTCATGTCCCAAAAATCCACACTTTGAAGATCGCAAAAATAGCATGAAGCCAGCATAGAATTACAGCCAAGATGTAATTAATTTGCTACTATTGATGTTTTTAAGCCCTTTAGAATCGCTATTTATGAGCAGCACCCCAGATACACGATTAATTTGGATTGACCTTGAAATGACAGGTCTTGATACTGATAACGACAAGATTATTGAAATCGCAACAATTATTACAGACGATAACCTTAATATTTTAGCTGAAGGCCCTGTTTTAGCAGTGCATCAATCTGATCTCATTTTAAATGCAATGGATGAGTGGAATACCAAGCAACATGGTCAATCTGGTCTGATTGAACGTGTACGCCGTAGTAAATTAAAGGCGCAAGATGTAGAACAGCAAACACTTGAGTTCTTAAAAAAGTGGGTGAACCCAAAATCATCACCAATGTGTGGTAACTCAATTTGCCAAGACCGCCGTTTCTTACATCGTTTAATGCCAGAGCTTGAACAGTTCTTCCATTACCGTAATTTGGATGTTTCTTCAGTAAAAGAATTGGCAAAACGCTGGAGACCTGAAATTATGAGCGGTTTAAAGAAAAATGCATCGCATTTAGCAATGGATGATATCCGTGACTCGATTGCTGAATTAAAATACTATCGTGAATACTTTTTTATTATGAATCATTGAGATAATGAGTGGTAATTAAAGGATAGCAGTTTACAAGCACTCCATAGAAATCGAAAAAAGAGTCTCTTTATAGGGACTCTTTTTTTGTTTGTAGCTACTTTTTGTTAAGAAAAAAGTAGCTTTATAGGCTTATTCTCAAGAAGCTGAAGATATTGGGTACTCATTCAGTTCTATGAGAAAGAGAAAACCGAGTTAATTACTTAACTCGGTTTTACATGCAAATATGATTAAGTTATTTAGAAAGCAAATCTAACTTAGTTGACTCGAATCCAGATCTGGCTACGACCCAATACGGATACGCCAACATAGCCTCGTAAATGTAAGCGTTGTCCATTGTTACTTAATTTTGCCGCAAGACTATACATACGACCACTGTTTGGATCTAGAATTTTTCCACCTGCATAAGACAAGTCTTTTTTATGCTTTAACTTAGTAATCACGTTTAAGCCCAAGATCGGCTTGTTAGTGTAAGGGGCAGGACAACCTGTACAGAATTCCTTTGGTATATATCCTGTACGCGGTGTAATTTTAGTAATTTTACCAATATATGTTCCATCAGCTTCTTTGGTAATCTCAACTTGTCCTTTCGGCGCTCCTGTTACATCGTCAACGCTTTGCCAAGTACCTGTGATATCTTGTGCGAAAGTCAGATGGCTAAGACTAAATAATAAGAAGAACGTAATAAGTTTTGTGTACATGTCTAAGCTACTCAGCCACTATTATTGTCTCTCTATTATTTCGGATTTTTAATCCTAGATTCAATCATTATTTTACAATTGTGTATTTTTTTAATAATTGAAATTTCAAGGAATTTTTTTAAAATTTAATAAAAAAACACCCTTAATTCTGAAAGAAATAAAGGTGTTTTATAGTGCTAAACCGTGATCAATTTGATCTAATATAGATGGTCGGCGCGATGATATCGTTTTAAAAATTATTCATCGCGAATCCAGATTTGATTACGGCCTAATACCGATACGCCAACATAGCCACGCAAATGTAAGCGTTTGCCATTAGAGCTCAATTTGGCTTTCATACTATAAACTTTGCCTGAATTTGGATCTAAAATACGACCATTAACATAGTTCAGACCTTCAGCATGTTTTAGACCTGTCATCACATCTAAGCCTAAAATAGGTTTATTGGTATATGGTGCTGGACAGTCTACACATGTTTCTTTTGGTGTGTAACCCGCACGTGGGGTAATCTTTACGATTTTACCAACATAAGCACCATTCGCTTCTTTACGAATTTCGACTAAAGCTTTTGGCGCTCCTGTTTTGTCATCAATACTTTGCCACATACCTGTAATATCTTCTGCAAAGGTAAAACTACTCATTACAGATAAAATCAACGCACCGAATAATTGTTTGCCCATCATTAAAAATCCTTTTAACGTTTGAATCTCCATTATGTAGGATTTATGACAACCAGTTCAATATTTATGTGTTATTTGAGAAAAAAATTAAGAGAGAGACAGAATAAAGGTAGGTAGCCAAATTGCGGTAAAAACACCATTCACAGCCATGCCAAATGCAGCATAACGCCCAGTAATAGGGCCTCGTTGCCACGCTTGTGCCGTACCTATTGCATGAGCAGCTAGACCTAAAGCTAAGCCTGAGGCACGTTCATCATGGATATGTTTTAAAATCAATGGAGAAAAAGCCGCGCCGATTACACCTGATAAAATCACAATCAGTGAAACCATCATCAGTGGTGCATGTAATAGCGTGGCAATGTTGAGCGCAATAGGCGTAGTGACTGCTCTGGTTGCAAAAGCCATAATCGTTGGTTCAGACATATGGAGTAAATAAGCAAGCCCCATAGGTAGTGCAACAGCACTGATGCTGGCAAAACATAAAATCCCAATCATAGATTTAATTGGTAAGTCATCATAACGCATTGCAGCCAGTGGAATTGCTAAAGCAACAGTTACATAACCAAGCAAATGATTAAAGATACCATTCACATTATTTATGTACTGTTCATAGGGTACACCCAAGATAGCCAATAGCCCAATCACAATAAACATTGCAAAAACAATTAAAGGAATCTGAGGAATTTTTTTATTCAGTGGTTTTGCGATGAGGTAACTAATAAAAGTAATGATGAATCCGTAAATAATCATAAACATATTTATAGATCCTTATAACCAACGCTTTGCCATTTTGGCGTAAACCCATAATGGCAATAAAGTACTCAATGTTAAAACAAATAGAAAGACAGGAATTTCTTTACCTAAATGAACCAACATAATCAATGAGCCTGCACAAATAGGCAGAAATGCAAAGGCACTCTCTTTCATGATTTTGTTATTGGTATCAATAAGCCGATTGGAAATTTTCCTAAATCTTCTCCAGATTAATAAGGTGGTGAGCAAGCTGATCAGCCCTACGAGATTTCCAAGTTCGGGATGATGAAAGATAGTGGTGATGGCAACAGCACCTTCACGAAATACAATAATTAATAAAATCGTGCAAAACCAAGCCATCCAGTCAATTTCTTTCATCTTCTCTCTAACGCTCATATATATTAATGATCACTCATCACAATAATCATGATTAATGTCATTTTTCGAACTCTTCCAAAGGTCTTTGAAATAAAGCTGCTTTTGCTCCAAGAATTTCATCTAATGGCAAATGTGCTTGTTTAATCAATTGTTGTAACTTCTGGGGAGCAATACAAACTGATAAATGCAAATCACCATGCTCATCGTATTGTTCAGATTGAATGACATTGAGGGTATAAAGTTGTGTACGTAGTTTACCGTAAGCAGGTTTAAGCACTAAGTCGAAATGTTGTAACTGTCCCATAAGACATTGTTGAACGGCTTGACTTAATAAGTCTAATCCTTGTTCAGAATGCGCAGAAACATAAACACGATCAGGCAAATCAGCTGCTTTATAAATAATTTTTGCGGCATCACCACTGAGGTCTATTTTATTGTAAACATGTAAGATTGGTGCATCTGCTCCAATTTCTTTGAGAACAGATTCTACGGCTTCAATCTGTTCAGGCATATTCGGACTACTGCTATCAATCACATGCAAAAGTAAGGTCGCTTCTAGTGTTTCTTCCAAAGTTGCTTTGAAAGACTCAACTAAATCATGCTGTAGATTTCTCACAAATCCAACCGTATCGGCAAGTACGACTGTACCAATACCATCCCATTCTAAACGCCGTAAAGTGGGGTCGAGTGTTGCAAATAGTTGATCTGCCGCATACACATCACTTTTAGCTAAAATATTAAACAGCGTTGATTTGCCTGCATTGGTATAACCAACCAAAGAAATCGTAGGAATTGCTGCCTTTTGGCGAGCAGCACGACCTTGTAAACGTGTTTGTTGGACTTTAATCAACTTATCTTTAAGTTGCGTAATACGCACTCGAATGAGGCGGCGGTCTGTTTCTAGTTGTGATTCACCTGGCCCACGTAGACCAATACCACCTTTTTGTTGTTCTAAATTACCTGTAAAACCACGAATTAAACGGGTAGATAAATGTTTGAGTTGTGCGAGTTCGACCTGTAATTTACCTTCATGTGTCCGTGCGCGGAGTGCGAAAATATCTAAAATAAGACCTGTACGATCAATCACACGGCACTTCAGTATTCTTTCTAAATTACGTTCTTGAGCAGGGGAAAGAGAATGATCAAAAATAACCAATTCCGCTTCTTGTTCATTGACTAATTCTGCAATTTCATCAACTTTACCTGACCCAATAAAAAATTTGGGGTCAGGTCTATTACGTTGTACCGTGATATGTTCAAGGATTCCAGCCCCAGCGGACTGAGCAAGCAATCGAAATTCTTCAGTATCAAGATCATCAAGTTGTTGAACCGAAACGCTGACGAGAATAGCTCGCTCGCCAACTTGTTGTCGCTCAAAATTTTCCACGCGGTTATCAGATCCTGAGTATTGAACGCTTATTCTAGAATAAACCTCTAGCAAAGGGCAAAGGCTTCGTCCATTTATATGACATGATGATGTAAAAGCCCAATTAAGCCAACCAGTGCACCGATATATAGAATTGACCAACCTAGGAACATTCTTAAAGCATAACCATAAGGAATTTTGATTTGAGGTTGAGATGTCGTGTGTTGTCTATTCATCACATCACCTTTTTATCTGTTAATTCGATTTAAATATATTAATTGATCTAAAATATCTTTTAAAATTGAAAATAATTATACTCACATTCGCTTTTTCTCATGGTGATAACGTTTATAAACGGATATGCTCATGCTATAAGTGAATTAGTTCAATGCAATGTGCATACATGCGTACGGTTTTAATGATTTTATGACTCAAGAAGCAACAGTAGCAAATAACACACCATTAAATTTAATCTCTAAATTGAGCTTGTACAGTAAAAAACTAGCCTCAGGTCTGGAAACAATTGGTGAGGGTTTCTATCTCATCTATCGACATGGCCTATACAAAGATCCAAATAACCCAATTAACACACGTTACGTCCAATATTTTTGCCGACGGTTATGTGAAGTTTTTAATATCGAAGTGCAGATACATGGCACCATTCCACGAGAACCTGCGCTTTGGGTGAGTAATCATATTTCATGGTTGGATGTTGCAGTTCTTGGCTCTGGCGCACGGATTTTCTTTTTGGCAAAAGCAGAAGTTGAGAAATGGCCAATTTTGGGAAATCTCGCAAAAGGTGGCGGAACTCTATTTATTAAACGAGGCTCTGGTGATTCACTTCGAATCAAAGAGCAAATTACCGAGTTTTTAAAACAAGATATTCCCGTTCTGTTCTTTCCTGAGGCAACTACGACTGATGGTCGTCAGGTCAAAAAAGTACATGGGCGTTTATTAGGTGCGGCAATTGAAGCGCAACGTCCAATACAAGTTTGCGTGATTTGCTATGTCAATCAGCAAGGTGAATTGGATATGGTTGCACCATTTATTGGCGACATGTCATTTGCCGAACATGTGCAACATGTTTTAGAAATGCCAAAAGTCACTGCACACTTACTGACTTTACCTGCGATTCCCGTAGAAGGGCATACGCTTGATACGCTGACTAAAGAAGTTGATCGTCAAATGCGAGCAGGTTTGCTTACGTTACAAACGAAAGTTCTAGCTGTAATGCCAGAAAGTAATCAAACTACATAAAGCCTTCAATCGGCAGCCATGAAATAATTTTCATTCCTGCTTTTTGCCACCATTTCATACGAGGTTCTTCAGTGTAAATCACAGGGCCTTGAGGGGTTTGGCGCTGCCATGTAATTTTCTTATTGGCATCTAACACAAGTTTATAAGCATATTTACTCAGATTTTGATCCATGGTGGCATGAACTGCTTGTGCCAATGGTGGGCTATTCAGAAGTACCCCTATTTCTGTATTTAAATATGCGGAGCGAGGGTCAAAATTAAATGAACCAATAAAAACTTGTTTTTCATCTAATGCCATTAGCTTGGCGTGTAGACTTGAACGGCTTAAACCCTTGATATTCACTTTTGCTTTTTTAGCCAAGTCTTCTGTGTGCTTATCTAGATTGTCTTTATCTGGAGCGGGCAAAAATTCATAAAGCTGTACACCATGTTCAAGTAAATCTTGGCGGTATTTTCCATAAAAAGCATGAACGACAGCCACATCATTGGCCTGAAATGAATTGGTGAGAACTCTGACTTCGATCCCATCTTGAGCAAGTTCATTGAGGATTTTAGCGCCCTTTTTTTCAGGTACGAAGTAGGCAGAAATTAAATCAATATTCTTTTCAGGTTGTTCTAAATGGTTAATTAGCTGAAAGTTAAGATGTTCCTGTTTCTTTGCTTTAGATTTGATTTTGTCAGGGGAATCTTTAACAACTTCCGCTTTTACCCAATTTAAAGGAATGTCCCGACTGATAATGGAATCAATTGCTTGTGAGTTACTGGTCAAATCTAGATAGTTTTGCACAGTCGCTCTTTTATAATGTTCATCAAGCTGCTGTTTTAAACTCTCATAGCTTAAACGATGTGATTTCTGATTGACGATTTCACGTACATCATAGGCATAATTATGCTGCCAATATTCGTCAAAAGACTGTGAAATATCAGTGACTGCTGTACCCACGAGCATCACATCAACATCAGAAAACTGGTAGTTATCACTGACATTATAATATTGATTAGTCATGTTTCTGCCACCAATTAGAGCAACTTGATGGTCTGCAATAAAGCTCTTATTGTGCATTCGACGATTGATACGTTTTAAGTCTAAAACCATATCTAAGGCGCGGTATTTTCGAAAACGATATGGGTTAAATAATTTAACTTCAATATTTGGGTGCTGTGCTAAAGCCAAGAAAATTCCTTCAGTGCTCTTCGCATTATTATCATCAATAAGTAAACGAACTTTAACGCCACGATCTGCCGCACGAATCAGCGCATGTAAGGCAAGAGCACCGACTTTGTCATTGTCCCAAATGTAATATTGTAAATCTAAAGTTTTTTCGGCTTTGTCAATTAAACGCAGTCGGGCTGCCAATGCTTCTAAAGGTTCAAATAAAATGTGATAGCCCGTAAGTTCTGGGTTTTGTTGTTGTAATGGTTGGATGATTTGAGCCAAAGTTGTTTGGTTGAGTTCAATCGGTTGAATTTCAGTTTGCTGTACCGCTTCAAATTTATGTTTTGGTAAGGTACTACATCCTGTGATTGTGATCGCAATACTGCAATAAATCGCAAACATACTTTTATTGTAAGTAGTTGTACTTATTTTTGTATGTTTACCATTTAGATGAGAAAATTGCGTCATAATCTTTACTGATTAAAAGTTGGACTTGAGTATAGCATTTCATCAAACATTATAAATATGAGATGCGATGTATGCCCCTAATGTCAGATTAATGAGAGTGGTAATGTCGAATTCAGACACAATTATTTTAACTTTTTATCTTATTTTTATCGGTTTAGCACTATGGGCATTTGCTCAGGCATGGATACACCAAGCAAGAACAGAAACCATTCATCCTTTCAAAGCTTTTGTACATTTAGCTGCTTTTTATCTCTCTTATTTATTGATTCCACTTTGGTTTTTTAGTTTATATGCAGGCTGGTCTGCATATTACAGCTTTCATGAATCCATTTTTGTTTTCAGCTTAACCAGTTTATTGATTTATGCTCGATTTATTGAGCCGCATTTGGTTCATATTAAGCATCATCAGTACCGTTTAAATCCAGATCAAGAGTTTATAAAACCTGTCAAAGTTGCACTTATTGCGGATATGCATGTGGGATTATTTTCAGGTCATGAGCGACAGCTAAAAACGATTGTTAAAAAGTTAAATGATGCACAGCCTGATATTGTGGTGGTTGCTGGCGACTGGACGTACGAACCTGAAAACCGTTTGATTCAGGAACTCTCTGTTTTAAAGGAAATACAAGCGCCCGTTTATTCTGTGCCTGGGAATCATGATGAGCAATATCCAGGTCCTCCAATACAATCATTATTAAAAGCAGCTTTAGAGCAAAATAACGTCATGGATATAGAAGGGAAAATCATTGATTTCGATGAGTTTCGCTTGATCGGCATTGGCGATCTGTGGGCAGGTAAGGCAAATATGCGTTTTATGCCGGATTTACCACAAGATAAACCATGGCTGATTTTATCTCATAATCCTGATACCGTTGATATGGTACCTGAATTACCCATGCGTCCATTGATGCTTGCAGGTCATACCCATGGTGGACAAATCGAATTGCCGTGGATTACAACCTATATCATGAAAAAGGTCTCTATTTTAGGACATAAAAAAGGCTTTTACACGCATGAACATGCAGATGTGTTTGTAACTGTTGGAACAGGCATGGTTGGTGTACCATTTCGGTTTCGAGTGCCACCGACCATTGATATTATTGAATTAATATGAATTAAAAAAGCCAACTTCTTTGAGTTGGCTTTTTTAGATTTGTACATGTTAAGGAATGATGATAATCGTAACTCTGCGGTTATTTGCACGGTTCTCATCAGAGGTATTTGGAACAAACGGTTGGCTTGAACCGCGTCCAATTACAGTTAAATTATTGGGTTTAAATGCTTGATTGATGAAAATAGTAGAAACACTTTGAGCACGTTCCTCAGACAACTTTTGATTATATTCAGGGCTACCAATGTCATCTGTATGGCCAACAATCTTTAATTTATGCAAGTCATATTTGTTCAATTGGTTTGCAAGACGAATAATCTCATTTTGATGTTCAGGTTTGATATCTGCTTTATTGAAGTCAAATAATAAACGTTCAGGTAAGCCAAGACTCCAACCTTCATCTGTTAAAACAAAACCTTCTTTTTTTAACATTTTGACCTGACGATATTTCAACGGGCCAAAACTTAAACAGCCAGCCAATGTTAGGCAAAGCAACGCTACAAATGAAATTTTAATGGTATGGGCGCGCATAACATGTCCTAAATTTCTGGTTTATAAAGAAACCAATGTGGGTTTAAATTTTTAGCTTTATACATTGCCTGATCTGCCTGCATCACCAAGTCATCTGGATTATCAGCAAACTGAGAAAAAGCAATCCCTAAACTAAAGCTAAAATGAATAAGCTGACCGTTAAAATCCAAAGGTTCTTTGCAACTTGCAAGTAAACTTTCAGCAATTGCTTGTAAATGATCCGCATGGTGGATGGTATGTAAGATAATTGCAAACTCATCACCGCCCAAACGAGCAATAAAATCTTCTTGTCGAACAGATAACATTAAACGTGAAGCCATTTCTCTTAAAACGGCATCACCAGCCAAATGTCCATATTGGTCATTAATAATTTTGAATTTATTATTATCTATAAAAATAAGAGCAGAATTGTGGCGGTATTGTTTATTTTTGAAGATATTGATAATTTCCTCATAAAAATAATGGCGATTAGGTAAGCTGGTCAGTTGATCATGATGAGCTTGGAAAGAAAGTTGGCGGTTCTCTTTTTGCAAATGAGTATGCCAAATCTGGATTTCTTCTAAGAGTTCATTAAATACCATATTTAAATTTTGGAACTCTTTAATCTGGTTATTCGGAAAACGTAAATTATAAGCTTTCTGGTCACTTACTAATTGAGCGATATGCGTTAATGGCTTGATTGCTTGCATAATTTGACGATAAGTAAGGTTCACAGACCATAAAAGTGCAATCACAATGAAGAACATTGAAATTGCTAAACCAAGAATAATAGTCTTTAAAAAATGTAAAATATTTTCTGAGCTGCCATATAAAACTAATTCGCCGACTTGTTTCTTATGATGAATAACCGTCAGTTTGATTGGATCATGTAGAAACCATTTATCTAATACGCTTTGTAAAAACGATGTGTGGTCGATTTGCTTGGTACTTTCTGCTAATAATTGATGCTCTGGATCATAAACATGAATACTACGAATCGCATGTTCTGTTGTGTAGTCCGCTAAAATTTGATCAATTGCTCCTTTGTCCTTGAAGACAACAGCGGGCTGGATTCGTTCAAGTAGCGTTTGACTTAATAGTTGTAAATTTTGTTTGGCGTACGTTTCCATTGTGAATATGGAAATAGTTGCAAAGGTAAAGGAACAAATGACAAAGGTAAGCGCAAAAATCGAGAACTGAGACTTACGAAATAACGCACGTAATGAAGTGGACTGATATAAATTCGAAATCACGATGATTACTCCGTATTCTTCGCCAAGATTAAGACTCGGGGATCGATATGAACTTTGGAGTAACTCAAAGCATCTAGATTGACCTTAAAAGTAGATAAAGTATTTTGATTATATAAACAAAAAATACTACCAATTTCACAGGCTAGGTTATTTGTACTTAAAGATAATAAAGAACGTGAAGGATATGACTGAATTAAACTTTGCTGTTGTTGTGGTGATGTTGTCGAAAAGTACACCACATGACACTCAGTTTTAGGAAAATCCTTCGCATTAATAGCTTGCACCTGATAGTCGTAAGAGAGTTGTTTAATGCTTGACTGAAATTGTGTTGCAGCTTCAGGATTATCTACAACACAAATAATAGGACGAGATGTATTTGGCCATTTACTATAAGTTAAGATTGTTAATGCTAATTCATAAAAATTATGGTTTGAAATAGCGTAACAAATTTGGCTTGTAGCAATTGATGCTGCAAACAATATAGGTTTTAATTTTTTACCCGCAAACCGTATGTTCAATCAAAAATGCCAAAATGTGAGCCAAGGAGCACATTCTACTTAACTTAATTGCTTAAAAAAAGTTCTTGTCGATAAAGAAAACCTATTAAAAATGGCTAATTGGTATAAAAAACACCCAAACAAACAAAAAAGATTAACGGAGGGGTTGTATTGGGTTAGGAATCCTGTAGAATGCACATCCATCGGCGGTGATGCAGATAAAAACTTGTTGAGAAACAAGGATTTGGCTAGATTGGTTAGATTCTTGGGAAGATTGGTAGGTTTTAAAAATATCGAAATTACCTGTTGACTTTAGTTTAGGTTAGAGTAACATAGCCGACCTAGCTTGATGATGACGAATCATCGAGAAGATCATTAAGAGAATAGAAGAACAACTTGTGTGGATTTTTACTGATT
>NZ_JAKZGD010000002.1 GCF_022549495.1 Acinetobacter sp. ANC 4805
AGACTAGGACGTTGATAGGTTGGGTGTGGAAGCACGGTGACGTGTGAAGCTGACCAATACTAATTGCTCGTGAGGCTTGACTATACAACACCCAAGCAGTTGTATGTAAAGCATCAATTCGATTCAAATCCAAACAGTCAGAAGTGAAAATAACTGATTGAACTTGATTTAGTTGAAATACTAGTTACAATATCGACTCAATAATCTAATCCGTTAATAACTCTTTGGATCGTAAGTAAGGCATACGTGAGGAACGATTAAAGTTCCGCAAGACACGTGATTAAGACCCGAAAACACCACAACAGTTTGCTGGCGACAATAGCAAGAGTGAACCACCTGATCCCTTCCCGAACTCAGAAGTGAAACCTCTTAGCGCTGATGGTAGTGTGGCGTTTGCCATGTGAGAGTAAGTCATCGCCAGCTTTTAAATTAAATCACCCCCTCCGCTAATGCTGAGGGGGTGTTTTTTATTGAGCGAAGGAAAAATTAGAAGAAGTGGCGATCCAAAGTAACTTAGCATATTATTTAGATTGAAAATCCAGCATTTCATAAAAAAAGATTAAAAAATTTTGTTGAACTCTCGTTTCACTAGAATAGTTTGATTGAGTTCTCTTTTATATTTTTTACTTGAAGATAAAGTATATTTACATAAAAGCTAGATTGTGATTTCATTAGGCATATTTTTATAATTAAAAATCTTATCCTGTTTTTAGGTTAGATTGGGGATATAAAGGAATGATGATGAATAAAAAACAACTTACTTTAAAGTTGTCAGCAATTGCTATGTCAGTAATGCTTGCAAGTTGTGGTGGTGGAGATGGAGGCTATTTTAATACGAATAGTGGATCTTCCACAGACAACACTAATACTTCAACTCAAGTGTCTGCTGATCTGTTATCTGTAGGTCAAAGTAAAAGTAGCCTTAATGCTGGTGGTGAAGATAGCCTAACTTTAACTATTCGTACTTTAGATAAAACTGGTGGTGTGATTCCTAAAGCAAATGTTAAAGTTGAAATCAAAGATGCTGTAAATGCTGGTGCGAGTTTGAGTACACCAAGTAGTCTTACAAGTGATGAAAACGGGCTAACAAAGACAACACTTTCTCTAGTTAATACTACACTTAATCAGCGTATGAATAGAACGATTACGGTTGTAGTGACTTCAGGGCAAGCAAAGCAGGAGTTGGTTGTTCCTGTTAATGGTACAGCGGTTAGTATTTCTTCTGATATGAGTTTATTGGAAGAAGGAAGTACTGCTAATGTTACATTAATTGCACTTGATGCGGTTGGTAGCCCATTGAGTGGAGCTAAGGCTAGTTTGGTTGATGCGACTGGAAAAACGATTGCAGATGTAATAGCAACAGATCAAAGTGGTCGTGCTGTTTTTAAAGTTCCATATACTACTGTACTTAATTCACCTGAACGTAAATTGAGTTTACTTGGTAAATTGACAGTAGAAGGTGCGAACCAAACTATTAATAATATTTTAACGACGGATTCGGTCGTTTTAACTGCAAATGTTACTAATAATGTTTTACAGCTCACATCAGATACGAATCCTGTTGGTATTGGTATAGCTAAGCCCCTTACTTTTAAAGTCACAGCTTCTACTCAGGCAGAGTTAACTGGGAAAAGTGTTAAATTTGCAACATCTAATGGTACAGTAAGTCCTCAAACTGCTGGAATTACAAATATCAGACAAGAAAATGGGGTGTGGATTGGCGATGCGACAACAACTTTTACAGGTGCTGTAGCATCTATAGCAACGATATCTGCAACATTTGGTACTAATAACATTTATGTTGCCCAACGTGTGAGTCCTGGGCTACCTGAGATGATTTCAATACAATCTGAAGCGAGTGTATTGGCGCCTGGAGCAAATACAAAGATAAGTGCTTTAGTCAAAGATAAGAATGGTTCTCCAATACCTGATACGGAAGTATCTTTTAAAGTCGTTAAAGATACTTCTTCAACAGGGCAAATTTCTCAACCGACAGCTATTACAGATAGTGCTGGTCGTGCAACAGTGATTTATACAGCTGGTGCTGGGCAAACACTAGGTGGTGGTGTCGAGATTGTTGCTTCAGCTGGCGATGCTAAGGTTCAAAAACCAGTTTATTCTCCAACTTTAAAATTGACTGTTGCAACTCAATCGGCATATATTACAATTTCACAAAATCATTTGGTTAGTACAGATCCAAATGCTAGTACATTCTATAATAAAGATTTTTCAGCATCTGTTGTAGATACAGCTGGAAACCCCATTCCGAATCAAGAAATTAGTATTTCATTAGAACTTGTTAGTTTTATGAAAGGGCAGTTTAATTGGGTGCGCGATTATACATACGCACAAACAAGTGATGGTATGTGGTCATGGTTGGGTATTTGGCGTTGGTCTCGTGATTATACTATTTATGAGAATAATCTTCCAAAACGAATTACCACTTTTGTTGAATGCCCATCAAATGAGTATGCAAGCAATATTGCTATTTTAGGTATGAATAATTCACCACTTGGAACAAAAGCAACCTTTATTACTGATTCTCAAGGTAAGTTTGACTTTAAAGTACGTTATGGTAAAAACTATTCAAATTGGTTGCGCGTTAATCTAAATGCCTCAACTACAGTTTCTACAAAAGATAATACGATGGCTTTATCTTTAGTTCCTCCTGTTGCAGCGGCTGATGTAGATGATACAGATGGTAAATGGAGACCAGATCAAATTAGTCCATTCGGTACAGATATTACGACTTGTCTTGATTATAAGTAATCATTTTAGATTAGGTATTCTATTCTAAAATAAGTTGATAAATATGACATTAAACCGAACTAAGTCATTAGTTCGGTTTTTTATGCGACGTGGGTATATAGTAAAGCCGCTTAGTTACTCATCATACATCTACTCAAAAGAAACGAAATAATTGATCAACTAACTACTTTTTATGCTTGCATTTAACTAATGACCACATCTTTTCTATAGGATTTAAATCAGGGCTGTATGCAGGAAACTAAAGTATCTGAGGTCCTTGTTGTTCTAATAATGTCTAAGTATCAACTCTCTTATGAAATGTTGCATTATCCATAACCACAATACTGTTTTTTGGTAATTCAGGGATCAGTAGTTGCTCAAACTAAAAAATAAAAGACATCAGAATTTATTTTGCAATCAAATAACTTGACTGCAAATAATTCCTGTTGATAAATTGCTCCAATTGGATTGGTCTGATTTTTTAACTGCCAATTATAATGTGTAGCCCGTTCATATTGAAAGACATCAGGATATGTTTCAACATCAACACGTAAAACATCATTATCGATTTTACAGGGTTTAGTGGGTGAGCTCTTTTGATCGCTATACATTTCTTCCATTGGACAATCGTATTTTTATCAATTTCAAATTGAGCAACAACAGCTCGAGTAGAATATCCTTTATCAAGCTTAGCCAATACTTTCTTTCTAAAATGGTCTGAATAACTCATTCTATGAGTATATGCTATTTAAACGTATTTCTTTATGAATCAATAACGAGCCATCGTCGATACTGATTATGTAAAAAGAAGACATCGTACTTATAGTGATGACTTCAAATGTGAACTTGTTTGAAATATCGCCATTCTTATATACTGTTACGTAAATAAACATGTTGTATTTTCATATTTCTAAGTTTTGTTCATTCATATTGCTGTAGTTCATTCTCTAATTCTTCTTTTAAATCGAGTGGATCTATAATCCAAACATCTATTCCTAGATTGGGTAAAACACCTACTTTTAAACCATCCTTATTTAAATTTGGAAGCCATGTTTCAAGAAAGCTATCTAACTCTATTCTAGATGGTTTAAGGGATGGGTAAATTTCATGAAAAGCGGATGCATAGTCAGCATGAGGCCATACAGGTAAGTATTCTAGATTTTCTTGTGGTGTAATGATAAGAAAATTTTGATTGTGATCTGCTAGTATCCAAAGCTCCTCCCAATCACATATTTTTGAAATAAAATGTTCATAGCGTTGTTTACTTGTCAAGGCAAATACATTTTCAAGTTATTTTGGATGCATTCGATAACTCATTTGATCGCCATTTCCCACACCATTTCGGTCAGTTCATCTATCTTGACCTTACCGTCAGGTCTATACCATGTGACCGACCAAGAAATAGAGCCACCGACCAAACGACGCCAAATAAAGGCATCATGTTTGACTTTGCCCTGATCACGTAATTTCTCAATCACATTGAGCCAAACTTGTTCATATTCATTACGCATCTTCAGAAGATAGTCTTGTTTTTCTTTTGATAGAGCAAACCATTCATGCACAAGTACTGCCATTGCTGCACCTGTATCACCTGTAATGGAAATCAGCTCAGCTTTGATTAAATCACGTAATTGTTGTTCTGGTTCGTTTGAGCGTCCAGCTGCTTCTTTTAAACGGGCAAAGTTATAAATAATGGTTTGTTCCATGACAGTCGCTAAAATGTCATCTTTACTTTTGAAATGATGGAACAAGCTACCTGACTGGATACCAATAAATTCACCCAGTTGGCGAACCGTGGTTTTGTCATAACCTTGTTTATAAAATAGATAAGCTGCACCAAGCAATAAACGCCCACGTGGACTATCGTCAAAACATACAATTCTAGGTATTTGCTCAATTGAAGTTGCGATCATGCCAGTCCGTCTATCCTATTAAATCTAGTCAGCATTGTAACAAAATTCATTTAATGAATTGTCTTATCTTTTTATAACAAGCATTTGCTTGAATTTGTCTATTTTTGCTAATACAGCATATCATTATGCACTTTACAAACCAAGCACTTGCTTGGTAATGTTGGAGCAACTTAGAAATAACAATGAGAAAACTCATGATAAGCGTCAAGCAGGATGATCAGAAGGTAATCAAAATTGGGTGCGCATCAGGTTTCTGGGGTGATACCAACACAGCTGCATTTCAGTTGGTACATTTGAGTGATATTGATTATCTAGTCTTTGATTATTTGTCAGAAATTACCATGTCGATCATGGCTAAGGCAATGATGACTGATCCAAGCCATGGTTATGCTTTGGATTTTGTTAGCCGTGTCATGTCACCACTGATTAATAAAATTGCTGAGAAAAAAATCAAAGTCATTAGTAATGCAGGGGGTGTTAATCCTTTAGCGTGTCGTGATGCCTTACAAAAAATAATTGATGAAAAAGGATTAGATTTAAAAGTTGCTGTGGTACTTGGGGATGATGTATTACCCAAACATGCTGAGTTACTCAAGCAAAATGTTCAGGAAATGTTTAATGGCGAAGCTTTACCACATCATGTAGCCAGCAGTAATGCTTATTTAGGGGCAGTTGCGATCCGTGATGCCTTAGATTTAGGTGCAGATATTGTGATTACAGGTCGAGTGGTTGATTCGGCTGTGGTACTTGCACCATTACTGCATGAATATAAATGGTCATTAGATGATTATGATAAGTTGGCTCAAGGCTCATTGGCAGGGCATGTGATTGAATGTGGAGCTCAATGTACAGGTGGTAATTTTACTGATTGGCGCTTGGTACACGGCTTTGACAACATGGGCTTTCCAATTGTGGAAGTCAGTGCAGATTCCTCTTTTGTTGTGACTAAACCACAAGGTACAGGTGGTTTGGTATCGACTGCAACAGTCGCAGAACAAATCGTTTATGAAATTGGCAATCCGCAAGCTTATTTACTTCCTGATGTGACAGCCGATTTTAGCCAAGTTCATTTAGAGCAAGTCGGTGAAGATCGAGTAAAAGTTACAGGTGCAACAGGTCGTGCGCCAACCCAACAATATAAAGTCAGCGCTACCTATGCGGATGGTTATCGTGTTTTAGTTAGCTTTTTAATCGCGGGTCGTGAAGCACCTGAAAAAGCTCAAACCATTGCCAATTCAATTCTAAATAAATGTGAACGTGTACTGGCTTTACGCTCTGTTCCACCATTTAGTGAAAAATCAATTGAAATTCTGGGTATCGAAAGCACCTATGGTTCGCATGCCAGAGTGCACGATAGTCGTGAGGTGGTCGTCAAAATTGCCGTGAAACATATGTTTAAAGAAGCTTGTATGTTCTTTGCTTCAGAAATTGCACAAGCCTCCACAGGTATGGCACCTGCATTGGCGGGGATTGTTGGTGGTCGTCCTAAAGCTTCGGCGGTGGTTAAACTTTTCTCTTTCCTAATTGATAAAGATCAAATCAAGGTTGAGGTCGATTTTGCAGGGCAACGTCATGCTGTTGAGATTCCAACAGGCTTAGCGACACAAAGTTATGTTCCACACCCAATTGGTGAAGTCGCAATTTATCAAGGTGATGAAATTGAAGTGCCTTTGGTTGAGGTCGCTCATGCACGTAGTGGCGATAAGGGCAATCACAGCAATATCGGGGTGATTGCACGTAAAGCGGAATATTTGCCGTGGATTCGAGCGGCACTCACTGAGGAAAATGTTGCTGATTATATGCAGCATGTTTTAGATGCTGAAAAATCAAAAGTCATTCGTTATGAACTGCCAGCCATGCATGCACTGAATTTTATGCTTGAAAATGCATTGGGTGGTGGTGGGATTGCCAGTCTGCGGATTGATCCACAAGGTAAGGCATTTGCACAACAGCTATTAGATATGCCAGTTAAAGTGCCAGCAAAATTGTTAGAAAAATAAGTAAAGGATGTAAATCAAATGAGTTATCAATCAATTTTCAGGGCAGATGCATTTACTGACAAAGTGATTATCGTGACAGGCGGAGGTTCTGGTATTGGTCGTTGTACCGCACATGAACTAGCATCTTTGGGTGCACAAGTGGTGATTACAGGGCGAAAAATTGAAAAGCTAGAAAAAGTTAGCCAAGAAATTTTAGAAGATGGTGGCAAAATCCATTTTATCGTCTGTGATAATCGTGATGAAGAACAAGTCAAAAACATGATTGCTGAAGTCATTGAAAAATTTGGCAAGCTAGATGGTCTTGTCAATAACGCAGGTGGACAATTTCCATCTGCGCTTGAAAGTATTTCTGCCAATGGCTTTGATGCTGTAGTACGTAATAACTTGCATTCAACTTTTTACCTGATGCGTGAAGCCTATAACCGATGGATGGCAAAACACGGCGGTAGTATTGTCAATATGGCTGCCGATATGTGGGGCGGTATGCCGGGAATGGGACATTCTGGTGCGGCACGTTCAGGTGTGGATAACCTGACCAAAACCGCTTCAGTCGAATGGGGACGTTCAGGCGTTCGGGTTAATTGTGTTGCACCGGGTTGGATTATTTCTTCTGGTATGGATAACTACAGTGGTGACTTTGCCAAATTCATTATTCCAAGTTTGGCAGGTAATGTGCCTTTAAAACGAATGGGTACAGAATCTGAGATATCTTCAGCGATTTGTTATTTACTCTCTGATGCTGCTGCATTTGTTTCAGGTGTGACCTTAAGAGTTGATGGTGCAGCTTCACAAGGAACACGGATGTATCCGTTAGCAGATGCAACGAATAGCCAGTCTTTTAATGGCTTCCATCGTGCATTTATTCCAGATGTACTCAAAGATCAGATTGAAAAAGCAGAGCAACAATCTGCACAAGCGCAAGATGCAAACAAGGATTAAATTATGACTATTCTTCAATCTGAAATTGCAGTCGGTAGTGAACAATATCAACAAAATAGAGATGCTTTATTAAGCCAAATTGCAGAAGTGCGTGCCGTACAGCAGAAAGGCATTGATAAGTCTTATGCAGCAAAACCCAAATTTGATAAGAAAGGCAAAATTCTTCCACACGAACGGGTACGTTTACTTCTCGATACTGATTCACCTTTTGTGGAGTTATGCGGTCTAGTTGGCTACAACATGCATGATGATAAAGATGGCTCTGAAGCGGGTGGAGGCATTATCGCGGGAATTGGTTTTGTCAGTGGCGTTCGTGCTTTGGTCACAGCGAGTAATAGTGCAATCAAAGGCGGCACCATGTCACCGATGGGTGTACAGAAAACCTTACGCTTACAAAAGATTGCGCTTGAGCAAAAATTACCGATTGTGACATTGACCGAAAGTGGCGGCGCAAATTTAAATTATGCAGCCGAAGTGTTTACTTATGGCGGTATGACTTTTGCCAATCAGGCACGAATGTCTGCGGCAGGGATTCCGCAGATATCGGTGGTACATGGTAATGCCACCGCAGGTGGGGCATATCAACCAGGTTTATCTGACTATGTGATTGCCGTGCGTAAGCAAACAGAAATGTTATTGGCTGGTCCCCCATTATTGTTAGCTGCTACTGGCGAAGTAGCCACGGCTGAGGAACTCGGTGGTGCTGAAATGCATACTCAGGTTTCTGGTGTAGCTGAATATTTAGCTGAAAATGATGCTGATGGCATTCGTATTGCTCGTGAAATTTTTGAGCATTTGAACTGGAAAGAACAAACCAAAAGTCTCGATCAGGATTATAAAGAACCTCGTTACTCAGCCGAGGAATTGTTAGGCATTATTCCGCAAGATCCGAAGCAACCTTTGGATATGAAAGAAATCGTGGCGCGGATTATTGATGATTCAGACTTTTTAGAATTTAAACAAGAATATGATGCGCTTACTGTTTGCGGTTGGGCAAAAATGGGTGGGGTACATATTGGAATTATCACCAATAATGGACCAATCACACCACAAGGAGCGGTTAAAGCCGCACAGTTTATTCATCTTTGTGAACAAACCCAACGACCACTTTTATTCTTGCATAACACCACGGGTTTTATGGTCGGAACGGATGCTGAACAAAACGGCATTATTAAACATGGTTCTAAGCTGATCCAAGCGGTTGCCAACGCGACTGTACCTAAAATCTCGATCATTGTTGCTGGTTCTTATGGAGCAGGTAACTATGCCATGTGCGGACGTAGTTTATCGCCTAACTTTATTTTTGCATGGCCAAATTCACATGTGGCGGTGATGGGTTCAGCTCAGGCAGGAAAAGTGTTGCGTATCGTGGCTGAGGGTAAACAGAAAGCTTCAGGTATGGAACCGAATCCACAGATGTTGGATTTTCTAGAACAAAGTACTTCGATGAAATTGGAACAACAATCGACCGCTTTATTCAACACAGCGATGTTGCATGACGATGGCATTATCGATCCTAGAGATACACGTAAAGTATTGATCTTCTTGTTACAAACTATTTATGAAGCACAGCAACGTGAGTTAAATCCAACTCGTTTTGGTGTGTCTCGTTTTTAAAGTGATGAAATAGGAATGGGTATGCTATTTATTATTTTTAAATATGCTGTAACTGCGGCTTTGGTTGTGGGCATTTCAGAAATTGCAAAACGTAGTGATAAGTTTGGTGCATTTATTGCCTCATTACCTTTAGTGACTTTTTTAGTGTTGATTTGGTTGTATGTTGAAAAACAACCCATTGAAAAAATTGCCAATCATGCGTATTACACATTTTGGTATGTTGTACCGACCCTACCTATGTTTCTCGCTTTTCCATTTTTACTGCATCGCTTTGGATTTTGGTTTGCTATTTTAGCCAGTATTTTCTTAACGATCATCTGTTTTGGATTATTTGCACTATGTGTTCGTTATTTGGGTATCGAACTGTTATAGAAATATATTTTAAAAGGAAAAAACAATGAAATTTACTGCAGAGCATGAAGCATTACGTCGTACCGCACGTCAGTTTGTAGAAAACGAACTTAATCCGTTTATTCCAGAATGGGAAGCAGCGGGACGTTTTCCGATCCATGAAGTCTTTAAGAAAATGGCAGATTTAGGTTTGCTTGGTATTTGTAAGCCCGAAGAAAATGGCGGCTTGGGTTTAGATTATTCGTATAACCTTGTGGTGGCAGAAGAATTAGGTCGTGCAGCCTGTGGTGGTGTGCCTTTGGCGATTGGTGTACAAACCGATATGGCAACACCTGCACTTGCCCGTTTTGGTAGTAAGGAATTGCGTGATGAATTTTTAACACCTGCGATTAACGGTGAATATGTGGCATCAATTGCAGTTTCAGAAGTACATGCAGGTTCAGATGTTGCAGCGGTTAAAACCACCGCAAAAAAAGATGGTGATGATTATGTGATTAATGGCAGCAAAATGTGGATTACTAATTCACTGCAAGCGGACTTCTTCTGCTTACTTGCTAATACCTCTGATGACAAACCGCATGTCAATAAATCGATGATCATTGTTCCTGCGAAGACTGCAGGCATTAGTTTCTCAGAACCACTCAATAAATTAGGAATGCGTTCAACCACAACTGCTCAAGTTTATTTCGATAATGTTCGTGTACCACAGCGCAATCTTGTGGGTGCTGAGGGGATGGGCTTCATGATGCAGATGATGCAGTTCCAAGAGGAGCGTATGTGGGCATGTGCCAATGCTGTGGGTGGTTTGGAAAATGTGATTCAACAAACGATTGATTACACCAAAGAACGAACCACTTTTGGTCAGCCACTGATTAATAATCAATATGTGCATTTCCGTTTTGCTGAATTGATGACCGAAGTTGAAGCGCTAAAAGCACTCACTTATCAAGCCTGTGAACAACATATCGTAGGAGAAAATGTCACGATGATGGCTTCGATGGCAAAGCTCAAAGCAGGGCGATTAACTCGAGAAGTTGCAGATAGCTGCCTACAATATTGGGGCGGAAATGGCTTTATGTGGGAAAACCCAGCATCACAGTTGTATCGTGATGGACGTCTAGGTTCGATTGGCGGTGGTGCAGACGAAATCATGCTTGGGATCATCTGTAAATTGATGGATATTTTGCCGAAGAAACAGAAATAAGATAGGAGAAGAAAAATGACACTTTCAACTTCTCTTACTGATTTACAAGTGGATGAAAGTATCCAACTTGAACAACAAGGCAGTATTTTAACGTTGTGGCTGAATCGACCTGAAAGCCGTAATGCCATGAGTCTCAACATGGTTAATGCCATTCAACAGGTCTTTGCTCACATTGCTGATGATGTTTCGATTCGTGCGGTGATTTTGCGTGGTAAAGGTGGGCATTTCTGTGCAGGTGGTGATATTAAGGACATGGCAGCATTGCGTGTTGAAGCAGCGAATGCTGGCAGCTTGCAACCCTATGTTGATTTTAACCGCCGCTTTGGTGCCATGATTGAACAAGTTGATCAAGCTCCGCAAACGGTTGTTGCAATTTTAGAAGGTGCAGTGCTCGGTGGTGGTTTTGGCTTAGCTTGTGTCTCTGATATAGCGATTAGTCGTGACAATGCTCAGTTTGGCTTACCTGAAACAGGTCTTGGGGTATTGCCTGCTCAAATTGCACCGTTCGTGGTGAAACGGATTGGACTGACTCAAGCCCGTCGTTTGGCGCTGTTAGGTTCACGCTTTAATGGTGAGACTGCGCAGAAGTTAGGTGTGATACATGAAGTTGTACGTGATGACGCTGAGCTTGAGCAATTGCTTAGGGATACTATTCAACAGATCAAACGTGCTGCGCCGTTGGCATCTCGAAATACCAAAGCATTGCTACATCGAACTTTAAATGAGCCTTTAGATTCTTTACTTGACGATGCTGCACAGCAGTTTGCTCAAGCGGTTGGTGGGGTAGAGGGGCAAGAAGGTACGATGGCATTTATTCAAAAACGTTTACCAAATTGGACTGAGCAATAATGAAATTTTCAAAAGTTTTAGTCGCAAATCGTGGTGAAATCGCAGTTCGTGTGATGCAAACGGCAAAAGCAATGGGTTACCAAACTGTTGCGGTATATTCAGATGCAGATGCCAATGCACGCCATATTCAAGTTGCCGATGAGGCTGTTTACATCGGTGCATCTAAAGTGTCTGAATCCTATCTGTCGATCGCTAATATTATTGAAGCCTGCAAAAAGACAGGCGCAGATGCAGTTCATCCTGGTTATGGCTTCTTGTCTGAAAATACCGATTTTGCCCAAGCCTGTAGCGACAATGGCATTACCTTTATTGGGCCAAACGCTGCTGCGATTCATTTGATGGGTAGCAAGCGATTATCCAAAATTGCCATGATTGAGGCAGGTGTGCCGTGTGTACCTGGTTATGAGGGTGATCAACAAGATATTGAATACTTGGCTGAGCAAGCGGAAAAAATTGGTTTTCCATTGATGGTCAAAGCATCTGCTGGTGGTGGTGGACGTGGCATGCGTTTGGTTCACCAGTCTGTTGATTTGTTGGAAGCTTTAAAAACAGCACGCTCAGAGGCTGAAAATGCGTTTGGTTCAGGTGAATTAATTATTGAAAAAGCGGTGATCGCACCTCGTCATGTGGAAATCCAAGTGTTTGGTGATACGCATGGTAACTATGTATACCTGTTTGAACGAGATTGTTCGATTCAACGCCGTCATCAAAAAGTGGTGGAAGAAGCACCTTGTCCAGTGATGACACCCGAGTTACGTCAGAAAATGGGAGAAGCTGCGGTGGCAGCGGCAAAATCCTGTGACTATCTCGGCGCAGGTACGGTTGAATTTTTACTGGATCAATCAGGTGAGTTTTATTTCCTTGAAATGAATACTCGTTTGCAAGTTGAGCATCCTGTGACAGAAATGATTACGGGACTAGATTTGGTAGAGTGGCAACTCCGTGTCGCCAATGGTGAAACTATACCCTTGCAGCAGCATGAACTGACTTTAAATGGACATGCGATCGAAGTGCGGTTATACGCAGAAGATCCACGTCAGGATTTCTTACCACAAACAGGCAAAGTGTTGCGTTGGCAACCTGCTGCGTTGCCAAATGTACGTATTGATCATGGCATGTTAGAGGCGGGCGAAATTAGTCCGTTTTATGATCCAATGGTCGCTAAAGTGATTGCCTATGGTAAGACCCGTGAAGATGCTATTCGCTTATTAGCGCGTGCAGTAGATGATTGTGTGCTACTTGGTGTAAATAGCAATAAACAGTTTTTGGTTAATTTATTACGTCATCCAATTATCGTGGCAGGGGATACCAATACCGCATTTATCCAACAGCATTTTCAGGATGATGTTAGCCTACATCAACAAGTTCCAATGCTTGAAAGTTTAGCGATTGCAGCAACACTATTTGCGCAACACAAGGCTTCAAAAACGGCATGGCAAACAGGTATTGCAACGCCACTACCATTAAAATTGAAATGTGCAGACCAACAACTGTCACTACAAGTCGAGATGGATCAACAGCAAGTCACCGTGCGATTATGTGATCAACACTGTACGATTCAGGTTGTAGAAATAACTGATACTCAGATCATCTATAACGTTGATGGCGTGCGTCGAAAGTTGAGTTATGTACTTGATCAAAATCAACTCTATTTAGATACAGCGAATGGTAATTTAGTGATTGAAAATATCACCTATGCCGCACCTGAAGCTGCGGAAGTGGTAGGGGATGGTAAAATCCGTGCGCCGATGGATGGGGCGATTGTGAATCTATTGGTCAATGCAGGAGACACAGTTGTTAAGGGACAGACCTTATTGATCTTGGAGGCCATGAAAATTCAGCAACAAATCAAGTCAGATGTTGACGGTGTAGTGGATGAACTGATTGGTCAAGTTGGGCAACAAGTGAAAAAACGACAATTACTATTAAATGTTGCGATTACATAAAGCGTATAAATTAAAAAGCTAGGTTCTACGCCTAGCTTTTTAATAATTTTTCAACAGCTACAAGTGAACTTGTCGAATTTCCCTCTAATTCTTGGGTTGCAAATTCAGCTAATGCATGTTCATGTGCCAATAAATATTGAAAAAATTCTTGAGTCGTTGCGTCAGCATGTTGATGCATTCGCTCAAACGTTTCCATAAAAGGTTTTGTACCTTGTTTGAGTAAATGCATAGCAACTTTCCAAGGAAGCTTTGCCATCACAATACCTGATGCTTTGGCTTGCAACTTAATATGTGGTCGAATTGAAGCAGTGTAATCCTGTTGCGCTAAGAAATTTTCTAACCGTTGAAGTGTTTGAGCTTCCAGTCGCGCTAATGTTTTCCATTTTTGCTGTTGTTCAATGGAACGAGCATGTTGAGCAGCATTCAGAAAAATTAATTCTCCTAAGATTTCTGATTCAAGTGCAATATTTAAGTCATGTTGAAATTTTGGATAGTTCATTCCTTTGATTTCCATCAATAATCTTAGTTTTCCTTTTTATAAATACCACAATATTTGGTTAAACCTATATTCAACCATCTGTGTTCATGATACAGATGGTTTTAAAAATGATGATTAAGAGAACATTTTGAGACGTAAATCTTGCAAACGGGTTTCATATTGTTTTTGCCATTCTGCATCAGAAAGCTGCGATTTTAAGGGCTGCATTTCTTGTTGGAGCTGTTGCACGGCTTGCTGATATTGATTGACCTGCTGCTGCTGTTGAACTTCACGTTGATCACGAAGTTGAATATCTTGTCGTTCTTGCTCGGTTAAATACTGCTGCTGCAATTTTTGTTTCAAACCTGCAATTTCAGCAGGATTATTTGAACTTTGATTGAGTAATTGTATCGCTTGTTCATAAAGCCCCATTTTACTTTCCTGTTTCGTTGTATCAGGATATTGGCGTTGTAATGCCTCAAAAGCTTTTAAACGTTGTTCCGCACTCAGATTTTGATTCTGAGCTAAATCATTATAAGCAAAACGATAGTCTGCATAGTTACGTTCTTGTCCAAAACCGAGCATTGCTTCTGCTTGTCCTAAAGTTTGTTCTCTGAGTTTCCAGAGCGCATCAAAACGTTCTTTAGGTGATAAAGATGTAGACAATACAGTACTCTGCATTTGTTGCTCATATTGCGGCATACGCTTTAATAAATTTTCAACCAAATGCGCAAACTTCTGATCAGGGTAATTCGCTAAGGCTTTTGCTAAAGCTGCATTACAGTCCGATACAGGACAATTGGCTTTAAAATCATTCAAAAATTGCGTGATGTTGCCAGGTTGCTGTTGTAGTGCCTTGAGCTGCTTCAATAGCGATGTCTGGAATACCTCATCTTTGGTTTTATTGTGCATGGCTTCATCAGCAACATTGGTTGATGAATCTTGAGAGGATGTAGCTTTGGTTTGCTGAATTGCAGCGGAAGAGGCAGTGCTCTTCCAGACTACAATCCCGACCAAGACCACTAGAACAATAATAATTGTCAGCAATAGTCTTTTGTTCATACAGCGTTCCGTTGTTATGGACTGTAATTAAATTGTCCCATGACTGGGAAATGATCAGAGAGATCCCATGTCATGTACAGTGGGTCAGCCGTTGTACGTAAGATGCGGACATCATTACGAGCTTGGGTTGGTTGGCGATGTGTATTTGAAGCCACTACATAGTCCAAATATTCAACGGCTGTGCCACCTGAACCAGCTGCACCTGCCAATTTATTGACACGAGGGTCAAATGTTGATGCGGTATAACCTGTGCTTGGCGCTGCTGTTGCATTTAGGTTAGTGAGCATATTTTGATAATCTTGAGGCCATAACAGCTTATTGACATTAAAATCACCGCCCATCAATACAGCATCAAAACTTGGAATATTTTGTTGATTCACTAACTGGCGAATTTGTTGGAACTGCACTTGACGAAGGGCACGTGCTTCATCGGTATCAAAAGAGGCTGTATGTGTTGAAGTCACATGATAGGCTTTACCATTTTTAATGATTTCAGCATACAACACGCCTTTATCAGCAAAACAATCCGTTCCTGTACAGTCTGGATAGATTAATTGTGCAGTTTTGACGATTGGGTAGCGGCTAACGATCACGAGACCACTATCAAATAAGTTATAACCTGAACCAACAGGGATATGGGTTTGATATGGATATTGTTGAGCGAGTTGATTCAACATACCTGTACGAGATGATGCAAACGCTTCTTGCATCATAATCACATCGTAACCATTCAAATGATTCGGCAATTCAGCTACACGCTCACTAATCTTACTTGCAACCATTGGCAACGCATAAATATTATAAGTGAGGACTTTTAGTTCGTTGGCGTTGCTTGAAACAGGTTCTTGAACTGTATTTTGGTGAATGGTGTAATGAAAATCATCATACCCACCAGTGTATTCAGCTTTCACAGCGGCTTGTGCAGATAAACCCGCATAGTTGGTATTGATACGATGTACATCACGATCTGAATACCAAGGAGATGTGGTGGTCGCCGTTTGAATCCCATGTTTAATTGTACTGCCAGACCAAGTTCCTGTCATGGTTTGCTTTAACGTAATCTGAGAGTTACCAGTACTTACTACAGTATCAAAATTATAGGTTTTTCCAGATTTTAGACCTGTATAACGGTTGATACGCAGTACACGTTTAGTTTCGTATGGGGCAATTTGTGTTGCTTCCTGTGCCCATTCATTTCCTTGTTGTAGAATATGTGTCCCTGTTTGATTAATTTGTAAGGATACCGTTTGTGGTGTGGTATTGGTTACAAATACATAAGAATCAGCTAAAGCGTTTTGCGTCGCAAAACCTCCTACCAATAGCGCTACTCCTGCGCTAAGTTTTAAGCTCGTCAGCCCCATACTACATCTCTCCATAGTGCATAATTATTTATGAACAAAGGACAATCAATAATTATAAATATTCACTTTCGAAAATTTAATGATTGTTATTTGTTCGAAATAAATGATAATGAAAATATATTGCTAAAGCATGTAAAATGTATACCATCTGTCTGAACTTATTGTTTTGTATTTAACTTTATTTGTATTTTATGTGATATAAGGCAAAATTATCCTGTAAATAAATGGATTTATTTGGTGCTCGGATTTTGTTTGGTGAAATAGTTTGGTGCTAGATTAGGTTGTTATGGTGCGTTTTTATCATACGTGAATCATTGAAGTGTGCGTCTGAGTAAACTATGACATAATCATTTTTCTAGACAGAATGTTCTATTTTGAAAATGAAAAAATCTGAAAGGATAATTCACTTTCAGATTTTTATAGGAGGAAAATTAAGCTTGATCTGCATCAACAATTGCCGCACTTGCCTGTTTTAAGCTGTAAAGTAGCTGCCCTAAAAGAACATCTTTATTGCTTAATGTCACCATCACCATCGGATGATGTGGTGCAGGAATTGATGTCAGAATTGCTTTACCATTTTCAGCATCAAGCGTAATACTCTGACATCCTGTCAATTGGATTTCATTTAGAAATGCACTGACCATCGCCAAAATAGAACTACTTACAGCTGCTAATTTAGTGCTGTTGTAAGGGTTCTTTTTATACATTGATGCCAGCTCGAACCCATCAGTAGAGCAGAGCATAATATAATCAATACCTCGGATATTGGTTAATATGTCATTGGCTTGAATCTTCGCCAAGTGAATCAGTTCTTTTGGTGCTGTGCGCTGTTGACTGGGGATACTGAACATAATTTTTCTCTTTATTAAAGTTATTCATTAATTTAATTGGTTGCTTTTAGATTTACTTCTAAGGCTGCAATTAAAGACTCAACCATAAGTAAAATGTGTTCTTGTTTTCGTGCATCAATAAAAAACAAAGGGTACTGATATTCATTTTGAATGAGCCAATCTCTATAGATTGAGGTGGACTGACCTTTGTTTTCATCAATATGAGTAATACCAATTGATATATTTTTTGTATAGTCTTTAAATGTATCTAAATATCCATCAAGCTCATCGAGAGGGACTTTACTATTGTGATCTACTAAAAGAATAACACCAAGAGCACCTTGGCAAATCACAGGCCATATAAAGTCAAAACGGGCTTGACCAGGTGTGCCGTAAAGCCCAATTTTAACGCCGTCATCAAGTGTAATCTCGCCATAATCAATACCTACTGTCGTTTGCATTTTATTATGTGCTTGACTATCTGTATTAAATGCTTCAGTTGCAAGTACAGGAACTTCCGAAAGTGATCGTATCGCTTCAGTTTTCCCTGCACCCATACTTCCAGCAAATACAATTTTATATTGTTGTAGAATCATATAATTCCTTAAAGACCAAAACGGCGTCTAATTTTGCCGAAAAATTTATTCAAAAAATTGTCTTGTTCAACAGGTTGTTCAGAAGCATCTAACTTTAAATAATTGCTTTCTGTTGCTGGAATAATGCCCCCATTATTAGAAATCATACATGCAGAAACAAATTGTTGAACTGTCTGTATTGGAATTCTTAATTGAGTTGCGACTTGTGCGAGTTGAGCTCCTTGTATAAAACATGCTGAAAGTAAAAGTGTAATTTTTCGATCTGTACTTTGAGTCGGTTGAGGCCAATACTCAATTTTAAAATATTCATTTTCATTAGGAGCAAGTTGTTGGAACTCTAATGAATGCCAAAATAAATTCCATAACCAATCTTGTAAATCATATTCAATCTTGCGAGAAACTTTTGTAAAATCAAAAGTTGTGGCGAACTCGTAGTTAAAACTATGATTCGTTTGAGTCTGTATCCGAGTTGGTTCCAGCCATGCAACTTGGCTACGTGTATCAATAATCGCTAAAGTACCGTGATCATCAAACAGATGTAACCGAGCATTTTCTGGATTTAACATATCCTCTAAAAATTTTTCGTTTACGGCATTGTGGTTAGATATAACTTCATCTTCTGGCTGTTGATGAGAAATGTAACTAATAAGTCGAAGATGAATCCAATTTTTTAAAGCATCAGTCTGTTGAAATGGTAAATAGAGTGTATTGTTTTCCTCAATTCTACAAGAACCTTGCCCCTTAGAAACTTTCAAACATGGTAATTGTTTTTGTTGAATAATACGTTGGATACCTTCGGTATCAAAAAAATTTTCATTTATTAATAATAAATCAAGATTTGGGTCTGAAATATTAATCCAGTTTATGCCAAACTCATTAGGTATTGTTTTTCTAAGTTCTATTTTTAACTCATCTGAAACTTTTAAACTTATACCTGAAATTGCGATATTAATGCAATGTCCATTCATAGTATCACTTTAATGTTTATCAAATATTGGACTGCACGAAATTATCCCTTTACTAAAGAACAATAATAGACCTCTTACAGTATTTTAATTTTTATAACTAAAATATATATAAGAAGTCTAATATATTAAAAATCTTAAGATTTTTAATTAAGCAAAGTCTAATTCTTTTTCGAATGTTTTCAATTCGTGTCGTGCCATCGCTAAGTTCGACTTACTGCGATCTAATACAAGGTAAAGGAAGAGGTTACCATTACTTTCTAATGGGCGAATTAAGTGATATGCCTTACCTAAAGTGATTAAAATGTCTTCAATATCATCATTGAGTTTTAGGGAGTTAGCAACACGGCGTTTTGCTCGAACAACCTCAGTGTTACCAGCCGCTGCTAATTCTAAGTCAATTGTTCCCCCACCTTGTGTAGCAAGCGCTAGGCCGCTTTCTGTATCTACTAATGCTGCTGCAACGAAACCATCAATATTTGTTAAGCTTTCTAATGAAATTTTAGCCATGATATTATCTCTACTTATACATCTTTGTTTATGAATTTATATTCCCTACTTTTGTTTTAGAATATTTTTCAAAAGTAGTTAATATCATTATAGGAAACTCTTTTATTAAATCAATAATACTCAGATGTAATGAAGATAATTGGAATTGTAATAACTGACAGTTTTTGTCAAAACAATAAATTTAAATAATAATTGAATGGTGTTTTTTTTTATTAATGTGATTTTTGTCACGCTAATATTTGGTTTTTCTTTTAATTTTTCATTGTAAATAAATGTAAAGTTATATATTAAAAAACATAAATAACCTGTTAATTTAATCTAAATTCAATATAAGTTTATGATAAGAAAAGTAATTTATACTCTTCTTATCATATTGTTGATATTGTTAGACAGCGATGAGTTGCAGGTATGTGCAATATAAAAATAATAGAATAGTTAATGCAACAACAGGGGCGATAATAAAAGACCATACTGGCGTAGTTGGCTCTTGAATGATGATTTCTTCAGTATGTTGTGCTTGATGTACCATTTGATTGAACTCCTGCATAGTTGCTTCTAGAGAGGTTTCTTGCTGCGTGACTGGTTTAGAACCTATAAGTTCGGTGAGTTGGTTAGTAGACCAAACCCAATCTTCAGCTTGACCTGATAAATGTTCAATTTGCCCTAAGAGGAGCTCAGTTAATCCCATTTGACCGAAACTACCTGTTTGGTCTAACTGGTTGAGTTCTGTAAACTGTAAAGAAAGTATTTCTGAAATCGTTGACTCGAGTTCTGATGGGCTTAAAGTGGATTGGTTATGTGCTGAGGTCGTTAGATGACGAGCAATCCCTTGGATGTAAAGTGGATCAGAGACTTTAATTTCTTGGTACAATTTATTCTTGTCTTGTTTCCAAAGACTGATGAGTTGCCCAAGTGCAAGCGAGTTTACTTCATCAATAAACAATAGTTTTTCTTTGGCAGAATATTGATTGAAGAGTTGTGGTTTCTGAATTTTAATTTGTTCTGAAAAATATTGAACTAAGTCAAATGCCATTGTGCATTTCCTCGTGTTTAATCTAGAATTCTTAGAGACGGTTTTTTCTTACTTGATTCAGTCTCTTGTTTTTTATCTTCCACTGGTATCTCAACAGCCGCTTGAATATCTGCATATTCACTAGGTTCAAAGAACAAGCCTTGTCCATTTTCTCTTGCGTAGATTCCTAAAACAGCATGAATAGGAACGTAGAGTTCTCTTGCGACACCGCCAAAACGTGCTGAAAAAGTAATTGCATCATTGCTCATATGAAATTGATGGATTGCATGTGGTGCAAGATTCAAAACAATTTGACCATCTTTCACAAATTGTTGAGGAACGTCAGTGTGTGGCTGAGTCGCATCAACTAATAAATAAGGTGTCAGTTGGTTATCACAAATCCATTCGTAAATGGCACGTGCAAGATAGGGGCGTGTAGGCGTAACATTGATTTGCTCTGACATAATTTACAAGCTTATTTCATCTTAGGAATTAATTCATTGTAGCTGTTTTTTTCTTGAGCTGTCATTGATTTAATAAAAGATGGACGACTGAAAATACGATGACAATACAAGAAAATAGCTCGACAATGCTGCGATGGAAGTTCGATTCCCATACTCTGTAACCTTAGGAAAATAGGTGCAAGCATACAGTCTAAAATAGAAAAACTCTCTGACATAAAAAAGGGAAAATGCTGAAATAGAGGAGTAAGAGAAATCAGTGTATTTCTCAGCTCTTTTTGAGCTTTCTGTTTTTGTTGTGGATCAAGCGTATCGTGATGTCTCAGCATTTGATCCGCAAGTTTGAACCAGTCCTGTTCAAAGCGCCAAATATACTGACGTTGTTCAGCCCTTGCTATTGGCGCATCAGCATAAAGCTTGTTTTGGCGATAACGATCATCCAAATATTCACTAATGATATTTGGTGAAAAAAGTTTTAGATTTTGTTCAATCAACATAGGAAGTTGATTGTAGGGATTGAGATCAGCCAAATCTTCATCTTCATGATCAGTGATAATGAGCTGATATTTAATCTGCTTTTCAGCGAGTAAAAAGCGAATCCAATGTGAGCGGAAATCATCTGCATGACTATAAAGCGTAATGCCTTGAATAGGCGTATTTTCGATGTTCATTTTCCAAAATTGAGCTGAGTCAATCGGGTAGAATACTAAAACTGAGCAGTAAAATCACGGGGACTTTAATGATATCTCTTTGATCTATAATTTTGAGTGATAAAAAATTATACTCAGATAAATTTTATGCCAATTAAAAACATGCCAAAAACAATGAAACAACTGTATTCAGCTATTCCCTGTATTGAGCAGGATCCTGAACATGTGAAAGGTGCCCAAGAATTAACATTGGATCCTGAATTTCCTGACGTTGGCTTAAAAGGCACTTTTGGTTTATTTGGTTCCGACGCGTGGATATCTAATCTCAAGAAAGGTGTAATTCCACGACAAACAATTATGGGGCGTATTGTAAGAGTTTATGCAACCAATAATACGGATGGATGCCGTAAACCAAATGTCATTGATATCAAAGTCGATGAGTCGAATGAGATTTTTATGGAATGGATGCATTTAAATGTTAAGTCGCAAAAAAAATATTATCGAGTCGGAAAGGAAATTCACATCTCATACTATATTGAGGAATTAAAAAGTATAGATGAGCAAACAGGGCAACATGATCAATTAAAGTGTGTTTATGAGATTTATGTAGAAACTTAATATGATGATTAGGTTAATAAAAAAACCTCGGATAAATCCGAGGTTTTTGTCCAATTCGTAAAACGATTAACGTTTAGAGAATTGAGGACGTTTACGCGCTTTACGTAAACCAAGTTTCTTACGTTCAACTTCACGAGCATCACGAGTAACGAAACCAGCTTGACGAAGAGCAGGTTTTAAAGTTTCGTCAGCAGCGATCAATGCACGAGTAATACCGTGACGGATTGCGCCAGCTTGACCACCGATACCACCACCTTTAACAGTGATGTAAAGGTCAAATTTTTCAGTTACTTCTAAAAGCTCTAAAGGCTGACGCACAACCATACGAGCAGTTTCACGACCGAAATATTGCTCAAGCGTACGGTTGTTAATTACGAGTTTACCTGTACCAGCTGATAAGAAAACACGTGCAGTTGCGGTCTTACGGCGACCTGTACCATAATTAGTAGCCATGTGCTGTATCCCTTAGATGTCCAAAACTTGTGGCTGTTGAGCAGTATGAGGATGCTCAGTACCAGCGTACACTTTCATTTTTTTGATCATTGCATAACCAAGAGGACCTTTTGGCAACATACCTTTAACAGCTTTTTCTAAAACTGCTTCAGGTTTATGAGCAATTAACTTCTCGAAGTTAGTCTCACGGATACCACCAGGGAAACCAGTATGGCGATAGTATTTCTTATCAAGCGCTTTTTTACCAGTCACTTGAACATGTTCAGCATTGATCACAACGATGTAGTCACCAGTGTCAACGTGAGGAGTATAAGAAGTTTTGTGCTTACCGCGTAAACGACGAGCGATTTCAGTCGCAAGGCGACCTAAAGTTTTGCCAGAAGCATCAACAACATACCAGTCGTGTTGAACTTCAGCTGGCTTAGCGCTGAGAGTTTTCATTTAAACCACTACCTATTATAGTTGGTTTGGACGGTGGAATCTGTCCAAACAAAAGGAGACCGAATTCTACATGAGTTTATAAAAGCACACAAGGAAAAATCACGCCAGACGCCATTATTTGCTGCAATGTGACTGATTTTGTAACTATATCGCCGTTAATTTTGAACTACATTATTTGACTTGAGAGGTGTTTGTATTTGACCTATCATTTTTGCATTAATTATTTGAAATAAATAGAAGTATTTACCTCTTCTTTTGGGGAATTTGATGGATTTATCGTTTTCTACAAAAATTGTTGTAGTTGCCATATTAATAGGTATTAGCTCTACACAAACAAACGCACGACGTTTGTATAAATGGGTCGATCAGGGGAGTGTGACCAATTATTCGGAATTTCAACCTAAAGAGGGAGCAAGTCGTAAAGTTGAAGTCTTGGAAAGTCGTGGCGAGCATGTTGATCCAGCGATGATGGTGACTGCTGAAATGAAAGCGATTGAAATTCCTGATGATCAGACGAATCCTTTGGCACAATCTCCAAGTTCTTCGGTTCAACCGAACCCTCAAGTGCATCCGCAAACGACACAAACAGTTGTAAAACAAGGTGCGATGGCAACGCCTTATGCACGTCCACCAAATACCGTGGCTCCTGTAACACCTGCAACAGAAAAGAAAGAGCCACAACAAGTAGCGCAACAGCCCCATCCTGTTGAAAAGAAAGAAGTCGTTGCGAACCCTTTCATTGAAAAGCCAAGTAGTACGGTTGCTGCTATTGAGAAGAAAGAGGATGTGGTTGCTGTTCAACCAGAGAAAAAGGTGCAGCCTAAGATTAACCCTTGGACGCGTCAGGTTGAATTTGTACCTTCAAATTTAGTTCCTCAAAATTTGTCTAAAGGCTCATCAAATCCTTAATTCATTGCTATTGTGGTATCTAGGGCTATAGCTGTTTTTAGATTTTCGCTACACTATGTGAAAATCAAGAAACTTTGTGGCGGTTTTTATGCGTCCTTTATATATCACATCAGGTGAGCCCGCTGGAATTGGACCAGATATCTGTCTAAGTTTAGCTGATCGTGTAGATGAGCGACCAATTGTTATTCTTGCTGATATAGAAATGTTACGGCAACGTGCGCATCAGTTGGGGCTAAATGTTGAACTGATCCCTTATCAAGGACAAGCTGAATCTAGTTTGCAAGGACAATTATTTGTTGAAGATGTTCCTTTAGCTGGAAAAGTTGTATTAGGGCAATTAGATTCTGCAAATGCAGCTTATGTACTCGAACAATTACGTCGTTCCGCAGATTATGCGATGTCAGGGCGGAGTGTTGGTGTTGCAACAGCTCCAGTACAGAAGTCGATCATTAATGATGCGGGAATCGTATTCAGCGGACATACTGAATATTACCAAGAGTTTGCAGATGTCGATCGTGTCGTGATGATGTTGGCAACCAAAACGCTTCGTGTTGCCTTAGCTACAACACATTTGGCTTTGCGTGATGTGCCTGATGCTATTACCAAAGAACGCTTACATCAAGTAATTGATATTCTGATTCATGATTTAAAAACCAAATTTAAAATTGCTGAGCCACATATCTTAGTCTGTGGTTTAAATCCACATGCAGGTGAGGATGGTTATCTAGGGCGTGAAGAAATTGATGTGATTAATCCCGTCTTAGAAACGTATCGGGCGCAGGGGGTTCACATGAGTTTGAGTTTGCCTGCTGACACCTTATTTACTCCCGAAAACCTAAAAGATGCCGATGCAGTTTTAGCGATGTATCATGATCAAGGCTTACCTGTGCTAAAATCACAGGGTTTTGGTGAAGCAGTAAATATTACTTTGGGCTTGCCATTTATTCGAACCTCTGTCGATCACGGTACAGCACTTTCTCTTGCAGGCACTGGACAAGCAAAAGCATCGAGTTTGCATGTTGCAGTGGATTTAGCACTTGATTTAGCAAGAACTTCCTTTACGAAGCTATAATCGCTTCTCACCTCTTTATAAAAAGAGGGGGGATTAAGTTTCAAATATTTGAGTATAAATGTATGTATCAAATTAATGCCCTAAACCCTAAAGATGAAGGGCATCAGGCTCGAAAACGTTTTGGTCAAAACTTTTTACATGATCAACGTGTGATTGCCAAAATTGTACGCTCAGTGAATCCACGTACAGGCGAGAATATCGTTGAAATTGGTCCTGGTTTGGCTGCATTAACCTCTCCATTAATTGGCGAGTGTGACGCTCTGACTGTGGTTGAACTTGACCGTGATTTGGCTGCAGGTTTACCAGGTCGTGTGCCACATCCTGAACGTCTAACCATTATCGAAGCTGATGCATTAAAATACGATTTCACTGCGCTATTTAAAGATGGTCATCCACTCCGTGTCGTCGGTAATCTGCCTTATAACATTTCAACGCCTTTGTTGTTTCATCTCTTGGAATTTGGCGACAAAGTGAAAGACATGCATTTCATGTTGCAGAAAGAGGTGGTGGATCGCATTACGGCAACACCAAATACGAAAGAATATGGTCGTTTATCGGTCATGATTCAGTATTACTGCAAGCCAACATTTTTGTTTGAAGTACCGCCAGGTTCATTTAACCCGCCCCCTAAAGTGACCTCTGCCGTCTTCCGTTTAGAGCCGTATGCAATCAAACCGATTGTGGCAAAAGATGAAAAGGCATTAGCTCGCTTGGTTGGACATGTTTTTACCCAGCGTCGTAAAACTTTACGCAATAGCTTAAAGGGAATGTTGGCTGAAGATGGTTTTGAAAAAGCAGGGGTTGATCCGATGGCACGACCAGAAACCTTGAGTTTGGCTGATTTTGTTGCCCTATCTGATCAGATGGTATCTTAATAATGTCTAAACGCTATAACTACGTCATTGGTGATGTGCAAGGCTGTTTCGAGGCATTGAAAGCGTTATTGAAAGAAATACGTTTTGACCCAGACCAAGACTTTTTATGGTTTGCGGGTGATTTGGTTGCACGTGGTGAAAATTCAGTAGGGGTGTTGCGCTTTGTTAAAAAGTTAGCAGATCGTGGAGCTGCGGCAACTGTTCTCGGTAACCATGATTTGACTTTGATCGCCTGTGCACGTGGATTTAAAAAAGCCAAGTCCAAAGATCATACTCAAGATATCATTGATGCAATTGATGGCGATGAGTTGATTGATTGGTTACGTAAACAGCCATTGAGCTTAACCCCAAATGAACAAACTTTGATTACCCATGCGGGTGTTCCATGTATTTGGAATGCAGAAAAAACCATTGCGCTTGCTCAGGAAGTTCAACACGCGGTAGGGCATGAGGATTTATCTGTTTTAGATGCATTTTTGGTTGAAATGTATGGTGCTCAACCTGATTTGTGGTCGGATGATTTAACAGGCTCAGCTCGTTTACGTTGTATCACCAACTATCTAACTCGTATGCGTTTAACGGATGTTGATGGGCGGCTAGAGTTTGAATTTAAAGATGCATTAGACGCACCGATGCCAACAGGGTTTAAGCCATGGTTTGAGTTTGAAAGCCAAGCAGCCCAAACCCATCAACTGATTTTTGGACATTGGGCGGCGTTGCAGGGTAAAACCATTAGCCAAAAAATTCAAAATGTCGATGGTGGATGTGTTTGGGGGCAACAATTGGTGGCCTATTGTTTAGAAGATCAACAGTTATTTGCGGTTGATAATCCTTTGGTTTAAAGAAAAACTTTATGGGGCGTTGATATAATTTTGGGTAGAAACTGTGGTGGTTTAATTATTTTAGGTCGATAAAGAACTTCTGACCTGATTGATGGGCTTTGCTTAAACTGACAGTATTTAAAAAAATCAATTCGATTTGAGAGTATCTGTTCTAGCTTAGCAAAGCCCTGACTGTTAGCAGGGATATGATATTGATTGTGAAATGTTGTTGTGATGATTAATTCATATTGCCATGTGTTGTCTGTTGAGCGTATAGCTTCAATACTTTGAACCGCAAATAACTCTTGGGTGAAACGAGAGGGAACTTTATGTAATGTGAGTTTATTAACAGATTCAGTGGTCAAATCTTGAAAATCATGTTGATCAGTATCCAAAATCAATTGAATGATGCGCTTAGATTTGGGTAAAAAACAAACTTCTACTTTTGTGCCAATCCATGCTGGATCAGCATAAAATTGAGTGTAATTTGAATTGGTAAAATAAATATTTCTAAATAATAGATTTAAATGAACAGACATATCGGTGATGATTTCCTCTGTTTCATTCAGTTGTAGGGTTAAAGTATGCAATGTAGGTTTAAAAAACTGTTTTGATGGAATTTTAATATCTGTAATTGTTGCTGTTGCTTTTATATATTCTCGTTTGTTTAAATCCTGAACTAATGCTGGGTCAATAAAATATTTTTCAAATGAAAAAAAGGGAATGCGATAATCGCTGAATTTATATCCCATTGGAAATGTAATTGCATAAATGCAGATCAAAGCAAAATAGCCCCAATGTGGTTGATAGGGTTGACCTTTTATCCAGCCTAAGAGATAAAGAAAGGCTATCAACAAAAGACAAAAAGTGATAAAAAATACAAAATAAGCAACAATAGCTTTGCTTTTATATTTAATAGTGGGGCGAAGGCGGTCTGCTAATTCAGAACGTGATTGAGCTTTTAATATTTGCATGATTTTAAAATCTTTTTATTTTTGCTGAAAGCAATAAGTCATATCATTTGATTCATGAAACTGTCATGTGCTGATCATTAAAGTGTCAAAAAATACTTATAAGCTAAACACATGAAAATAACGACACAAATGGATGGCGATATGCAAAGTACATACGCGACATCTCTATTAAAGCAAGAACCGTTTCCAGAGAGTTTTAAGTTTTATTTTAAAAGGAAACAACTTAAAAATAAACAAAATGAATTGGCTGAACTTCGTGATTTAGTTCGTCCTCGTTTAAGAGTTGCAATCGTCACTGAAACATGGCCACCTGAAATTAATGGCGTGGCTCTGTCAATGATGCAGTTGTGTCAGGGCTTGCAAAGGCTTGGGCATAAAATCCTATTGGTACGACCTGTACAGAAAGAAGAGTGTACGGAGTT
The DNA here is from genome assembly GCF_022549495.1 of Acinetobacter sp. ANC 4805. Classification (GTDB taxonomy): domain Bacteria; phylum Pseudomonadota; class Gammaproteobacteria; order Pseudomonadales; family Moraxellaceae; genus Acinetobacter. Next base: position 28,078 of record NZ_JAKZGD010000002.1, read on the forward strand.
TCATCCAGAGCAAGAATGCTTGGTGCTGTCTCAGCCCATTCCTAAGTATCCAAGTCTTCAATTTGGTTGGCCGCAATATATCAAGGTTTCAAAAGCTTTTGAAAAGTTTGCTCCAGATGTGGTGCATATCGTCACAGAAGGGCCTTTAGGACTGACTGCTTTACAGGCAGCCAAGAGCAGAAAAATAGCAGTATCAAGTGGTTTTCATTCCCCATTTCAGGATTTTAGTCGATTCTTTGATTTGGCATTTTTAGTAAAACCAATTCAACGCTATTTAACATGGTTTCATAACAGTACCGATGTGACCTGTGTGCCTAGTCAATATACTGAACAAGCTTTGCGTAGTTTTGGAGTGACTTGTCCTTTGGTCGTGGTTGGGCGTGGGGTGGATACAGTTAAGTTTTCGCCAAAGTATCGTTCACAACAACTAAGACAACAGTGGGGTGTCGATACAAATACGCGTGTGATGTTGTATGTCGGACGTTTATCACCAGAAAAGGAAGTGGATGTATTAATCAAAGGCTTTCATGCATTACAAGCACAACAAGGTACAAATATTAAGTTTGTGATTGTCGGGGATGGGCCTGATCGCGTTCGGTTGAGTAAATTAACAACATCTCATGATGTGATTTTTACAGGAAGCCTTAGCGGTCGTGAACTTGCAATGGCTTATGCAAGCGCAGATGTATTTACCTTTGCGAGCCAAGCAGACACTTTTGGTAATGTGGTTTTAGAGGCAATAGCGAGTGGTTTACCCGTGATTGCCTATGATTATGTGTGCGCGCATCAGCATGTTAAGCAAGGCGTGACAGGGTGGTTGACGCCACTCGGACAGACTGATGCATTAATTCAATCCATTTGCGATCTTCCTGAATTGCCACAATTGAGGCAAATGGGGCAACTGGCGAGTGAAAGTGTGCAAGAAACCAGTTGGCAGTTTCCTGTACAACAATTAGAACAAGCGCTTTATCAGGTGGTGAAGGAGTCTCCCATGACTTTTACCTGACGTATCCTCAGAAAGGAGAACAGTATGAATTTCCAGAATGCAAAAATAAAAATACTCGATCTTGATTTAAAAGGGTGTGTATACCTCAATCATCTCTCACAGTCGCAACGTGTCGCCTTGTTTTTTAAAACGATTAGTCGTTTAGGTGATGGGCCATTTTGGTATGCCATGTTGTTATCAGTATGGATAAAGCAAGGTTTGGCATACGGTCTGCAAATTTTATATTTGCTGGTTGCTGGTTCTGTTGGTACGGTGATCTATAAATTTTTAAAACACCAAACTACACGTCCAAGACCTTATCAGGTTCATCAAGTGATTATCTTGGGCGAGCGACCGCTAGACCACTTTAGTTTTCCATCAGGTCATACTTTACATGCGGTAATGGTCACCATTACTTTAGGTTATATCCAACCATTTTTACTTACGTTAATGTTGCCATTCACCATCTTGATTGGGTTATCACGTATGGTTTTAGGTTTGCACTATCCAAGTGATGTCATCGTTGGTGCGATGATTGGGGCATCGGTTGCAAGCGGAATTATCTTATTAGCGCCGAGTTTGAATATCATCCTATAAGTGTTTTAACGAAAATTTAGTCATAGAACACTATTTCTTAAATCTTGTGATTTGTTAAAGTACGCTCAATCACACTCATTTATTTAGGTTGTTGTATGGGCTTACGTTGGACAGATACGATTGATATCGCAATCGAACTTACTGAAGCACACCCAGATGTCGATCCACAATGGATACGTTTCACTGATTTGCATGCATGGGTTTGTGCTTTGCCAGATTTTAAAGATGACCCAAATAAGTCGACGGAAGGTTTGCTTGAAGCCATTCAAATGGCTTGGTTGGATGAAGTTCGTTAAAAAATTATCAGAAATCGCTGAACTTTTACAGATTCAAGCTGATTATTAGCGATGACATCGGTATAATGCGGCAAATTTTTTAGTTTACCCATAAATAGGAGTCAATCATGGCGATTGAACGTACTTTATCTATCGTAAAACCAGATGCAGTTTCTAAAAACAACATCGGTGACATTTTTGCTCGTTTTGAAAAAGCGGGTTTAAAAATTGTTGCAACTAAAATGAAACACCTTTCTCAAGCTGATGCTGAAGGTTTTTATGCTGAACACAAAGAGCGCGGTTTCTTTGGTGATCTAGTTGCATTCATGACTTCTGGTCCAGTTGTTGTTTCAGTTCTTGAAGGCGAAAACGCAGTTCTTGCTCACCGTGAAATCTTAGGCGCTACAAACCCTAAAGAAGCGGCTCCAGGTACAATTCGCGCTGACTTCGCTGTAAGCATCGACGAGAATGCTGCTCACGGTTCTGACTCAGTTGCTTCTGCAGAGCGTGAAATCGCTTACTTCTTTGCTGATAACGAGATCTGCCCACGCACTCGTTAATCCAAAGTATTCAAGCCAGATAAGTGGTATACTACTTATCTGGTTTTTTATTTTTTATAGATTGAGTTGTGTGAAAATTACACAGCATTTTCTAGCGCTGATATCGTTTAGGTAAATATACATGAGTTCTGTAGTGGTCGTTTCATCAGAAAATTTAGATGAAAAACAACAGTCTTTAACTACGTCTGTCGTTCAAGCTGCCAATAAGAAAGTAAATTTACTTGGCATGTCACGAGCTGAACTAGAAAAATTCTTTGAAGACTTGGGCGAAAAAAAGTTTCGTGCGAGTCAAGTCATGAAGTGGGTACACCAGTTTTTCGTAACTGATTTTGCTGAAATGAGTAATATTTCAGGCAAATTGCGTGAAAAATTAGAAAAGATTTGTGAAATTAAAGCGCCTGAAGTGGTACACCGTAATTATTCTAAAGATGGTACGCGTAAGTGGGTATTCCGTGTCGGCGAGGGCGAAGGCTCTTTAGTCGAGACAGTACTGATTCCAGCGGAAGATAAAACAGGTGTACGTAAAACCTTATGTATTTCTTCGCAAGTGGGTTGTGCACTAGATTGTTCATTTTGTTCGACTGGAAAGCAAGGTTTCCAACGTGACCTGACGCCTGCAGAAATTATTGGTCAATTGTGGATGGCAAATTATTCCTATATGGAAGATGTGCCTGTTGCAGAACGTGAGCGTACCGTGACCAATGTTGTGATGATGGGCATGGGTGAACCTTTACTCAATTACGATGCAGTACTAAGTTCAATGCAGTTAATGTTAGATGATTTTGCATATGGTATGTCCAAGCGCCGTGTAACTTTATCGACTTCTGGTGTTGTTCCTAAAATTGACCAATTAGCACAAGATATTGATGTCGCATTGGCAATTTCACTGCATGCACCAAATGATGAACTTCGTAATGAACTTGTTCCAATTAATAAAAAGTATCCATTACAACAATTGATCGCCGCTTGCCAGCGTTATTTGACCAAAGATGGTAATGAAAGCGCACGCCGACATGTCACAATTGAATATGTAATGTTAGATGGTGTGAATGATCACCCTGAACATGCACAACAGTTATTAAAATTATTGAAAAACTTACCAAGTAAAATCAATCTGATTCCATTTAACCCATTTCCACATGCACCTTATGGGCGTTCAAGTCGTAATCGAATTATTGCATTCCAAAAAACTTTGTCGGATGCAGGATTTGTGTGTACGATTCGTCAGACACGTGGTGATGATATTGATGCGGCGTGTGGTCAATTGGTGGGACAGGTTGCTGACCGTACGCGTCGTGCGGAACAGTGGAAGAAGAAAGTGGCGCAACAACAAGAAATTTTGCGCACACAAGGATAAAACTTGGGGATAAAGCGTTGAATACAACTCAACTAAAAACGATTATAGTGCCAACTGTTGTGTTTACAATACTAGGGTTAACTGCTTGCCAATCTGCTACAGGATTAAAGAAAGACCCTGAAAAGGCAGTGCAAGTTCGCACTCAATTGGCTGCCGAATATATTCGTACCCGTGAATTGGATTCAGCCAAGCGCTCTCTTGATCAAGCTCTAAAAATTGATTCACGTGATGCAAATGCCAATATGATGATGGGGATTTTGCTGCAGCAAGAAGGCAGTAAATCAAATATGGAAAAAGCAGAAGCTTATTTCAAACGTGCCATCTCATCTGAACCTGATAATGCGCAAGCTCGTAATAATTACGGTACATATTTGTATCAAATGCAACGTTATAATGAAGCGATCGAGCAGTTTACCCATGCAGGTGCAACTTTAGGTTATGAGCAGCGATTTCAATCGTTGGAAAACCTTGGGCGGATCTATTTGAAATTGGGCGATGTTACGAATGCTGAAAAATCATTCAAACAGGCGCTACAAGCAAATCGTAATGCAACAATTTCAATGTTAGAGTTAGCAGAAATTTTCTATTTGCAACAAAATAACAGAGATGCATCGCAACTATACGAACAATATGTTCGTAACGTGGGGCAAAAAAACCAAGGTGCACGTGCACTTTGGATTGGTATACGCATTGCTCGAGCGAATGCGGATCAATTAGGAATGCAAGTGTTGGTGAATCAATTACGAGCATTATTTCCTGATAGTCCAGAATATCAACGTTATTTGCAATTACAGTACAGTACTGAGGCCGTATGGAAATAAATCCAAATTCACATCAGCCAACTGGCTCAACCTCGCCATCGTCAACTTTAGGAAATATTCAACGACCTGGTGAGTATTTGCGTCAAATTCGTATTGCACAAAAGAAAGAACTTGAAGAAATTGCAAGCGTGTTGAATATGCCTGTTAAAACATTAACGGCATTAGAGCAAGATGATTATAAGTCATTACCAGAAGCAACTTTTATCAAAGGCTATTATCGTGCTTATGCGAAGTATTTAAATGCGGATGCGAGTGCCATTATCCAGCGTTTTGATGAAATTTATGCCAATGATACTGGATTAAAAGCAAACCATGCCTTGAATAATTCTCCTATCAAGATCATGGGTAAACTGTCTGGTTCAAAAAGTGTACGTAACCGTAAGTGGCTAAAGCGAATAGCTATTTTAGCAGTTGTGTTGCTTTTGGGCTGGTTTGCAGTAATGGCTCTACAAAACTGGACATCTGGTCATAAAGATGAAGCTGAAGTTCCAAAGGTGAAAAGTTCTGATGTTGAAATTATCCCTATGGGAAATAGCACAGTAGCAACTTCTGGTGATCAATTAATTTTGAATTTTAGTCGACCAACCTCGGTGCATATTGTGGATGCAACAGGTAAAGTATTGGCAACAGGTCGTCAAGCATCTACGTTAACTTTGAGTGGTGAGTCACCATTTCAAATTCGTTTAGATGATGCAACAGCCGTATCCTTGACTTTAAATCAGGAGCAGATATCTTTGGCTCCATATACTGTCAATGGAAAAGCAGAATTCCGTTTGTCTCGTTAATGCCAAAGAGTAGAGCTATACGATGATTGTGAATCCAATTAAACGTCGTCCAACCCGTAAAATTCGAGTGGGTTCGGTGTATGTCGGTGGTGATGCCCCGATCAGTGTTCAAAGTATGACCAATACTGAAACCTGTGATGTTGATGCAACAGTGGCGCAAATCCAGCGTTGTGCAGATGCGGGCGCAGATATCATGCGTGTTTCTGTGCCGTCAATGGAAGCAGCAGAGGCATTTGGTGCAATTCGCAAACGTGTTTCTGTGCCTTTGGTTGCAGATATTCATTTTGATCATCGTATTGCACTTGCTGTAGCTGATTATGGCGCAGATTGTTTGCGGATCAACCCTGGCAATATTGGTTCAGATCAAAAAGTGCGTGAAGTGGTTGCCGCAGCCAAACATCATGGTATTTCGATTCGTATTGGGGTCAATGCAGGATCATTGGAAAAAGATTTACAAGTCAAATATGGTGAGCCAACAGGGCAAGCTTTGCTTGAATCTGCAATGCGTCATATTGATATTCTAGATCGTTTAGATTTTCATGAGTTCAAAGTCAGCGTCAAAGCATCAAACGTGTTTTTAACCATGGACGCCTATCGTTTGTTATCTCAACAGATTGATAATCCATTGCATTTGGGTGTAACTGAAGCCGGGATTTATCGTACGGGTACGGTAAAATCGGCGATTGCGTTAGGTGGGTTATTGATGGAAGGCATTGGAGATACCATGCGTATTTCTCTTGCTGCTGAACCTGAAGATGAAATTAAAATCGGTTTTGATATTTTAAAATCGTTGGGCTTACGTTCCAATGGTATTAACTTTATTGCTTGTCCAAGCTGTTCACGTCAAGAATTTAATGTGATTCAAGTGATGCAGGCTTTGGAAGAGCGTTTAGAAGATATTCGTACGCCGATGGATTTATCTGTCATCGGATGTAAAGTGAATGGTCCTGGTGAAGCGAAGGAAGCGGATATCGGGATCGTGGGGGCTTCTCCGCGTTCACTGGTCTATAGAAATGGTGAAAAAAGCCATTTAATTGATACAAATCAGTTGGTTGATGAAATTGAAACAATGGTTCGTCAACGTGTTCAAGAGCTTGAAGAAGCTAAATCTAAAGAAATTATTCGTAGTTCATCATGAGTTCAATCGTCGCGATCAAAGGTTTTAATGACACCCTTCCAACACAAACTGCTGCTTGGAGAAGTCTGGAACAACAACTGGCATCTTTGATGGATGTTTATGGCTATCAACAAATTCGTTTACCGATTGTTGAGCAAACTAACTTATTTAAACGTGCTATTGGTGATGCGACCGATATCGTTGAAAAGGAAATGTATACCTTTTTCGATAAGGGTACGCCACCAGAATCATTGACCTTACGTCCAGAAGGTACGGCAGGGTGTGTGCGCGCAATGTTGGAACATAATTTACTCCGTGGTGCAACGCCGCGAGTGTGGTATGTGGGTCCAATGTTCCGCTACGAAAAACCACAAAAGGGTCGTTATCGCCAGTTTCACCAATTTGGTGTTGAAACTTTTGGCGTTGCAACGCCTGATATTGATGCTGAAATCATTTTAATGACAGCACGTTTATGGAAACGTATGGGTGTTGCAGCAAATGTGCGTTTAGAACTCAATACTTTGGGTGAAACGGACGAGCGTGCTGAATATCGTGCTGCTTTGGTTGAATTTTTAAATCAACATAAAGATGCACTGGATGAAGATTCACAACGTCGTTTAACCACTAATCCATTGCGTATTTTGGATTCTAAAATTGAATCAACGCAACAGATCTTAGAAAATGCACCGAAGTTGCATGATTTCTTAAAAGAAGATTCAATCAACCACTTCCAACTGTTACAACAGTATCTCACTGATGCGGGCGTTGAGTTTGTGATTAACCAAAAGCTAGTCCGTGGTTTGGATTATTATAACAAGACTGTTTTTGAGTGGACAACAACGATGTTGGGTTCACAAGGAACGGTTTGTGCGGGTGGTCGCTACGATGGTCTAGTTGGACAGTTGAAAGGTAAAGCTGATCAATCTGTTCCTGCTGTTGGCTTTGCAATGGGTATGGAGCGACTATTGCTTTTGCTTGAGCAAGTCGAACAAACTAAAGACGTTCGTGATTGTGAAGTCTTCTTATTGGCTGAACCTGCATATCAAGCTAAGGCCTTAGTTTTGGCAGAGCAAATTCGCGATCAGTTAGAAGCTGCAAATAGTAAGATTCGTTTGAAGACTGGATCTCAAGGTAGTATGAAAAGCCAGATGAAAAAGGCTGATCAATCTGGTGCGATTTATGCCGTGATTTTGGGCGAGCGTGAGTGGGAATCACAGCAGCTTTTGGTCAAAGAGCTTGCAACCGCTGAACAAGCACAGGTGACTTTAACTGAGCTGACGTCATTTTTTATCGAAAAATTTAAACAATAAATTGCACAATATTTAGGGAAAGGACAATCACATGAGTTTAAGTGATGAAGAACAACTCGACCAGTTAAAGTCTTTTGGCAAAAAATATGGTTCTGCCATGGTTAGCGGGATTCTGATCGCCTTGATTGCCTTTTTCGGATGGGAATATTGGCAAAAGAAAAATCTAGCTGAGGCACAGAGTCAAACTGCGAAAGTACAGAAGTTAATGGATGAAGCCAAAGCTGCATCTGGTCAACCGAATGCTTTGGCAACAGTCTCTGAAGCAGCTGATAAGATTGTGAAAGACGATGCAAATTCGGTTCAAGCGATTCAAACACAATTTATTTTGGCGAAGCTTGCTTATGATAAACAAGACTATGCTGCTGCTGAAAAGGCGTTAAAGAAAGTTGAAAACTCAAAAGTAAAAGATGTTGGTTTACTACAAATTGTAAAAATACGCTTAGCAGATTCACAATTAGCACAAAAGAAATATGATGAGGCGCTGAAAACCCTATCAAATGTTACAGAACCTGCATTTAAGGCAACGGCAGAAGAGCTACGTGGTGATATTTTTGTTGCGAAAAAAGATACAGCATCAGCTCGAAAAGCGTATCAAAGTGCATGGGATAGCTTGATCGAACGTAAACAAGAGCGTCAGCTTTTACAAATTAAACTCGAAAGCGTTGGTATTTTAGTGGATGATCCTGAAATTGAACGCCCGATCTTGGATACCAAAGTGGATGAGTCTTAATGCAGAATAAACTAAAACTACCTTTGGCGATTGCAATTGCGTCAGCTTTATTGGTTGGATGTTCAACCAATAAAGTAAAAGAAGCGAAACCGAATCCATTGCCAAAAATTACCCAAGCACAAAGTTTAAACCTTGTATTTTCACAAAGTGTTTCGTCGACTGATGCAGCAGAAGCTTTACGCTTGCAGTTGGATACCGACAATGGTGTAATTTTTGCGATTGACCCTGATGGTCAGGTTTCTGCTTATAAAGGCAAAGAGCGTCTGTGGAAAAGTAAAATTACCAAACAAGAACTTACTGCTGGTGTAGAGGCAAGCGAAGGGATTGTGGTGATTGGTAATCGTAAAGGTGAGTTATTTGCTCTAGATCAGGCAACAGGGGCTCAAAAATGGACTGCAAAATTATCAGGTGCCATTTTATCTCCATCTTTGATCCAAGCTGGACGTGTGATTACAATTGCGAATGATGGGACTGTATTTGCGCATGATGCTGTAACAGGACAACAAGTTTGGGCATATAAACTCCCAAATGTTCAGTTTAGTTTACGTGGTCAACCTGCACCTGTTCGTTTAGATGATCGTACGGTCATTGTTGCCTCTGCGAATGCTTATGTTTATGCCTTGGATGTAATTAGTGGCGTGCCACGTTTCCAACGTCGCGTTGCAATTAGTGACGGTCGCTCAGATATTCAGCGTCTGATTGATATTGTTGGTGATCCAGTTGTTTCGGGGCAATATCTAGTAACAACAAGTTTCCAAGGTCAGGTCACGGTGACTGATCTCGCAACACAGCGTGTGGTGTGGAGTGAAGAAGCAAGTAGTACCAACCGCCCTGAAGTTGTAGATGATAAAGTATTCGTTTCGACCACTGATGGTAAACTGAATGCTTATAACTTAGCCACAGGTGAGTTGCTTTGGCAAAATGAAGAATTACTCAATCGTCAGCTGAGTAATCCAGTAACACTTGGGCAAAACCTTGTTGTTGGTGACTTGGATGGTGTGATCCATTTGATTGATCCAAGCTCAGGCAAGTTGATTGGTCGTGCGAAAACCAGTGGCGAAGTTCGTTCGTTGCGTGTGATTGACAATCAGCTTTATGTTGCAACGCGAAAAGGTACATTAAGCATTTGGCAGAATCGTTAATTTTGCCTTAGCTTGTGCTAAAATGCTTAATTAGCTATTGCTAATAAAAGAATGATCGGGGTATTTGTTTAAACAAAACCCCGAATTTTTATTGTGATTCATTCATCACAAAAATCTTCCATACTGTTTCTGATACGATGTCATCAACGATGGCTCGTCTGAATTAAGGTTAATTTATGAAACCCGTTATTGCGCTCATTGGTCGTCCAAACGTCGGAAAATCAACGCTATTTAACCAAATCACCAAAAGTCGTGATGCTTTGGTTGCTGACTTCGCTGGTTTAACACGTGACCGCAAATATGGTGATGCGGTTTTTCAAAATAAATCTTTTATCGTTGTTGATACAGGCGGTATTGGCGAAAATGAAGGTGGCATTGACACCTACATGGCAGAGCAGTCAAAAACTGCGATCCATGAAGCAGATATTATTGTTTTTGTTGTTGATGCTCGTGCTGGTTTATTGGCTTCGGATGAACAGATTGCACGTGAACTGCGTACACTTGGTAAAAAAGTTTACTTGGTTGCCAATAAAGTGGATGGTGTCCATGCTGAGGCTGCTTTAGTTGAATTTTACAAGCTTGGTATGGGTGAACCTTTACAAGTAGCAGCAAGTCATGGTCGTGGCGTGCAGCAAATGCTTGAAGATGTTCTGGCTGAAGTGCCTGAAGATGAAAACCCAGAAGAGCATAATAAGAATACAGGTTTACGTTTAGCAATTATCGGTCGTCCAAACGTAGGTAAGTCGACTTTGGTCAACCGCTTGCTTGGCGAAGAGCGTGTGGTGGCATTTGACCAACCCGGTACTACGCGTGACTCGATTTATATCCCTTATGAACGCGATGGTCGTCAATATACGTTGATCGATACGGCAGGTGTACGCCGTAAAGGTAAAGTCGATGAAATGATTGAGAAATTCTCAATCGTGAAAACATTACAAGCGATCAAAGATGCTCACGTAATTGTCGTAGTGCTTGATGCGCGTGAAGGGGTAGTTGAACAAGATTTACATTTAATTGGTTATGCTTTAGAAGCTGGTCGTGCCATGGTGATCGCCATTAATAAATGGGACAACATGACCGAATATGACCGTAAACAATGTAAGTTGGATGTTGATCGCCGTTTTGACTTTATTCCTTGGGCGAAAGTGCATTTAATCTCGGCATTACATGGTACAGGTGTTGGTGAATTATACCCAACCATCCATCGTGCCTATGATTCATCACATTTAAAAGTTTCACCCGCAAAATTAACGCAAATTTTGAATGATGCGACCGATGCGCATCAACCACCAATGATTAGTGGTAAACGTATTAAAATGCGTTATGCGCATATGGGCGGACAAAATCCACCTACGATCGTGATTCATGGTAACAAAGTGGATAAAACGCCTGCTGATTACCGTCGTTATTTGGAAAATGTGTTCCGTAAAGTGTATAAGCTTGAAGGTACACCTGTACGTATTGATTTTAAAACCTCTGAAAATCCATTTGAAGGTCGTAAATCACAGATTGATGAACGTGTTGCCGCACGTAAACGTCGTTATATTCAGAAATTTAAAAAGGCTGAGAAAAAGTTTAAACGTTAAGTTAATTTTGATGCCAAAAAGCCCAAACGTTGCGTTGGGCTTTTTTTTGCTCAATTTTAAGTTGTTTAGTTTAATAATTATTATAATTTATTTAGATTATCTTAATATTTGTGATGATTAGGATATTTATTTCGTGAATTTTCTCTTTAAGATTATGATATTTAATGGGAATTATTTTTTGTTAAATGTTGTGCTAATGCTATAATGCCTGCGCAAAAAGATCATTATTTGTATATTTTTACACCAGATTTGGAACTTGCATTGCATGTTAAAGTTACATCTAACGCAGCCTCAGCTTATATATACTCAGCAGAATTATGCTGCGCTCGAAGCGATTCCTGCAATGCAACGCCGCCGTTTATCTTCGCTAGCAAAAATGGCATTGCATAGTGCTTTGGTGAGTTTAGATGGGCAGCCTGTTGATTATATTGTGTGGGTGTCTAAGTTTGGTGATGAAGAAAAAACACTGAGTATTTTACAAGACGTACTCAAGGCTCAAGTTCCTTCGCCAACACAGTTTTCAACCTCTGTGCATAATGCGATTGCAGGCTTGTACTCTATCTTATGTCAGGATCATACACCTTCGACAAGTTTAAGTTGTGAATGGACTGAGGCTTTGATTGAGGCTTATGCGCTTTTAAAGTCACAACCTCATGGGAAACGTGTATTGGTTATTGCCTATGATCAAGCCTTACCCAAACTTTATGCCGATGCGCATGATTTCCCTGCATACGCGCTTTCAACGATTGTGAGTTTAGAGCAACCGAATTTAGAGATTGTCACGTTATCGGGTTCTGACTCAATGGAAAGTTTGGACTTTTATGCGTTTTGGCAATCTACGCAGCTCAATCAAGTTACACCGAGATGGAAGAAATGTTAAAACGCAATCAAATTAAACAAAAAAGTAATTATTTTTGGCGTGTTGCTGCCACGGGTTTTAGTTTCGCAAGTTTCGGTGCGGGTGGTGTTGGTATTGCTACGGTGGTTGCACCTTTAGTTAATTTAAGCAGTCGTAATCCTGAAATTCGTCAACAGCGGGCACAACAAGTGATTCGCTATGGTTTTAAAGGTTTTACCGAAATGATGGTCAAGCTTGGAATCATGACTTATCACGTTGAAGGATTGGAAAAGCTGCAAAATAGTCGCCAAGAATTGGTGATTGCCAATCATCCTACTTTGGTTGATGTTGTGGTTTTGATTGGATTAATGCAGCAAGCAAACTGTGTCGTGAAGCAGTCGTTATGGTCTAATCCTTTTACGCGTGGCCCTGTACGTAGTGCAGGGTATATTTTGAATGCAGGTTCACAGCAATTCATTGAAGATTGTGTGACACGTTTGAAAGAATCAGATGCGGCATCATTGTTGATTTTTCCTGAAGGTACTCGCACTGAAAAAGGTGAGTATTTAAATGAGTTTCAACGTGGTGCTGCAAATATTGCGATTCGAGCCAACGTCCCTGTGCGCCCTGTATTGATTACCTGCACGCCATCGACTTTAACCAAAAATGAAAAATGGTACCATGTACCTGCGCAGCCATTTCATATTGAAATTAAAGTGCTTGATACGATTGATGTCCAAGATGTATTAGGTGATTCTGAGATTAGCCCTAAGCAGGTTCGTCAATTGAATCAAAGTTTCTATCAAATTTTTAATGATGAGTTATCTGGAAAATGAGCAATCTTGCTGATGAATTAAAGCAAATGATTATTGATGTTCTCGCACTTGAGGACATTAGCATCAGTGATATTGAAACCGAAGCACCATTGTTTGGCGATGGTTTAGGTTTGGATTCAATTGATGCTTTAGAATTGGGGCTCGCTTTGAAAAAGCGTTATAACATTCATTTGAATGCAGAATCAGATGAAACCAAACAATATTTTAAATCAATTCAAAGCTTAGTCGCTTTAGTTGAAGCACAGCAAGCGGTGTAGGGAGTAAGTTGATGTTAACTCAAGAACAAGTGCTGGCAAAATTAAGAGATTGGATGCAGGATTTATTTGAAATTGAGCCTGATGACATTCAACTTGATTCAAATTTATATGAAGACCTTGATGTCGATAGTATTGATGCTGTAGATCTCGTCGTAAAAATTAAAGAACTGACAGGTAAACAAGTTCAGCCTGATGATTTTAAAGCGGTGAGAACGGTACAAGATGTGGTCACTGTTATTCAAAATATGACAGCTGAATGAAACATATCTTCAGAGGGATACTGATCACATTTTTTGTGTTGTATCCCTTTATTGTTGGGTGGAGTTTATCCCACGGGCAATTTGTTTGGGTCAGTGGGCTGTTAGTGGTCTTGGGTATTGTTCGGCTCATGAGTGCTAAAAAAGACCCGATGTTACCCTTGACGGGTTTAGCTATTCTTTGTGGTGGTTTAAGCTTAATTTTAAAAGAACATGCTTGGTTAAAACTCTATCCAGTAGGAATGAGCTTAGGTGCATTATTGATCTTTGCTTTGACCTTATATAAACCACCTTCGATGATTGAGCGTTTTGCCCGTTTAGTAGAGCCTGATTTAACTGAATCGGGTGTGCAATGGACGCGCAAAGTCACGATGGTTTGGTGCGTGTTTTTTAGTCTTAATGCCACTATTGCTTTGGCGACGGTATTTGCTCCGACACAGTTTTGGGTCATTTATAATGGCTGTGTTTCTTATGTTTTGATGGGACTTTTGTTTCTCGGTGAGTTTATTTTGCGGAAACGACATCAACGTTTAAATCAGACAAATTCTTAAATGGTTTCGTGTAATGATTGCGCCTATCTATTTTTATAACGATTGTAATTTAGCTCAAACATTCTGTATCACTTCTGAGCAGTACACGATTTCTTATGCCCAGTTTTGGCAAGATGTGGTTGAGCAATCGGTTGAAATTGAAAATTTACAACAAGATACTTGGGCATTGTGGGAACAGGACAGTTACGAATTCATCGTACTGTTGTTTGCAGCTTTACTCGCAAAGAAAAGAATCATTTTACCGCCAAATCGTGTTCGTGATTTGGAGCAGAAATTTGCACAACAAGACATCCATTTTCTAGGGAGACAGTCTTTAACGACCTCTCTTGATTTAGCCACAGATTCAAGATTAGGTTGGCTGCGTCATGATGAGTTCCTCAATCATGCAGAAATCATCTTTTTCACTTCAGGTTCAACAGGTGAACCGAAAAAGATCGAACGTACTTTAAAGCAGTTATTGAATGAAGTGACTGGGCTGGCAGCGAGCTTCAAATTTGATGATCATCATGTTGCGATCGCTACGGTCAGTCATCAGCATATTTATGGATTATTATTCAAGTTGTTATTGCCATTGGCAACACATCATTGCTTCTACAACCCTCAGTTGGCATTTCCTGAAGATGTGATTCAGGTTCAGCAGCGTTTAGCTCAGTCTAGCTTAGGCAACTACCTCGTATCTAGTCCTGCTTTATTAAAACGTTGGACACAAGAATTACCGCTACAACAATGTGAAGTGGTGTTTAGCTCAGGTGGTAAACTGGATTCAGGTATTCGTATTCATGTGAATGTGCCGATTACTGAGGTTTTAGGGAGTTCTGAGACCGGTGGTATCGCTCATCGTCGTGAAGACGATGCAGCTTGGACAGCATTCAACAATGTTCAGATTCAGATTTCTGAAACAACTGAATTGATGGTACAGAGTAATCATGCAGGTGAGTTAGGCTGGATAATCACGGGAGATGCAGCGCAGTGGGTGGATATAACCCATAAGCAGTTTAAGCTGTTAGGACGTTTGGATCGTATTGTAAAACTGGAAGAAAAACGTTTAAGTTTGGATGCGATTGAACAGAATATAAATCTTCTCGCTGAAGTTGAGCAAAGTCATACTTTACTTTTGGATCACCAAAATCGCCAAATTTTAGGTTGTATTGCGGTGCTTACAACACAAGCGCAACAGCAATTGATCAGCATGGGCAAGGCTGCTTTTGTGAAGCAACTTAAACAACAACTTCAGTTTCAACTTGAAGCGATTGCAATTCCAAGACAATGGCGTTTTCTCAGTCAAATTCCACAGAATGCGCAGTCAAAACGAGATAAAAACTATTTAAAGGCATTATTTGCAGTGATGTTAGCCCCCGTTATTTTGTCACAATGGCAAGAACACGACAGTGAATATTTCCGTTTAGAATTCCCGCCTGAGCTTGAGTGTTTTAAAGGGCATTTTCCAACGCAACCGATTTATCCTGGGGTTGGGCAAATCAGTTTTATTCAACAATTCGCCAAAAATATATGGGCGGATTTGGCGTGGTGTCAGGGCTTTGAGCAATTGAAGTTTCAAAACCTCATTCGTCTGTATACGGTCGTGCAGTTAAAATTAAGTCGTAAACAGCATAAAATTAGTTTTGAGATGACCGCAGATCAACAGGTGTTGGCTTCTGGTCGTTTATTATTTGCGGTTGAAGGTGTATAGGCATTCAGTCATGTTGAAATATAGTATTGTTATTCCTGTTTATAACCATCCGCATTATTTGGCAGATTTGGTGCAACATCTGGAACAATTCCAGTATCCGATTATTTTGGTGAATGATGGTAGTCATGCCGAATGTACTGCAATTTTACGCCAATTAGCGCAGCAGAATAAATCGGTACATTTAGTTGAGCATGAACTCAATCAAGGCAAAGGACAGGCAGTGATCACAGGTTTACGCTATGCTGCGCAAATGGGGATGAGCCATGCTTTGCAACTTGATGCAGATGGGCAACATCACTGGGATGATGTGGCTAAATTTTTCCAGTACTCCCAGCAGCAACCGCGAGCAATGGTGATTGGTCAGCCAGTTTTTGATGCTTCTGTACCGAAAAAACGTTTATATGGGCGTTATGTAACTCACTTTTGGGTTTGGCTAAATAGTTTATCTTTAGATATTAAAGACAGTATGTGTGGCTTTCGGATCTATCCTTTGGATAAGACTATTCCGATCTTAGATAAAGCCAAATTTCAGCCAAGAATGGGCTTTGATAGTGAAATTCTCGTTCGTTTAAAATGGGAAAATACACCATTTATTAATATTCCGACGCCTGTGATCTATCCTGAGCATGGCGTATCACATTTTGATGTATGGCGTGATAATGTTGGCTTGAGCAAAGCACATGCGACCTTATTTGCAGGTATGTTGATTCGTTTTCCTAAACTGATTTGGCATAAGTTTAAGGCTGATTGATGAGCAGTCCTCAGCAAAGCGCTCACGACACTTGGCATGACATTAAAGAGCGTGGCGGACTTCTGCCATTAATGTTGATGCTTGGGTTCTACCGTTGCGGTGGGCGGTGGCTTTGTCGTGTGGTGTTGTATTTTATTATCATGTGGTATTGGCTATTTGCTGTGACGGCACGTCAGGCATCACTGCAATATTTACAACGTTTACACCATTTTGCAGGTATACAATCGCCATTCTCAGCGATGCCGACATGGGGCAATAGTTATACTCATTTCATGCAGTTTGGTGAGTGCATCCTCGATAAAATTGAGGGATGGTTGGGGCATATTCCTGAGCAAAAGCTAGAATTATTTGGACATGAACATTTCCAACAGCACTATCAAAAGGGTGCGATTATTGTGGTTTCGCATTTTGGCAATATCGAGTTATTACGTGCTTTAAAATCTGAACATCCACAAAAAATTAATGTGTTGGTGTATCAAAAACACGCATCGCAATTTAATCAATTCCTCAAAAAAATTAATGATAAAGCCGATGTGAATTTAATTTCGGTGGATGAATTGGGGATTGAAACTGCCATTCTGTTAGAAGAAAAAATGCAGCAAGGCGAGTGGGTGATTGTAGCAGCAGATCGGATTCCTGTGCAGTCGGATCGTGTACAAACGGTTCAGTTCTTGGGTGAGTCGGCAACTTTACCTCAAGGAGCATGGATTTTGGCAAATTTACTTAAAGTGCCTGTATTAGCCGTCTTTTGTTATCGTGTGCAGCAAAAATTTCAAGTTCATATTCACCCTATTGCAGATCAAATCGATCTGCCTCGGAAAACCCGTTTAAGCAGTATGCAACAGATTACCCAACGCTATGTCGTCCTATTAGAGCAACATTGTTGCCGTGCGCCGTATCAGTGGTTTAATTTTTATCAGTTTTGGACAAAATAACGTGAATGCAAGTCAAATTGGATCAATGATCAAACCCATTCTGATTGTGGGAGAGCAGCCACTTAGTATTGAAGACGTGGTGGCCGTCGCTCGCCAAGAGTTTAACGTGGCATTGCCTGAGACAACTGAATGGCGTGAGTTGATTCAACGTGGCGCTGACTTTTTAGATCAGTTATTGCTTGATGAAGGCGTGATCTATGGTGTGACCACAGGCTACGGTGATTCGTGTTTGGTTGAAATTCCAATGCATCAAGTGAATGAGTTACCGTTGCAGCTCTCTCGTTTTCACGGTTGTGGTTTAGGTGAAAACCTTGATCTGCTGACAGCTCGTGCGGTGGTGGTGACTCGTCTTTGCTCATTGGCACGTGGTTATTCTGGTGTGTCGTTGAGTTTGCTTGAACGTCTCGTTTGGATGCTGAATGAAAACATCATTCCTGTGATTCCATCTGAGGGTTCTGTCGGTGCAAGCGGTGATTTGACGCCGTTGTCTTATATTGCAGGGGCATTGGTGGGTGAGCGTGATGTATACGCACACGGCAAGATTGTACCGATTACTCAGGTTTATGCTGAGAAAGGTTTACAGCCTTTAACTTTGCGTCCGAAAGAAGGCTTGGCACTGATGAATGGTACGGCAGTCATGACTGCAATAGCCTGTTTAAATTATAAAAAAGCTGAACAAATTTCTTTAGCAAGCACCCTTATTACCGCTTTGAATGTATTGGCTTTAGAAGGTAATCCAAGCCATTTTGATGAGGTTTTATTTGCGCAAAAGCCGCATCAAGGACAACAACAAATCGCCAAACAGTTACGTGAATGGCTGAACAGTGAAGTACAAACAGCGCATCAAAGTCCACGTTTACAAGACCGTTATTCCTTACGTTGTGCGCCGCATATCATTGGGATATTTGAGGATTCTAAAACTTGGTTGCGTCAATTTATTGAAAATGAACTTAATTCGAGTAATGACAATCCTTTGATTGACCCGATTAATTTACGAGTTTTACATGGTGGGCATTTCTATGGCGGTCATATTGCTCAAGCAATGGATAGCCTAAAAATTATGATTGCCAATATCGCAGATTTGATGGATCGACAAATTGCACAATTGGTTGATCATAAAATGAATCATGGTTTGCCCCGCAATTTGACAGGTTCAACAGCCGAGCGTCTACCGCTCAATCATGGTTTTAAAGCGGTACAAATTGGTGTTTCGGCTTGGACTGCGGAAGCCTTAAAAAACACCTTAGCCGCATCAATTTTCTCTCGTTCGACTGAATGTCATAACCAAGATAAAGTCAGTATGGGAACAATTGCCGCACGTGATGCGACCCGTGTGATTACCTTGACCCAACAAGTGCTTGCTGCTCTATGTTGTGCCAGTGTGCAGGCGGTTCATTTAAAAGCGGTGGAGTCACAATTAAGTCCAACTTTACAGGCATTTGTTGTGTGGACTTTACAAAGTTTTGCATTACTTGAAGAAGATCGCCCTTTACAAACTGAACTACAACACATCATTAATCGTTTCGACAACTTTGAATTGTTGAATCAATTCCAACAATAGGTCGAGGAGCGAAACATGCAGGCAGATGTAATCATTGAAATCCCGTTTCATGATGTCGATACCATGAATGTGGTTTGGCATGGACATTATCTAAAGTATTTTGAAATTGCACGTTGTAAGTTATTGGAGCAATTTAATTATAACTACAATCAAATGAGAGCATCGGGCTATGCGTGGCCTGTGATTGAAAGCCATGTGCGTTATGTACAAGGCATTGAGTTTGAGCAAAAGATTAAAGTACGAGCTATTTTAAAAGAATGGGAAAACCGCCTAAAAATTGAGTATTTAATTCTCGATGCAGAAACTGGGCGACGTTTAACCAAGGGTTATACCACACAAGTGGCTGTGAATATGCAAACACGAGAAATGTGTTATCAGTCCCCACAAATTTTGTTGGATTGTTTAAATGCATGGGATGAATTTAAAGGAGAGGTTATATGATTTTTAATCTCTTTGTTTTGGGGGGTCGTCGCCAAGTTGTTATCGTTCCCCCCTCTAAATCTCCCCCCTATCAGGGGGAGACTTCCACGAATTTGATATATTCTTTGGTTTGTGGAATTGCCTCCATTTTTAAGGGAGGAATAGGGAGGGCTAAACTTGGAATTTCCCTCTTTATCGTGCTTTCTCTATTTAGCGCATTCAGTTATGCCGATAACACGGCGGTGACGACGATTTTTCAACAATTGTCGAAAAATGATGTGGTTCGTGCGGACTTTGAACAACAAAAGAAGTTAGCCAGTTTAAATAAAACCTTTGTTTCGAATGGCACATTGAGCTTTGCAAAATCCAATGGGGTGCTTTGGCAAATTAAGCGACCTGTGCAAGCGGATCTGATCGTGACGCAAAAGAAATTGGTGCAAAAAACGCAAAGAACCTATAGCCAGATTCAGATAGATCAATCCCCGTATAGTTCTGTTGCGACTTTATTTTTGCAACTCATGTCGGGCGATGAAAAAGCCTTAGCCAAGAATTTTAATGTGGTGTCTGCGGATTATCGTGCAACAGGTTGGAAGATTGCCTTAACACCGAAGTCGAACTTATTTAAAAAACTGTTTGTGCGGATTGATGCACAAGGGCAGCAATATGTCGATAAAATTGTGATTCAAGAACAAGCCAATAACAGTACTACGATTTTATTCCGTAATCAAAATACTCAACCGAACCAACTTACGGCTGCTGAATATGCGCTTTTCCAATTGGCAAAATAAATTTACTGCCCTTTGGTTAATCATCTTAACCATTGTTGGTCTGGCACTTGCCGTTGCATGGTTGAAAAAAGAGATTCATATCCAAACCAATATCTTTGCTTTGCTGCCCGAAACACAACAAAATCCAGAACTTGCCAAAACACAGCAATACATGAGTGATCAGCTTAATCAAAAAGTATTTTTGGTTTTAGAAAGCACTGATCAACAGGCTTTAGCGCAAGCAACGTTGTTACTTCAAAAGCAACTACAACAGAGTAAATTGTGGCAGCCCTTGAAGCCACAACTTGATTTAGAACAATTTTCGAAACAGTTATATCAACATAAAGTCGGGTTATTGAGTCCGCAAGATCAACAGTATTTACAGCAACAAGATTACCAAGCCTTAACTGAACAAAGTTTGATGCAACTGATGAGTGTGGGGATGCCAATTACGGCTGAATCATTACGACAAGATCCATTGTTGTTGTTTCCTCGCTATATGTTGAGTATTGCCAATCAAGTCTCAAGCAAAATTGAGCTGGAGCAGGGTTTTGCCACCATTCATGACGATCAGAAAATCTCACGTTTATTGGTCTTAGAATTAACGCGAAGTCCATATAATATTGATTATCAAGAGCAAGTTTCTGCTTGGATTGAACAGTTACAACCACAGCTCAATAAGCTCAAAGTACAATCGCATTGGACGGGAACGATTTTATTCTCGAACTTTGGAACACAATCTGCCAAACAGGAAATCTCAACCATTGGACTCGGTTCAACTTTGGGTTTGATTTTATTGGTTTGGTTTGGTTTTCGCTCATTCCGCCCATTGCTCACGGAGTTCATTGCAGTTTCAACAGGTACTTTGTTGGCATTTGCAGTGACACATTGGATTTTTGGTGAAATTCATCTGATGACCTTGGTCTTTGGGGCAAGTTTGATTGGGGTCTGTGTTGATTTCTCTTTCTATTTTATGGCGATGCAATCACAGCATCGAAAGCTAGATGGTTTCAAAATCCTAACTCCGCTGTTACCTAGCTTATTCATGGGTTTGATGACAACGGTGGTGGCTTATGTTTTCCTCAGTTTTACGCCATTTCCTGCCTTTAGACAGATTGCGGTTTTTTCGATTGTCGGTTTAGTCGCAGCATGGATCACCAGTGTTTTGTTATTACCACGATTACCACCGTTAAATGCACAAGCTGCAATTCAACGCTTAGCTTGGGTTGGACAGGCACGACAATGGTTTCAGCAACATCACACAACCCGCTATAGTTTGATTGTGACCATTATCGTGATTGGAACGATCAGCTTATTTTCTTTGCAATCCAATGATGATATTCGTAATTTGCAAAGTATGGATGCCAAACTAAAACAGCAAGATCAATACATTCGTACTTTGTTCGGACAGCAACAAAGTAGTGATTATTTTGTGGTACAAGCAAGTTCGAGTGCTGAGTTAGAACAGCAGGAAGCTCAATTGATTCATCAACTGCAACAGCTTCAGGCTCAGGGTAAGATTGATCGTTTTCAGGCTTTAGGGCAATGGATTCCACCCTTGGCGCAGCAACAGCAAAATGTACAGTTATTCGCGAAAATTCCTGAATCGGTCTTAAAAAATTATGCAGAGACTATGGGGTTGAAATTTGCAGATGTTCAAGCGTGGCAGCAGCAACTCACTCAGCAGCCATTGCTGACCACACAAGTTTTTCAACAACATCCTTTAGCATTTTTACAAGTGAATCCGACACAGCGTTTGGTGATCGTCAATGGTGTCAAGCAGGTCGGGGCGTTACAGCAATTAGAATCAGCTCACGTTCATTTTCAACAGCCTGTTCATACACTCTCCCAAGCTTTCGCACAGCATCGTCAACAAGCACAGCATTTGTTGATCTATGCCTTGTTGAGTTTGGCGATTGGTTTAGGGATCATCTATGGCATCCGTTCAATTTTGCCCTTAGTGCTGCCAGTGACTCTCGCTTTATTGAGTACCTTTGCAGTACAGGCATGGTTAGGTGTGGAAATTAACCTATTTAGTATTATGGGGACATTTCTGATTATTGGGATTGGCGTAGACTATGCCATTTTTTATCGACATGGGCATGATCATCCTCAAGTCGTTGGCATGGCGTTATTTTTGTGTATGATGTCGACTTTATTGGGCTTTGGCTTATTATCACTGAGTCATACGTATGCGATTCAATGTTTTGGCTTAACTGTTTTACTTGGTGTAATTTTCTCATTTATTTATGCAACTTTACTCACACCTGCTGATCAAAAACATATTGTGAATTTAGAAACACATTAAAAAATTTAAATTTTAGGGGTTTATATGAATACTATACAAAAAACAGATGTTGTGATTATTGGGGCTGGGCCTTCTGGTAGCTCTGCTGCAGCATTACTTCGTCAAAAAGGTTATGCGGTCACGATCATCGAAAAACAATATTTTCCTCGTTTTTCGATTGGTGAGTCATTATTGCCACAGTGTATGGTGTTTTTAGAAGAAGCAGGCTTACTCGATACGGTTCGTGAGCATGTGGAATCACGTGGATTCCAATTTAAAAATGGTGCGGCATTTTTATGCGGGCAAAAACGCAGCCATTATAATTTTACTGAAAAATTTACCGATGGCCCTGGGACAACATGGCAAGTCCGTCGTGCAGATTTTGACCACTTACTAGCGCAACAAGCTCAGCAGTATGGTGCTGATGTACGATTTGGGCATGAGGTGATTGCCGTCGATGTAGCATCCGAGCAGCCGATTTTAACGGTCTTCGATGAGACACAACAACAGTATCAAATTCAAGCGAAGTTTTTACTGGATGCGAGTGGTTTTGGGCGAATTCTGCCGAAGTTTTTAGACTTGGAAAGTCCTTCAAATTTCCCTGTGCGTCGAGCAATTTTCACCCATATTGAAGATGGGATTGGTGATCGAGCTGATTTTGATCGGGAGAAAATCTTAATTACCATTCATGAAAAAGATCATCGAGCTTGGTATTGGTTGATTCCTTTTGCGGATGGTCGCGCATCATTTGGTGTGGTGGCAGAACAAGATTTCTTTGATCACTATCAATCAGAGGATATCGAACAAAATGAACCTGAACCATTATTGAAACGCATTCTAGCGGATGATCCTGCTTTATCTCAGGTATTAGAACAAGCGAAATTTGATACACCTGTACGAACTTTGGTGGGTTATTCTGCCAATGTGAAGCATTTAGCAGGTCGTAACTATGCATTATTGGGCAATGCTGGTGAGTTTTTGGATCCTGTATTTTCGTCGGGTGTCACGATTGCGTTGAAATCATCAAGCCTTGCTGTACCGTTACTCGATCGAGTGCTTCAAGGTGAGCAAGTCGATTGGATGCAGGAATATGAAGTCCCGTTGCGTAAAGGTATTCAAGTTTTCCGTGCTTATGTTGAGTCTTGGTATGAAGGTGAATTTCAAGACGTGGTCTTTTCCAGTAATCAAAATGAAAGTATTCGCCGTATGATTTCCTCTCTATTGGCAGGCTATGCATGGGATGAGCAGAATCCAATTCATAAAAATGCAAAACGCCGTTTAAATACCTTGGCTGAGTACTGTCGAGAGGGCTTGGCACAAGAGCAAGCCTTAGAGGTTTAGTATGCAACGAATTTGGGGCAGCTTATTGTGTATGAGTATCTTGCTATTGGGTGGGTGTCAGTTGATGCCCCATGCGCAAGGTCTGAAAAGCAGCCATTGGCAAGCACAACAATATCAACGTCAAGATCAAGTTGAGGTACAGTGGAAAGACAAAAGTTTTAGCTTTCTACTGTATCAGCAGCAAAAAGGTCCGCAGTTAGAGTTGGTGGGATTGGGTTTGACGGGTCAGCCTTTATTCCAACTTATATTTGATGGGCAGCGGGTTAAGGTACAACAACGAATTGAAGCGATGCGATTGTTACCGTTTGAGTTTGTCGCCCGTGATATTTTGTTTGCGACTTATCCAAATTTTGCTCAATTGGGACAAGAGGCGGTTCGTGTTGATCATACTGCGAATCAGCAAACGGTTTTTATTGGGCAGCAAGCGGTATTGCTTGTCAAAAAACAGCCGAGTTCGATTGAGTTAGATAATCTACAAGTCCCTTATCGCATGACTTTAAGTTCAATTGAAAATACTTTAAACCCAGATCAGCCTGAGCCAGTAGTACAGCCATGAGTCAGCCTTTATCCAAACAGCCACAATTTCAAGCGGTTGGAATTCCCCTGAGTATAGGGTTATCTGCATTGGGGCAAACTGCTCAGCATATTCAGCACAGTTTAACTCAAACCAATAACATCTTGAGTTTAGAAAACGGCTTGGTGGTCGATCGTTCGGTATGGGTTGGGCGTTATGCTCATCCACTGATTGATCAAGTGTCCGAATGCTTGGGTGCATTCGATTCTCGGAACTTACGGTTTGCATTAACTGCTTTGGCGACGATTGAAACTGAGCTTCGAGATTATGTGGCGAAGATTGATCCAAAGCGTTTAAGTATCGTGGTTGGAACATCAACTTCAGGTATTTCAGATAGTGAGGCACTGCTGAAGCAATATTTTGAGGGGGATACTTCGCTTGCAATTTCGCATCAGCCACAAGAAATGGGGTGCCTTGCAAAAGCCTTGCAAAAGTATCTCGAATGGCAAGGGGCTGCTTATACGATTTCGACTGCATGTTCTTCCAGTGCTAAGGCATTTGCTGCGGGGCAACGTTTAATTCAGTCAGGTTTGGCTGACGCTGTTTTAGTTGGTGGTGTTGATACCTTGTGTCAACTGACCTTAAATGGTTTTAATAGCCTCGAAAGTTTGTCTGCTGATATTTGCCAGCCCTGCGGTATCAATCGTGATGGTATTAATATTGGTGAAGCTGCCGCTTTGTTTTTATTAACCAAAGAAGCTGCGCCCGTGATGTTGTATGGTGCTGGTGAATCAATGGATGCATGGCATATTTCAGCACCGCATCCAGAAGGTGAGGGTGCTGCAATCGCAATGCAACGTGCTTTAGCAAGTGCTGAGATTGCACCGCAGCAGATTGGATATGTAAATTTGCATGGTACGGCAACCCCACAAAATGATGCGATGGAAATCAAAGCCATTCGACAGGTATTTCAAGAGCATGCCGTTGCACTCAGCAGTACTAAGCATAAGACAGGACATTGTTTAGGCGCAGCGGGTGCAATTGAAGCTTTGATTTGTACGCAAGTCTTAAAAGATCAAACATGGTTGCCTATGCATCAACACACCGATATTGATCCTGAATTAGCAGATCAAAACTATGTACGCGATGCACAGCTTTCAAAACCGATTCAATATGCAATGAGTAATTCATTTGCCTTTGGCGGAAGTAATATCAGTTTGCTATTTGGCGTGGAGCAATAAATGAAACTAGATGCGCTTCAGTATATTCCACACGAACAGCCGATGGTATTTATTGATCATATTGTGGAAGCAAATGAAGGCTATGCGATTGCTGAACTGAGCATTACCACCGATTTGATGTTTTGTGAAGCAGACGGTTTACCGACTTGGACAAGCATTGAAATTATGGCGCAAACGGTAAGTGCATATTCAGGTTGGTTAGGACAGCAAAAGCAGCAGTCACCCAAAGTTGGTTTTTTGTTAGGTACGCGAAAATTACATTTACCTGTTGCCTATTTTGCACTGGGTCAGACCCTTAAAATTCGAGTTGAGCAACAGTATTTACATGAAGGTTTAGGGCAGTTTTCTTGTGAAATTCATTATGAAGATCATGTTATTACTGCTTTGTTAAGTGTGTATGAGCCGACAGATCAATCTGCATTAAAGTTATGAGTTTAAATGAAAGTTAGGTGGAATTATGTCGAGTTCTCATCAAATTTCAGGATAAGCCTTCGGCTCGACCTACTTTTGTTTCGGCAAAAGTAGGCAAAACCATTGTCATTCACAAAACCTGTTCAATTCTTGCATTTATTGAGTTGTATCGCAGAAACACTTTTGTGTTGATACCACGCAGGTTGTGAATGACGTTTCCGAGTATCCAGCTTTTGTGATATTCAGATCATAAAATTGATGATTTTTGAAAAGGTATTTAGGGAACAACAATGAGTAGAAGAATATTAGTGACGGGTTCAAGTCGTGGGATTGGTAAAGCGATTGCATTGCAATTGGCTCAAGCAGGATTTGATATCACGATTCATGCGCGTTCTCGTGAAGTTGAGGCGCAACAAGTGGTTGAACAAATTCAAAAACTTGGACGCAAAAGTCACTATGTATTATTTGATGTAAATGCACGGGAATCTGTTAAAAGTCTATTAGAACTAGACGTTGAACAACATGGGGCATTTTATGGGGTCGTGTTAAATGCAGGACTTACCCACGATGGCGCATTTCCTGCATTAACGGACAACGATTGGGATGAAGTGATTTCGACCTCATTAGATGGTTTCTATAACGTACTCAAACCATTAATCATGCCAATGATTCATTTACGTAAGGGCGGACGTATTGTCACGCTTTCTTCTGTTTCTGGCATTATGGGCAATCGCGGACAGGTGAATTATAGTGCTGCCAAAGCGGGCTTGATTGGTGCAACCAAAGCGTTGGCTTTGGAATTAGCAAAGCGTAAGATCACCGTGAATTGTGTTGCCCCTGGTTTAATTGAAACGGAAATGGTGACAGAAGAAGTCAAAGCACATGCGTTGAAAATGATTCCAATGCAGCGCATGGGACAAGTCGATGAAGTGGCAAGTGTGGTGAAATTTCTGTGTTCTGATGACGCTGCTTATATCACTCGCCAAGTGATTTCAGTCAATGGAGGTTTAATCTAATGAAACGTGTCGTTGTCACAGGTATGGCTGGGATTACCTCATTGGGTGAAACAACTGATGATATTTTTGCTCAATTCCATGCAGGTAAAAGCGGAATTCGCTATATGCCTGAATGGGAGCAATATGTTGATTTAAGAACAAAATTGGCTGGGCAAGTACAGTCTTTTCATGTGGCTAAACATTTTAATCGAAAAGTAATGCGTGGTATGGGACGTGTCGCTTTGATGTCAGTGATTAGTGCTGAAAATGCTTTACAAGATGCACATTTATTAGATTCTTCTCTTTTGAAGAGTGGCGATGTTGGTGTTGCCTTTGGTTCGTCGGCTGGTAGTGTTGATGCAATCCGTGAATTTGGCAATATGCTGATTGATCAGGATATGAGCAAAATCAATGCCACCACTTATATCCGTATGATGTCGCATACCAGTGCAGTCAATATGACGGTTTATTTTGGATTGAAGGGTTTAACTTTACCAACATCGAGTGCGTGTACCTCAGGTTCGATGGCGATTGGACAAGCCTACGAAGCAATTAAATATGGTAAGCAAACTATTATGATTGCTGGTGGTGCAGAAGAACTCAGTGCGGTGGGAGCAGCTGTTTTTGATGTCTTATTAGCCACCAGTCGGATGAATGATCAGCCTGAAAAATCACCACGTCCTTTTGATGCCAACCGAGATGGTTTAGTGATTGGTGAGGGAGCGGGATGTTTAATTCTTGAAGAATATGAACATGCTATACAACGTGGTGCAAAAATCTATGCTGAAATTGTGGGTTATGCGAGCAATACCGATGGTCAGCATGTCACTAAGCCTGATACTGAAATGATGGGGCGCTGTATGCAAATGGCGCTGAAAGATGCACATTTGGATGCGAGTCAAATTGACTATGTGAATGCGCATGGGACTTCGACAGATCAAGGTGATATTGCAGAAAGCCAAGCAACCGCAAGAATATTAGGTCGTAAACCAATCAGTTCATTAAAAAGCTATTTCGGGCATACGCTGGGTGCTTGCGGTGCAATCGAAGCGTGGTTAGGCATCGAAATGATGAATCGTGGGCAACTGGTGCCGACCTTAAATTTGGATGAAATTGACCCACAATGTGGTGATTTAGATTATATTACTCAGCAAATTAGAGTCAGTAATATCAATATTATGATGAGCAATAATTTCGCCTTTGGCGGGATTAATACCTCACTTATTTTTAAACGCTTAACATAACAAGGAGCACAATAATGTCAATTAAACAATTATTCTTGGTTGCAGCACTTGCAACAGGTTTTACAGCATCTGTTCAAGCTGCCGATGTAACACATAATTTTGATTTTAAAGCAGCAGTCGATCGTGCTGTGGCAGATGGAACTTTAGATGGTACGGTCAAATTTTACCTGAAAGGAAATAAGTCAGGCGGTAAAATTGTAGAGCAAGATATTGTCACCAACCAAAAAACCAATGGTTTTGGTAAATCTGCTGAAACATCATGTGACTGGGTACTTCGCTCGGCACTTCTTCAATTAGACAAAGCAGCAAAAGCACGTAGTGCAAATGCGGTGACGAATATTGTGAGCTACTACAAAAAGAATGAAACCAAAAGTACGACAACTTATGAATGTCATAAAGGTGTAGCGGTTGCAGGTGTTGCCCTGAAAGGCGATCTTGTTAAATTCTAAAATTTTTTAAAAGCCTCTGTTTTCTTAACAGTGGCTTACTGAGTGAAGCCGATGATGACACGTAAAATTGAAGTACATATTCAAGCATTGGCTTCACTTCTTAAACGAGATAGAACAGAGTTTTCAGATTTTAGATCGTTCAACGATTATAAAAAACAACAGATCAAAGCCTATCGCAATCAACTTTTGGCAGATCAATTAAAGTGTTTAACTACGGATTTACAGTTTTCAAAACATGAATATGGCAAGCCATTTTTAAGCTCTCATACCTTGGCATTTAACCATTCACATAGTCAGCAATACTATGCTTTGGCGATGAGTGAAGGTATGAAAGAGGTTGGTGTGGATGTTGAGGAATTGGATCGTAAAGTCCGTTTTGATCCCTTAGCGCAACATGCTTTTCACGCAGAAGAATATCAAACTTGGCAGCAACAAGATCAAGATACTGAATACTGGCTACGTGTATGGACAACGAAGGAAGCAATTTTAAAAGCTTCAGGTCTAGGAATCCGCTTAGACTTAAATAGTTTAAATACTCAAGTTCATGCAACGAACTATGGTGGAATGTGTTCCCATCCCTTGATTGGGACGTTTGCTTACCAAAACTTTATTTTAAATCAGAAAATTGTGCTCACTGTGGCATGGCGATCAGAACAATCTTGTCGAGGATTTCAGTTTCCACAGATTCAAATTGTTCAGCATCAATAAGCGTGCATAAATGATGCATGCTGCTTTGCTCCAATCGCAATAAAAAATGCCAGCAATATGCTGGCATTTTGTTTGAATCTAAAGCAGGGCGAGATTAAGGAATCTCTTCTTCATCAAATTCAGGTTTAACTTGGACAATAAAATCTTGACGGTTTAGACCACGCCATAAAGCAAATGCAGTACCAATATAGATAGATGAATAAGTACCGATAAAGACACCCACACACATAGCAATAGAGAACCAATGCAAACCATCACCACCTAAGAACATCATTGCAAGTACGACAAGCAATAAGGTCATTGAGGTATGAATGGTACGACGTAAAGTTTCTGTTAATGCAATATCGACAATTTCACGAGGTGTTGCACCGCGAATTTTACGAAAGTTCTCACGGATACGATCCGATACAACGATGTTATCGTTGAGTGAGAAACCCATCACCGCGAGTATCGCTGCAAGTACGGTTAAATCAAACTGCCACTGGAATAATGCAAATGTTCCGATGATGATCACGATATCGTGGAATAATGAAATTACCGCACCCATTGCAAGTTTGAACTCGAAACGAATGGTCACGTAAATCAGCATTAAGATCAAAGCAAGTGCCAGTGCACCAGCAGAGCGGATATAAAGCTCATTACCGACTTGCCCACCAACTGCATCTACTTTATGAACTTCTGCTGCATTATTCGGTAATTGAACTGCTTTGGTGATGGTATCACTCAGATCATCAACTTTTAGATCTTCTTGAACGGGCATACGCACAATCAGGTCTTTGTTACTTCCCAATGTTTGTACGACTGCATCTTTAAAGCCTGCACGGTCAAGTGCTTGAGCGACTTGGGCTGGTTGAACTGCTTGTTTATAGTTCAACTCGGCAGATACACCACCTGTAAAGTCCAAACCAAGGTTTAAGCCTTTGGTCACAATAAAGAAAACACTCGCAAGGGTAATCAAGATTGAGAAGATTGCAGCAGGCTTAGCAATCTTCATAAATGGAATGATTTTTAGATCATCTGGGCGACCGTATTGCTTTGAGTCTTGTTGAGTCAGATCAGTCATGTGAATCTCCTTAAATACTCAACTTGGTCAAATTACGGCGTTTGCCATAAATGAGCTGTACGATGGCGCGGGTCACGGTAATCGCAGTAAACATTGAGCAAACGATACCGATCATTAATGTTACAGCGAAGCCTTTGATTGGACCTGTACCAATTGCGAACAAAATAAATGCCACGATAAAGGTAGTTAAGTTCGAGTCAAAAATGGTGTTATAGGCCCGATCATAACCCGCGATAATGGCTTGTTTCGGTGATGCACCCCAGAGCATTTCCTCTCGGATACGCTCACAGATCAGTACGTTGGCATCGACTGCCATACCAATACCAATTACGATACCTGCAATACCAGGTAAGGTGAGAGACGCGCCAAGCCATGACATGATGGTTAAAATCATTGCAAGGTTAAAGACTAAAGCAAAGTTTGCAATCAAACCGAACAGACGGAAGAATACGATCATCCAAATTGCAACCAATAAGAAGCCAATTTGAGTTGATAGAACACCTGCATCAATATTCTCTTGACCAAGACTTGGTCCAACCACACGTTCTTCAACAAAGTACATCGGCGCAGCTAAAGCACCTGCACGAAGCATCAACGCAAGCTCAGCGGCTTCTTGAGGTGAATCTAAACCTGTAATACGGAACTGAGAGCCTAATACGGCTTGAATAGTTGCAGCATTAATCACTACAGATTCAGTATATGGCGTACGAACTTCAGTCTGCACACCTGTATTTGGATCAGCAACATAAGAGATCTTTTGTTTATTTTCGATAAACAAGACCGCCATGCGTTTACCCACAGCATTGCGTGTTGCATCAGCCATGAGCTTACCGCCAGCAGTGTCCAAAGTAATATTTACTTCTGCACCACCAGAGTCTTGGCTAAAGCCAGAGCTTGCATTTTGAACACGTTCACCTGTCAAGATACGGTTACGTTGTAACAGCAATTGACGACCGCTCTCCAAAGATTGATAAGCAAAAACTTCAGTTCCTGGTGGAAGTGGTTGATCATTATATTTTCCTGTATATGGGTCAATATATTGATCATTACTATCAGCAACTAAACGGAATTCTAGGTTTGCTGTACGACCCAAGACACGTTTTGCTTCAGCCGTATCTTGTACACCTGGTAATTCAACCACGATGCGGTTGTTACCTTGTGTTTGTACCAGTGCTTCTGCTACACCAAGTTCGTTAATACGATTACGTAAAGTGGTTAAGTTCTGGTTGACTGCATAAGACTGAATTTCTTGACGACGAGCATCGGTATAATTCAGTTTTAAGGTTGCACCAGAAGATGTTGCAACTGCCTGTTGAGTAAACTCATTCCCGTTACGACGTAAAAAATCCGCCGCTGCATCACGGTCTGCATTGTCAGCAAACAGGATGGTAATTGTATTATTGCTTAAAGCAAGATTATTAAACTTAATTTTGTTGTCACGAAATTGACGACGCAAATCAGTTGCAGATGTTTCCATCCGTTGACTGATAGCTTTATCCATGTCGACTTCAAGCAAGAAATGTACACCGCCACGTAAGTCCAAACCTAGTTTCATCGGTTTAGCCCCAATCTTTCGCAACCATTCTGGTGTTGTTGGTGCAAGGTTGAGTGCAACCACATAGTCATCACCTAGATCACGGCGTAACACTTCTTTGGCTTTTAACTGTGCTTCTGAAGAGTTTAAACGTAATAATGCCGCATTATTGGTGAAGCTATTGTCGTGACTGCTGATGTTGGCAGCTTTTAAAATCTGCTCCGCTTTTTGCACCATGGTTTGATCTATTTTTGTGCCTGCTTTCGCGCCTGAAATTTGGACAGCAGGTTCATCTGGATACAAACTTGGTAGTGCATATAACGTACTGATCACAAGAACAACGAGGATCAGTAAATATTTCCATGCAGGGTAACGCATTCGCTTTCTTCTTAAATGAAAAAGTCGTGCTGAGGCACGACTATCTTATGATTAAAGGTTATTTAGTGTGCCTTCAGGTAATACTGAAATGACACTGGCACGCTGAATTTTTACATCGACACCACGGCTGAGTTCAACAACTGCAAAATCACCATCAAGTTTGGTAATTTTTCCCATTAAACCGCCAGCAAATACGATTTCACTGCCCACACCTAAGCTTTCGATTAAAGAACGGTGTTCTTTAGCACGTTTCGCTTGAGGTCTCCAGATCAAAAAGTAGAAAATTGCGATGAATACCGCAATCATCAATAAGTTTGTCATCAGGCTTGGGCCTTGTGCAGCCGCTGGAGCAGCGTGAGCAGTAGAAATTAAAAAGCTCATTTCGATTTCCTAAAATTAAAAAGTCAAAAATTAATAATAAATCCCAATTCGTTTTGCAATGTACCTTGTCTTGCGATCAGGCGCAAATCTTGATGCAATTCATTCACATTAGTCTTCAGGGCACGCTGGAACGTCTAAGCCACGACGTGCATAAAAGTCCTGAACATATTCATCAAATGTGCCATTATCCAATGCATCACGCATCCCTTGCGTGAGGCGTTGGTAGTAACGCAAGTTATGGATAGTGCCGAGCATTGATGCCAACATCTCACCGCACTTCTCTAAATGATATAAATAGGCACGCGTAAAGTTTTTACAAGTGTAGCAATCACAATGAGGGTCTAAAGGTCCTTTATCATGGCGATATTTACTATTACGGATTCTTACCAGACCATCCGTGACAAAATAATGACCGTTACGCGCATTACGGG
Organism: Acinetobacter sp. ANC 4805; assembly: GCF_022549495.1. GTDB lineage: Bacteria > Pseudomonadota > Gammaproteobacteria > Pseudomonadales > Moraxellaceae > Acinetobacter. The sequence goes on from NZ_JAKZGD010000002.1 coordinate 61,183, forward strand.
TTGGCATGACACAGTCAAACATATCGACACCACGACGAACCGCTTCAACGATGTCTTCTGGTTTACCAACACCCATTAAATAACGTGGTTTGTCTTGAGGTATTTTGTTCGGTAAATAATCAAGTACTTTGATCATTTCATCTTTGGGTTCACCCACCGATAAGCCACCAATTGCATAGCCATCAAAACCAACTTCTAATAAACCCTTAAGTGATTCATCACGCAAATCTTCGTACATACCGCCCTGAATAATGCCGAATAAGGCATTTTTATTCTTGAGCTCATCATGGTGATGTGTTTTACAACGTTTTGCCCAACGTAAAGACAGTTGCAAAGATTTTTGCGCTTCTTCATGTGTTGCAGGGTAAGGGGTACATTCATCAAAGATCATCACGATATCTGAATTGAGTACATGTTGAATCTCCATTGAAATTTCTGGAGACAAAAACACTTTTGAGCCATCAATAGGAGAGCGGAAGGTAACACCTTCTTCTTTGATTTTACGCATTGCACCCAAGCTAAATACTTGGAAACCGCCTGAATCGGTTAAAATCGGTTTATCCCATTGGATAAACTCGTGTAAACCGCCATGCTCTTTAATCACTTCCAAGCCTGGACGTAAATATAAATGGAAGGTGTTACCTAAGATAATTTGTGCCTGAATTTCTTCAATGTCACGAGGTAACATACCCTTAACCGTACCGTAAGTACCCACGGGCATAAACACAGGTGTTTCAACCACACCATGCTCTAACGTAAGTCGACCACGACGGGCACGTCCCGACTGACCTAATTTTTCAAATTTCATGACACATCCTGAGCAAGATCGAAGCACTGCTTTGAGCGCAGCGCAAGGCGAAAAAACAGTTCGCTGATCAAAAGCGGCTATTTTCCTTGATTATGGCGTGTAGTTCTACTACTAAATGTAGCCGTGGCTAAAAAATAATAATCTCCCCTAACCCCTCTGTAAAAAGAGGGGAATAAAAGGCAATATTTCTTATCGTAAATTCAGAGGTAAGATAGTCAATCTAGAGTATAAAACTGAATGATTTTCCGCTTATAAAAATGGACTACAGTGATCAGCGCTAAGGCATTAAAAATTCGGCTTATAATCAAAATTTTCAGTTGCAAGATTGTCCTTGAATGGACGAATGGCTTTTTTAGATAAGGTTAGGGTATTGATCAGGTTATTTGGGAATACTTCGATTTGGTTATTAAACAGCTCTACATTACGGTTAAATATCGTGATTGCTGCACCGACATTTTCGTTTTGTTCCTGAATGTCATCCATCATTTTGCTATACAGCGCATCAGCTTTTAGCTCAGGATAATTTTCCACCACTACATTGAGGCTACGAATTAGCTCTTTACTCATTTTCTCAATCTGTTGCAACTGAGAAATATCGGTATCATTGACATTGAGGTTCAAAATTTGTTGACGTAATTCGGTGACTTTTTCCAAAGTTGATTTTTCAAATTGTGTGTATTGATCTAATGTCGCTTCCAATGCTTCTAAGGTTTTTACTTTCTGACGCTCAAAGTTAGCCACTTCTGACCAAGCACGTTTGGTCGCATTAAAATAACGAACAATATTGTTACGTGTATAAATAGCCCATACCACGATTACAACAAAAATTCCCAAGAAGATCAGTAAACCTGTCATTGTCATTCTCCTTATTGTTATTTCCCTTAAAATACTCACTTTGCTAAAAAGAGAAATCTATTGAATTAGATTGAGCATCAATTGTTGAAATTTATGATATTGCGGCATGGTCATAGTGCGTAAATGTCCACGTAATGCAGAAATATCATCAATGTCGCTGCGTTTACTGGCGGTTTGGAAAAGATTTTGTTCGCCGACGTAACACAAAATTTGCTCTTGATGATGATAAATTAAATCACCTGTAAAATGTTGAAAAAAGTCATTGAGCTTCAATGTAAGGCTTGGACTAATTTCTTTCGCCAACTGATGTTGATCCAACCCGAAAATATTTAATTCTTGGTTAATTAAAATATCGCTACTTTGCCATGAACTGGTATAAGGCTCAAAAAAGCGTGAACGTTTGTTGCTAACCGCGATTCCTGATATGGGTATTTGAAAAATAAAAGCTCCCCATAAATCTTTATGGATTTCTTTGGCAATTTTCTGGTTGCTATTTTCTTCCTTAAAAATGGGGAGTTCACTGACATAGTGATATTGAAACAATAAAACTTGATGCTCTGTCGTGCCATCATGCCAAGTGGTTGATGCATATTGGGTGATTTCGTTAGACTCCGTTCCACGATTAAACAATGGAAAGAATTGTTTTAATTTACTGATCACCAATAATGGTTGTGCCTGAATCGGTAAATAAGCAGGTAGCTGTTGAAACTGTAAACCATAACGCAATACCGTCATGCGCTGTTCGAGATACGTGATGACCTGTGTTAATGGCTCTTCGGGTTCATAGAGCAGATAAGCTAAAAATCCAGTTAGAAAGGCAGCGAAAAGGCTGAAGATATACTGAACATGTGGGTGAAGAAAATAGCCAAAGACTAAGGTACACACACTCACAATAGCTAAAAGATAGGGCAGTACATTAAAAAAACGTAGGCTATGATCATCACGCCACGGGTGTAGGGCATCTAGCAAATCTTGATCGCTATGAGATTTTTGCCCTACTTCCCAAAGCCGAGCAATATTGCGAAAAACCTGCGCATTTTTTTTTCGTCTTATATGTAAGGCTTGTTCTACAGTATCAATCGGCATCGTTTTATTTAAATTAGGCGTTTAATTGATCCACTAGCATAGCATCACCATAGCTAAAGAAACGATAGCGTTGTTCAACTGCATGTTGATAAGCCGCTAAGATATGATCTCGATTCGATAATGCAGAAACCAGCATCAGCAGGGTTGATTCGGGTAAATGGAAATTGGTAATCAAGCGATCGACAATACAGAATTGATAACCAGGGTAGATAAAAATTTGTGTATCACCTGTCCAAGCTGCAATTTGTCCTTGATTGGCTTGTGCAGCACTCTCTAAGGCGCGGGTCGCAGTTGTTCCCACCGCAATCACTTTATTACCACGTGCCTTGGTCGCTAAGATGAGATCAATCGTGGCTTGTGGTACGTCACACCATTCACTGTGCATAATGTGGTTACTAATGTCCGTGGTACGAACAGGCATAAAAGTTCCTGCACCCACATGCAAAGTCACAAACGTTTTTTGCACGCCTTTAGCTGCTAACTTTTCTAATAAGTCTTGGTCGAAATGCAAGCTTGCAGTCGGGGCAGCAACACTGGCGATTTTTTCAGGATCATGAAATACAGTTTGATAACGCTCAGTATCAATCTCTTCGGCTTCACGATTGAAATAAGGTGGAATCGGCAACTGACCATATTGATCCAATACCGATAAAATTGGTTGTGAAAACTCCACCACAAATAGGTTTTCATGGCGACCTTGTACCGTTACAGGAATGGCATCTGCGCCAATATATAGTTCTGCGCCTGCTTTGGGTGAGTTACTCGATTTGATATGGCAGTGAGCAGTGTGGGTATCCAACATCCGCTCAACTAGAACTTCGATTGCACCGCCTGTAGCTCGTTTACCTTTAAGCCGTGCTTTCATGACTTTGGTATCATTGAGCACTAGCAAATCGCCATCTTCGAGTAAATCGAGAATATCTGTGAAAGCATGGTCATGATACTGACCTTGAGCATCGATATGGAGCAGGCGAGATGCGCTACGGCTGTCTAATGGGTAGCGAGCAATAAGTTCATCAGGGAGATCAAACGAAAAGTCGGAGAGTTGCATACATCTAAAACATCGCAAAAATTGGGCGTAGTATAGTCTTTTTTGCATTTTCTCGCTGAGTTCGTGTGTTTATTGATATAAAAATATCTGAATGATTTAAAAGTGAGCAATAAGCTAGAGTTAGGGTTTGACAATAAAATCAAACAGGTTATTATACGCAACACAAAGCATCGCACTCTTCCCGAGGTGGTGAAATTGGTAGACGCGGCGGACTCAAAATCCGCTGTCAGAGATGACGTGTCGGTTCGAGTCCGACCCTCGGGACCAAGATTCAAAGACCCCAAGCTAGTATTAAAGGCTTGGGGTTTTTTAATATTCATAATCTATAAATTAAATATATTCCTTAATAAAAATTTTTAGCTAAATTGATTAAAGGAGGGGGAATGTTAGATTTAATAATAAAAGCATTACCAGTATTTCTTGCAATCGTTCCATTCTTTGTTTGGTTGGATAAAACTAAAAGATTGATTCATAGAAGAAAATTTTACGTAGAGAGGCTGACTGCTGTAACTGAGTATATTGATAATTATTATGAACAAGATAAACAAAAGATAGAAAAGGATTGTGCCGCTCAGGCATTGGTATGTTCTGAAAAGGTAAGTCATCTAGAAGTAGATTACGTGATTAAAGAGTATCCTCAAAGATTTTTCATCATGATTAATAAGTTGATAGCTGCTCGTTATATGGTGAATATAACTTTGGATGACAGAAAAATAATTTTGACAGCAAAATCTTCAAAAAAGAGTTATCAAAAGAAAAGATTTCTTCTTGTTGGATGCTATCTTGTATCCATGATAATTGTTGAGTTAAATAATTTATTGGTTTTTTTAATGAATCAATTGGGCTTGGCAACATTTCAAGTTGATGATTGGGTACTTTTAATTGGGACTCTAGTCTCGCTAGTTATTGGAATTTTCGTAGCTATTATTTCTGGATTGCTATTTCTGAGCGTGGATGCATTGATTGAGATTTATGATGACTTAAAAGTACAGCATGTCTCTAGAAATTAACCCTTCTCTTGAAATTTAATTTAAGTTTAAATTTAATGAAATTTCACGTTCTGTTGCGAATTAATTGAATCAAGAATTGCCTTTTATGTTAAAGTTTGTTAATACTAAGTGATGGTTTTGAGCTTTTTTCTTAATAAAACGTAAACAACCGTATAACGATAATATTCGAGAGGCGGGCATGGCGATTCAATTATTAGAATTACAGCAAGCCGATAAGCTAAGCGCTTGTAAAATTTCACTTTCTTTAGGTCTAAATTCTGATCAGAATTTACTTGGACAATTTTTACAGTTTAACCGTAAATTGATGCAAGCAAGTACAGCTTTGCTTGCATTTCACCAAGAACCTTATATTTGGCATTCTTGCCCTGAAAAATTACAAGCTGTCGATGTTTCAAGGATTGCTAAAAGCTTGAATACGCTATTTGTAAATGGTGACTTAATTGATCGTGAACACCCACAATATCAAACCTTGTTGGCTTTTTTAAGCCCTTTCAACCGCAAAATACAAACTGCAATTGCAGTACATCTGCGGCATCCTGACCAAACATCACTTGGCTATATCGTTTTATTTGATGAAGTCGCACAAGGTTTTACTGAGCTACAAACACAATTGCTCCAAGCCCACTGTAGCAATTTTATGCAACAACTCGAGTTGAAGCTTAATCATGACGAATTAAAAGAATTATATGAGCAAGAGGAAGCACTTAACTTTAGTAAAACCAAATTCTTTTCGATTATTTCGCATGACTTACGTGCGCCATTTCATGGCTTATTAGGTTTCTCTGAGATATTGGCAAAAGAACGTGATACGTTAGATGAGTCTAGTATTCAAAATATTGCAGACTATCTTTACGACACCTCACAGTCGACCTATAACCTATTGGAAAGTCTACTAAATTGGGCAATGGCAGAGGGTGGGCGTTTTGTCTATCATCCGATTAATTTTAAGTTACGACAAATTACCAATATCGTGACCGATATTCTAAAAACATTGGCAATCAAGAAAAATATCCAACTGATTAATGAAGTGGATGAAAACTTAAAAGTTTATGCCGATATCAATATGATGACTTCGGTCATTCAAAATTTAGTCTCGAATGCGCTGAAATTTACTGATGTTGATGGCTCTGGGAAAGTATATATCCAAGCACAAAACAAAGGGACTTATATTGAGGTTTATGTTAAAGATACGGGTCTGGGCATGACCCAAGAGCAAATCAAAGATTTGTTCCAACCTCGCGTTAAAATGAGCTTTAAAGGCACTGCTGGAGAAAAGGGTGCTGGTTTAGGGTTGAGCTTATGTAAGCGGTTTGTGGAAATGAATCTTGGTGAAATTAATGTGACCTCACATGAGGGTGAGGGGACTGTTTTTACCGTACTTCTGCCGATCGAGCGTGAGCATGCTGATTTATGTACCGAACAGCATAAAAGTAAAGCGAAATTAGTCTAAAGAAATTTTAAAGATAAGCTTGTAACTGATATAACTAATCTAGATGACATCAGTCGAGCCTTTTTATGAATGCGGAACAGCTACAAAAAACCTTAATTGCAAGTCAATATGCTGAACAAGTCTTAAATTTATATCAAATACAATTAGAACAAGATTATGGTGAAGATCAATTTCTTCAATCTCTTTCTACAGAAAATATTCATCAAAAAGTTCAGGATGTGCTTGCCAATCTAACAGATGAACAGGCTTGGATGAAAGCATTACGTGCTTTGCGTGCCAAGTTGATGTTTCGTTGGATTTGGCAAGATGCCAATCAACTCACCAATGTGGTGACATTAACACGTGAACTTTCTGACTTTGCCGATGCGAGTATTTGTGCTGCAAAGGCTTTTGCATTACCACCGCTGTTAGCCAAATATGGCGAACCGATGGGTTATTCAGGTCAGCTTCAAGATTTGATCGTGATTGGTATGGGAAAACTGGGGGCGCAGGAACTCAATCTTTCCAGTGACATTGATCTAATTTTTGCCTTTGATGAGCAAGGTGAAACCAATGGTCGTAAATGTATAGATGTACAGCAGTTCTGCATTCTATGGGGGCAGAAGCTAATTTATCTCCTTGACCATATTACTGCGGATGGTTTTGTATTTCGTGTGGATATGCGTCTACGTCCGTGGGGAGATGGTTCAGCCTTAGCGATTAGCCATAGTGGTTTAGAAAAATATCTAAGTCAGCATGGTCGTGAATGGGAACGTTATGCTTGGATCAAAGCTCGTGTGATTACAGGTGATCAAGCAGGCGCAGATTTATTGGATATGTCACGTCCTTTCGTATTCCGCCGTTATGTGGATTATTCTGCCTTTGCTGCGATGCGTGAAATGAAAGCGATGATTGAGCGCGAAGTCATGCGCCGTAATATTGAAGATGATATTAAACTTGGTGCAGGTGGTATCCGTGAAATTGAGTTTATTGTTCAAGTTTTTCAGTTGATTTACGGTGGTTCAAAACGTGAATTACAAGATCGTCAATGTTTGGTGAGTCTGCATCATTTAGGAAATGCTGAATTACTTGATCAACAGGCTGTGATTGATCTTGAAGATGCTTACTTATTTTTAAGACGTGTCGAGCATGCGATACAAGCACTCAACGATCAGCAAACGCAGTCTCTCCCAATCGAAGCTGAATTAAGACAACGTATGTTGGATACGTTGGGCTTTAGCGATTGGTCATCGTTCTTAGAGCGACTTAATCAAAAGCGTGAAAAAGTTAAAGTTCAATTCAAGCAACTCATTCAAGAAAAAGAATTCTCAGCACCGATTGATGATTTTGTTGAGCTTGAGCAGCGATTAAATGCAATTCTAGATGGGCATGCTAAGAATCTGATCCAAAATTTTTGGCATGGGCAAGCTTTACGTAAAATACCAGCCAGTGCTTTAGAGCGCTTAAAGAAATTCTGGCCACATTTGATTGAAGCAACCTTGCAGTCTGATCAACCACAAGTTGCTTTGTTGCGTTTGATGCCTTTGGTTGAATCTGTACTTCGCCGTACCGTATATTTGGTCATGCTTATGGAAAGTCGTGGTGCTTTGCAACGATTGGTCAAAATGGCGACGGTCAGCCCGTGGATTTGTGAAGAGCTGGCGCAATACCCAGTTCTATTAGATGAATTCCTTTCTATGGATTTTGGTTTGCCGCAGCGTAAAGATCTAGAAGATTCACTACGTCAACAATTATTGCGTATCGAGATTGATCAAGTTGAAGATCAAATGCGGGTCTTACGTCTATTTAAAAAGAGCAATGTTTTAACTGTTGCTGCAAGCGATGTCTTGGCAGAAAGTCCATTAATGAAAGTGTCCGATGCACTGACTGATATTGCTGAAGTTAGCGTCCAAGCGACCCTTAATTTAGCTTATGAAGCGGTTGCTGAGCGACATGGCTATCCTTTGGGGAATAATGGTCAGCGTTGTAGTTTAGACAACAAAGGCTTTGCCGTGATTGGATATGGTAAGCTTGGTGGAATTGAATTGGGTTATGGTTCAGACCTAGATCTGGTTTTTATCCATGCTTTTGAAGAACATAGTGAAACTGATGGTCGTAAGGATATTAGTGGGGCTGAGTTTGCAATTCGTGTGGCACAAAAGTTTATGTCTTTGATGACTACACAAACTTTGGATGGGCGTGTTTATGAAATTGACACCCGATTACGTCCATCGGGTGAAGCGGGAATGTTAGTCACTAGTTTAAAAGCCTATGCGCAATATCAACAAAAGAGTGCTTGGCTTTGGGAGCATCAAGCTTTAGTACGCGCCCGTTCGATTGCAGGTGATGCAAACCTATGTCAGCAGTTTGAGCAGATTCGTTGTCAAATTTTGACTCAAAAGCGAGATGAAAATGTTGTACGTGAAGAAGTATTAAAAATGCGTCAAAAAATGAAAGACCATTTGGGATCGTCTTCTGAGCAAAAAAAACATGGCATTTTTCATTTAAAACAGGATGCAGGTGGTATCGTTGACATCGAATTTATGGCACAGTATGCAGTGCTTGCATGGGGCGAGACGAATCCAGATCTTGCCCATTATTCTGATAACGTAAGAATTCTTGAAGATGCTGCTCGAGCAGGCTGCTTATCCAGTGAAGATGCCACAGCACTCATCCATGCTTATCTCCGTGAACGAGCTGAGAGCCACCGTTTAGCGCTTGCAAATCAATCTATGCAAGTCAATGCTGCGGATTGGCACGATACCCGAGAGATCGTTTGCAAGTTATGGCAAAGGTTAATTGATCCAACTGCAATAGCATTGGAAAGTGAATGATTGTGTAAAAATTTGGAGTATGTGCCATGAATTTGGCTGATCGTGATGGTTTTATTTGGCAAGATGGAAAATTAGTTGATTGGCGTGATGCAAAAATTCACGTCTTAACACACACATTACATTACAGTATGGGTGTTTTTGAAGGCGTCCGTGCTTATGAAACCCCAAATGGTACAGCAATCTTCCGTTTGCAAGACCACACTAAACGCTTATTAAATTCAGCAAAAATTTATCAAATGAATGTTCCATTTGATCAAGCGACTTTAGAGCAGGCACAAATTGATGTCGTGCGTGAAAATAAATTGGTTTCAGCTTATTTACGTCCTCTCATTTGGATTGGCTCTGAGAAACTAGGAATTGCTGCAACAGATAATACCATCCATGCTGCTGTAGCGGCTTGGTCATGGGGCGCATATCTTGGCGAAGAAGCGATGGCACATGGTATTCGTGTTAAAACTTCATCATTTACTCACCATCATCCAAACGTGACGATGTGTAAAGCAAAAGCATGTGGTAACTATACCGTATCGATTTTGGCACACCAAGAAGTTGCGCGTTCAGGTTATGACGAAGCAATGTTGCTTGATCCTCAAGGCTTTGTTTGTCAAGGTGCAGGCGAAAACGTATTCTTAATCAAAGATGGCGTTTTGCATACACCTGATTTAGCAGGCGGTGCATTAGAAGGGATTACTCGTCAAACCGTAATTACAATTGCCAAAGATCTTGGTTATGAAGTGATTGAGCGTCGTATCACGCGTGATGAATTCTACATTGCAGATGAAGCATTCTTTACTGGTACGGCTGCGGAAGTGACGCCAATTCGTGAATATGATGACCGTGAAATCGGTTGTGGTTCACGTGGCCCGATTACCACTGTTATTCAAAAAACCTTCTTTGATGCAGTACAAGGTCGTAACGATAAATATGCACATTGGTTGACTTACGTAAAATAAGACAAACAAGATCAATTAAGCGAAGCTCAGGCTTCGCTTTTTTATTGCTGAGCTGTCAATAGATTGCAACTAAATCATCATCAATCTTTCATTGAACTTGATTACGGTGAACTTTAAGTGCAATTAAAAAAATAGAGAAGCAATGAAAATTACTGTCGTAGGTGCAGGTTATGTCGGCTTATCCAATGCTTTATTATTTTCAAAACAACATGATGTGATGGTCTTCGATATTGATAAAACACGCGTAAAGAACATTAATCAGCGCGTATCACCGATTAGCGATACCTGTATTCAAAGCTATTTATCTGAATCTAATCTTGAAGCGACTTGTGATCAAGAGCAGGCGTATCAACATGCTAAATTGGTCATTATCGCAACACCTACCAACTACAACCCTGAAACAAATTACTTCGATACATCGAGTATTGAAACTGTTATTCATGATATTCAAAAAGTAAATCCTAAAGCGTTGATGCTGATCAAATCTACAGTTCCAGTCGGCTATACCAAGGAACTTTCTAAAAAACTTGCGTTAAAGAATCTTATTTTTTCTCCTGAATTTCTAAGAGAGGGGCAGGCTTTACAAGATAATTTATATCCGTCACGGATTATTGTGGGGGAAAAGTCAAAGAGAGCTGAGAAAATTGCCAAGCTTTATTTGAAAGCGACCATTAAAAAAGACGCGGTACTGTTATGTGTTGACTCAACAGAAGCAGAAGCAATTAAGCTGTTTTCAAATACTTATTTAGCGATGCGCGTTGCTTTTTTTAATGAGTTGGATACCTATTGTCTAAAAAATAAACTGAGTGCTTTAGATATAATTAAAGGGGTGGGATTAGATCAACGTATTGGTGATCACTATAACAATCCATCCTTCGGTTATGGAGGATATTGTTTGCCGAAAGATACCAAGCAGCTTTTAGCCAACTATCATGAAACACCACAAGAGTTGATTTCGGCAATTATTCGTTCTAACCAGACTCGTAAGCAAGCGATTATTGAAGATATTCTGAGTCGGAATATTACTTGTGTTGGTATTTATCGACTGACTATGAAAGCAGACTCAGATAATTTTAGAGAGTCAGCTGTACATGATGTGTTGAGTGGTTTAGCGGATGTGGGAATCCAAATTGTGATCTATGAACCAACTTTGAGTACGAAAGCGTACCTTGGTCATCCTTTGGTATCGAGTCTACAAAAATTTAAAGCAATCTCTGATTTGATTATTGTCAATCGTATGGTGCCGATGTTCAGTGATGTAATGGAAAAAATATATACACGAGATTTATTTGGGATAAATTAAAGCTATAATTGTTAAACAAAACTATAAACAATCCTCCTAGTTTGGTGAATTAATAATAATTTTTTTGATAACGCCTATGCTAAGATACCCCAATATTCAGTGCATATTGTTTTAAAACACTTGGTACGAAAATCGCAACGCGAAAAATAATATCTAAGGCATTAAGGTTATCAGATGGCAGACATTCAACAAGATTCAGCAACTCATGAAGACAATATTATTTTGTGCATGAAATGGGGAACGAAGTATGGTCCAGAATATGTTAATCGTCTGTATAACATGGTCAAACGCCATCTGACTTTACCCTTTAAAATGGTTTGTTTGACGGATCGTAGCGAGGGCATTGATCCAAATGTTCAGTGCTTTCCGATACCACCTTTAGATTTGCCTGCGGGTAGCCCAGAACGTGGTTGGAACAAACTTTCCACTTTTGAACCAGATTTATATGGTTTAAAAGGTAATGCTTTATTCTTAGACCTTGATGTTGTGATTGTGGATAATATTGACTGCTTTTTTCAAGAGAAAGGCGAGTTTTTAATTATTCATGATTGGAAGCGACCTTGGCGTATCACGGGCAATAGTTCTGTTTATCGGTTTAAATTAGGTAGTTTTCCTGAAATTTTACCGTATTTCCGTGAGCATTTTGATGAGATTCGTCAAAAATTCCGTAATGAGCAAGCCTATTTGTCATGGTTTGTCGATGCGCATGGTACTTTAAGTTATTGGAATGAAGATTGGTGTAAAAGCTATAAATACCATTGTTTACAGAAGATTCCATTGGCATATTTTAAGCCGCCTGTAAAACCGAAAGGTGCAAAAATTATTATTTTCCATGGGGAAATTAATCCACCTGATGCTGTAAATGGTGGCGGTGGTAAATGGTATCGTTATGTATTGCCTTCAGATTGGATTAAAGAGGCTTGGCAGTAATCCTATGTCGTCTGTATTAAATCAACAACCTCGACCATTCCGCTTAAGCGTCGTGATGATGGTAAAAAATGAGGCAAAAAATTTAGCAATATCATTACCAGCTTTAAAAGGCTGGATTGATGAGCTTATTGTTCTTGACTCTGGTAGTACTGATCAGGGGCAGCAGTTGGTTGAGTCTGCTGGTGGTCAATGGTTTGTAAATACAAATTGGCAAGGTTTTGGCAAGCAGAGACAATTGGCACAGAGCTATGCAACAGGTGACTGGATTTTAGCACTAGATGCAGATGAAGAAATCACTCCTCAGTTGAAGCAAAGCATTCTTGAGGTGATTGCACATACACCTGCCAATACAGTTTATGGTATTAAACGAATCGATTGTATTTTTGGTCATGAAATTGATAATTCATATTGGGCATTAAAAGCACATTGGCGCTTATACCCAAAGACGTTTCAATATAATGATAATTTAGTACATGAGTCAGTTGAACTGAATGGTGCAGTAACACAAACCTTGAAAGGAACAATGTTACATCATACCGCAGATACACCTCAGTTTTGGCTAGATAAACGCTTACAGTATGCAAAAGCATGGGCAGTTGATCGACATCAACGTGGCAAAAATGTTTCAATATTTTCTGTTATATTGCATGCAAAGTGGGCGTTTATTAAACAATACCTGATTGATGGTCGGTTTTTAAAAGGTCGATACGGTTTTGTCTACTCATTATTATTTACACAATACACGTTTAATAAATATGCCATTTTATATGATTTAGAAAACAACCAAGCGGAAAAGAATTTTTTAGATCTGAATAACAAACAGCAACTATTAAAACCTATTGATAAAGCGAATAAAAAGTCGACTTTGTCTTTAGTTATGATACTTAAAAATGAATCGAAACATTTGGCAGCATGTTTGGATACGGTATCTGATATTGTTGATGAAATTATTATTTTAGATTCAGGCAGTACTGATTCTACAAAAGAAATAGCTGAAAGATATAATGCGAAATGGCATGTTAATTTGGATTGGCAGGGTTTTGGTAAGCAAAGACAATTGGCTCAGACTTATGCGACTGGAGATTATGTTCTTGTTCTAGATGCTGATGAGCGATTAGATCAGCCTTTAAGACAAGCGATTGCCAATGTGCTGAATCAACCTGTACAAACAGATAAGGTTTTTAGTGTAGCTCGAGTAAATCAATTCTGTGGCATCGAAGTACAGAAACGCTTTTGGTATGCAGATAAACTTGCTAGATTATATGCACGTGAACATTTCCAGTATTCTAGTTTAGAGGTACATGAATCTTTAGATTCAAAAGGTGTGCCTGTCAAAAGATTAGATGGTTATTTGATGCACTTGACCAATGATGATTTACATCATTTTCTATTAAAAAATATTCGTTATAGCCATGATTGGGCGACTGAAAAATATAATAATGGAAAACAAGTTAATCTATTGATGGTTGTTCTCCGATCTATATTTTCGTTTATTCGTGAATATATTATTCGTGGGGATATACTTGGTGGAGCGTATGGTTTATTTCTTGCAGTGGCATCATTGGGTTATACTTTAGATAAGTATCTGATGTTATGGCAGAAGAATAGAGGGTGTAAAGATCTTTAAGGTGGGGTTGTAAACATCTCATCTATTTTCATGGATTTTTATATTTAGTTTTGATGAAATCAATTCGTAATGTTTGATATTTAAAGATATAGCACAGTGAAGCAAATTAAACCGATTATAATGGCTGGTGGTAGTGGAACTCGATTATGGCCATTATCGAGAACACAATTTCCAAAACAATTTTTAAAACTTGGTTTGGATGGTTATACATTACTACAATCTACTGTATTACGATTAAAAAATTTGGATTGTGAAGATCCTATTCTTATTTGTAATGAAGAACATCGTTTCTTAGCAGCAGAACAAATGCGCGAAATTGGTGTTAATGCAACCATTATACTAGAGCCTGTTGGGCAAAATACTGCACCTGCAATTGCTTTGGCAGCATTCCTATTAGAACAAAAAGAAGAAAATAAGCTTATGCTTATTTTAGCTGCTGACCATGTTATTACCGAACAAAGTATATTTGAGCGTAGTGTAGTTGATGCTATTCATTTAGCCAATCAGCGTAAATTAGTGACCTTTGGTATCGTTCCAACACATGCTGAAACAGGTTATGGTTATATTGAAAAAGGATCATCTATAGAGCATGGTTTTAATATTGCCAAGTTTGTAGAAAAACCAGATCAAGCAACTGCCCAAGAATATTTAGAAAGCCAAAAATTCCTTTGGAATAGTGGCATGTTTATGTTTCAAGCGGATCAATATTTGGAAGAGCTTAAAAAATATGCTCCTGATATTTTTCAAGCATGCTATTTATCTATGCAAGATACGCGATTAGATTTTGATTTCATTCGAATTGATCAAGCTGAGTTTGAAAAATGCCGCTCAGAATCTATTGATTATGCGGTCATGGAAAAGACCGAGCATGCGGTTGTTATTCCGCTTGATGCGGGATGGAGTGATGTTGGTTCATGGTCTGCTTTGTGGGATATAAGACAAAAAGATGAAGACGGTAATGTAACGGATGGTGATGTGATTCTGCATCAGAGTCAGAATAATTATTGTTATAGTGAAAGCCGTTTAGTTTCGTTGCTTGGCGTACAGGGACTTGTTGTTGTTGAGACAAAAGATGCTGTATTAGTTGCGGACAAAGATAAAGTTCAGGATATTAAAAAAATAGTAGAACAATTAAAACGAGATAATCGTAATGAGTATTTCTGCCATAGGGAAATTTATCGCCCTTGGGGGAAATATGACAGTATTGACCAATCTACGAGATATCAAGTTAAACGTATTACCGTAAAGCCTGGGCAAAAGTTATCGATACAGATGCATTATCATCGTTCTGAACATTGGATTGTTGTTAGCGGAACTGCAAAAATTCATAAAGGAACAGAAAGTTTTCTATTAACCGAAAATGAATCCGTTTATATTCCCTTAGGTGAGATTCATGCTTTAGAAAATCCTGGCAAATTGCCTTTAGAATTGATTGAAGTACAATCAGGAAGTTATCTTGGAGAAGATGATATCGTTCGTTTTGATGATTTGTATGGAAGAAAGTAAGAAATGGCGATACCTAAAATAATTCATCAGACTTATAGAAGCAAAGAGCTACCTCCAGAGATTTTTGAAATCGTAGAGGGGTTCAAGAGTTTGAACCCAGATTGGGAGTATCGATTCTATACAGATGAAGATATCTTAGATTATATTCAAAAAAATTTTGATGAAACGATTCTTACAGCATATCTAAAAATCAATCCAGTTTATGGTGCAGCTAAAGCTGATTTATTCAGATATTTAGTATTATATAAAGAGGGTGGGGTCTATGTTGATATTAAAAGTACATGTATCTACCCTTTAAATGATGTTATTCGACCAGATGATCAATTTATTGTTACGCAGTGGCAAAATGATCTTGGTAAAAAAGATGAAAGTACGGGGTTGTTTTTGTACTTAACTGAAGATCTAAAAATAAAAAATGGAGAATATCAACAATGGTTTATCATTGCGGAAAAGAATTCTCCAGTCATGAAACATGTTGTGGATACTATTGTCAGTAATATTCTCAACTATAGAGCTTGGGATTATAAGTTCCATAGCTATGGTAAACGTGGGGTCTTATTCGTTACAGGACCAATTGCCTATACAAAAGCAATTCATAGTGTTCAAAATAAATATCCTATTCGATTTGAACGTTATGATATTGATATGGGCTTTGTATATAATGCGCTAAAAAATAAGTCACATACGAAAGTTTTGGCTAAGCATTATGCGAACTATAAAAGCCATGTCGTTGATCAAGGTTTTGCTTTGAATTTTCTTTTTTCTATTTATATACTTGGGGTTCGCTTGATTAAAAATGGATTAAAAGCGATGGGTAAGTGGAAAGAGTAAGTCATTAGTTTTTGATAAATATAAAGTTATATAGATATTGGGTTATAGGTGTAAAATGATTTGGATAAATATTTCAAATATTTTAAAAGTCGATAAGTTTAGTGGTATCGCTCGAACAGAGTATGAATTATGCTTGTATGCTTATAAGTTATCTCAGCAAGGCTATGCTATCAAATTTTGTACATTTGATGACTGTCTGAGTTTTATTGAAATTGAAAGTCAGCAATTATCAGGTGTATTACATAATCTTAAAAATGACTGTGTTGTTAAAAATAGTCGATTAAAATTTAAGCCAAAATTAAAAAGAAGTATTTTTAAGCGCTTAAATGCACTTAGAGTATTTTGTGGGATTGTTAGTCATTGCTTTCGTGATGGTGATTTGATTATTTCTGTAGGGCAAAATTTAGGTTCAAGTGAGATGAGAGCCTTTGAAATTATAAAGAAAAAAATCAATATTGAATTAAAGTTATTGTGTCATGACTTAATACCTATTAATTACCCAGAGTTTTTCCTAAGTCAAAATACAAGTTTGTTCTCAAGGTATATGAATCAAACGATTAAGGTGGTAGATCATTTTTATTGTAATTCTGAGTTCACAAAAACTGAATTATCAGAATATCATACTAAAATGGGAGTTAATCAACCTCCAATGACCGTTGTTACACTCGGGTGTGATTTATATATGAAACAAATCACAGATAATAAAAGTGATTTGTTAAAAAGCATTATGAATCAACCCTATTTGTTATTTGTTTCTACGATTGAGATCAGAAAAAACCATAATTTGATTTATCAAATGTATTTAAAGTTATTGGAGCAAGGTGTTCAGAATCTACCACCTGTTTATTTTGTTGGACGTAGAGGGTGGAAGGTCGAAGCATTATTAAATAACTTAGATAATGATAGCCGAATTAAGGACAAGATTCGTATTTTAGATAATGTTTCTGATTCGGACCTCATACAGTTATACAAACATTGCTGGTTTACCCTATATCCATCATTTATTGAGGGATATGGATTACCTGTTGCTGAGAGCTTATCTTTTGGTAAGTTTTGTTTATCGTCGAATGCGGGTTCTTTAACTGAAGTTGGTAAAGAATATATTGATTATGCTGATCCGCATCAATTAGACCAATGGGCTGAAAAGTTTTTGTTTTTAATTAACCATCCAGAGTATGTCGCCGAAAAAGAAAAACAAATTCGTGATCAATATCGTCCAACCTCTTGGGAAGAATGTTCAAAAGAGATTTTGAACTCAGAACTTTTCACTTCCAAACAAGATCAACTAGCAACGGTTTGAAAACAATAGTATTTGGCAGTTTTTGTAAACTGCCAAATAACTAATTTTTCAATTATACTGAGTTAAGCATGACAATATTTTCACAATAGGTCACTAACTATTGATCATGTTTATAAAAAGTATCTTCTACACCTGATTGAATCCGTCTAAACCGCTTATATCCCCACATATATTCAGTCGGGAAACGGTTGATCATGTTCTCAACGGCTTTGTTAAGCGCTGTTGTTGCGATTTCGATATCACGATCATAGAGTTGAGGATCATTGAGATCATCACAATACACATCAAAACCTTCACCATCTTCACGGCGGAAACAACTTAAACCGACAAGACGACATTGGGTTTTTTGTGCCATTTTACTGGCAAGGGTGCTGGTTAAACACGGAATTCCAAAAAAAGGAACAATCACTCCACCTGACGGATGCGGAACATGATCAGGTAAAATAACGCTAAATCCACCTTGTTTTAGGTTCTTAAACAAAGCTTTGACACCATTAGCATCCGTTGGCACTAAGGTTGCATTCAGTCTTTGGCGAGCATGTAACGCAAAAGCATTAAATCCACTGTCTTTCATCGGTTTATACATAATGGTTGGCGTACCATACTGATTGACCCATGCATTCATCATTTCCCATGTACCAAGGTGAGGGGTAATGATCAGCGCACCTTTGGGATCGTTCAATGCATCCGTTAAGATTTCTAAGTGATGTACGGTGTGAATCTGCTGAATGCTCCATTCAGGTGGCATTGCCCAGCATTTTCCAGATTCAATATAGCTCAAGCATTGCTTAGTCACACTTTCTCGAGCAAGCCGTTCTTTTTGTTCTTGACTGAGTTCAGGATAAGCCAAACCAATATTGACTCTGGTTTTCCAAAGCATACTTTTATTAGGGTTTTGATTAATAAAATATGCTGCCACTTTTGCAATATTGCGCAAAAATGCTAAAGGTAAAATACGAAGTAAGCTAACGTAAAATGACATTTAGATTAATCTTTTTGATTGGCATTGCCTTTGAGCACCATATAAATTAGTGCTACAAAAATGAGTAATGCGCCAGCGAGACTACTTACGCAGAAATATAAAATGCGCTGGTTGGTGGTAATATTAAAGAGCTCATTTGCCAAGATGTAACGCATGAGAAACCATTGAGCAAGTGAAAACACAATAATTACAATCGTGTGTCGACGTACATCAGGACGCATTGCCATAAGACTGACCTCTCAATAAAAAAGCAGCCTATTATGCCATTACACAACATGATCGCAAAGTAAAACCATGTAATATAAAAAACCCTGCATTGAGCAGGGTCTTATTCAGCAATAAGTTGAAAAAATTACTTTTCTTCAGCTTTTGCTTTCTCGCGTAAACGAATGCCTAAGTCACGTAATTGATTTGCTTCAACTGGTGCAGGTGCTTGTGTCAATGGACATTCAGCAGTTTTGGTTTTCGGGAATGCAATCACATCACGAATTGAAGATGCACCTGTCATTAACATGACAAGACGATCTAAACCGAATGCTAAACCACCGTGTGGAGGCGCACCATAACGTAATGCATTGAGTAGGAAACTGAATTTTTCTTCAGCTTCTTCTTCACCAATACCAAGTGCTTCAAAAATGGCTTTTTGCATTTCTAAATTATAGATACGTAATGAACCACCGCCAACTTCTGTACCATTCAATACCATGTCGTAAGCAACAGATAACGCAGCACCAGGGTTATTCTTCACTTCTTCAACAGTTGATTTTGGTAGTGTGAATGGGTGATGAACAGATGTCCATTTGCCATCATCTGTTTCTTCAAACATTGGGAAGTCAACGACCCACAGTGGCGCCCACTCACACGTTGCAAGATTCAAGTCATGACCGATCTTGACACGAAGTGCGCCCATTGCATCATTTACGATCTTGGCTTTATCTGCACCAAAGAACACGATGTCGCCATTTTCAGCACCAACACGTTTGAGTAGATCAAGTACGATTGGTTCGATGAATTTAACGATTGGTGATTGAAGACCTTCGATGCCTTTTTCAAGTTCATTGACTTTAATATAAGCCAAACCTTTTGCACCGTAGATGCCTACGAATTTGGTGTATTCATCAATTGCACTACGTGGTAATGCGCCTGCGCCTGGTACACGTAAAGCAACGATACGACCTTTAGGGTCTTTAGCAGGGCCAGCGAATACTTTGAATTCAACCTCTTGCATCAAATCTGCAACGTCGATTAGTTTCAATGGAATACGCATATCTGGTTTATCAGATGCATAATCACGCATTGCATCTGCATAGGTCATACGTTCGAATTTATCAAATTTAACACCAAGAAGTTCATCGAACATCTTCACTGTTAAAACTTCCATTAAATCCATGATGTCATCGTCACTCATGAACGATGTTTCAACGTCGATTTGGGTAAATTCAGGTTGACGATCCGCACGTAAATCTTCGTCACGGAAACATTTAGCAATTTGATAGTAACGGTCAATACCACCCACCATAAGCAATTGTTTGAACAATTGTGGTGATTGTGGCAGCGCATAGAAGCTACCATTCGAAACACGGCTTGGAACTAAATAGTCACGCGCACCTTCTGGAGTTGCACGTGTCAAAATCGGTGTTTCTACATCTAAGAAACCATTGTCTTCGAAATAGTTACGAATGAGGTTGGTTAACTTAGAACGGAAACGTAAACGATCTAGCATTTCTTGACGACGAATGTCCAAGAAACGATATTTCAAACGAATTTCTTCAGAAATATTGGTATTTTCATCATTCAGTGGGAATGGTGGTGTTTCTGAAGCGGCAAGAACTTCGATTTCTTTACCTAAAACTTCGATTTGACCACTGACGATGTTGGCATTTTCTGTGCCTTCATAGCGACGACGAACACGACCTGTAATTTTTAATACAAACTCAGAACGTGATTTATCCGCAGTTGCAAATGCTTCTGGTGTATCTGGGTCGATAACGACTTGTACTAAACCATCACGGTCACGCATATCGAGGAAAATTACACCGCCATGGTCACGGCGACGGTGAACCCAACCGCATAGAGTCACTGTTTGATCGATTTGGGCTTCAGTTAAAGAGCCACAGTAATGAGTGCGCATCATATTGAATTATATATCCAAACTATATTGGCTGTAGACGGTGAATGCGTAAACAGCGCACCACCAATGAAGGGGAGATTATGCCTTGTTGAGCGTATTGTCTCAAGTCTTAATGTTTTAACAGAATCTTAAAGCAACACTTTTAGAGAAAATTATTGCATGCGACCTTTTCGATCGAATACCAGTAACAGTAGGCATGCGGCTGTAAAGATACAAAGCCCTGTTTGAGTAAATTCATTGATTGATTTACCAATGAAAAAATATCGTTCTGTATACCAAAGTTCAGATGAAATATGGCGACTATAGTCCCAAATCGACAACAATCCAGAAACTATTGAAATTACTAAGCTAATAGAGATAAACCATTTAATATTAATTGGTACAGGTTGAGTTTGTTTATGTTTGGTGTAATAGCTTTTGCACATTAGGAAGATAAAAGGTAAAGCGAGAATAGATGAGCTGATCTGTAAAATAAAATGTAAGGGGTAATGAAAGCCGAATAGAGTAATCTCTTGAGCGAGAAAATCTCTAAAAGCAAAGGTGCGAAAGTCGAGGTGAGTTAAGCCATCCCAAATGAGATGTGTAGCTGTCCCCAACATAATTGCAAAACAATTCATGAGACTAAAAGCCACAACATCATCAAAAGAGTTGATTTGTAATGGATCTTTAAGCCCTAAGAAACGATAACTCACAGGTCTATAGATGAAATACCACAATAAACAGAAGAATAATCCAATCGGAAGATTGGGAAATAACAGACCTGACCATTGGTGTGTCAACACAATATTTGCTTGTGTGAACAGACGATACAAATCAGGTGTCATACAGCCAATGGCTAAGGCTGCGATTGGTAAATGACCTTTGCTCAATTTAGATAAGGGCGGTGCAAGTACCGCATGGGAAAGCGTAAAAGGCATATCCTTGAAGTATTCAGATCATTAACAGAATGGATAAGCAGTGTAGCAAATGTTTTTTGTTGAGATGTTTTTTATTGCAAAATGATTGAAATGTTATAATATAACAAATTATGTTTAAGCTAATTTGAGACGTGGCATGTCATTTCCTAAAAATATTTTGACTTTATCTATTCTAGCAGTAGCGAGCAGCGCTACCTTTGCAGAAGAACAAGCAAAGGTTCAACAACTTGCCACGATTGAAATTAAAGCTCATCCATTAGAGCGTAATGCTGCGGATTTTGCCGTGGCAGATCATGTGATTGAACAAAAGGATTTAGCAGAAAGAAGTGCAACTTTAGGAGATGCTTTGAGCGGTGAGGTTGGTGTACATACCAATCAGTTTGGCGCTGGCTCAAGTCGACCTGTCATTCGTGGACAAGATGGTGCCCGAGTCAAAGTTTTACAAAATGCCTCTGAAAATATTGATGTCTCAACATTATCTCCTGATCATGCCGTGACTGTTGATCCATTATTGGCGAAGAAAGTTGAAATTATTCAAGGGCCATCCACTTTGCTGTATGGTGCTGGAACGGTTGGCGGTTTGGTTAATGTCACAGACAGCAAAATTCCGACACAGATGCCAGAAAATGGTTATGAGGGTAATGTTGGTTTACGTTACAACACAGGCAGTGATGAAAAGCTTGCGAGTGCAGGCATCACAGTCGGTTTAGGTGATCAAGTTGCGTTACGTGTTGAAGGGCTCAAACGTGAAGCCAATGATTATATTGCACCTGATTATTTCCATGAAGGTGAAAAAGAACGACGAGTCGATAATACTTTTGCCAAAGGGCAAACTGTAAATGTTGGTTTATCGTGGATTTACGATCGTGGTTTTACGGGTATTTCATATAGCAATCGTCAAGATCAATATGGTTTGCCTGGACACAGCCATGAATATGAAAGCTGTCATTTACATGGTCTGAGTTTACATTGTGGTGATCACGATCCAGATGATGGGCATGATCATGATCACGAAGAACATGCACATGATGCAGGTCCTTGGATTGATTTAAAATCGGAACGCTATGATGTTCGTACTGAGTTAGATAATCCATTTGCAGGTTTTAAAACTTTACGTGCGCAAGCCAGTTATACTGATTATCAACATGATGAGATCGAAGAAGAGACCATCGCAACTCGTTTTAAAAATAAAGGTTACGATGGACGCTTAGAGTTGGTACATAACCCACTGGGTGCATGGGAAGGGGTGATTGGCACACAATACGGACAACAAAAATTAAAACTCACAGGTGAAGAAGCATTTTTAGCACCAAACACCACTAAAAAATGGAGCGTGTTTGCATTAGAACATGCGCAATTTAATGATGTACATGTCGAATTAGCTGCTCGTGCAGAACAACAAAAAATTGATATTGATGATGCAACGAAAAAAGATTTCGATGGTTCAGCCTTTTCTGTTTCAGGTGCAGCCAATTGGGAGTTTGCACCGAACTACAAACTTTCTTTGGTTACGTCACATCAAGAGCGTTTACCTTTAGCACAAGAGTTATATGCCAATGGTGGACATTTTGCGACCAATACCTATGAGCTAGGTAATGATCAGTTGAAAAAAGAACAGTCAAATAATGTCGAGCTTGGCTTCCATTATGATGATGATAAGTTGGATTATCATGTGCATGTTTACCATAACTGGTTTGACGACTACATCTATGCACAAACTTTAGATCGTTATCAAGATTTCCGTTTGGTTCAGTATGCCCAGGATAAAGCCAAATTCTACGGTGCTGAAGCAGAAGTGGGCTATCAAGTCTCTTCGATTTATAAACTTAGTGCATTTGGTGACTATGTACGCGGCAAGATCGACAATGACAATGCACCACGTGTACCTGCGGGACGTTTAGGTACGAAAGTGAATGCTGACTTTGGTGATGGTTTTAGTGGTTCAGCTGAGTACTATCATGTTTTTCAACAAGACAAGATTGCAGCTTATGAAACAGATACACAAAGTTATAACATGTTAAATTTGGGTGTGGCGTATTCAGGTAATTACAGTAATGTTGGTGATTATCGTGTATTCCTCAATGCCAATAACGTGTTGGATGATCAAGTTTATCAACATGCATCGTTCTTATCGACGATTCCACAAGTTGGACGTAATTTTACCGTTGGTGTGAACTTTAGTTTCTAATTTGTCACTTAAATCTTATTGAAAAATCAAAGTATAAGCTCTAGCCTTAAACCATTAGGCTAGAGCTTTTTCTGTTTATATGCGTATCTTCCAAAGAATTCATCAAAAATTAAACTGGTCAGGTCGACGTTACATGGCAGTCATATTGAGTATTTTTGCGATTGGGTATATTGCTTCGGCAATTTACCATACTGTAAAACCACTCCCTAAAGGGCTAGATTTTACGGGGCAACTGCGCCATGCCAATGTGAAATTTTTGGCAGATCAGACCTATCTTGATGCACAAGGTCAACAGCAAGTTGATCAACACATTTTCAAAGAAATTTTTCAATTGATTGACGAAGCACAGACCACGATCGTGTTGGACATGTTCTTATTTAATCAGGAAGTGGGTGCATCTAAGGTTAAGCAATTTCCATTGACGCAGCAATTAACAGATGCACTGATTTTGAAACGGAAGCTTTATCCGACAGTTCAAATTGTGGTGATTACCGATCCAATTAATTCGGTTTATGGTGGTATAACGCCTCAGCACTATCGCCAACTTCGCCAAGCAGGTGTAGATGTTATTGAAACTGATTTAAAACCTTTGCGTGCTTCAAATCCATTGTGGTCGGGTTTTTGGTATATCTGCTGTCAAAATTTAGGCAATAATCCTGAAGGTGGTTGGTTAAGTAATCCTTTTGGAAATGATAAGGTGACCTTGCGTAGTTATTTGGAATTGTTCAATTTTAAAGCCAATCATCGCAAAACCTTAGTGGTAGATACTGCTCAAGGTTGGAAAAGTTTGGTCACTTCAGCCAATCCACATGATGGGAGTTCACATCATAGCAATGTAGCACTAGTCGTCGATGGCCCAACAGCAATTGATGTCCTGCAAACAGAGCAAACTGTTGCCAATATGTCACAAGGCTCTAGCCCATTTGTGATTATGGGGGGATTGGCTGAAGATAAAAGCTTGCCACAAGTTCAGGTACTAACTGAAAAAGCGATTTATGACGCTGTGTTGAACATGATCCAATCTGCAAAACGTGAAGAACATTTGGACATGGCAATGTTCTATCTGTCTGAGCGAAATATTATTGAGGCATTAAAACAAGCAAAACAGCGTGGGGTGAATATTCGCATCATGATTGATCCGAACAAAGATGCTTTTGGTCGTCAAAAGAATGGTATTCCAAACCGTCAGGTGGCATCAGAACTCAATGCCATCGGCATTCCGATTCGTTGGTGTGATACGCGTGGTGAACAGTGCCATAGTAAGATGCTATTTAAATACAATACACAGCAAGCTGAGATCATTTTAGGTTCAGCCAACTTAACGGCACGGAATCTGAAAAACTATAATCTTGAAACTGATATGCGTGTGTTAGGTTCAGCGCAAGCACCAGTTTTTAAAGATGCAGGACAGTATTTTGATGCTGCTTGGACAAACGCACATGGACGCCAAATCACGGTTGATTATGCAAAATATGCAGATGAGTCAAAAGTGAAATACTGGCTCTATCGTTTTATGGAATGGTCGGGTTTATCTACTTTTTAATTCAGTATAAATAGGGTTCTACGCAATGGCGAAAATTAAACTGAATATCAGACAGGATGAGCAGATTGATTTAGATGTACATCAATTCAATCATTATGCAGATATTGTTGAAATTCAAAGTTGGGCAGAACTCTTAGAGTGTTATTTAGCACTAAAACAAGAAGTTAAGTCTAAGAAAGTATTTCTAGTTTTGGATGATAGCGCACAGGCAGAATATACTTCTATGCATGCTGTAAAAGATCATCGGCTGTATATTGATTTTAGTGATGATCTTAATGATATTGATCCCAATGATCCATTGTGGAATCAGACCTATCAGAATGTTTGTGTCCCAAAGCAGTTTCAGCATCATGTTCAACAACTGAGTCATCTAGACCATCAGCGAAACTTTAAAAGCCTAGCTGGAAAAATGCAGCATTATGATGAGAATGATTTAGAGGCACTGGTTTATTTCAATGAAAATCTATTGATTTCTACCAATACCGAAATTACGGTTAAAGTTGCTGAAGTAGAGACAGAGTCTCTGAAGTTGGCAATGATGCCGAATGGCTATTTTTCGTGTGATTTTGATTCATTTGAAAACTTTGCGATCATTCAGCAGATGCAGCACTATGGTTTTGAGTTTATAGGGCTAGGTGCATCTTTATTGGGATGGATTAAAACATCAGACTTCAAAGCAGAAAAGATTGAAGATTTAATTCAGGATCTCGCTGTGATTTATCCTTTAGATTCATCTCATCAAAAGGCAATGAAAGCCCTAATTTTAAAAAATAACTATCTGATTTTACCTTATTCAGAGTCGCCACAAGAGTATTTAGATTACGACCTGTAATCATTACTAAATTGATTTCAAAAAGCTTAATTGGGATGTTTGCTCCGTATTAAGCTGATTGAAAACATATTATCAATAAAAAAATTAGGGATTGGGTGAAATCAACTGATCTAAATCTTTATCAGCCATCTGATCCAGTTCACTTAAATCTGTTTTGATTTTCCACTGACTTTCATCTTCAACAGGTGTTGGAAGTCGTGCTTCCAACCAATCGCAGACCACATCAGGATTAAACTCTGGATGGTTGCATTGAATCACCCAAGCTAAAAAGTCTTTTGCTTCGCCATTCATATAGGGTGGTGGTGAAACTGGGAAAAATTGGGTAGGTAAGCGTTCATTGGTGGACAAATAGTTGAGCACATGACCAAGTTCTTGAACGGTTTGCCATGCAAGTGGATGAGCAACATCAATATTAAATTTAAACCACCACGCATGTTGACCATCTGTACCATGTGCAACGATACGAGCCTCTTGCACACTTGGCACTTTACAGAAGAATTGATAAAGACGATCAAAATTCATTTCAGCCACAGATGTTGTCTCAAAACCAAAAAAGCTATTTTAACATATCTCTTTGGATGTATATGCCGATGTAATCGGTCGAGGGAAAAGAACAATTGATCTGAAAAAATATTATTACAACAGTCATGCTTAGTTTTTATTCTAAAATATAAAAATACTCTGATGATCTAGGGCGATAAGGATGAAGCAATCTAAATTGTATATTTATGGCTTGGCAGGTCTTTTGGGCTATCTCCCTATCATGAGTTATGCCGATAATGCATGGGGAGGGTATAGTGGTGTCGAACGACGTTCATATCCTCAAACACCTACTTATCAGCCACCTGCACAAGATCCTTTTGCATTTTCAAATCAGCGCTACACGCCGACAGCACCGCCGAAAGGCTATTATTATCAACCGAATCAAAATAATTATTACCCTTATCCGAGCCATCGACCAGGTGTTCGTATTGAGTATTATCCAGAAACACAATATGAGCATAGCTATCGCCGTGAGTCTTTTGTGGTTGGAAATGAGTTACCTAGTGAATTTCGAAGTGAACGTTATGTGATTCGAGATTGGGATTCATATTCATTGTATGAACCACCAAGAGGTCGGCATTGGGTGATCGTTGATGGTCGTTATCTTTTAGTGACAGATGATAATTTTAGGATTGAAATTATTCGCTGATTTTAAATGTTTTTTTGAATTTTATTCAAAATAGAAATCTCCATAATTTCTTGGCTTTCATTACAAAGCTTTGCAATGTCGTGGGTTTTATTCATGCTTTCTCCTTGAGTTTTTCTTAATCTAATTTTAGATCGAAAAACAGAGGATCAAACAATGAAGAAGACAGTCGTGTTATTTGTATCAACGATGATACTTGGTGTATCTGCTTCAGCAATGGCAGATTCAAATCGTTGGAACCATGATCATAAAGATCGCTACGATCACCGCTATGACCACCGTTACGATCATCGGGAACAACCACATTGGTCGAATGGCGACCGTGGTCATCATTATGGTCAACGTATCAGCCTTAAACGTGGTGAGCGTTTACCGTCAGAATTCCGTAGTAATCGCTATGTGGTTTCTAACTATCGGGCTCACCGTTTGTATGAACCACCTCGCGGCTATAACTGGATGCAAATACAAGGTAAATATGTTTTAGTCGACTCGAAATATCGCGTGTTTAGAGTGGCTTAAATTAATTAATAAAAAAACAGGTATCTCGCCGTAATGCCAGTCAGTTAAGCATTTTTAATCTTTCCCTTACGAAGCGAAATTTCTCATCTTTATCAAAGGATGGCGTATTTCGAAACTCAATGGCATTCCCCCTCTTTTTCAAAGAGGGGTTAGGGGGCTGATCAATCTGTAATAATGCTGAGCGGCATTAGGCATTTCGCCTGCTTTTTTATTTATGCAAGTTCGTCATCTTGTGGTCTTGGTGTTTTATTTGCAGGGAGTTGTTGTTCATGGTCTTTACCTCGTATGACCGATGGGTAGTTCCATGAAGCAAAACGTACCACCCAAATTGCCAAAGCTAAGATCAGAATAGAGCCTGTAATGATGACCAAATCCATAGAGGCTTTATGATTGTGTTGAATATCAGCAATCAGTAAACGAGTTAGTGCAGTAATTGCCACATAGATGAGGAAGCGTACAGGCATGTGATTGGTTTTAAAGTAGATACCAACCATTGCCCCCAATTCTAAATAGATGAATAACAATAGGATGTCATCAATGGTAGCGTATTGTTTAACCGTCAAAATTTCAATGACAGTATGCACTGCTGACCAAGCGACCATACAGCCGATAATAAACAGGGCTAAATAATGAAAGGCTTCTACGGCATAATGACCTAAACGGTCAAACAGGCGTTGTAGGTTCTCAAGTTTATCTTTGGAGTTTGACATACCGACTTATATTCTCAACATGATCATTAAAATGTTATGCAAGTTTTATGCTGATTTTATTATAGCCATAAAAAAACTGCCTAAACCAAATGATTTAGGCAGTTTTTAAAACCGAACTAGAATTAAGCTTGGTTTGTAAAATAGTCTTCGCTGAAGTTCATGATCAAGTCAGAACCTGATCTGATCTTCGCAAGGCGAGAATCAAGTTCTGGCAAAATGCGGTCAACAAAGTACTGTGCCAAAGCAAGTTTGTTTTGGTAGAAATCACCAGACTTGTCTTTTGCAGCAGCAGCAATTTTCGCGAACATATAGCTGAAGCTAAGTAAGCCAACTGCGCTTAAATAATCTACTGCAGTCGAGTTCGGGAATTCTACATTTTCAGCCGCTTGTTCAATGATGAACTGAGTGATTGCTTCGATTTCAGTTGCAGCATCTAAAGTTGCATCTTTAATGAAGTTTAAGTCAGTGTCTAATGCATTGGCAAAATCACGGATCTCAGTGATATATTCAGCGATGAAAGCACCACCACACTTAATGGTTTTACGACCAATTAAGTCTTGAGATTGAACGCCGTTTGTTCCTTCGTAAATTTGAGAAATACGAAGATCACGGATGCACTGTTCCATACCCCATTCACGAATATAACCGTGACCACCAAATACCATTTGTGCATCTAAAGTTGCTTGGAATGCGGTATCTGTGAGGTAAGCTTTTGCAATCGGTGTTAACAGTGCAACGCGGTCATTGGCTTTCTTCACTGCTTCTGCATCAGTAGAGAATTTAGTGATATCGAGTTGCTGACCAACATACACTGCAAATGCACGAGATGCTTCATTGTTCGCACGTGCATTTAACAACATACGACGTACATCACCATGAACTAAGATGCTATCCGCTGGTTTGCTTGGCGATTGAACACCAGAAGCACTACGACCTTGTAAACGATCAGTCGCATATTGTGCTGCATTTTGGTAAGCAAATTCAGAAGCACCAAGACCTTGGATACCCATTGATAAACGTTCATAGTTCATCATCACGAACATTGCTGCAAGACCTTCGTTTTCTTTACCAACGAGGTAACCTTTTGCAGCATCAAAATTCATGACACAAGTTGCAGATGCTTTGATCCCCATTTTATGTTCAATCGAACCAGGGCCAACAGGGTTACGCTCACCTAAAGAACCATCTGCATTTACAATGTATTTCGGTACGATGAATAAAGAAATACCACGTGAACCAGCTGGTGCATCAGGCGTTTTTGCAAGAACTAAGTGAATGATGTTTTCAGCGAGGTCATGATCACCACCTGTGATGAAGATCTTAGTACCCGTAATGTTATATGTACCATCTTCATTTGGTTCAGCTTTAGTTTTGATAATACCTAAATCTGTACCTGCATGTGGTTCTGTTAAGCACATTGTGCCTGACCATTCACCAGAATAGATTTTTGGTAAATACGTTTCTTTTTGCTCTTGTGAAGCATAGCTGTTTAACGCCATACCAGCACCGACAGAAAGAAGCGGGTAGAGCATGAATGATGGATTGGTTGCGAACAACATTTCATCAGAAAGAACAGTCAGCATTTTTGGCATTGCTTGACCGCCCCATTCCTCATCAGCACCTAAGCCAATCCAACCACCTTCAGCGTATTGACGGAATGCTTCTTTGAAACCTGCAGGTGTGAAAACTTCACCGTTAACCCAACGTGCACCTTCTTCATCACCAGTACGGTTAAGTGGGTGAGTTACGTTTTGAGCAAATTTAGCCATTTCTTCTAAAATTGCTTCAGCAGTTGCAGCATCTACATGAGCAAGATTCTCATTAGACTGCCAAAATTGTTCTGCTTTAAATACATCATTTAAGATGAATTTCATGTCTGCTAAAGGTGCATTGTAAATTGGCATAATCGTTCCTTTTTACGCACAGGTCATGTGCAAAGTGATTAAATAAAACGAACAAATAAATTGAATAGTGTAAATTTAGCATTGATTAAACAAAAAAAGGACGGTCAAAACTGACCAGTCCTTTTTCTGTGATGAACGTTGCATCTCATTCTAATCTATGATTAGAACGCGAAGTGTTCCGCATCAAGTTCAAACAATGGTGCAACACCAGTTGAAAGTACATCTACGTGTGAACGAATACGTGGCAAGATCTTCTTGAAGTAGAAGCGAGCAGTCGTTACTTTTGCATTGTAGAAGTCAACTTCAGTTGTACCTTCAGCCAATTTCTCTTGAGCAACAAGTGCCATACGCGCCCATAGGAATGCAAGTGTTACATAACCAGAGAAGTATAAGTAGTCAACCGCAGCTGCACCAACTTCATCAGGGTTTTGCATTGCACGCATACCGATTTGCATCGTGATATCGCCCCATTCTTTGTTCGCAGCAGCCAATGGTGCAAGGAACTCTTGCATTGCAGCATTGTCTTTGTTTGCTTCAACAAATTTATGGATGATCTTGGTGAAGTCTTTCAACATTGCACCTTGAGTTTGCAATACTTTACGACCTAACAAGTCAAGTGCTTGGATTTCAGTTGTACCTTCGTATAAGCAAGCAATACGTGTATCACGTACGATTTGCTCCATACCGTGTTCAGAAATGAAACCGTGACCACCAAACACTTGAACACCGTGCTTCGCAGATTCTGAACCAGTTTCAGTTAAGAATGCTTTAGCAATAGGTGTTAACACAGATAAGATGTTGTCAGCAAACTTACGCTCTTCTTCAGTTTCGCCTTTTTCAACGACATCTGCATATTGAGCAAGTAAGTAAACAAGCGCACGACCACCTTCAGCAAATGCTTTTTGAGTTAAAAGCATGTTACGAACAGCAGGGTGAACAATAATTGGATCTGCTTCTTTTTCAGGTGCTTTAGGACCTGAAAGTGAACGCATTGCTAAACGGTCTTTTGCATATGCTAACGCACCTTGGAAAGAACCTTCAGATGCAGATAAACCTTGAACAGCAGTACCAATACGTGCAGTGTTCATGAATGTGAACATGCAGTTCAAACCACGGTTCTCAGGTCCAATCAAGTAACCTTTTGCTTGGTCAAAGTTGATGACACAAGTTGCGTTACCATGGATACCCATTTTGTGTTCGATTGATCCACAACGAACCGCATTACGCTCGCCAACAGAACCGTCAGCATTTACGTGGAATTTTGGTACGATGAACAGTGAAATACCTTTAGTGCCTTTAGGCGCGCCAGGTAAACGAGCAAGTACGATATGAATGATGTTTTCAGCCATGTCGTGTTCACCAGCAGAGATAAAAATTTTCTCGCCAGAGATTGCATAGCTACCGTCAGCATTTGGTTCTGCTTTAGTACGGATAATACCTAAGTCTGAACCTGCATGAGATTCAGTTAAGCACATTGTACCTGTCCAAACACCTGAAACAAGGTTTGGCATGTAAATCGATTTTTGCTCATCAGAACCGTGATGTTCAATCGTACGAACAGCACCGTGAGAAAGACCAGGGTACATACCCCAAGACCAGTTCGCTGTACCTACCATTTCAGAGATTGCAATCCCTAAAGAGTTTGGTAAAGCTTGACCACCGAACTCTTCATCAGCAGAAAGAGATGGGAAACCAAGTTCGATATATTTTTGATATGCTTCTTTAAAGCCTGTAGGTGTCGTAACAACACCGTCATTCCATGTACAACCTTCGCGGTCGCCCACTTGGTTTAAAGGAGAAAGCTCATTTTCACAGAAATCAGCCGCTGCTTCTAAATATTGATCAACCAATTCGCGGCTTACGGTGCCTTGAAATGCAGGAAGTGTTGCGTAATGTGCTTCAGCATTTAATAATTCGTGCAATACGAACTGCATATCACGTAAGGGTGCTTTGTATTGTGGCATAGCATTTTCCTCAATACTGGTTAAACCAGAGTTATAATCTTAGTCAATGATAAATATACCCAAAGAGGGTAGCATTTTGTGTTGCTAATCGTGCAACAAGTTATAGTTCGGTACAAGCTTTAACAGGGCATTTCTTAGTGACTGTAAAGTCAAAGATAATCATAAAACTATGTTAAAGCGTATTGATTGTAGGTAGTTTCCCTTGAATCTGCTTGTAATAATATGCAAAAAATCGTAAGCAGCTGTGTAGGACAGATGAGGCTTTGAGGTCTGTTGATCATTTCACTGAGTCGTAATATTTGTCAGCATTCATAAAAAAGGCGCTTAAAAGCGCCTGTGGGTAGAATAAGGAATTAAGTTGTGGCATTGGTTTGGCGTTTGAACTGTGATTGGTCAGGTGTAAAACGAATTTCACAACTGCCTTCTATTACACGATTATTCAACTGAATACTCACGCGTTCACCAGTGCGCTTTCCTTGACAAGCTTTTTCAATTTCAGCTCTTTGTGCTTGATGCTCTTCACGCATTTGTTCACGTTTTTCTGAGCGTTGTTCGCGTTTCGCTTGCCACTCCGCACGTTGTTCAGGTGTTAGTTGTTCACGTTGCATATTCGAGTGACGGTGGTCACGCTTCATTCCTTGTTCTGGAGGTATCGTTGACTGACAGGCAGCTAAACCTAAAACAGAACTGAGGAGTGTGGTCATCAATGCGATTTTTGTCTTGTTCATTGTTTTATCCCGTGTCATCTGTTGTGATTTCATGGTTAAAGATTAAATAATAAAGATGAAGAAACAATGAAGAGTTTTTTTCGACCATGTTGGTTACAATTCATAAATAGAACACTATTGAGATTGCGCTTTTGAATGTTCGTCGCGTGCCCTTAGCCTTACGTTTATTTTTAACGGTATTACTCACGACCTTAGTTATTGCCACCATTAGCTTGGGCGTGTTGCATTGGACGATGCAAAAGAACTTTGCTCGTTATGTCGCTGATGTCGAAATGCAAAAATTAGATCGTCTGATTGATAATTTAGGCAATGTTTATACAGTTTATCATGATTGGGGCAACGCTATTCAGGCGCAAATTTTACAAATTGAAGGAACGGCTGCACCAGATGATTATGATCGTTTGTCGCAGTGGTGGTTACGTCGACAGTATGATATTGCATTACAACAGCGTTATTTCAATGACCATACGTTATTAACGCTTTCTCCAACCTTGGCACAAAATAATACGGAAATAAAAAATCGTCAGTTATTCAATAATGAAGAACTCAATATTCTTAAGCAAAACTTACCTTCTGAATATCAGCCATTTGAAGGGCTACGTTTTCCACTTAGCCCAGCCCAATTTCGATTAAAAAAGGATGACCGAAGTATAAAGGATGACAAAGGGAGACCTCCGTTACCGCCTGAAGGTGATCCTGGTAAAAAACGATTTGTTCCGATTCCTGACCGTTTAGGTTTGAGCTCACGACTTTCTTTATACGATGAAAAACACCAGTTTATTGTTGGTGAGCCTGCCACAGATCAAATTTCTTATCGACCAATAATTGTAGGGCAAGAGGTCGTTGGTTATTTAGGATTAAAGCCTGTTTTAGATCAGGATGATGCCTCAAGTATCAATTTTTTTAGTAATCAAAAGCGTTATTTACTTTTAGTTTATGCACTTACTGTATTATCAAGTTTGGTTGCAGCCTTATTGATGGCGACTTATTTTAAAAAGCCAATTCAATGGCTATTGAATGCAACCTCAGAACTTACACGTGGTAATTATCAGCATCAAGTGAAGATTCGACGGAATGATGAGTTGGGTGATTTATCAAATCAAATTAATAATTTAGCTGATATTTTACATCAACATGAAGAATCACGCCGTCAATGGGTCGCAGATACCTCACATGAGTTGAAAACGCCTTTAGCTGTTTTACAAGCACAAATTGAAGCAATGCAAGATGGGATTCGTAAGGCGACACCTGAGCATTTGAGTGCAATGATGCGTCAAATTAGCAGTTTGAAGAAACTAACACAGGATTTGGCTGATTTGGCGCAAGCAGATGCACAACAACTCAAATGTTATTTTGCTGAGGTCAATCCGTGGGATGTAGTATTGCAGGAAGTAGAGAACTTTAAATCTACGTTTGATCAAAATCAGTTGGAGGTGAACTTGTTCGGTGAGGGCACAGTTTTATCTTTAGATTTAGATCGCTTTAAACAGATTATCGTTAACTTATTGGGCAATTGTGTTCGCTATACCGAGCAAGGTGGAAAAATACAGATTCATACTCAACAAAATGAGCAACAATGGATAATGTATGTCGATGATAGTCCATTTGGCGTGAGTGATGAGCAGTTGGCGCATCTGGGTGAGCGTTTCTATCGTGTAGATGATTCACGTACACGAAGTACAGGCGGTACAGGTTTAGGCTTGGCATTGTCATGTAAATTGGCACAAGCATTAGGTGGTTCACTGACTTTTGATCATTCACCTTTGGGTGGATTGCGTTGTGTACTGACTTTCCCAAAACCAATCAAATAACTTTTAGAACCTCTTTTCTAGAGGATGATGGATAGGATGAAAACCATGAAACATATTATGTTGGTTGAAGATGAAGTTGAACTGGCGCAGTTAGTTCGTGATTATTTAGAAGCAGCTGGTTTTGAAGTCAGTATGTTTCATGATGGTCAAGATGCTTATACTCAGTTCCAGCAACGTAAACCCAGTCTCATGATTTTAGACTTGATGGTTCCACGTATGGATGGTTTAACTATTTGCCGTAAAGTGCGCGAGCAATCTGAT
Source organism: Acinetobacter sp. ANC 4805 (assembly GCF_022549495.1). Classification (GTDB taxonomy): domain Bacteria; phylum Pseudomonadota; class Gammaproteobacteria; order Pseudomonadales; family Moraxellaceae; genus Acinetobacter. Next base: position 96,385 of record NZ_JAKZGD010000002.1, read on the forward strand.
CTACCGATTATTATGGTCACTGCACGTACTGAAGAAATTGATCGTGTCTTAGGTTTAAATATGGGTGCAGATGACTATATTTGTAAACCATTTAGTCCTAAAGAGTTGGTTGCTCGTGTTCAAGCTGTTTTACGCCGTTTGGAGCGTAAGGCAGAACCTGATCAAAATGATTTATTTCGTATAGACAAAGCGCAGCAACGGATTTGGTATCAACAAAAAGCATTAACTTTAACGCCAACTGAATTTCGTTTATTGGAATTATTTTTGGAGCATCTCGGTCAAGTTTATTCACGTGCGCAACTGTTAGATCATATTAACCCTGATAGTTTTGATGTGGCCGATCGTGTGATTGACAGCCATATCAAAAACCTACGCCGTAAGATCACAGATGCTGCCGAAACAGGTAATCGCCATGAATGGATTCAAGCCGTTTATGGCGTTGGTTATCGTTTTGAATATCCTGATGAATAATAGAGTTCTAATCTAAGCAAAATAATAATCCACATCTAAACTCAAACCTAGTGCAAACAATTGTTGAATATTGGCTGCACTGACGAGTCGGTGATGTGGATTTTCAACATGCCCAGTTGCACTGATACCGAGTGAATATTGGGGATTAAAAAATAGCTGCTGTAAGGTACTTTGATAAGGTTGTAACTGTTCCAGTACATCACTGATATGCTCATTCAGTTTTACTGTTTCTCGATTTAAACGTGAAGAAAGATTTATTGATGAATTACGATGATTGATCCTCGGTCTAATCACTGCATTTGGTCGAATAATATTACGACCCTGATCAAAATATACTTCAAAAGTTAATTCAGGAAACAGTTGTTGTAACTCCTTTGCTGGTAATTTAGACCAAATACAGAAATAAGCATATTCACTACATGGTCTTGATTCTTCTATTGTTACTATTGGTTTTGCATATGGATAATTGTGTCCATCATCTTGATCCAAATAACCATGTAAATGAAATCTAGCATTTAATTCGCTCAGCTCCCGTAATAGATCAATATTAAGATGAAAACCAGCGCCTTGCGTATTTACATCATGCGTGACCAAATGCAGAGTACAGTTGAAATCGGGTGATATTTGTAAGATAGAAGTGTTATGTTTAAGACGAGTAAACCAATGAAATAATTGCTGTGCATCATCTTGACAGTCATCGACATCAAAGCGAATACACATCTGTTGAAATTGATGTGTACCATCATCACTGATTTGACCTTTATTCCAAGCTTCATAGCCACACATTCGATCAAAATGATATTGTTCAATAATCTGTTGAACATCTTGTTCACTGTCTTGGGTAATGGTGAGGTAAAAGTATTCACTATAGCTTTGTTGTTGGGACATTTTTTATCAATCTCATTTTATCCTGTGGATAACCACAACATTATCCACAGAAAATGTGGATAGTTTTCAAAAATTACGGGTGAATATTGATCTTTGTATGATTGGAGACGAGTGCCCATATTTCATCCATATCTGAATTAGTGACAGCAATACAGCCCAAAGTCCAATCTTTACGAGGCATATAAGTTGCGCTTGAAGGCAATGAAGCTGCCCGTGTAGGCACTGTTCCATGAATCATAACGTCTCCACCTGTAGATTGATGCTGCTGTTTGGCGAAAGCCAGATCGTTTTGATTCGGGTAGGAAATATGTAGCGATTTATAATATGAACTTTGAGGATTGCGCCAGTCGATTGAGTACGTTCCTTCAGGTGTTTTGCCATCACCTTCAAATTGTTTATGCCCGATTGGGTTAAAGCCCAAACGAATCGGATAGCTTCGAATCACTTCATCTTGATGTTTCAATTGTAGAAGTCGTTGGCTTTTAAACACTTCAATTGAAGTCACAGGTTTGGTTTGATTGAGTCGTTGTATATCTTGTGCTGAAAGAGGTTTGTGTGTTGGTGTGAATGTAGGCAGAAACTTCCCATACTGATAAAAAGTCAGTCCACTGAAAAGAATCACTATTATAAATCCAACAACAAACTTGAGTTTCATCATTGATCTTCTACGATGAACAACTTACTGAAATTTCAGGCACATCACTTGGTAAAGGTGCGGTATCTTGTTCAGTTTCCAACTCAGGCTGTTTTTGATAAGGCTGATGGAGTAGCTTAAATAAACGCTCAACTTCACTGAAATCACCACGTTCAGCTTGTTCAATCGCTTTTTGTGCCATGTGATTGCGTAAAATATAATGTGGATTGGCACCTTGCATAATTCGATCTAATTCATCCGTATCCTGATTGTTACGAATGTCCTGATATTGATGTAGAAAAGCATCAAACTGACGTAGGTCTAAGCAGTCATCACGGAGTGCTTTATATGCCTTGTTTTGTAGGCGAATAAAACTTTGCGTATAGTCGAGTTGTTCCGTTTGTAAAATTCGTAAGAATGCAAAACTACAATCTAAACTGTCTTTATGAAAATGGGGGAGTCCCATCTTTTCACAAAGTCCTTGACCGTAGTGGTGTAGAAAGATTGGTTCAAATTGTTCTAAGCAAGTCGCTAAATCTTGTTTGAATTGTTCTTTATGCTCAGGCTTAGTTAAAGGAATAAGATTGTTCAACCATGTCCACAAATTCCAGTGTCCAATACTGGGTTGGTTTTGATAGGTATAGCGACCTTGATAGTCCGAATGGTTATTGATCCAATTTGGACGGAAACGTTCCATAAAACCATAAGGACCAAAATCTAATGTTGAGCCTGTAATATTTAAATTATCGGTATTCATCACACCATGCGCAAAACCGACCAATTGCCATTTGGCGATCATGATTGCTGTACGTTCAATGACAGCTTTAGCAAACGCAAGGTTTGGATTGTCAGCTTCTAAACATTCTGGATAATGCCATTCGATACACTTTTGCGTAAATTCAGTTAAAAGTTCAGGTGCATATTGATTGATCCACTCAAAATGACCGAGGCGAATGTGACATTCTGAAGTGCGTAACAACATTGCACCAAGTTCTAAGGTTTCACGTTGTATACCTTGTGTCGATGTGGTGAAACCAACCGCATGACTAGATGCTACACCAAGTGCATTAAGTGCATGTCCAGCTAAATATTCTCGAATAACTGAACGAAGTACGGCACGACCATCGCCCATACGAGAGTAGGGGGTAGAGCCAGCACCCTTGAGGTGTAGATCAATGGTTTGCCCATGTTGATTTAGAATTTGTCCAATCAATAAACCACGTCCATCGCCTAATTGACCTGCCCATTGACCAAATTGATGACCTGCATACACCATTGCCAAGGGCGTAAATTCAGCAAAAGTTTTTTGCCCACTACAAATCTCGACCCAATTGGCTTTATCTTCTTCACTCCATTCCAATTCATCTGCCAAGACCTCGTTGAAATGACCTGCTTTTGCACCACGTAAAGGACTTGGTTGTTGCTGATGATAGAGCTTTGAATTAAGAGATGGATAGCGAGGATTGAAATGCATAGGTCAATATCATGGCAAGGAACTGAATGATGACTATAACAAAGATAGGTCTAAAATAGTGAATTGTGGTTATGAGCTGAGTCTTTAAATAGGCATAAAAAATGGCCTCTAAAGAGACCATTTTGTTGAATAATTTTTATTCCGAAACTGGTGCTTTTTTGATATTACGCACTAATGTTTCTAAACATTCACGATGGTGTGCAAGGCGATGTTCAAGGAGTTGGAAATCAACTTTAAGCTTATGATCCATTTGATGGATTTTTTCAGCCATTGCCGCTTTTTTCGCTTGTAGTTCTTGCTCTTTCAATTTAGCCCAATCATTTAATGTATTGGTAAATGCTTCATATTCTTGAGCAATACGTTGTTTCATCTGAGCGATATCAGTATTTACATCGTGACCATAAATTGCGAGGTCTTGTTCAGCATATTTAAACTTCATCGCAAGCTCTGCTTTTTGGATATTAAAGCTTGGAATACGACGTAGATTTTTGGCTAAACCTAACTTAGAACTTGTCCAAATTAACCATTTTGTAGGGTCATATTGCCACCATTTTACGCCGTTACGATAATCGTATTGGAAAATATGGTGATAGTTATGATAGCCCTCACCCCAAGTGAGGATGGCTAAGATGAAGTTATCACGTGCAGTATTTTCGTCAGTGTAAGGGCGTTTACCCCACATATGACAGAGTGAGTTAATGAAGAAGGTGACATGATGGCTAAGGAACAAACGAACTAAACCACCTAAAAGTAATACACCCCAGATATCACCAACCAACCAACCGACAGGCAACAAAATACCTGCATGAACAGCAATAACTAAAGGAACATAATATTTATTTTGGAACATGACTAATTTGTCATTTAACAAATCAGGTGCATTTTTATAATTTGGTTCGGCCGCAGGGTAGTTACGTAACATCCAACCCATATGTGCATACCAGAATCCATTATTAATCGAATAAGGGTCTTGATCGATATCATCAACATGACGATGATGGGTACGGTGACCTGAAGCCCAAAATAAGATACTATTTTGAACTGCAAAAGTACCCATAATCATAAGAATGATTTTTAAAGGTAGGGTTGCTTCATAAGCACGGTGTGCCCATAAACGATGATAGCCAGCAGTGATACCTAAACTGCTTACACCTAGTAAGACAAACATGCTAATCCATGCGCCCATACTAAAGTCATGATAATAGGTATAAATTGGAATCGAAATGAGTGCAACAACTGGTAAAAATACCAATGCAAAAATTGCAATCCAATTAATGGGTGCTTTCTTGAGTGGGGCGGAAGTCATATCCGTCAGCGCTCCTAAAAACCTTGTTTACACAAGATATAAAACCAAACGAGATAGCAAAACCAATCATGACGATATATTGCTATTTTATGCCTGATATTAGCATGCTCAGATTAGTTAGCACTAGTATTATTCTACAGTTGTATTGAAAGAACAGTAACAGAATTCATTTGTTGAATTAATCAATGAATTAAAAGGCGAAATAAATCAATGTCTGAACAAATAAGTGTGAAAAATACAATTTATTCTTTGAGCAAGTCTTTTTACAAAACTTTAATATTATCTGCCGCTTCCGTGCTTATTGCATGTCAAAGCCAACCAACTCAAGTCAATAAAAATAGCTTACAGCCAAAGCGTGTAAATCAATTGCCACCCATGCAAGTTCGCAAGAGTAATGATGGCGTTCAAGATGTAAATTGGCAAATTACCATGATTCAAAATAAACGTGCTTTATTTTTCAACCAATATCCAAGTTTTTCGCTGAATTCTATTGCTAAAACTGTTTCAGGTCATACAGGCTGCAATATTATTTATGGGACGTATCAATATGATTTTACCCAAAACAAAATGGGTTTTGATGTGAGAGCGCAGCACTTTAGTTGTGATAAAGCATTAGCACAAGAAGCAGACCTTATGGATGCGATGCAGCGGATTGAACGTTTTCAGATTGAAGGGACGAATTTATATTTATTAGATGCAAAAGGGCAGCGTTTAATTCAGGCGCAATCTAAAAAATAAAATCAGTTGGCGGAATAAATTCCGCTGTTTTATAAAGTCAGATTTTGTAACATGGTGCTTGGTACATCGGTGATCAAGCCTTGAATGCCTAATTGTTGTAGGTGTTTGGCACGTTCAACCTCATTAACTGTCCAAACACTGACGTCAAGCTGAGCTTGCTGAGTGAGCTGAATGATTTGATCGGTTGCAAGTTGATCTTTCCAGCCAATTTGGCAGCATCCGTATTGATGTGCGAGTTCGATTGCATATTCCCCGATTGGAATTTCAACCAACAGACCGCGTTTAAAATGACTTTGGTGTTGTTGCAATGCCGCTAAAATTTTTACATCAAAACTGGTAATCGTAGCAGCCTGTTCAAAGCCAACTAAATCTTGATGTAATTGCAGAATTAAACGCTCAGCAGCAGCTTCATCTGCAACTGCTTTAATTTCAACTTCAATATGTTCAAAGTCCGTTAAACAAGCCATCACGTGGGGCAGGCTAGGTGTGTATTCTTCAAATGCCCAAGCATGCCATTGATGACGATGATCGAATTGCTGAGCCTCGGGTAAATTACAGCTTTCAACATGCTGTAATTTGCCCGTAGTACGAACAAAATCATCATCATGAATCACCACCAATTGGTCATCTTTGAGTTGACGTACATCAAACTCGACAGCACGTATACCTAAATCATGCAGATAACGAAAGCCACCTAACGTATTTTCAGGAGCTTCGCCACGTGCGCCACGATGACCAATGATTCGCATTTTGATTTGCCTTAAAATAATTATGCTTGATCAATACTATCATTAATGTTTTTTTGCCAAAGTACTTCACTACCGCCTTCTGCACACTGCAAAGCACGCGAAGCAACAAATAACCAGTCAGATAAACGGTTTAAAAGTTGTAATGCAGTAGCTTGAATGTTTTGATCACGGTTGTGTACTGACATTAAAGCGCGTTCTGCACGGCGGCATACGGCACGAGCTTGATGTGCATAACTACATGCTAAGCTACCTGAAGGTAAGATAAACTCTTTGAGCATTGGTAGCGATTCATTCATGTGATCAATTTCTTTTTCAAGAAATTCGATACAAATTGGTTGGAGTAAATGGTAGTTCGGAATACAAACTTCACCGCCTAAATCGAACAGCCAATGTTGGATCAAGCTTAAACTTTTATCCCAATCAGCTTTATTTTCAATTTGAGATGCGCTGATTTGTGCTCTTAATACGCCAATCGTGGCATTGAGTTCATCTACATCACCTAGCGCATTAATTCGTAAGTCATCTTTAGCAACACGTGAGCCATCCCCAAGCCCTGTTGTGCCTGAATCACCTGTGCGTGTATAGATTTTACTTAAACGATGTCCCATGAAACTGTCCTACAAATAAAAAAGGGGATAATGTCGGTCAGAACATTACCCCGAAATTGGAGTTAAGAAAATATTTTTATTGTCTAGATTGCACGATTAATAACGTAAAGTCACACCCATAGAAGCTTGGCGACCACCGTTGATATACCAATCTGTTGCAGATCGAGATACTTGGTGGTACTGATTATCCCAAAGGTTTTGAATGTTGGTAAAGACTTTTACATTTGGATTAATATTCCAAAAGGCGTTGAAATCCATCGTCGCATAGCCTGGTACTTGAATAGGATTTGCAGTATTTGATGCATTTGATTTTGAACGAGCAATCGCTGAAATATTGATACCGTAGATAGAGTTCTCTAAACCAGTTGTTAGGGTAACAGTATTTTTTGGTCTGTAAGCTATTTCTAACCCAGTTTCTTTATTTTCAGTTTTTACATAGGCATATTGGGTTGAAATGAAGTAATCATCTTGTTGCCATTTTAAACCTAATTCACCACCTTTAAATGTGGCTTTATCAACGTTTAAGTTTTGATAAACAGGAAAAGTTGTTACCCAATCACCATCACAGGTTGCAATACATTGAGATGAAATTAAATTCTTAACTTCATTTTGATAAAGTGAAATATTTGCAAGTAACTTTTGATTCAATTGATAGTCAGCACCAATTTCATAAGAAGTACTTTCCTCTGGTTTTAAATCAATATTTCCTCCCCATTGTGAGTACATTTCATTGAGTGTTGGTGCACGGAATGCACTTCCAATATTCGCATACACACTTGCATTCGGTAAGAAATGATAGCGAACAGCAGCTTGACCAACGGTATGATCACCAAAGCGCTCATTGTCTTCTAAACGTACACCCACTTGCGTATCAAATTGTTCATTTTTAAATTGGTGTTGGAGGTAATAGCCTGTACTATCAACACTCTGATCACCTTTTAAAATTGTGTTGGTTTGATAATTTGCATCCGTATATGTTGCACCAACTAAGATATTTTGATTTTGGGTGAATTTCCATTTTAGGCTTAAATCACCTTCATTATTTTCAGTGTCGTAGCGTGAGCCATAAGAAGGTACATTTTGCTTATCTTGCGCATTTGAATAACGTGCATTTACGATTAAATCAGGCAAAATATTGTAGGCAAGCTTTGCATTAATGACACGATTCTCAAATTGGCGTTGTGCTGTATTGGTAATATAGTTATTAGTGAAAATATTGGTTCCTTTATTTTCACTAATTGAAGCAGAAGCATCTATTGTATTTTCTTGATAAAAACCGACTTTGGCGTGATAGCCCTTTTGGTCATAACTGGCTTTTTCACTTTTAGCTTGGCTTTCTAGAATGCGTGTGCCATCGCTTTCTAAGCGTTGACCACCGACTTGTGCATAAAAACCTTGATCAGTCACTAAATTGGCATTGGCGATCGTTTTATAAGTATTATTTTCCCCATAAATGCCAGTTAAATCGGCACCTGTTTTTTCAGGTCTTTTTGAAATTAATTGGACAACACCACCAATCGCATCACTACCATATTGTACAGATGCAGGTCCTTTTAAGATTTCAACTTGTTGAACATCAGTTGTATCTAAAAATGCAGGATAGAGTGGGGCAAGTTCATTTTGACTATTTAAACGAGCACCATCTTTAAGAACTAAAGTGTGAACTGATTTGGCACCGCGAAGTGAAATCTCAGAAATTTGTCCTAAGCCACCGCTTTGTTTTATATATACCGATGGATCACGTTGAATGACATCAGAGATATTTAATATAGGATTTTGCTCAATCGTCTTTTGATCAATTACTGTAAGGCGTGCAGGAACATTCTTTAACTTTTCTTCAGTACGAGATGCTGTTACAACAATCGTATCAAGTGTTGCTGTTTTATCCGTTGATTGATCTTGAGCAAAAGTAGTTGAAGAAAACCCCATCGCAATAGCGATAGCACCAACTAAGCGTGTCGGTTGAAAAATAGTAGACATGATGTCGCTCCATACATTCACCCATCGTGAATGTTAACGTGGAAATAAACAACAAGCAGGTCTCCGGACTTCACTATATCATCACAATCGTGATGCTATTAATCATCTTCCCACATCATTCAGATGCAGTGATTTGGCGTTTAGCTGAGATTAATAATTCGGTGTTACCGTTGCGAGGGCAGTGTTGGATTTGCACCAACTTCCCTATAAGCAAAAGAATTTGCTTTAGACTTGTTGTGAGATTGAGCAAAGTATAAAGTGTTCACGTTTTTTAAACAATTGCATTTGGAAATGAACTTTGCCCAAATTCTGTCAAATTGCTTTACAATATGAGCGTAGCAAATACTCATTTCAAATTGGACATCAAATGCGCCAAGCTCAACTGCGAACTCGTGCCAAAATTTGTGGAATCACTCGCGCTCAAGATATTAATGCTGTTGTACAAGCTGGAGCAGATGCAATTGGATTGGTCTTCTTTCCTCCAAGTCCACGTCATGTCAGTATTGAGCAAGCTCAAGTATTAGCAAAGTCAGTACCGCCTTATGTTCAGTTGATTGGCTTATTTGTAAATGCAAGCGCAGAAGAAATACAAACAGTGCTTGATTCAGTTCCTTTGGATGTATTACAACTACATGGCGATGAAACACCTGAACAATGCCAACAGATTGCACAGCAATGTAAGCGCCGTTGGTACAAAGCCATTCAGGTTAAACCCGATTTAGATATTTTGACCGAAATTCAACGCTATCAAGCGGTAGGTGCAAGTGCAATTCTACTTGATGCGTGGCATCCTGATTTAAAAGGTGGAACAGGTCACTGTTTCGACTGGAATAAATTTCCAAAACTCGATATTCCACTAATCTTGGCAGGGGGCTTAACCCCTGAAAATGTGAGTGACGCTATTGATACCACAGCAGCTTTTGCTGTGGATGTCAGCGGAGGCGTCGAGTCCGCAAAAGGTATAAAAGACCAACAACTCATTGAAAAATTTATGCAAGGAGTCCAACGTGGATCAGCAAAACCTTAGTCAACAAAATCAGGCGATTGACTACACCCAGTTTCCAGATGCTCAGGGGCATTTTGGTATTCATGGTGGGCGTTTTGTGTCAGAAACGCTTATGGCTGCACTTGAAGACTTAGAAAGTCTTTATGGTCGTATGAAAAATGATGCCCAGTTTTTAGCAGAGTTTGACCGTGATCTTGCGTTCTATGTTGGTCGTCCGAGTCCACTTTATCATGCTGAACGATGGTCTCAGCACCTCGGCGGTGCGCAAATTTACCTGAAACGTGAAGACTTGAACCATACGGGTTCACATAAGGTCAACAACACGATTGGTCAGGCTTTATTGGCAAAACTGTCGGGCAAAAAACGTATTATTGCAGAAACTGGTGCGGGTCAACATGGTGTTGCGACCGCGACGATTGCTGCACGTTTAGGTATGGAATGTGTGGTGTACATGGGTGCTGAAGACGTAAAACGTCAAGCCATGAATGTATATCGTATGCGTTTGCTTGGGGCGACGGTAGTTTCTGTGCAAAGCGGTTCAAAAACATTAAAAGATGCCATGAATGAAGCAATGCGTGATTGGGTGACTAATGTTGATACGACTTATTATGTGATTGGTACTGTTGCTGGTCCACATCCATATCCACAACTCGTTCGTGATTTCCAATCAATCATTGGTCGTGAAGCACGTCAACAAATCCAAGCGCAAGCAGGGCGTTTACCTGATGCTTTGGTCGCTTGTGTTGGTGGTGGTTCTAATGCAATGGGCTTGTTCTATCCATTCTTGAATGACCAAGATGTGAAAATGTACGGTGTTGAAGCCGCGGGCTATGGTATTGAAACAGGTAAGCACTCTGCGCCATTAAATGCAGGGCATGTTGGTGTATTACATGGTAACCGTACTTACCTGATGTCGGATGAGCAAGGTCAAATCATTGAAACCCATAGTATTTCAGCTGGTTTGGACTATCCTGGTGTTGGTCCAGAGCATAGCTTCTTAAAAGATATGCATCGTGTTGAATATGTGCCAATCCGAGATGATGAAGCACTACAAGGCTTCCGTGATTTAACACAGATTGAAGGGATTATTCCTGCGCTTGAAAGTTCACATGCGATGGCTTATGTCACCAAACTTGCACCAACCATGTCGAAAGATCAAATCATTATTGCAACGGTTTCAGGTCGTGGCGATAAAGACTTGATGACCGTTGCTAAAATTGATGGTATTCCGATGGTCGACTTATAAAACTGAATATTTATGTGATATTATTGGATGAATAGTGTGCTAAAACAGCATTGATTTTTATGCGCTGACTAGCTATACATGGACGTATAACACGATAATAATCATACAGGATTGTAGGGGATGAAATACTCCTTACCCAGATATATCAGTAAAGCCTTTCTTGTCATTTTGGATTGGGATTTAGTCAAAAAATCCCAATCTATACTCATTTATGCCAGTTTTACTGCGATTGTTATATATTTTATGCAAATAAAATATATGTATCACCCTTTAGCAAATACTGAGTTGTTGATTAAACTTCAGTGGTTGTATCCCAGTATATTTGTTTTAAATGCATTTTTAATCTTATTTGGTTTTTTTATTAAAAATAAGCCAAAATTTCATATTTATTATGTATTATTTCTATCTGTCTATTACCCATTTTCACTGTTAGGTTTGCCAATAGGAATTGGTTTGCTGAACATTCTTAATGGGATTATTTTTATGGGAATTGCCTTTACGGCATTATTGTTGTTCCCTCGTTTTGTTGTTTATTTTGGTTTGGTTTCTTATATTGTTGCATATTTTCTTTTATCTGGGCTCACTGTATTTGGTTGTCTAGATTATGCGATGGCTTATAAGCCATATATATTGTTGCATAAAGATGTTCAGAATACCCAGATTGTTTATTCAATGTTTTATACGACTTTATATGCAGCATTTACCATAACTTTATTTGATATTAGTGTAGAGCGTTGGCGTAGATATAACTCAAAAATAGAAAAACTGAGTTGCACTGATGAATTAACGAGTCTGCTTAACCGCCGTGGGGTTAATCAAATTATTGATTTACAGATGCAGCAGGCACAAATTACTCACCGTGAAACATCATTAATTATGGTCGATATTGATAATTTTAAAAAAATTAATGATCAATATGGACATCATCAAGGTGATTTGGTTTTAAAACATGTTGCCGATATATTAAGAAGAAATTTGCGAGCCAGTGATGTGATTGGACGTTATGGTGGTGAAGAGTTCGTTATTTTATTGCCATTTACTTTAATTGAAAATGCAGTTGCGGTAGCAGAGGTCTGTCGTAAAGCATTAGAGCAAAGTGCAATTGAAGTTAATGAAACGGAATTTATTTATGTTCAAGCTTGCTTTGGGGTAAGTAGTACAGTTCATAGCGGTTTTGATTATATGAGTTTATTTGAACAAGCAGATAAAGCACTATATGAAGCTAAGCACAATGGTAAAAATCAGGTCAGAACAGTCCATGCACGTTAATTTATTTTGGGGAATATTGTGAAATTAATACAAGAGAATGGTCAGCCTCGTTATGGGCGTTTTGATCAGATACCCTCAAAAATTAATCTAGATGACTATATTTATAAAACACCTTATGGTCAGGTGCTAAAAGGTTGGCGTAAGCAACTTAAGTATAAAAAATTTAAATTTTGTGGTTTACAACATGAGCATTACAGTATTGGTATTGCGATTGTCGATCTATCATGGGCAGGGCATGGATTTTTCTATGTCTATGATCACCTTTCTGAAAAAGTAATCGAATGGAATGCGATTCAGCCATTAGCATTGAAAACTCAACTCGATGAACAACCTTTATTCAGTCAAAGCTATTTTAAAAAATCGGCTTATCAATTTGATATGCAACACGCCAATGGTGTGCGTTATATCCAAGTGACCAAACATGGCGAAGTACAACTGAAAGCACGTATTTTCTGTGCAGGTACGGATGCACTCAGTTTATGTAGCCCAACAGGGATCAATGGTTGGACATATACACAAAAACAAACCACTTTGGCTGTAGAAGGTTTTTTCATTAGCCCAGATCAACAGCAGATTGAATTTAATTCTCACAGCCTTGCTGCACTCGATGATACCTGTGGTTTTTTACGACCTGAAACCGCTTGGTTTTGGTTATCTTGTCAATTTCGAGATGCAAATGATCGCCGTATTGGTTTGAATCTCGCATCAGGTGTCAATGAAAGCTTTGGTAATGAAAATGCGTTGTGGGTTGATGGTCGTTTATATCCACTAACCGATATTTTATTTGAACAACAAAATGAAAACTGTTGGTCAATTCGTTCTTTGGATGAGCGATTGAATTTATTGGTTGAAACTGGGTGGTGTCGTTTTGAAAATATTAACCTGCGTTTGATTGGTAGTCAGTTTAATCAATGGCAAGCGAAAGTCAGCGGCACGATTGAACATGAAAATGTTGAATTGGTGTTATTAGATAATGAATATGGATTATTAGAACAGCACTATGCGAAATGGTGATGTTGAAAAATATCAACCATGAGGAATATTATTGCGCAAGATCCCACCGCACAGCGGTGGAATGAGGCAACGAGTAGGTAGGGATGGAACTATCTGGCATTGGGGTGAGAGAGCTGATCCATACTGATGCGGCAGTAAACCTGTTCAATAGATATATGTCTAAATAAGGTAGCTCTATATGGTTGAGTTAAAAGTTTCTGCGGATGATGACGTGATGTACCTATTTGAGCGTGTAGTCAAGCATCTGCAAGCGTCTTATAGGTACTCCAGTGATGAGGCTATTCAACTGGTGAATGATTATTTTGCTAGCTTTACTAGCCCGACTTTCTGTTACGAGTATGCTATACCTGTGCAAGATGATGATTTTTTCTGTCATATTGAGGCTTTAGGTATGGCGGATCGTGTTCAGTATTACCAAGGGTTAAAAAAATTACCAGACGAGAGAGCATTTATTGACTGGCAAAGAAGTGTTCGTGCTTAATTTTGCCTCATTCCACCGTTGTACAGTGGAACGCCAAACTGATTTGTTTATGATTTATAAAAGTATTTGAAGGCTATTCTTCAATGACCCCTCTTAAATGGTCTTTAGCCCAAGCTAAAGGTAAAATGAGTAGAGCATGGTTGAACAGAAGTGTGATTTCAGGTAAAACCTATCAGGGTGTATCTGGTGGAGTATCATTTAAATTTTTTGAACCAAATTATACAAGTGTAAACTTGTGGCGTGGTTATCCTGAGTACACACCGTGAAGAAAATAATTGCAGAGTTAATTTTGTTAACAAATAAATCTCTATATCCAATAGTTTATTGCCTTGATGATAACGGACTTCAAAATGAAGCTATCAGCATGACACTTTGTAATGCTATATGGGAACTGAGAGGAAAGCCTCTTTTAGAATTGCAAAGGTTAATAAACTTGGTTGATTCAGGAGAATGTCACCCCATTGATCAAAGTTTAGCAGATATGTCTATCAATGATAAATTAATTTGGTTGAGATCCTCACTTGCAGGTAATAGTAAAATTTATATTTCAAACGAAAATATTCCAGAGTATTCAGTAGAGGGTGGAGTACCACAATGCTTTAGTTCTGAACAGCTCAACGTAGTGATTAAGCTTGTATCGGAGTTTGAGTTAGAGATATGTACTCATGGTAAAGATAGGTTATTAGGTAATAAATTGGAAATTGAATTTCCAGAGAGTTGAAACATTTGTCTCGTTCCACCGTTGTACGGTGGAACGCCAAACTGGTTAGTTTATGATTTATAAAAGTATTTGGTTGCTATATTAAACTTATCCGACCCTTAAAAATAACAATTCAATCTAATGGCACGCAGTCGTTATAAATTTAAAGATAACCAGCATCCCTATTTTATGACTTGCACAATTTTGCATTGGTTATCTATTTTTTCTAGTCCACATATCGCAAATATCGTTATTGAGAGTTTAAGATTTTTACAACAAGAAAATGTAAAAATATATGCGTGGGTGATGTTGGAAAACCATATTCATCTTATTGCACAAAGTGAAAATATTTCCAAAGATATTGCACTATTTAAGGCATTTACTGCGAAAAAGATTATCGCTTATTTAACTGAGCGCAATGCAAAAAGACAATATTAGATCAACTTAAGTATTATAAGAAAAGCTATAAGAGTGAAGATCGTAAAATCCAGTTATGGCAAGAGGGTGTCCATCCTTAAATGATTTTAGATGAAGTAATGATGTGCCAAAAAGTCGATTATATTCATCAAAATCCTGTAAAAAGAGGATTTATCGATGAAGTGACTCATTGGCGTTATAGCAGCGCAAGAAGTTATGCTAGTTTATTGGGTTTGACTGATGTGTGTATAAATTGGAATCAATAAGTTAAATCTTTTACTGATTTCTAGGTGTAAAAATCAACCTGTTTGGCATTCCACCGCACAGCGGTGGAACGAGGAATTAACTAAAAATGAAATGGTTATATATAATGGTTAATTGATTTATGATCAAATTCTGAAAAATACGAAAGGAATAAATTATATGTTTATTCCAAATAAACAATAGGTTGGATAATATATGTTAATGCGTAATAGATCGACACTCGCAGATGTGGTGGAGGATTTTATATTATCATTAGATGATAAGAAATTAGATTCATTTAAGAGATATATTCCTAATCGTATGTGGATTCAAGATATAGATTTTTATGATTATATAATTTCTAGATATGACTTTAATGGTTCTGGTGGATGGATTGCACAGCTAATATTAGATAGTGATCCATTAGAAGCAATGCTTTTGCAAAAGTTCTCAGTAGATGGTAAAAATACGTTTGAATGGGAAGCTGGGGTTATTATTAATTCTGCTAGAGAACGGCTTGGTGTGACTTATGAGTGGCAGAAAACAATGTATGGAAATCCAAGTGATAATCTATAATTTTAGTTGTACTAGCTTGTATCTTACCCCTCATAGTGATTAGCTATCACTATATTGCAAATTACAGAGTTTCGTGTACTAGCAAAACATAAAGTTTGGGTTTGAGATAAAACCTGTAATTTGCCCTAATCACTTGCACAACTCTGGACGGTAACTAAGCACTCTGATGCTGTATTCACAAGAAAAGACGGTGATTATGCTAAAACAATAGTTGGGTAGATCAGGTAGGTAAGATTATGTTTTATCTTGGTATTGATGTTGCTAAAGCTAAAATTGATTGCTGTTGCCTCGTTCCACCGTTGTACGGTGGAACGCTAAATGAGATTTTCTATATAGTGAATTAAAGCCCCGCTTGCCAAAAAGCTTCACCAGCTGCAATTGGGTCATTGGTTTTCGCCAAAGTATCAATCCAAACATCATATTGACGAATAACAGGGTGTTGATTTGGATGAAAATCCTTTTTAAACCAGTCATTATATTGAGCTCTTTTTGCAGTCAAAATACCGTTACGACCAAAGAACCACGGTAAACCTTTTCGTGCCATATCAAAGCGTTGTCTTAAATTAAAACCATCAGTTTTTAACATCACATCAGTACGATATAAGGTAAAGCCAAACATCATCACTGTGGTAAAGAGCAGTGCAAAACGTCGAGTTGTTTCAGGTACTTCACCCACTTCACGCATGACATCAAAAGCAACATCACGATGTTCCATTTCTTCAATCGCATGCCAAGCAAATAACGCACGAACAAAAGGATCGGCTTCCGCTAAAGTTTCCTTTTTACTGTAAAAGGTATCTGCCATTAATGCAGTTAAATGCTCTGCGGCTGCGGTCATGGCAATGTTGTATTGAGCTGAACGGTTTTTTAATTCAAATCTAAAAATCTTTTTCAACCGAGTGGTGAATTGATCCACAGGCATACCTTGTTCTTTCATGATCTGATTCATTTTGTCATGTGCCATGCCATGTTGTGCTTCTTGGCGGATAAAATCAGCCACACGTTCTTGCAAATCAGGATCATTAATTTTGTCGCGGAATAAACGCACACATTCAATAAAATAGCGTTCGCCATCAGGGAAAGTTAGGCTCAACGCATCAAACATACGAGTACGGAACGGATCACCACCAAACCAAAAACGTGGTGCCTGATCTAAATGAAAATCTAATTTTGTTCTTACAACGGGTTCAACTTGATAGGAAACGTGTGCATTCATTTTTACCATTCCTTGTCTTTTCTTAAACTCAGTATGAAAAAAGTTCGATGAAATGTTTTGACAGTTACAGCCAAGTTTTATACAAATAACGACAGATCAGGATGAGATCGGGATATGTCAGTTAAAATTATCATTGGATATTTGCGATTGTTTAATCGTGTTTTACAACAAGAACAAATTGATTTGTCTAAAGTTGTTGCGCCTGAGCTTTGGCAAGCTTTTCATGCCTGTTTAGAAAATCCAGATGAGCAGGATTTTGATGTCGAACGTTATGCATTGCTTTTGCAATCGGCGCAACCTTATTTCCCTCGACCGATTACATTGGTGTTAGCTGAACATGCCAATTTGCAAGATTTGGGTTTAATGGGGTATTTAGCTTCAACCAGTTTAGATCTACAACAGGCTTTACAGCTTTTACAACGTTACTATTCTCTCGTTTTTAAACAGACCAATTTAGAACAACTGAATGTTCAGCAGTTTGCTGAGTATATTCAAATTGTTTGGGGGGCATCTTATCGTGATTATCGGGAAATGTATGAGCTGAATTTAGCACTGATCTTTAAAATTTCTCAATCGATTGTACAAGATGCTCTTGTTCCCCCACAGATGATTCAATTTGGATACATGCCACATACGGCTTTATATCACTTTGAAAAATTTTATGGCTGTCCGATTCAAATTCAAGCTGGGCAATATGCCATTCGCTTTTCCAATCAAATTTTAAAAGCAAAAAGTATTGCAGCAGATCAGCAGTTGAATCATGTGTTATCTAATCAGGCACAGCAATCATTGGATAGCCTTGCTTCTTTTGATATTCAGCAACAGCAATTTCGCCAAAAAATACAGAGCTATATTGAGCAAGGTTTATTACAACAGGAAGAGTTGCTACTCAGCTATGTGGCAAAGCGTTTGCATTGCTCAGAAAGAACCTTGCAGCGTCAACTCAAAACCTATCAGCTTAATTTTCAAGATATTTTAGATCAGTATCGTTTAGAGCAAAGTAAGCTTTATTTACAGCAAGGGAAATCATTCTCTGAAATTGCTGAGCGTTTAAATTATGCAGATCAAAGTGCATTTGGTCGAGCCTTCAAACGCTGGACAGGGGTTACACCCAAGCAGTTTTTAAAATCTCTTTAGATTTAAACCAAACTAAAGAGATTTATGGATTGCTTTTAGCGTGTTTTTAAACGTGGGTAATTAAACACAATTGCAAGGACTGCACAAATCGCAAGAATCCAGCAGTAGTAGATCGTGCCAATCAATTCGACTGGAGAGAGTTTGGCAATTGAACATGCGAGTAAGAGCTGTGCGCCGTAGGGAATAATCCCTTGAATGACGCAAGAAAAAATATCGAGCAAAGCTGCACTTCGTTTAGGATCAACACCATATTCTCTCGCCACTTCACGTGCCATATCACCTGATAAAATAATGGCAACGGTATTATTGGCAACGAATAAATTTGAAAATATGACTAGAAAACTAATGCCTAATTCACCTGCACATTGTTTACCAAATTTAAATAAGCGAGTCATACGATAAATACGTTGAATCAGCCACGTTAAACCGCCTTCTTTTTGCATCAGTGTAGATAAGCCGCCTAGCAACATGGAAAGTAATGCCACTTCAAACATGCTGACAAAGCCATCATAAATTGAGTTATTGAGTTTTAATAAGTCAAATTCAGGTTGCTCAATTAGCCCAATCACACCCGATAGCATCACACCAATCATTAACACCGCAAGTACGTGTAATCGTGTAAAAGCAAGAAAAAACACAGCAAGATAGGGCAAAATGAGCAAGGGGTCATAAGGCTTTGCTTGAATTGCTTCTGCTTGATGGCTTAGTGAAATATAAATCATCAAGGTCATGATTGCTGCGGGTAGGGCGATCCAGACATTGACCCTAAATTTATCTCGAAGTTCCACATTTTGGCTACGTGTGGCTGCAATGGTGGTATCTGAAATCATGGATAAATTATCACCAAACATTGCACCGCTGACTACAGCCCCAATCGCATAAATTGGTGCAATATCGGTGGCCTGAGTAAAGCCAAAGGCAATGGGTGCGCAGGCAGCGATGGTGCCCATGGATGTTCCCATCGCTGTGGCAATAAATGCCGCAATGATAAACAGCATGGGCAATACAAATTCTGTTGAAATGAGTGAAAGCCCTAACTGAACAGTCGCATCCACGCTACCAATCGCACTGGATACACTCGCGAATGCGCCTGCGAGCATAAAGACCATAAACATCAAAATCAGATTAGGATGGCTAGCGCCTTCTAAAAACGTTTCAATCGCCGTATTTAGTTTTTGTCTATAGAGCAGTAGTGCCAGAATAATAGCTGGAATCGCAGCAATAGGCGCTTTGATTTGATAGAAAGCAAATTCTGTCCCGATCATTGAATGATAGAGACCACTCCCGAGAAAGATGATCAAAAATACCAATAACGGCAGCAAAGCAAAGGCATTGCTTTGGGCTTTTTCCTGAGTGTGGTCAGACATAAAAATAAAAAGCAAACTTAAAAATGATGAGTAGTATAAGGGAGCGAGACTTATTTCTAAAATGCACGGCGATGAGGCAAAAATTAGGAAGCTTTGATCATTGAGAAAAAGCTGAAAATATAGATAAATGTATCAGGGCTGTTGTAAGTAGCAACATTCACTGTTGCAATCACGTCAAACTCTGTTCAATGAACAAAAAATAGCGTTACAATGCAGTGTTCTTGTATGACTACAAACAACTCCTCAATTTATATAAATCAAGGAAAGCATAATCCTATGTCACGTCTTGCCACTCGTTTTGAACAGCTTAAATCTCAGCACCGTAAAGCGCTTGTTTCTTATGTTATGGCAGGAGATCCGCATCCACAAGTCACGGTTCCATTACTTCACCAGATGGTTGAAGCAGGCGTTGATGTTGTCGAGTTGGGTTTACCATTCTCAGATCCAATGGCGGATGGTCCAGTGATTGCCTTAGCTGCTGAACGTGCTTTAGCAGGCGGAACAAGCACATTTGATGCTTTGAATATGGTGAAAGAATTTCGTGAAAAAGATCAAACAACACCCGTTGTTTTAATGGGGTATCTAAACCCTGTTGAAGTGATTGGTTATGAAAAGTTTGTGGCTTATGCGAAAGACTGTGGTGTTGATGGTGTCCTTTTGGTGGACTTACCGCCAGAAGAGTCGAAGCAGTTCGGTGAAATCTTAAAACAAAATGAGATGGATCCGATTTTCTTACTCGCACCAACGTCAACTGATCAACGTATTCAGCATGTAGTGAATCAAGCCAGTGGCTTTGTTTACTATGTGTCATTAAAAGGTGTGACAGGTGCAGCAACATTAGATACCTCTGAAGCAGCAGCGCGTATTGCTAAAATTAAGAGCATGACCAATGTCCCAGTTGGGGTTGGTTTTGGGATTAGTGATGCCACGTCTGCAAAAGCCATGGGTCAAGTTGCTGATGCCGTAATCGTAGGAAGTGCTTTCGTTAAATCTTTTGCGACATTGCCAGCCGATGAAGCTGTGCAACAGACGGTGAATAAAGTGAAGGAGCTTCGAGCCGCGCTCGATGAGTTAGTATGAGTCAAGAGTTAACAGCAGGGAAGGTTCTGAACCCATCAACGCCTTGGACTGAGCGTCAAGTACCTGGTATTCAGGTACGGAATGAACAGCAAACATTCAAAGCAACATTTACTGAACCGACCATTGAATGTCCTGAGTGCCATGCATTAGTGACACGTACGGCAATGTCATTTAATGCCTATGTATGCCCACAGTGTGATGAGCATTTACGTATGCGTGCACGTGATCGTTTGAATTGGTTCTTCGATCAGGTGAATACTGAATTAGGTCAAGAATTTAGTGCAAAAGATCCATTAAAGTTTGTGGATAGCAAACCTTATCCAGATCGCATTCGTGAAGCACAAGATAAAACAGGCGAAACCGAAGCATTGGTTGTGATGCAAGGTTCGCTTAAGGGTTTGGACTTGGTAGCTTGTGCATTTGAGTTCGATTTTATGGGCGGCTCAATGGGAACTGTGGTGGGTGATCGTTTTATCCAAGCGGCTGAACGAGCAATTCAATTACACCAACCGTTAATTTGTTTTGCTGCTTCAGGCGGTGCGAGAATGCAAGAAGGCATGTTGTCTTTAATGCAAATGGCGCGTACTTCTGCTGCGATCCAAAAAATGAAAGAAGCACGTGTCCCATACCTTGTGGTACTGACTCATCCTGTATATGGTGGCGTAACAGCATCATTAGCGATGTTAGGTGATGTGCATATCGCTGAACCGAAAGCCATGATTGGTTTTGCAGGTAAACGTGTCATTGAACAAACCGTGCGTGAAAAATTGGAAGAACCATTCCAGCGTGCAGAGTATTTGCTTGATCATGGTGTGGTCGATCAAATTGTTCATCGTCATGCATTACGTGATACTGTATACAGACTCGTGGCTAAACTGATGAACTTACCTTGAAACCCGACGCTCCACATTCTACAGATACATTAACAACATGGCTCGATTATTGGGGCCATGTTCATGTTACAGGCATTGATTTAGGTTTAGAGCGCGTTATTCCCGTCGCTGAAAAGTTGGGGGTAATGCAACCGCAAGCGAAGGTATTTACCGTCGCAGGAACCAATGGTAAAGGCTCAACCACAACGACTTTGGCTGCGATTTTGAATGCGCAAGGCTATAAAGTCGGTTTGTACCAGTCACCGCATATTTATCGTTTTAATGAACGCGTAAAACTTGCAGGATTGGAAGTTGATGATCAAAGCTTAGTTGATGCCTTTGTGTTGGTGGATCAAGCCCGCCGAGAATGTGATTTATCACTCTCTTTCTTTGAAGCAACTACTTTGGCTGCTTTTGTCATTTTTAAGTTACAACAATGTGATGTTTGGGTACTTGAGGTCGGTCTTGGTGGTCGCCTTGATGTGGTGAATGTGATTGATCCTGATATTGCTGTGATTACCAATATTGGTTTAGATCATGTCGATTGGTTAGGTGATACAGTAGAAAAAATTGCTTTCGAAAAAGCAGGGATTATTCGTCCAAATATCCCCGTGATATTTGCGGGTCAACAGCAATTGCCACAAGCTATTCAAGACAAAGTCACTGAAACCCAATCGCATTTATATGCATTAAATCGAGATTATTTTTATCAACTCAATGACGATGGTCAAACATGGTCATTTGCATCCTCTGGCACAACGCTAAAACTGCCAATCGGTCAGCTTGCATTAGATAATATTTCGACTGCTGTTGCTGCGGTACTGGTGAGTGGTATTGAGGTCTCTCAGGCAGCGATTGCAACAGGTATCCAGCAAGCACGTTTGCAAGGTCGTTTTGAAATACGGCAAATTCAAGACAAAACCGTTATTTTTGATGCTGGACATAATCCACATGGCATCGAATTTCTATTGAATCAGTTGCGAAAATTCTTAAAATACAATAAACAGTACACAGATGTTGTTGCAGTATTTTCAATGCTGGCAGATAAGGATATTTCGTCTGTCACTGATTTACTTAAAACAACTGTAAAAGATTGGTTTATTGCTCCTTTAAATGTACCTAGAGCAGCAGCATTGCCGCAGCTGCATGATGCATTACAAGGTCAACAGGTATATGAGTACAGCAATATCCAGCAAGCTTTTGAAAATGTGCTGAAACAAAGTAATAACAATCAGCTAATTTTAGTCTGTGGTTCGTTTCATACTTTAGAAGCGGTCTGGGAGTATTTAGAACAATGTCAATGAATAATAAACAACGCTGGATGGGTGGTGTTGTTCTACTAGGGGGTGGTGTTTTATTGACCGCATTGCTTCTTAAAGGTAATGACGAAATAGCGCACGATAAAACGCAAGCTACGATTACACATCCAATTCCTAAAACAGAAGCTCAATCCCAAACAGCTCAGTCGAACCAAAATGGTGAAATGGTATCATTACAGCCATTAGCTGTGGATGTAGAAACAGAAAAACGTTTACTAGAAGAGCAACGTCGCTCGCGTGAGAAAGCCGTTGCTGAACAAGAAGCACGTGCAGCTGATTTTCTAAAAATGCAGCAAGAAGCAGAAGCAGCTGCGGCACGCAAGGCTGCGGAAGAATATGCTGCAATTAATGCACGCCGTACAGCGGAACAGGAAAGCTCTGATAACATTCCGCCAGAGCTTGGCGAAGATGATAAAGCCAAAGCACAACGACTTGCTGAAGAAAAGAAAAAAGCTGAACAACAAAAAGTAGATCAGCAGAAAACGGATACTGAAAAAAAGTTAGTTGAGGATAAACGTAAGGCAGACGCTGAAAAAAAGTTAGCCGAAGAGAAACGTAAGGCTGAAACTGAAAAAAAGGCTGAGGAAGAAAAACGTAAAGCAGAAGCTGACAAAAAAGCGGCTGATGAGAAGCGTAAAGCAGAAGCAGATAAGAAAGCGACTGAAGAGAAACGTAAAGCAGAAGCTGACAAAAAAGCGGCTGATGAGAAAAAGCATAAAGTAGAAGCTGATAAAAAAGCGGCTGATGAGAAAAAGCGTAAAGCAGAAGCTGAGAAAAAAGCCGAGGCTGAAAAGGCTCGTGAGCTTATGGAAAATGGCGATAAAAAATGGATGGTACAAGTGGCTTTAGCAGCCAACCAAGCCAATGCCGATGCGGTTGTCTCCAAGTTACGTGCCAAGGGTTATAAAGTCACCACCAGCCCTACATCTAAGGGGGTTCGTATCATGGTCGGTCCATCGAAAGACCGAGAAGTTGCAGATGCAGCACGTAAGAAAATTACGTCTGATGAGAGTTTAAATATGAAATCAGCGTGGGTGATTGATTGGGTTCCGCTTGATCAGCGATAAAAGGTAATTATTCGCTAGATCAAAGCAGGAAAACGTCAGGCTTTGATCTTGTTGTAAGTGTTCTATTTCTAAGGGCAGTGATTGCATGATGAGTCGCGATTTTAAGATATTAGAACACTTTATTTTTTCAAAAGATTCTAGCATTAGCGCACTTTTTGGTGTGGCTTGTGTGGGAAATGATCTTTATTTGGTTGGTGATGATGTGGGTTATTTACTCAAAACCAATCAGAAAAATAGTATCAGTCGTGTGACTGTTTTTGAAAAAATTCCATTATTTGAATCATCTAAGCAAATATCACTAAGTGTATTTAGCAAAGATGCTAAGCCAGATTTTGAAGCGTTAAGCTCGATCATCTTTGATGGACAACCCCAGCTATTAGTGATGGGGTCGGGTTCTACAGAAAATCGAAAAAAGGCATTATTGTATAATCCAGCCAATCATCAAATTAGAATTCTGCTCGATACCGCTGATTACCATTTCTTAGAACATGCTTTTGAATTAACGGGTGGCGCTGATCTCAATATAGAAGCAGTCTGTTCAAATCAAAACAATTTATACATTTTTCAACGTGGCAATATTAATCGTTTTTATGGTGTTTTAGTCTTTGATCTCGCTAAAATTCAAGAAGGAAAATCATTAGAGAATGTTCTCATAAGCTCATTCAATCTAACATTACCAACGCTTGAGGGTTCAGCAAGTGGTATTTCTGATGCTTGTTTTTTAGTGGAGAAAAATCTAATTATTGCCACTGCCGCAGTTGAGCAAACATTAAATACCTATGATGATGGTGTGGTGCTCGGTAGTTTTATTTTGGTGTTCTCGCCTGACGGTAAAACTTTATATACGCATTTGATTCAAGATACGAAAGGGCAAACCCTTCCCATTAAAGTAGAAGGGATTACTTGGCTAGAATCGACGTCCGATGGTGAAGTATTTTTATTGGTCACAGATAGTGATGGGGGTGATTCTGAGGTTTTGAAAGTATTACTCAGCAACTCTATTTTTGCAAATCAGTAACTTTGATCGTATTTCTTAGATCATCATATGATTTATAAAAGAGGCTTTTTCTAAGCTCAATAATCAATGGACAAAGCCCAAGAAATTAAATAAATCGTGCAATTTCAAAATTTACTGATCTTAAAAATTAGCTTTTATCTAAAGCTAATCTAACACGCTCTATTTAGGTGGATTCGATAGTTGCTGTTGAATCCATTGTACATTGTCAGGGGTGAAGAGCTGATCAATATTTTTCCAAATTACGTGAAAGCCATAACCACCTTGTTTCATTTCCTTAACTGCATCCTCAATCGACCAATGCTCAAACACAATTCGATACATGGCAATGGTTGCACCCGTACGATCTGAACCATGATAGCAATGCACTAAGACTTTTTGGTTGTTCTGTTTAGCAGTTTGAATGGCGCGCATCGCTTGTAATAAGTCTTCACGATTGATTGCCCATGTATAAATTGGAATATGTACTAGATTAAAAGGTTGATCTTTTAAAACTTTGGCATCTTCATTTCTAGCTCTCAAATTGATGATCGTCTCAATTTGATGCTTTTCTAAACTTGGAATTAAATCAGTACTGGGTTGTTCACTGCGAAAAATATCAGGACTAATTTGATAAAAATTATGCGTATTGGAAATCAGCGTTCCCCAGTTTTGGGGACGCTGTTCATCATCTAAGCTCGGATGTTTCATACACCCGCTAACATTAAGTGTTGAAACGAGTACAACGGCAATAAGTGTTTTTTTCATATTACTGATAACGGTTAAATTCGACAGGATCATGCGCACAAATTAACTCAATACTTGGCTCATGTTGAGCGAGATATTGTAACCGTTTCAGGTTATGTAGCCTTTGTTGATTATCTTCTGCCAATAAACGTTCAGTCAGATCCAATGCTCTGAGTTTATTCTTTGGATTGAGTTCCAAATGAGAAAAATAAGCATCACCACAGAAGAAAATCCAACCATCTTGCTTTTTAATCGCAATGCCACTGTGTCCCAGTGTATGACCGAGTAGTGGAACCATCAGAATTTCATCTTGGAAAAAAGGAAGACCTTGGACTTTTTGTAGATTAAACCACGCCTCACCATCTGTATGTTCAGCAAAATTCCAATGGCGATGCTGTTTAAATTGTTCTGTTTTATAGCGGAGCTTTCCTTTAGCAGAGAGCGATTGCGTTGCATTAAACTCAGAAGCCAAAACATGTACCGTTGCATTGGGAAAATCTGAAATTCCCCCAGCATGATCAAAATCAAGATGCGTGACAAAGATATGTTGTACATCTTCAGGGCGTAAACCTAATTTTCGAATTTGTTCGATGGCACTTAATTTGAGGTTGGGTACAATTGAACCAAGTTGGGTGAGTAATGAACCTAAGCGTTGTTCGGTATGTAAATAATCCTGTGTGCCTAAACCTGTATCAATTAAAACGAGACCTCGATCTGTTTCAATAAGTAAGCAATGGCAAACGAGATGTGCTTTCCAACCTTTTTGACCAAATAGGGGCGCACAAACAGGGCAGAAGCTTCCGCAATGGAGATGATGGATGTTATAGATCATCGTGATTGTTATTCTATTTTGAAGAGAATTATTTTTATAACGTATCGATTAAAAAATACCAACAAGTTTTTATTTTGCGATTTAAAAAGCCTATCGGATCGATAGGCAATAGAGTTTGTTATTCAGATTTAATAGTTTTTACTGTTCGACTTGCGTTCGTAACGAGCGTTGCTCGTTTTGTGTACTACGCACTTCGTTTGTCTTGCGCTGCGTTTGAAGCCTTTAGTCGGCTTCAATCTTTTAACTCACAGCATAGCTGTTTCGACTTGCGTTCGTAACGAGCGTTGCTCGTTTGATCCTCACTCAGGTTGTGGTGTTAGGCGTAAATAAGGTTTCACTGCGGTATAGCCTTGAGGAAAGCGTTGTTTGATTTCATCTTCATCTTTTAATGAAGGCACAATCACCACATCTTCTCCATGTTGCCAATTGGCAGGTGTTGCCACTTTATGTTTATCGGTCAATTGTAATGAATCAACAACACGCAGTACTTCATTAAAGTTACGACCTGTTGATGCAGGGTAAGTAATAATTAAGCGAACTTTTCTATTCGGATCAATAATCACCAACGAACGTACCGTTAAGGTTTCACTGGCATTGGGATGAATGAAGCCATACAACTCAGAAACTTTACGGTCTTTATCGGCAATAATTGGAAAATTAACTGTAGTATTTTGTGTTTCATTAATATCTTGAATCCAGCTTTTATGGGATTCAACATCATCAACGGAAAGCGCAATCGCCTTTATACCACGCTTTGCAAATTCATCTTTAAGCTTTGCTGTAAAGCCAAGTTCTGTGGTACAGACTGGGGTGAAATCTGCTGGGTGTGAAAATAAAATCCCCCAACCACTGCCTAAAAATTCATAAAAATCAATAGGGCCTTCACTTGAGTCTTGTTGAAAATTGGGGGCAATGTCGCCTAAACGAAGTGTCATGATTCATCCTCAATATATTTTTGATGTTCTCTGTGTATGTTCAATATGCAGGAATCACGTTATAAATAAAATTATTGTTTTTTCATTTTGTTATGAGAATTTAAGATAATAGAATGAAGTGAAGCTAAAAAATTGATCATAAATTCACATGCAAAGCCGTGTAAGTTAAATGCAAATTTGCTACATTAACGCTGCTTAGTTGTGTGATGTCAGAGTCGCCTCGCAGTTTTTTTACCTGTTTGGATGCAAAGCCCTTGTAGTTCTTATTTCTGACTCCATAATAACAGCTAAGAAAAAATTACTTATTTAAACAAACAGGATTAGAGAGTTTATTCATGTTGGCAAGTCTGATCGGAGGTATCTTCGGTACAAAAAATGAGCGCGAGCTCAAACGCATGCGTAAAATTGTTGAACAAATTAATGCGCTTGAACCGACGATATCTGCTCTAAACGATGCAGACCTCTCTGCAAAAACTCCAGAATTCAAACAGCGTTTTAATAACGGTGAAAGTTTAGATAAATTGATGCCTGAAGCCTTTGCGGTTTGCCGTGAAGCAGCGAAACGGGTTATGGGTATGCGTCATTATGATGTGCAGCTTATTGGCGGTATTACCTTACACGAAGGTAAAATTGCTGAGATGCGTACAGGTGAGGGTAAAACCCTCATGGGTACTTTAGCATGTTATTTGAATGCATTGAGTGGTCAAGGCGTTCACGTGATTACGGTGAATGACTACTTGGCACAACGTGATGCTGAACTGAATCGCCCATTATTTGAGTTTTTAGGTCTGAGCATTGGTGTGATTTATTCAATGCAAATGCCAGCCGAAAAAGCTGAAGCTTATTTCGCCGATATTACTTACGGTACTAACAACGAATTTGGTTTCGATTATCTTCGTGACAATATGGTGTTTTCTCTACAAGAGAAAAAACAACGTGGTTTAAGCTACGCGATTATTGATGAAGTTGACTCAATTTTAATTGATGAAGCACGTACCCCATTGATCATCTCTGGGCAAAGTGAAGATTCATCTCATTTGTACCAGTTAATCAATAGTATCCCACCAACATTAAGCCCACAGAAAGAAGAAAAAGTGGCTGATGGCGGACATTTTTGGGTAGATGAAAAGCAACGTTCAGTTGAAATGACTGAAGTTGGGTATGAAACGGTTGAACAAGAATTGATTCGTATGGGGTTATTGGCTGAAGGTGAAAGCCTTTATTCAGCAACCAACTTGAATTTGGTTCACCATGTGACTGCTGCAATTCGCGCACATTATTTGTATCAGAAAAACGTACATTACATTATTGGCGTCAATCCACAGACTCAAAAGCAAGAAGTTATTATTGTGGATGAAAGTACAGGTCGTACGATGCCTGGTCGTCGTTGGTCAGAAGGTCTGCACCAAGCGGTTGAAGCCAAAGAAAACATGGAAATTCAACCAGAAAACCAGACATTGGCAACCACAACATTCCAAAACTATTTCCGTCTGTATAAAAAGCTTTCAGGTATGACAGGTACTGCTGATACTGAAGCTGCGGAAATGAAAGAAATTTATGGCTTAGATGTGGTGTTAATTCCAACCCATCGTCCGATGGTACGTCAAGATCATAACGATTTAATTTATTTGAATCGTAATGGTAAATACAATGCCATCATTGAAGAGATCAGCAATATTCGTCAGAAAGGTGTTGCACCTATTTTGATTGGTACGGCAACGATTGAAGCCAGTGAAATTTTATCTTCAAAATTGCTACAAGCAGGTATCCATCATGAAGTTTTGAATGCAAAACAACATGAACGTGAGGCGGATATTATTGCGCAAGCAGGTAGCCCGAATGCGGTGACGATTGCCACCAACATGGCAGGTCGTGGTACAGATATTTTGCTCGGTGGTAATTGGAAAGCGAAACTTGCCAAAATTGAAAATCCAACATCTGAAGATGAAACTCGTTTACAGGCGCAGTGGGAAAAAGACCACGAAGATGTTTTAAGTTCTGGTGGTTTACATATCATCGGTTCTGAACGTCATGAATCACGCCGTATTGATAACCAGTTGCGTGGTCGTGCAGGTCGTCAAGGTGACCCAGGTGTATCACGTTTCTATTTGTCGCTTGAAGATGATTTGATGCGTATCTTTGCGGGTGATCGTGTGGTTGCCATGATGCGTGCAATGGGCCTACAAGAAAATGAAGCCATTGAACATAAAATGGTGAGCCGCTCGATTGAAAATGCACAACGTAAAGTTGAGGCACGTAACTTTGATATTCGTAAAAACTTATTGAAGTACGATGATGTCAATAACGAACAACGTAAGATTATTTATACTCAACGTGATGAAGTCTTGGCAGAAAGTACCTTACAAGACTATATCGAAGAAATGCATCATGAAGTTATTAAAGGGGTGATTGCTAACTTTATCCCACCTGAATCGATTCATGATCAATGGGATATTGAAGGTCTAGAAAATGCACTACGTACTGATCTAGGGATTGAGCTTCCTGTTCAACAGTGGCTTGATCAAGACCGTCGTTTAGATGAAGAAGGTTTGATTGCACGTATTTCTGATGAAGTGATTGCTCGCTATCGTCAACGTCGTGAGCAAATGGGTGATGAGTCGGCTGCAATGTTAGAACGTCACTTTATGTTGAATTCACTTGATCGTCATTGGAAAGATCATTTGGCAGCGATGGATTACTTACGTCAAGGGATTCATTTACGTGGTTATGCACAGAAGAACCCTGAGCAAGAGTATAAGAAAGAAGCTTTCAACTTATTTGTGAATATGTTGGGTGTGATCAAGTCGGATGTTGTGACTGATTTATCTCGCGTGCATGTACCGACAGCAGAAGAGCTGGCTGAGTTAGAAGCTCAACAACAACGTCAAGCGGAATCTATGCGTCTTTCTTTTGAGCATGACGATGTGGATGGTTTAACGGGTGAAGTGACTGTTTCTGAAGAGACGGGTAGTTTATCTGGAAATACACTCTTCCCAGTTCCTGAAAGCCGTAATGCGCCATGCCCATGTGGTTCTGGTCTTAAATACAAGCAATGTCATGGTAAAATTTAATCATTCTCGACTTGGTTTAGACTTGAGTAAAGAGCAGAGCATTGGCTCTGCTTTTTTTACGAGAAGTAACTTGAGTCTAAGTCAACTTTGTAGTTTGATTATGAAATTATAGTCCTTGATTGGATTCGCATTAAAAGCGGGAAGACAATGAAAAAGCCATTACAACTTTTAATTTTAGCGAGTGCGACAGTATCTGGTTTCGCAGTTGCAGAAAATATTCCTCAAACCACAACGGTGGATAAAGTACTTGCAGCAAAAGGGCCAACAACCGCTGAAGCTCAAGTGAAACATGAGGTTACGACCGTCATCAGTCCACGCACAGGTATTCGCTATACTTTAGGTGATACAGGTAATCGTCCAATTGTGTTACAAACAGCGGCAATCGCACCTGCAAATTCTGCCAATATTAATCGCATCGTGGCAACAAACCCAGCATTGTCGGCAAGAAGCCAAGAGAAAGCAAAAGTTGCTTTGATTGGTGAAGCGGCAGTGCAAACAGCAAGTGCTCAGCCACCCAAATAAATATTTAATGTCAAAAAAAAGAGATGATTAGCATCTCTTTTTTTATGTAAAAATTTGATTATAAGAAACTTGGAAGTAGAATTAAGCCAATAATAATACCGAATAGTAGCCATTTAGAAACATAGTACAAGCGGCGATTACGCTCTTTTAGTCCACGACCATAATGGTGAACTGCATAACCATATTTAAAGATACGGTTAATAAATCCTGTATTGTCTTGATCATCATTGGGTGAGCTTGCGGCAGACATGATATTGCGTCCAAACCAATGATTTATTTTCTGCGCCCAACCCCATTTCATCGGGCGTTCAATATCACAGAACAGGATGATACGAGTCTCATCAGTTTGATTATGTGCCCAATGTACATAGGTTTCATCAAAAACTGTTGCTTCACCATCTCGCCAACTATAGCGTTCTTGATCGACTTCAATAAAGCAATCGTCGCTATTAGGGGTGACTAAACCTAAGTGATAACGAACAGAACCTGCATAAGGGTCACGGTGTTTACCTAAGTAGCTGCCCGATGGAAGCTCGGTAAACATCGCTGCTTTTACAGAAGGAATACTTTCGAGTAAAGCCACTGTTTTTGGGCAAAGCTGCTGTGCTGAAGGATGGCTTTCTTGATACCATTTCAAGTAAAAACGTTTCCAACCACGTTTAAAAAACGTATTAAAACCAGCATCATTATTTTTTTCAGAGGCTTTAATTTGATTTTGAAGTTGAATGGCTTCTTCTCGAATGACTTGCCAATTGTCTTGAAGCGGTTTTAGCTCAGGAAATTGTGCGACGTCAAAAAAAGCTTGGTTCGGCAATTTAGAAAAACCAGTCATAAACATGTTAACTGGTGCTAGGAATGTAGAATGGTCGAATAATTGTCGAGATGCTTTTAATCGTTCCTTTCCACGATAATAGGTGTATAGGAAGCTGATTAGAAATACGGCAACGATAATCACTGCGTACATAAATACAGTCATCTAAAAATAGGAGGGAGGTATTTTAGCACAAAAAATATTTTGCAGAATGTTGTTGTCAAGTCAACGTACAAAGTCGAAAGATTACCAGATCAGTGGTTTTCGGGTGATTATTAAAATGAATCACCCGAAAGAATCGAACCATTAAATTTGATTATTTACATCATCATTTTTGGTTTCACGGATCAGTAAAAATGCAATCAAAGATAAAATTGACGCTAAGCTAAGATATAAGCCTACAGCGCCTAGACCATAACTTTCTGCAAGTTTAGTCGCGATATAAGGGGCAAAGGATGCGCCAAAAATACCCGCTAAATTAAAAGTTAATGCTGAACCCGTATAACGGACTGAGATTGGGAAAATCTCTGAAAGTACGGTTCCAATCGGCCCATAGGTGAGCCCCATAATCGAGAGTCCGATACATAAGAACAAGAAGACCAATATCGGGCTACCTGAACCGAGTAAAGGGGCGAAGCATAGCCCAAACAAAGCTGACAAGATACATACGGCAATTGATGTGGTTTTGCGTCCAAATTTCTCAGCTAAAATGGCTGAAACTGGAATAAATGCAGCAAAACATAAGGTCGCAACCAGTTGTAGTTGCAAAAACTCACCTCGTGTATAGCCTAATTGAGTTGTTCCCCATGTTAGAGCGAATACTGTCGTGAGATAAAACACCACAAAAGTACAGATTGCCGCAATCGTACCGAGAATTAACATCGGGAGATGCTTGGTCATGACTTCTTTAAATGGCACATTGACTTCTTTTTGCTTATTTAGCACCTTTTGAAAGGCAGGTGTTTCATGCAGTTTCAAACGAATGTAGAGACCAACAAGAACCAATACAGCACTGGAAATAAAAGGAATACGCCATCCCCAAGCCATAAAATCTTGTTCGGACATAAATGCATTCAATAAAAGAAATGAGCCTGTTGCCAAAATGAAGCCAATTGGCGCACCGAGTTGAGGGAACATGCCATACCAAGCGCGTTTACCTTCTGGTGCATTCTCAGTGGCAAGTAAAACAGCACCACTCCATTCACCACCCAGACCTAAACCTTGCCCTAAACGGCATAAGGCGAGCAGTAGTGGTGCTGCAAGTCCAATTTGTGCATAGGTTGGCAATAGCCCAATACACACGGTTGAAATTCCCATAGTGAGTAAGGCTGCAACCAATGTTGCTTTACGCCCAATTCGATCACCTAAATGCCCAAAAATTGCTGCACCAATTGGACGAGCAATAAAGGCGATGGCAAAAGTTGCCAGTGATTTGAGTACCGCAGCGCTATCGCTACTTTCAGGGAAAAAGAGATGTGGAAAAATCAGTACAGCGGCGGTGGCATAGATATAAAAGTCAAAAAACTCAATCGTAGTGCCCACAAGGCTGGCAAATAATACCCGTACTTTTGAATTGCTTGCCACCTCAGTGGTGACAGTCGTAGTACTTGACGACATACATAACCTTAATTTTATTTATTCAAGAGACAGAATTGCTGCCTTGAAAATTCCTTTTGAATGCGGAGTTTACTCAGCAAACTTGATGTTATGTATTACTTTATAATACATAACAATAGATCGCTAAAAAGTGTAAACCTGCCCCTAATAGCACAAAAACATGCCAAATTGCGTGGGTATATCTTACCTTTTTTAACGCATAAAACAATGTGCCGACAGTGTAGGCAAGTCCGCCTGCAATCAAGAGTTGTACTGCATCTTTAGAGAGATAACGTTGCATATCATCCATGACTAAAACCGCTAACCATCCCATCAAGAGATAAGCTGCCAGTGAAACTTTTTGAAAGCGATGGATAAAAACGAGCTTAAACAGCGTGCCAATCAGTGCAATCACCCATAAAGCGATCAGTAAATAGTGAGCTTTGGCGGTTGGAATTGCGATACTGAGAAAGGGGGTATACGTCCCTGCAATCAGATAATAAATTGCAGTATGATCTAATTTTTTATACCAATAGCGTTTGCGTTCATCTTGAGCAAAGTGATACAGCATTGAACTACTGAGTAATAAGACTAAGCTAAATCCATAGACCCATAAACTGATCCATTGCCCTAGTGCTAAATCTTGCCCTTTAATAATCAGTAAAATAGAGGCAACCAGTGCTAATGCTGCCCCAATACCATGACTATAGGCATTGATGAGTTCTTCTTTGGGGTCATAGCTTATGAGAGTATTTGCAGTCATCAGATTTATAGTTTGCATAAAAATACAACTGTATCGTAATGCAATTTCCCTTTTAAAGTAAGACGCTTTAGAATTTAGTTTCTATTTGCTAGGTTTTCATTATGTTTGCGCCAAACTTTTCTTTTGAACAAGAACAGCAGTTTTTCTTGGATATTCAGCAATCTATTGAAAATAAAGACTTTGATCGGCTGATCATCAGTCAATACAAAGGTGAACAGGTAGAATTAGAAAAGATGACTTTTCGGGTGATTGAATTGCAAGGGCAGGCAACACTCTCTTGTTTATACCATCATACGACTCAAGACATTACCAAAAATTATACCATTGCGGAGGGCTTGGAAAAAATTGCCGAGCTTTTGCAATTGTCTAAGCAAGCCAATTTATTTAGCTTAGATCAAGATATTCAGCTCAAGAAGAATAAAAAGAAAGCCATGTTGAATCGCCAAAAAAAGCAAGCCACAACACTTAAAGTTGAACAGCAACAACATGATCGTGAAAAGCAACGTTATGTACAGCAGCACAGTCCATTTTTAAAACATTTGGGTATCGCTGATGAAAAAGGGCAGATTGTCCCAAGTATGGCGCGGAAATGGAAACAGATTAATAAATTTATTGAAATTTTTTCGCATGCGTATGAGCAGATTGATGCATCACAACAAGAATTGAATATTGTCGATTTTGGTTCAGGTAAAGGCTATTTAACCTTTGCGTTGTATGATTATTTACAAACACAACAGAAAACACCGTTGATTACGGGGGTTGAATTGCGTTCAAACTTGGTTGAGTTCTGCCAAAATGTTGCTGATCAGGTAGGCTTTAATCATCTCGATTTCTTTGAAGGTGATGTACGTAGCTATCAGCCTGAAAAATTGGACGTGATGATTGCACTACATGCGTGTGATATCGCCACGGATTTTGCGATTCATACGGGTATTCGCCTCAATGCATCCATGATTATGTGTGCACCATGTTGTCATAAAGAGCTTCGTCCGCAATTGCACAGCCCAGAAGTATTACAGCCGATGCTGCAATTTGGTATCCATGCAGGACAACAGGCGGAAATGTTGACCGATACCTTACGTGCTTTATTACTGAAAGCTTATGGCTATGAAACCAAAGTCTTTGAGTTTGTAGCTTTGGAGCATACCAGTAAAAATAAAATGATTTTGGCGACCAAACGTAAAGAACTTCAGCAACCAGATCCTCAGATCATGCAGCAAATCCAAGCTTTAAAAGCGATGTATGGTATTGAAAAACAAAGTCTAGAATTATTATTGCAAGATCAAATGCCGATCGAAAATTTGGGCTGTAAGTGTTAATCGAGTCTGAGAATAAGATGTATCACTTTAAACAGGGATGTTGGGATCAATTACAGCAAGATGCTAAATTGATCCGAACACAGGTTTTTATTGTTGAACAACATATTCCTGAAGCAGAGGAATGGGATGATCACGATGCCATTTCACAACATTTTGTGATTTATGATCAAGATTATCCGATTGCCACAGCGCGTTTGTTGCAGAACCACAGTGTAGGGCGAGTGGCTGTTGTTAAAGCCTATCGGGGGCAAGGCATTGGACGAATGATCATGCTAGAGATTATTGCCTATGCACAACAACAGGCTCGACCACATCTGCAACTTTCCTCACAAATCCATGCAGTTTCATTTTATCAACAGCTTGATTTTATCGTGCAAGGTGATGAATATGATGAATGTGGTATTCCGCATATTGAAATGACGATGTCTATTGACCGATAAGCTAAATCCTGAATTCTCATACTTCACTATATGGATGAGCCATCGTCAAATTGATGCTATTGGTGTTGATGATCTTGTGTAGCCACTTCAGAGCTTGCAGAAGATGCTGCTTGAGAAAGCTCTTTTTGTTGTTGGGCTTTACGTTGTGCACCCGGCATATAATCAGGTTCTTGAGACATTGCTAGATAGAAAAAGCTGAGAAAAATCGTACTTAGTACACCGACAATGATGACAAATTTCCATCCTAATACGGTTTCTTCATTTGAATCTTTTTGTGGGGATGGCTGATTGCTCATAATAAATTCCAAAAAATAAAAATGCTTAGCATTACAGCATTCATGCATAAAATTAACAAAACCTTAAATATTATATGGCTTTCTGATTCATTTGAGTGGCGTTTATCCATTTATATTTTTGACTAAATTAAA
The DNA here is from genome assembly GCF_022549495.1 of Acinetobacter sp. ANC 4805. GTDB lineage: Bacteria > Pseudomonadota > Gammaproteobacteria > Pseudomonadales > Moraxellaceae > Acinetobacter. The sequence goes on from NZ_JAKZGD010000002.1 coordinate 132,701, forward strand.
CGCGTGGATTTGCAAAAGTTGGTGCTTCGAATTCTATCTAAGATAAAAAATTACAGAAAGTAAATGCTTTGATCAAGTGGGTGGGAAAGCCAAGTCTTAAATTGGGGGCATTCAAGACTTGGTTGTTACTTTATTTAAAGATTTTTCCAATCTTCAATCGCTTTTAAGCCTGTTTCGATCCCGACATCATAGCTATAGCGGATTTTTGCTTTATTTTGAGAAAGTCGACCAGCCATATTTTTTAAATCTGGTGGACAAACTTCAAGAATTTTTTGTTCTGATGCTGAACGTGCAAATTGTACAGAATCATTATAACGTTGAGTTCTTGAAAGTAAGCTTTTTGCAAAACCACGTTTTTGTTGAAACACATATTTAGCGAGTAACTGATCTCCTTTGCTACTGGCTTTATAATAATTTTGAGGACGTGTTCGCAGTACCATAAGTTTTGAAACATCATGTTGTTGAGCTGCCCAATGTACGGGTAGGGCATCTGCAACACCACCATCAAAATAGGGTTCTCCAAAGATATCAACGGCTTGACGTGTCAAAACTGGAATCGAACTAGATGCTCTTAATCCATCTAGAATATTGTCTTTAGATGCTTTGATATACGTGGCATCGCCTGAAACGGCATGGGTAAGCACCATATAAAATTCTGGATGATTGGCAAATAGATGCGCCTGATTCAGAGGATATTCTTTTTCAACCACATCCCACATCCATTTTAAATCCAGTAAATCGCCACCTTTAAAGAAACGACCATACTGAATAAATTCAGAGCGAAGTGAGTGATCTAAATAGATTTGCAAAGTACGACCTTGTTGTGCCGCTAAATAATTCGCAACATTGGTCGAACCAGAGGAGACACCGACACAGAGGTCAAAAGGATTAAATTGTTGCTGTAAAAATGCATCTAAGACACCGCTGGTAAATGCACCGCGCATTCCACCACCTTCAACGACCAGTGCCTGACGATTTTGGTGAAGCATTGAAAATCTCGAATATCATGATAAACCCCTGTTTAACATGGATTCATCATGATCGACAATAGTATTTTAGTTGTGATGTTGATGCTCAGAATGGGGTGTCTCTGTGCCTGTAGACGCGTGAGACATTTCAGCTTGAGGTACTGCTTTATTTTTGTTCATTGGCATATAGTCTGGCTCATTGTTCATGGCCAAATAGAAAATGCTCATGAAAACAATGCTCAAGATAATCGTAATAATTAATGCTTTCCAACCCCAAGGCGAAGTTTCTGGACAGAGTTTTTCAGACATAGGATTTTTCCTAAAGAGAGAAAATAAATAGCCTTATAACATAAAAATATTATCAACTCAGTGTGTAGATGTTAATTACTCTGCTAAAAGTCGACTTTTGTCGAATATGGATTGCATTATTGGATTGTTAAAATAGAAAGAGTATTCAATCAATGAAGACAGATTCTTTCAAGGTAGATAAGAAGCTGAGCAGTATCAGGATAATGGTCTACTTTGAAGGTCATAACAAGATTGATGAAAAACAAAATATGATGGAGAAAAAAATGATTTTGGATTCAACAGATACGGATGTTTTTGCAGCTGTTACACAATTTTATGTACGTTTAAGACGAGTGACGGGGCGTGTGGTTGATGTTCTTTATATGGTAGAAAATCAAGAGTATGCTCAGCACCTAATTGATTATGCAAAAACGGTTGATGATACCGAGTTGCAAAGTCATGTAAATCATTTAACACGGTCTTTCAATATTATTAAAGCACCTGTTGCCGCAGCGGAACAACCTAAAAAAGTGGTCGAAAGACCTGAGCCACAGCGCGTCTGGTTTTTAGGTTAAAGAATTTCTCTGAATCTAATGCATAAAAATTGATATTCCTCCCTCTATGATGAGAGGGAGGAAGTAATTGCCGTTTAATATTGCAGTATGCTGTTATTTAAATACATCACCTGATATGGCATGTGTTCTCAGTAACTCAGGTGCTGTAAAACGTTCACCATACTTAGCTGCTAATTCCTCTGCACGTTGTAGCGATTTCGCAACGCCATTTTGATTCAAGAACTGAATCGCACCACCTGTCCACGGCGCAAAACCAATACCAAAAATTGAACCAACATTGGCATCAATGACAGACTCCAAAACACCTTCTTCATAGCAGCGTAAGGTATCGAGTGCCTGCACAAACAAGAAGCGATCAATGATGTCCTGTTCAGGAATCTGATTGTCTTTGCTCCAACGGCTGAGTCCATCCCATAAATGTTTTTTGCCATTTTCTGGATAGTCGTAGAAACCTGCACCTGCCGCTTTACCTTTACGATTCAGCTCATGAATCATGGTGTGAACCACTTCATCAACCGACGTTTTTGGCAGGTCTTTACCTTCAGCTTGTAGTGCTTTGCGCGTTTCGCTTGCAACATGCTCAGTCAAGGTTAAGGATACTTCATCTTGAATCGCAAGTGGGCCGACAGGCATACCTGCCTTGAGTGCTGCCATTTCGATTTTCGCTGGATGAACACCTTCGGCAAGAAGACGCATACCTTCCTGAATGAATGTGCCAAATACGCGACTAGTAAAGAAGCCACGGCTATCATTGACAACAATTGGAGTCTTGGCAATTTGCTGAACAAAGTCATAGGCTTTAGCCAATGTTTCAGCAGAAGTCTCTTTACCTTTGATGATTTCTACTAATTGCATTTTGTCTACAGGGCTAAAGAAATGTAGGCCAATAAAGTTCTTGGTATCTTTACTTGCAGTTGCCAAACCTGTGATTGGTAAAGTTGAAGTATTTGAAGCAAAAATACCACCCTCAACCAAATATTGTTCAGCTTCTTGAGTCACTTTAGCTTTGAGTTCTTGATTCTCAAATACTGCTTCAATGATTAAGTCACAGCCTTGCAAATCTGCCGCATCCGCCGTTGCAGTAATCAGTGCTAACACTTGATCGCGTTTTTCCGCTGACATACGACCTTGTGAAACACGTTTATCAAGAAGTTTTTGCGAATAAGCTTTGCCTTTTTCTGCATTTTCTACAGATACATCTTTGAGTACTACAGGAATGCCTTTGATTGCGGTTGAGTAGGCAATGCCTGCACCCATCATGCCTGCACCCAATACTCCAACTTTGGTGGCTTGCCATTTTGCAACATCAGCAGGGCGGCTAGCACCTGATTTAATAGCATTGAGACCATGCCAGAATGTACCGATCATGTTTTTAGAAACTTGACCAACAGTCAGTTGAGTGAAGTAACGCGATTCAATACGTAGTGCTGTATCTACATCGACTTGCGCACCTTCAACTGCGGCAGCCATAATTGCTTCAGGCGCAGGGTAACAGCCTTTGGTTTTGTCACGCAGCATGGCAGGAGCGATCGCAAGCACTTGTGCAACCGCAGGGGTTTTAGGGTCGCCACCTGGAATCTTGTAACCTTTCACATCGTAAGGTTGTTGCGACTTCGGATTGGCTTTTACCCAAGCAATTGCTTTATCTAACAGCTCTTGTTCGTTTTCAGCGGTATCATGTACTAAGCCGAGAGATTTTGCTTTATCAACCCCAAATTGCTTACCTTCCATGAGGAAAGGAAATGCATTTTGTAAGCCTAGCAAACGCACCATACGAACGATGCCGCCACCGCCTGGGAGTAAGCCCAAAGTTACTTCAGGTAAACCAAACTTGGTTTTTGGATCATTAATCGCAATACGATAATGGCAACCTAAAGCGATTTCCCAACCACCACCAAGTGCTGTACCGTTTAAAGCGGCAACGACAGGTACGCCTAAAGTTTCGATCGTGCGTAAGTCACCTTTGAGTTTTTCAATCATTTTGAAAAATTCAGTCGCATGCTCAGGTTGCACTTGAATCAGTTCATCCAAGTCACCACCAGCGAAGAAGGTTTTCTTCGCAGAGCGGAAAATAATGCCTTTGAGCTCAGTTTCAGCTTTGAGCTTTTGGCTGACATCTTCGAGTGAGTCACGGAATTCTGCATTCATAGTGTTTGCAGATTGACCTGATGAATCAAGGGTAAGAATTACAATATTGTCAGCGTTTTTTTCGTATTTAATAGCGCTCATACATCATCGTCCAATATTTTATGAGCTTAATCGTAAGCAATCTGCGGAAGTAAAGATAAGCACCGCAGAGTCTTGTTAAGCTCTCATCTAGTTTCAGGATAAACCTTCGGTTCGACCTACTTTTGTTTTGGCAAAAGTAGGCAAAACCATTGTCATTCGCAAAACCTGTTCAATTCTTTCATTTATACAATTTATCGCAGAAACAATACATTGTAGATGCTATGCAGGTTGCGAATGACGTTTCCGAGTCTCATATTTCAGGGAGGTGTTGAGTGCTTTACACCAACTCGATAATGGTAGCGATGCCCATACCACCACCCACACATAATGTTGCTAGACCACGCTTCTTGCCTTGACGTTCTAATTCATCCAATAACGTACCTAGAATCATAGCGCCCGTTGCGCCTAAAGGATGTCCCATGGCGATCGCACCACCATTGACATTGACTTTCTCGGCAGGAACTTTCAATTCAGTGATAAAACGCATGACCACAGCAGCAAAAGCTTCATTGACTTCAAATAGGTCAATGTCGTCAATCGTCAAGCCTGCTTTGGCTAAAGCTTTGCGTGCAGCAGGAGCAGGACCAGTCAACATAATGGTTGGGTCAGTACCCACCAATGCAGTTGCAAGTACTTTTGCACGTGGTTTCAAGCCTTGTTCTTTGACTGCTTTTTCAGAAGCAAGTAATACCACCGCAGCACCATCGACAATACCTGACGAGTTACCTGCATGATGCACATGGTTAATTTTTTGAGCTTCAGGATATTTTTGTAATGCAATGGCATCGAAGCCCATTTGTCCCATCATTTCAAAGCTGGCATTCAGTTTTGCCAAGCCTTCAACGGTGGTCGAACCGCGAATAAATTCATCTTTTTCTAAAATCATCACACCTGAATGATCTTTCACAGGTACAACCGATTTATCGAAATAGCCATTCGCTTGTGCCGCTGCTGCTTTTTGTTGTGAAGCGACTGCAAAAGCATCGACATCTACACGACTATAGCCATCTAAAGTGGCAATTAAGTCAGCACCAACACCTTGTGGCACAAAAGATGATTTTAAATTGGTTTCAGGATCAAGCGCCCATGGGCCACCATCTGAACCCATAGGAATACGTGACATGGACTCCACACCACCAGCAACCACAATATCTTCCCAACCTGAACGAACTTTTTGCGCTGCCAAGTTCACTGCTTCTAAACCAGAAGCACAGAAACGGTTGATTTGTACACCTGCAACGTCATCATTCCAACCTGCGGCAATCGCAGCAGTTTTGGCAATATCGCCACCTTGATCACCAATTGGTGTAACACAGCCTAAAACGATATCATCGACTTTAGACGTATCGAGTTGATGACGTTGTTGTAATTCATTCAATAATGTTGTCAGTAAAGTAATTGGTTTTACTTCATGTAATGAGCCGTCTTTTTTTCCTTTTCCGCGTGGGGTGCGAATGGCATCAATAATATAGGCCTCGCTCATAGCTGTTCCTTGTATTGCCTTAAATTAAAAATCATTGTGCTTCGAGTGTACTCAATTTAAGTAGCAGTGCAATGATGATAAACATTGGCAGCTTTGATGTTTTTCGCCAATCAAAGTGAATTACTTTTGATCATTACTGCTGTGTATTTTTGTTCTTTTGGTGATATCACGATGAGCTTTCGATTAGACTAAATCTAGAAGGTTTATTGTTTTTAACGAGTGGGGTAAAGAGAATGATAAAACTAAAAAGCCGTTACGCTATTACCTTGTTGGCATTGTCTTTATTTGGTTGTGATTCATCTGGCGGTGATCTTGGAAAAAATAACCTTACAGAGCGTAAAACTAAAGTGAATCAGACCTATTCAAATCAAGTGGCTAAGGACAGAATGCTTTTAGTTTTGTCTGCACCCTCTATCCATGATCCTTACTACAAACCCGCTTTTCAACGGATTGTGAATTTTCAAATTAATTATGCTCAATCCATTCTCGGCAATGATAATGTGGTGATTTTGGTCGATGAAGATACTAAGCCTTATTTCACGGGTAAAGTTCCTGAAGACATTTTATTGGTGGATGATGTACGAGATATTTGGATGCGTGACTTCACCACAGTCAATCCAATCAAACCTGTACAATTTACTTATACGTGGGCTTCGATGAGTGAAAAGCAAAGTAAAGCAGTGCAGAAAAGTTTTAGTCGTTTTGCAGACCGTTATCAAATTCAAAGAGCGAAAACAGATCTGATGATTGATGGCGGCAATCTGGTTGATGATTATGCAGGTCGAGTGATCACCACCACTCGTTTTATGGAAGATAATGAGCTGAGCTATGATGAGGCGAAACAAGAATTAAAAATGGTTTTAGGTGCGAAAGAAGTTGCCATCCTAGAACCCGATGAAGAGGTACTTGCACATTCAGATGGGATGGTGAGTTGGGTTGATAAAAACACGTTGCTCGTGAATGATTATTCAAAAACACCATCATTTAGAACAACGGTGATGGATGAGTTGAAAACTTCATTTCCAAGTGCAAAGATTGTGGAAGTACCTGTTGAATATAAAACCAATCCAAAAGGTCAGTGGGATGGTTTTGAATCGGCATGTGGCGTGAATCTGAATGCCACGGTCACGCATAACAATATTTATGTACCGACTTTTAATATGCCACATGACCAAAAAGCATTGAGTATTATTAAGCAAAATACCTCGAAGAAAGTGATTCCGATCAATGCGGAAAGTGTTTGTCCAATGGGAGGCAGTGTGCGTTGTCTGACTTGGCAAGTGACAGGTGAAAATGCAGGGAAACTTATTCAAGCTGCACGAGAAAGATAATAATTTTAATAACTTGCATCTGATGCTTCACGGGCAGATGCAAGTTCGTTAAACTCGCCTGCCATTTTTAGTGTACTCATAAAAAATGAAGTTTATCAATATTATTGGTACGACTGGTTCTGGTAAATCGACATTTGCTCGAAAATTGGCACGACAGTTAGAATTAACACCCATCGAAATGGATGATTTGTTTTGGCTAGACGATTGGCAAGAACCAACGGATGAGGTGTTTTTTGAAAAATTAAAAAACAAAATGGATCGTACTACAGGTGGTTGGGTATTGGATGGTAATTATACTCGTACTATGTCGTTAAAATTGGTGAAAATAGATACCATAGTTTGGTTGGATTACTCGTTTTCTAGAGATTTTTTTCATTTAATGAAACGGAGTTTATTCAACCTTATAAGCCAAAGAAAATTATGGGAAAACTCTAATAATCGGGAGAGTTTAAAGCTATTGTTTTCTAAACAATCAATTTTTATTTGGTTGATTCAGCAATACCCTAGAAATAAAGCAAAATATCAAATGATGATGCAGGATCAAAAGTATCAACATATTTAATTTATTCGTCTAACTTCACCGAAACAAGCAGCAGAATTTTTACAGCAAATTAAGGTTGTACAATGACACGTATAGGAGCAAAAGCCCTTTGTTTATTTCGTTATGGAGATAAGGTACTACTTGCCAAAGGCTATGATCCTAATAAGGATGAATATTTTTTCAGACCAATTGGCAGTGGAATAGAGTTTGGCGAAACTTCTGTACAATCGATTGAAAGAGAAGTTCTAGAAGAAATTCAGCAACAGATTGCTCAGCCTAAACTTATTTGCGTACTGGAAAATCTATTCAGTTTTGATGGTCAACAAGGGCATGAAATAGTTTTTGTATATGATGCTGAATTTGTGGACTCCGCATTATATAACGAAGCCGAGATACAGGGTCATGAAACCAATGGCTTCACATACATTGCGTAATGGCTGAGTCGAGAGCAGATCGAATTTAGCCAATCTACTGTTTATCCCAAAGGAATTGAGCCGTGGCTATTTAGAGAATAGATAGCCTGAGTTTCCAGACTATCTAGTAGAACATTTGATTTACAAATGCTGTCCATGTAGTTGGCGATATAAACCAGGCGTAACTCCCGTCCATTTTTTAAAGGCACGGTGAAAAGTACTGGTTTCACTAAAGCCGACTTGTTGAGCGACATCTTCAAGGGTGAGATTAGGGGTGAGTAATAAGTGAATTGCAGCATCACGACGTAACGCATCCTTCACACCTTGATAGCTTTTTCCTTCCGCAGCTAAACGACGGCGCAACGTTTGTGGTGATAAATACAACATTGATGCAACATCATTCAGTGTTGGCATTTCTTCGCCAATTTGGCTTTTCAACACATCACGAATACGTGAAGTTAGGGAGTTGGTATTCTTAAATTTCACCAATAATTGTGCAGGCGCAGCTTTTAAGAATTCTTCTAAGGTTTTGTCATCTTGGCGTATCGGTAAATCGAGATAATCAGCCGCAAATGTAATTTCTGTACGTGGTGCATCGAACTGCATGACAGGTGCAAAGAACAGGGCATCGTATTCATCTGCATGGCTTGGGCGTTCATAACCAAAATGTACACGTTCCAAGGGTAAACGACGTTCGATTAACCATGAAGCAAGTCCATGCCAAATCATCAGCATACTTTCAGTAATAAAATGATCAGGGTCTAATGCTTTGGGAATGTGTGGTACTAAGCGGGCTTCGTGCTTATCACGTTCTAAGCTTACAGACCATTCATCTCCAAACAGTTTATAGAATTGAGAGGACAGTTCGAGTGCTTGCCCAAGCGTCTTGGAGTGGATGATCAATTGGCACATGATGGCAAATGTACCTAAACGACGGGGTTGTACATCAAAACCCACATGTTCGTCTTGAGTGACCATCCATAACATTTTAACAAAGCGGGTATATTGTTCGGGAGAGATACGCGCTTTTGGCTGACGTAACAGTTCTGCTTCTATGCCGACATGTGAAAGTAATGTTTCAACGTCCATGCCTAGGCGTTTCACACCTGTTAAAGCCGCATTCACGAAGTGGATGCTGATCGTATCACGGCTCATATTGAATCCTTCAGTTTCTTTACTATTCACGATAATTGACCTAAATAACCGTCTAAAATATCAAATTGGGCAATTGACAAGAAAAATAACTGCTCAATACGTACATGTTAAATTGCCGAAACTATCAAGGTAAATGGCTGAACATGACATTGTTTTTGTGTTTATCAGTACCTAGTATAAAAGAAAATTTAAACAAATTGAGTAAAAATTATTATGCCATCTGCTTTAAAAGGATTGAAAGTCCTCGATTTTTCTACTTTATTACCTGGGCCATTTGCAAGTATGTATCTTGCTGACATGGGTGCAGAAGTGATCCATGTTGAATCACCAACGCGTCCAGATCTTGTGAGAATTATGCCACCCTATGCCAATGGACAAGCCACGGCACATAGTTATCTGAATCGCAATAAGCAATCTATCGCACTCGATCTCAAAGATGCAGCCAATATTCAACTGATCAAAAATAAAATTTCTGAGTTTGATATTGTGCTTGAGCAATTCCGTCCTGATGTCATGCGCCGTTTAGGTTTGGACTATGAGACTTTGGCAGAGATTAATCCGCGTCTCATCTATTGCTCGATTACAGGTTATGGTCAAACGGGAAGTTATAAAGATCGGGCAGGACATGACATTAACTATTTGGCGCTTGCAGGTGTTTCAGGTCATAGTGGTCGTCAAGATAGTGGCCCACCACCACTTGGAATTCAAATTGCAGATGTAGCAGGGGGTTCATTGCATGCGGTGATTGGTATCTTAGCTGCGGTTGTTGAGCGTCAACGTAGTGGTCTTGGACAATATATTGATATTTCCATGACAGATTGTGTGGCAAGTTTAAATAGTATGGCTGCTTCTGCAAGTTTGGCAGGGCAAACACCACAAGCCCCTGAAGAGGGCATGCTCAATGGTGCAAGTTTCTACGATTATTATGAAACTCAAGATGGGCGTTATTTCTCAGTCGGTAGTTTAGAGCCACAATTTATGGCAGGTTTGGCTGCGGCTTTAGAATTGCCATTACTTCTCGCCAAAGGCACATCATTTGATGCAGAAGACCGCCAAGCGGTGAAACAAGCATTACAAGAAAAGTTTAAAACCCAAGATTTTGTAGTATGGCAGCAACTTTTTAAAACCTTAGATATTTGTGTGGAACCTGTTTTGAGTCTTGATGAAGCATTGGTTTCTCCAATTGCTGAACAACGTGGTTGGGTCGTGGATGTACCATTATCTGAAAATAGTGAACAAACCGAAGCCCAATTGGCATGTCCAATTAAGTTCTCACGTTCACAAATTAAATATGCCTTTATTGGTCAGGGTTTAGGTGAGGGTAAGTGGTAGATAATATGTGAGATTTATCACTGATTGTTAAGATGTTGTACAGTTTGTTAACATTTTAAATAAATTGTTATCAAAAAAATCAGAGTAACCTTTTATGTTAAGAATATGAAAGGTTACACAAACATGACAATCTCTCACGCTCAGATTGTTTCTTGTTTATCCGTTCTATCATTAAGTTTAGTTGTACAACATGCTCAAGCAACTTCAGCATTTGATCCAAAGGGTCAGTGGTTGTTTGGTGATTGGAACGGTCAACGCACTGCGTTACAAGAACAGGGTTATAAATTTTCTGCAGATTACACAGGCGAATTTGCAGGAGTCTTAGATGCTAAACAGTCTTCTAGTCACGGTAATGAATTTACTGGGCAATTGGCTTTAGGCACACACTTCGATCTCAATAAAATTCTAGGTTGGCAAGATACTGAAGCACAAATCACGGTGACTTATCGTGATGGTCAATCGTTATCGCAAACGGCAGATGGCTTACAGGGTCATCAAAGTTCTGTGCAAGAAGTATGGGGACGTGGTCAAACTTGGCGTTTAACGGATCTCTGGATCAAAAAGCAATTTTTAGATCAAGCCTTAGATATTAAAGTGGGACGCTTTGGTGAGGGTGAAGATTTCAATAGCTTTGACTGCGATTTCCAAAACTTGGCTTTATGTGGCTCACAAGTGGGTAACTGGGTCGGTGATCAATGGTACAACTGGCCTGTAAGCCAGTGGGCGTTAAGAGTTAAATACAATTTACAACCTGATCTTTATGCACAAATTGGGGCTTATGAATATAACCCTGAAAATTTGCAGCGTGCTAAAGGTTTTAACTTAAGTACTGACGGTTCTCGTGGGGCAATTATTCCAGTAGAACTAGTTTGGTCACCGAAATTAGGTCAGCACTCTCTTTCTGGTGAATACCGCTTTGGTTACTACTACAGTACAGCAGATGCTGTAGATATCAGTAATTCTGCCAAAACTTCACATAAACAAGGTGGTTGGTTCACAGCGAAGCAACAACTTATTCGTCAAGATACGGACTCGGATCGTGGACTGAGTGGTTTTATAAACGTTACGGTGCATGACTCAAAAAATAACGCTATCAAAGACATGCAAAATGTCGGTTTAATCTATAAGGGTTTACTTGAGCAACGTCCTCAAGATGAACTTGCTTTGGGTGTGGCACGTATCCACGCTAACGATGAAAATAATCCTCGATTAGATGAAGAATACAATACTGAATTGTATTACGGCATTCATGCAACCGATTGGCTAACCATTCGACCAAATATTCAATATGTCCACCATGTAGGTGCATTGAAAGATGGTGATAAGACATGGGTTGGCGGAATTAAGTTCCAAACCATTTTCTAATTTCAATATTCAAGCAACTTTGCAGATGACGTTTATGAATATAAGTGGCATTTGCAAATTTTCCGTTTTGATTTGAACTCGACTATAAAGGGGATTGATCATCTTCTTTATGGATCTATAAATACAAAAGATGCAAGGTGATCGTATGAATCAATCTGCTTCAAAATCTGGGCTAAGAACATTGACGGTGATGATCCTCACCGCAATTGGATTGTTCTTGCTGATTGGTGGTATCTGGCTCGCAGCAATCGGTGGGTCTTTTTATTATGTGATTGCAGGCGCGCTGTTACTCACTGTGGCAGTGCAACTTTATAAACGTGCTTCAGGTCCTTTATGGGTCTATGCTGCATTGATGTTAGGCAGCATCATTTGGGGTGTTTGGGAGGTTGGAACTGACTTCTGGGCACTTGCACCACGTCTTGATATTCTTGGGATATTGGGCTTGTGGTTACTCATTCCTGCGGTTACACGTGGTCTCTATAACCTGACATCAAGTAAAGTGGCATTATCATCGACTTTGCTGATTGCGATTGTGGTAATGGTGTACTCGATCTTTAATGATCCACAAGAGATCAATGGTGTGATCCAAACGCCTCAACCTGCACAAGCGAAAGCCGTTGATGGGATTGCGCCTGAAGATTGGCCTGCTTATGGTCGTAGTCAAGGGGGAGAGCGTTATTCTCCACTCGCACAGATCAATGATCAGAATGTCAAAGATCTCAAAGTTGCTTGGACATTTCGTACAGGTGATTTCAAAACTGGCAATGATTCAGGTGAAACCACCAACCAAGTCACACCAATCAAGATCGGCAACAATATGTTTATGTGTACGCCACATCAGCATTTGATTGCGATTGATCCTGTAACAGGTAAAGAAAAATGGCGTTTTGATCCTAAACTTAAAACGGATAAGACTTTTCAACACTTAACCTGTCGTGGGGTGATGTACTACGATGCTGCCAATACCACCGAATTTGCCACTAGTTTACAGGCGAAAAAATCGACTTCTACTGAATGCCCACGTAAAGTCTTTGTTCCTGTGAATGATGGTCGTTTAGTTGCTGTGAATGCTGATACGGGTAAGGCATGTTCTGACTTCGGTCAAAATGGTGAAGTAAATTTACAAGAATTTATGCCGTATGCGTATCCAGGGGGCTATAACCCAACTTCTCCGGGTGTGGTTTCAGGTACAACGGTGGTGATCGCGGGTTCAGTCACGGATAACTACTCCAATAAAGAACCCTCTGGTGTGATTCGTGGTTATGATGTCAACACGGGTAAATTATTGTGGGTGTTTGATACGGGTGCGGCTGATCCAAATGCGATGCCAGGTGAAGGAACGACATTTGTTCATAACTCACCAAATGCTTGGGCACCACTTGCTTATGATGCAAAATTGGACATCGTTTATGTCCCAACAGGTGTGGGTACACCAGATATTTGGGGTGGTGATCGAACTGAGTTAAAAGAGCGTTATGCCAACTCGATGCTGGCGATCAATGCGACAACAGGTAAGTTGGTCTGGCATTTCCAAACTACACATCATGATTTGTGGGATATGGACGTACCATCACAGCCATCTTTGGCGGATATCCAAGTTAAATCAGGTCAAACTGTTCCTGCAATTTATGTTCTAACTAAAACGGGGAATGCCTTTGTTTTAGATCGCCGTGATGGTCAGCCAATCGTACCGATTACTGAAAAACCAGTCCCGCAAACCGTGAAATGGGGACCTCAAACCAAAGGTGAGTTCTATTCAAAAACGCAACCATTCTCTGATTTTAATTTAGCGCCTAAAGAGAAATTAACTGATAAAGACATGTGGGGTGCCACGATGTTTGATCAGTTGATGTGCCGTGTGAAGTTTAAACGTCTGAACTATGATGGTATTTATACGCCACCTTCTGAAAATGGAACCTTAGTTTTCCCTGGAAATCTTGGTGTATTTGAGTGGGGGGGGATGTCCGTCAATGCAGATCGTCAAGTTGCAGTGATGAATCCAATTGGCTTGCCATTTGTGAGTCGCTTAGTGCCTGCTGATCCCAATCGTCCTCAAACTGCAAAAGGTGCAGGCACAGAACAAGGGATGCAACCTATGTATGGCACGCCATATGGAGTCGAGATTAGTCCATTCCTGTCTCCATTTGGCTTGCCATGCAAACAACCTGCATGGGGCTTTGTGACTGGTGTGGACTTAAAAACCCATGAAGTGGTTTGGAAAAAACGTATTGGTACGATTCGTGACAGCTTGCCACAATTGTTCCAATTACCACCCGTGAAAATTGGTGTGCCGGGTTTAGGTGGTTCTATTTCAACTGCGGGTAATGTGATGTTCGTTGCAGCAACCCAAGATAATTATCTTCGTGCATTCAATGTTTCAAATGGCGATAAGTTATGGGAAGCACGTTTACCTGCGGGTGGACAAGCAACACCAATGACTTATGAAGCCAATGGTAAACAATACGTGGTGATTATGGCGGGTGGGCATGGTTCATTCGGGACTAAAATGGGTGATTATTTAGTCGCTTACGCATTGCCTTAAATCCCTCCCTTGTGGAGTACACGCCTCACCCTTTACGAAAGGGAAGAGTACTCTCTTTAAGCTTCTGCCACTTGAATTGTGGCTGAGAATGAATGGAGATTAAAAGCCCAGATTCTTCTGGGTTTTTCTTTTTATTGCTTAATCTAAGCTTATCAATAAAATCGTTATTAAATATGCAAAAAAAGCATTTTGTTGATGAATAAAAGCTCGCTATGCTAGTCGCCTTTATAATGAATGACTAGCCATACGCCATGTATTTATATACGGATTTCGATCAACAACTGATTAACCAACGTGTTGCTCAGTTTCGCGATCAAACAGAACGCTATTTAGCAGGAAAATTAACAGAAGACGAATATCGTCCACTACGTTTGCAAAATGGTTTATACGTGCAACGTTATGCACCGATGCTCCGTATTGCTGTGCCTTATGGCTTGATGAATACAAAACAATTAAGAAAAATTGCTGAAATTGCGACTGAATACGATCGTGGTTATGCCCACGTTTCAACTCGTCAAAATATTCAGTTGAACTGGCCTGCTTTAGAAAATGTGCCAGATATTCTTGCTGAACTAGCAACAGTACAAATGCATGCCGTACAAACCTCTGGTAACTGTATCCGTAATACGACGACTGACCAGTTTGCAGGCGTGGTTGCAGGTGAAATTGCTGACCCACGTCCAACGTGTGAATTGATTCGTCAGTGGAGTACGTTCCACCCTGAATTTGCGTTCTTACCACGTAAGTTCAAAATTGCAGTTTCTGCTTTGGAAGAAACAGATCGTGCTGCAACTGCATTCCATGATATTGGTGTTTATATCGTTCGCAATGAAGCAGGCGAAATCGGCTATAAAATTATGGCGGGCGGTGGCTTAGGTCGTACTCCAATTATTGGTAGCATAATTCGTGAGTTTTTACCACGTGAAGATTTGATTGCTTATTTAGAAGCGACCTTACGTGTATATAACTTACATGGTCGTCGTGATAACAAATACAAAGCACGTATCAAAATTTTGGTGAAAGCATTAACGCCACAAGTATTTGCCGAAAAAGTTGAAGCTGAATTTGAACACACCCGTGAAGCATTAAAGATTCAACCTGAAATCTTAAAAAAATTAGATGAGGAATTTACCCCATTCGATTATCAAGATTTAGAAGATCAAGATTTCACAACCTTGTTTGCTGAATATCCAAAATTCAAACAATGGTTCAACGTGAATACCAATGCACATAAAGTCAAAGGCTATCGTATTGCAACGATTTCTTTGAAACGTGCAGGGATTGCTCCAGGTGATGTCACCACTGAAGAAATGAACTTAATCGCGGATTTAGCGGATAAGTACACTTTTGGTGAGTTCCGTACGACACACGAACAAAATATTTCACTTGTGGATGTCCCACAAAAAGATTTATTAGAATTGTGGCAAACCTTAGAACAGAACGATATGGCGCGTGCGCATATCGGTTTTATTACCGATATTATTTGCTGCCCAGGCGGTGATTTCTGTTCATTGGCAAATGCGAAATCAATTCCAATTTCAGAAGCGATTAGCCGTCGTTTTGATGATTTAGATACCATCTATAATCTTGGTGAACTTGATCTGAATATCTCAGGCTGTATGAATGCTTGTGGTCATCACCATGTAGGTAACATTGGTATTCTTGGTGTAGATAAAAAAGGTGCAGAATTCTATCAAATCACTTTAGGTGGCAACGCGAATCATGATGCGTCTATCGGTGATATTTTAGGACCATCTTTTGCTGCTGATGTAGTACCTGATGTGATTGAAGAAATCCTCAATACTTATCTTGATCTACGTACTGAAGGTGAGCGTTTCATTGATACGTATCGCCGTGTTGGCATCCAACCATTTAAGGAGCGTGCTTATGCTTAATACATCGCTACAAGTGCTGTTCAAAGATGGCACGATTGCTGACAATACTTATCAAGTGATTGCTGAAGATGGCGTGATTCCACAAGGTGATGTGGTTGTAACAACGGCTCAACTTGATCAGTTGGCAAATGTACAAGCTAAAAAAGCGTTATACATTACCGTCAATGATTCACCTGAAACGCATCAATTTCCATTGAATGAGTTGGATACAATCTTCATTGAGTTTGCTGGTTTCAATGATGGTCGTGGTTATTCATTTGCAGCATTATTACGTCGTCAAGGTTATCAAGGCGAGTTACGTGCTGTCGGTGATATCTTTAAAGATGTTTTAAACTATTTAAAACGTTCTGGCTTTGATAGCTTTGTGGTTAAAGAAGGTAAGGATATTCATGAAGCCGCTGCTGGACTTCAAGATTTCACCAATCCTTATCAAGCATCAACAGCAGTACCACAAGCGAGTTACCAAACAGGTGCTTAGACTCGTTTAAGTAAAAAAGCTGAACTCAGGTTCAGCTTTTTTATTGCGTATTATTTAAAATTTATAGATTGAAGAATAACAATGCTGACCTTTATTGCAAAAATAAATCCTGGGGTGATTTGGCTGCTTTTCGCCATCGCAACTGATGTGCTCTCAACTTTTTATTCTGCCAAAGGTAATGGTTTAGTCAACAAGTTTGACCAAGGAATCGCTTTGGTTTTGTATCTTGTTTCTTTTACTTGTGCTGCGATTGCATTGAAGTATATGCAAGCTGGGATTTTATATGTGCTTTGGTCTGGGCTAGGTGTTATTGCGACAGCTGCTTTAGCTAAGGTTTTTTTAGGACAGCATATTGATTTAGCAGGGTGGGTTGGGATTGGATTTGTTACAATTGGTCTAATGATTATTGCCCAATATTCGAATATTGATGTTTAATAAGGAATATAGAATGACAGTTATTTTTAAATTTGTTATAAAAAATAAAGCATTTATTTAGAAAGAACATGTTTAAATTTTTAAAAAAGATATTTTGTTCATCTGAGCCATATATAAATACAGCTGAAATATTGGCAGAACGCCAAGCATTTGAGCAAACATATATATCGAATATTCCTCAGCCTGAACCAGAAATCGCAGATATTCCATTTATTAGAAAGAGTTTGGATGAGTTGATATGGTTACTGAGAGATTATGATGGCTATGCACGACAACGGACATTAGAACATTTAAAAGATTGCTACGAACAAGAATTATTTCCTGCCTTATTATTTCGTTTAAGTGATTATATAGAAATAAATCGAGAGTTGGCAGCACAACATTTTCAACGTTGGAGTCAGCGTCCTGAATTTACTCAATTGTGTATAGACCATTTTTTACAAATTGCCGCAGTACAACAACGTGTACGCACTGTCCCTGAAATTGAAAATTTATTACTGAATACCGTAGCGAAAAATAAAGATTATTTGCAGCACACAGTCAGTTCTGAACAAGGTCAATTACCTCGTGTACTATTGACTTATATTGTAGAACATCAATGGATTGAGCAAGAGCAATTACTTGAATTATCTAAGGTTGCGAAAGATCAAATTGTGCGTAAATTTTGGTTAGATCATATTATTCAAAATGAATCAGCGCAAAAATTATTATTTGAATTGAAGTATAGCCAATTTAGAGATGTGCAATATCATTTATTCGATGTTCTGTATCAACGAAAAATTCTAAATACTGATGATATCATTGAGTTATGGCATAGTCGTTTTTTATCTGTGATGGATTATGCTTATTTTGCATTAAGACAACAAAATTTTGATTTTGAAAATTATTTTAATCAGCACCCGATTACGTTGCTCAGTTCTCAACAGGCGAAAATTCGAGCATATCAATGGGTTTTGTTTAAAGGGGAGCAAGCGCAGTTTTTTGAGATCATTGAAAAAATTGAAATCATTTCGATTGCGAATGCTTTAGTTCTATTTGCTTTAAAACAAAACTTTATTCAACTTTATCAGTATTTAGATTATTTTACGTTAACACAGCAGAAGTTATTATCACATCAGTTTTTTAAAGCAAAAGCCTATAGCACAACTCAGCCAACATTGGATGAGTTAGAGCAGTATCTTCAATTAACTACAGCAGATATATCATTCGAGCACAGACTTAATTTAACCCAAAACTATGATTTATGGGATCAGGTCTATTGGTTTGTAACACAGCAAAAATATGTACAGACAGAAGAAGAGCAGCAGAATTTTGATGATCAAGTAAAATATCGTTTACAGTTTTTGCACTATAGAATTTATCCGCCAAGATGGACAGTTGTGCAAAAGGATGAGATGAAACAACATCTTCCAATATTTGCACAAAAGTATCCTGAAATTTTTAATGAGATGGATATTAAGAAGATGTTAGACAAGTATTTTAGTTAATTCATAATAAAAGCGATGCAATATGAGACATATTGCATCAAAACATTGAGGTGTTTTAAATAGTTGAGTCAAGCTGACAATTCACCATCCACTTGATTCCAAATTGGTCAGTGAAAGCACCATAGAGTGCGCCCCAAAAGGTTTTTTCTAATTGCATTTCAATATGACCACGTACAGAAAGCTGGTTGAATAAACGTCGTGCCTCCATTTCATCGTGTTCAATATTGATTGAAATATAATGATTGTTGCCTTGAGTAAAGACACTGTTCGGAGCGCAGAACTGATCATTAACGTCTGAGCCCATGAGTACGGTGTGCTCATTAATAGGTAATGAAACATGCAGAATCAAACATTTATCTGCTTCAGATAATGTTACACCTTCTGTAGGTGGCATATCACCATAACGGCTAATGATAGAGAACTCACCACCAAAAACAGACTGGTAGAAAATAAATGCTTGTTCGGTCTGTCCTTTGAAATTTAGATAATGATTAAGTTGCATTCGGGGACTCCTGTTGTTTTTTTATACATTGCATAACTTATCGGGATTTTAATAATAGATGCATTGTTTTTTGTAATTATGAAAATAAAAAATCCTGCACTTGGCAGGATTTTCAGTTAATCGAATTAATGCTTAGATTAATTCAATCGCAACAGCAGTCGCTTCGCCACCACCGATACAAAGCGCCGCAACACCTTTTTTACCGCCAGTGCGTTTAAGTGCGTGAATCAATGTTAGGATGATACGAGAACCTGTAGAACCTACAGGATGACCAAGAGCACAAGCGCCGCCATTGATATTTACTTTTTCTGCGTCTAATTTGAAATCATCAATTGGGCACATCGTTACCATTGCAAATGCTTCGTTAATTTCCCAAAGATCAACGTCTTGTGCATCCCAACCTGCTTTTTTCAAAGCTTTTTCAATTGCACCCACTGGAGCAATCGTAAATTCAGATGGATGTTGAGAGTTTGATGCAGTTGCAACGATTTTTGCTAGAGGTTGTAAACCACGTTGAGCAGCAACATCACTTGAGGTTAATACAAGCGCAGATGCGCCATCAGAAATTGAACTCGCATTTGCAGCAGTAATTGTACCGTCTTTTGCAAAAGCAGGTTTCAGCGATGGAATCTTATCAATTTTTGCATTTAAAGGTTGTTCATCTTGATCAACGACCACATCACCTTTGCGGCTAGAAACAGTTACAGCAACGATTTCATCCTTAAAGTAGCCTTCAGTGATCGCTTTTTGCGCACGTTGTAAAGAACGAATCGCAAAATCATCCATTTGCTCACGAGTATAGCTACGTTTGTTCGCCATATCTTGTGCAAATGAACCCATCAAACGACCTGTTTCAGCGTCTTCTAGACCATCAAGGAACATATGATCTTTGATTTCACCATGACCCATGCGATAACCCGCACGCGCTTTAGGTAAAACGTATGGGGCATTGGTCATTGATTCCATACCACCAGCAACGACGATCTCAGCACTGCCGGCTTTGATCATATCTGCTGCTTGCATCACAGCTTTCATGCCTGAACCACACAGCTTGTTAATTGTCACTGCACCAGTAGAATCTGGTAGACCTGCTTTACGCATTGCTTGGCGAGCTGGACCTTGTTTTAAACCTGCTGGTAAAACACAACCCATGATCACTTCTTCTACGTCAGTTGGCTGTAGACCAGAACGAGCAATTGCTTCTTTAATTGTGATTGCACCTAATTCTGGTGCAGTTGCACTTGATAATGCACCTTGGAAGCCGCCCATTGCTGTACGAGCGCCATTGACAATTACGATGTCAGTCATTGTGTGTCTCCAGACTTATAATTTGCAGAGAATGTTCAAAACCTATGCAGTATATTAAAAAAAGCATGGGAATAAAGTATTTTACGTCGTTTAAGCTAGACTGAGGAGTTTTTAACAAGTTAAGATATTTTTAGCGCGAATATGCCCCATATTGCTGAGCATAAGCTGTGTATGTTGATTAGAATTATGATTGCAGTAAAAGAAACTTCCATTAGAGCCACGTGGTAAACCTGTATCTCCTTGAAATGTAATTGAGTTTATATTTAGAGTGCCGCGCCAATCTAAGCTCCCATATCTATAATTAAATGCTGTTGCATATAATAGAGTATCTGATGTATCACGTTGACGATTAGCATTTAAATCAAGAAATCCGATCAATCCTTTGTTCCAATCTGTGTGACAATTAAGCAAATCTTGACTTGCGCACAAAGTCACATTTTTATGGTGAATTTGTGCATCGGATTTGGCTTTTTGTATGTGAATTGTGAGTGTTCTTTTGAGTTGGTTTACTTCATTTGAAATCATTAAGTCATTCAAATAAGGTAAGGCTAGGCAAGCGATGATTGAACAAATGGTAATAACAGTGGCTAATTCACTGATCGTGAATCCTAAAGATTTAGACATTTTTTACCTTTAATCTGATTCTGTAATTTTTTTATTAACAAAGTGTTAAGTAATTACTGTATTTATTAAATTAAGTTTAGTATTAGAAAAACTAACGATGACTTCATTGAGCAAATGCTGCTAAAATCGAAGCAAGCGAACAATAAGCTATTCTGACTTTAGAGTTGAATCGAAAATTTACTGAACTACAACGGAAATTGTAAGAAATTTTGTCAATAATTTACGAGGTTAAAGTTATCAAGCACTTGGAAAATTCATCAAGTGTTTGTATGATTCAAAGTGAAGTGAATAGCTTAAAAATAATACTGTAGACATTTTATGTTCGCAGGGCCAATAACATAGGCTAAGCTTGAACAACAAACAATTGTTATCTCTGGAGGATATCCATGAAATTGAGTCGTATTGCACTTGCTATGCTTGTTGCTGCTCCTTTAGCTGCTGCTAATGCGGGTGTAACAGTAACTCCATTAATGCTTGGTTACACATTCCAAGACACTAAACACAATAATGGTGACAAACATTTAACTGATGGTCCTGAACTTCAAGACGATTTATTCGTTGGTGCAGCACTTGGCGTTGAATTAACACCATGGTTAGGTTTTGAAACTGAATATAACCAAGTTAAAGGTGATGTAAAAGGTATTACTGGTGCTGAATATAAACAAACTCAGCTCAATGGTAACTTCTATGTTACTTCTGATTTGATCACTAAAAATTATGACAGCAAAATCAAACCTTATGTATTGTTAGGTGCTGGTCATTATAAATATAAGGGTGAAGGTTCAATCGCTGATGTTGAAGCGGAAGAAGGTACTTTAGGTAATGTTGGTTTAGGTGCTTTCTGGCGCGTAAACGATGCTTTATCTCTTCGTACAGAAGCTCGTGGTACTTATAACATTGATGAAGACTTCTGGAACTACACAGCACTTGCTGGTTTAAATGTCGTTCTTGGTGGTCACTTGAAACCTGCTGCTGCTCCAGTAGTAGAAGTTGCTCCAGTTGAACCAACACCAGTTGCACCTCAACCACAAGAGTTGACTGAAGACCTTAACATGGAACTTCGCGTATTCTTTGATACGAATAAGTCTGACATCAAGCCACAGTACAAGTCTGAAATCGCTAAAGTAGCTGAGAAATTGGCTGAATACCCGAATGCGACTGCTCGTATTGAAGGTCACACAGATAACACTGGTCCACGTAAGTTAAACGAACGTTTATCTTTGGCTCGTGCTAACTCTGTTAAATCAGCACTTGTTAACGAATATAACGTTAACGAATCTCGTTTGACGACTCAAGGTTTTGCTTGGGATCAACCGATTGCTGACAACAAAACTAAAGAAGGTCGTGCTATGAACCGTCGCGTATTCGCTGCGATCACTGGTAGCCGTACTGTTCTTGTACAACCAGGTCAAGCTAAATAATTTTAGCTAAGATCAAAAGAAGCGACTCAATTGAGTCGCTTTTTTATTATAACCAGTTAGTTTTATTTAAAAATTCTTTGGCTTCTTTACGTGCTTTACGATGTTGAGCTTTGGGTTTCTCACTTTCGTGAACTCCTCCCTTTTGTAATAAAGGGGAAAGAGCAACAGGGTTACGTACTTTAATTTTTGGCATTTTTTTCAGTTTCATTTGATTAACCTTTAATACATAAAATTTGTTTGAGTGTATGTACGATTTCGATCAGATCTGATTGGTTCGCCATCACTTGGTCAATGTCTTTATATGCACTTGGAATCTCATCAATTACAGCAGCATCTTTTCGACATTCGATACCTTGAGTTTGTTGAATTAAGTCATCTTGGCTAAAGAGTAACTTTGCTTTACTACGACTCATTTTTCGTCCTGCACCATGTGAACATGAGCAGAAAGACTCAGGATTAGCTTTACCTTTCACAATATAAGAGCGTGCCCCCATTGAGCCAGGAATAATTCCAAGTTCATCCAAACTAGCTCGAATTGCACCTTTACGTGTGATCAGAAGGTCTTCACCAAAATGATTTTCTCGACTGACATAATTGTGGTGGCAATTAATTGCTTCTTTGGTCATTTGGAAGGGGGGAAGCAGAGGGCGAATAGCCTCTAAAATCAAGCGCATCATTTCACGCCGATTTTCAAAAGCGTATTCTTGTGCCCATTCAACTGCTTCAACATAGTCATCAAAGCTATTTGAGCCCTCAGCAAAATAGCTCAAATCTTTATCTGGCACATGCCCAAAACGGTGTTGAGCTTCTTTCTTTGCCAGTTCAATAAAATAAGTCCCAATCACGTTACCTAAGCCGCGGCTGCCTGAATGGAGCATGACCCAGACATCTTGATTTTCATCAAGGCAGAGCTCGATAAAGTGATTGCCACCCCCTAAGGTACCGAGTTGTTTTTGCCATGTTGCATCAAATTTTCGCAGCATCCGAACCAGTCCAGAATGCTTTTTAGTGATGGGTTGCAAGCGTTTTTCCAGTGGAATAATGCTTGAGGCTTTCGCCTTAATTTGTTTGTGTAACTCAAAGCCTATAGGGACTTTACGTTCAATTGCATGACGTAAAGGTGCGAGATTATCTGGCAACTGTGATGCTTTGAGATTGAGTCGAATTGCATTCATGCCACAACCAATGTCAACACCGACAGCAGCAGGAATAATTGCATGTTTTGTTGGAATGACGCTGCCTACGGTCGCACCTTTACCGACATGTACATCAGGCATCACTGCGATATGTGAATAAACAAATTGCAGTTGTGCCATTTTTTTTAGTTGTTCAATACTTTCACGATCAATATCATTAGTGAAAATTTTCACTGGAACGCCATATTGAGCGTCGGCATTGAGTATTTTTTGTATGCCCATTTTCTTATCTCGGATAGGGAGGGGCTGTTGTTGCAAGCACCTGTGAAATACAGCCCCTCTTTATTTTTTCGTCTGAATAGGCATAAAAAAACCTAGCGAATGCTAGGTTAAGTAGAGCATTCGGACAAGTGATAATTGGATTTGTACACTTGTCCGTGAGTCGACCGTGCCAAATCTTACAGTGTTGTTCCTTGTAGTGCTGGCATGATGTCGTCCTCCTATATAATAGTGCAGCTGAAAATATGAGCTGCTGATTTTACTGATATTTGCTTTAGGGTCAAGTGAATTTTTGGCTTTTTATTCACCTTCTTTCACATTCATATCCTGATAGGCAATCAATTTGGTTTTGTACTTCCATTTGTAGCCCAACCAGATCGCTAAAAATAATGGGATACTGATATAGGTTGAAAGTAAACCTAACCAATCAATTTTTCCACCTAAAATAGCCTGATAGTTTTGACCTAGAATAATGATTGAACACAGAATAAAGGCAAACCACGGTGCAAATGGGAAGAACTTGGCACGGTAAGCCAAATCTTCTAATTTATAACCTTGAGCAATATAGCCTTTACGGAAACGGTAATGTGAAATTGCAATTCCTAACCAAACGATGAAACCACACATGCCTGACATGTTAAGTAACCAATTAAACACCTGTTTCTCACCAATAAAGGTGGTTAAGAAGCACAGTGCAGCAACGGCAGTGGTTGCATAGAGTGCATTCATGGGTACGCCACGGGTATCAAGTTTTGAGAACCATTTAGGCGCTCGACCTTCTTTTGCCATATCAAACAGCATACGCGTAGATGAGTACATCCCTGAGTTACCCGCAGATAAAATTGCACTGAGAATAACGGCATTCATCAAGCTTGCAGCAAAGGCAAAGCCTGCTTTTTCATACAGCAAGGTAAATGGTGAGAGTGCGATATCTTCACTTTGTGCTGCTTTTAACAACAGCGGATCATCATAGCTAACTAATGTACCAATGATAAAAATACACAAGATATAGAACAGTAAAATACGCCAGAAGATTTGTTTAATCGCCAAAGGAATGGTCTTCTTTGGATCTTTAGATTCACCTGCCGCAACACCGACCATCTCAGTCCCTTGAAACGAGAATCCAGCGATCATGGCAACACCAATGAGGGCTTGTAAGCCACCAACAAACGGTGCATCTTTATAATGCCAGTGTTGGAAAGTTGAGACATTTGGTGTCATCATGATTTTAGCAATCATCCAGATACCGATGATGATAAACACAATGATTGCAATCACTTTAATCAAAGAAAATAAGAATTCACTTTCACCAAAGCCTTTCACAGTTAATGCGTTAATTGCAAAAATAATGGCAAGGAAGATTGCACTCCAGTAGAACCCAGGAATATCTGGGAACCAGAATTTCATGATGAACTGAACTGCGACCAATTCAAAAGCAACGGTGATTGCCCAGTTATACCAATAGTTCCAGCCTAAGGCGAAACCAAAACCATCTTCGACATAACGACTGCCATAGGTGAAGAATGCACCTGAGGTTGGATTATGTGTTGCTAATTCGCCTAGACTGGTCATCAAGAAATAGATCATGATCCCGATGAGAGCATAGGCCAATAACGCACCACCCGGGCCTGCTGTTGCGATTGTTGAACCTGAAGCAAGGAATAAGCCTGTACCTATTGATCCACCAATGGCGATCATATTTAGATGGCGTGCTCCGAGCTGACGCTGAAGGTGTTGAGGAGCAGATGTATCGCTCATAAAAATTCCTTAAACTGTATAAGGGTTTGTTGACACTTTATATCTGAGTTGCGTTATAGGCTGAAATTTCATCACCCATGCCTTATGCCGCCTGAAAAATATTCTCTGCCGCAACCATAGATAAAGTATCAGCCGACCCTGTTTGCACAGGCATATAACACTTTGAATCCCTGTTGATCTGCCTTCACAAGACATTGACCAAAGCTTTGCTCAATCAGAGGTGGATAATTTAGAAAACGATTCGCCACGATCCATAGTTCACCTGAACTTTTTAGATGCTTTTTCGCCAATTGGCAAAGTTCTTCACTTGCATCGTAATTGGTATGAATGCCTTGATGAAAAGGTGGATTACTCACGATGGCATCTAAATCTTTAGGTGCATCAACAAAACCAGTGACAGGTTGTAGATGTAACTGCGCTAAATTCAGATCATTTTTTTGAAAAGTGAACTCAGTTGACCGTAATGCAAATGCATCAACATCAAGTGCAAAAATGTGCTGATTTGGATTTAATTTGGCTAAATAAGCACTAATAATCCCAGCACCACAACCAAAGTCGGCAATCTTACCTGATTTTACTTGGCTCAGGTAAGGGAGCAGTACAGCTGTTCCGACATCTAAATGATCTTGACTAAATACACCAGGTAAAGCGCAGATTTCTAACTGTTGTTGATTGACTTGCACAATATAGTTTTTTAACCAATGGTCAAGTGGTTTGTGTGTTTCTGTTTTTTTAATTTTCATTTGCCAAAATTGGCAGTGACGTGCGCTATCTAATTTGAGGGGCTTTCCATATTGCTGCAGTTGTTTTGCTGCTCGTTCAACACCGCCTTTTTTTTCACCAACAAGAAAAATATTTTGATCAAGTGTTAAATGACTAACGACGACGTGCAAAATATAATTCAGAAGTTCTTTTGACTTGGGAACGAAAATAACAACCTGATCAAAACTTGCTTGTGGAAACTCAACCGAAAAATGTGAGTTTATACCAATACTTTGAAAACTTTGATGATCAGCATAATTCCAAGTCCAGACAGAGGCTTGCACTTGGTTAGGTAAATTTTTGGTAAGTTGATCGTTGGGCGCATTAATCAGTAAAACTTGCCCATTTAAATAATCTTGTTGTCGTATAACAACTTCACTACGTGGATCCATTTTGTTGATCTCTCATCAAAAACAAAGCCCAGTGGTGAAACTGGGCAATTACGATGGTTAAAAGACTATTTTTGCGTTTCAGGTAAAACAACATTTAAAATCAAAGCGGCAATACCACCTGTTGCAACCCCTGAGCTGAAAATGTTTTTGAATAATTCAGGGAGATGCTCAAGAATTTGTGGTACTTGCGCTACACCTAAACCCAATGCAAGTGAAATTGCAATAATTAGCAAAGCACGACGATCTAAATGGATACTTGAAAGAATATTAATTCCAGATGCAGCCACCGCACCAAACATCACCATTACCGCGCCACCCAATACCGCTTGAGGAACAGCTTGAATCACGGCAGCTACAGCAGGGAATAGACCTAAAATAATCAGTAAGACCGCAATCCAAATACCGACATAGCGGCTTGCAACACCTGTCAGTTGAATCACACCATTATTTTGTGCAAATACAGAACTTGGGAAGGTATTGAAAATACCTGCTAGCAAAGAGTTAGCACCATTTACCAGTACGCCACCTTTAATTCGTTGCATCCACACTGGACCATCGACAGGCTGATTTGAAATCTTACTGGTTGCAGTGACATCACCAATCGCTTCGAGTGAAGTGACGAGATAGATGAATGCCATTGGAATGAACAAGCTCCAAGAGAAGCTTAGTCCAAAATGCATCGGCGTTGGAATTTGGATTAAAGGCGCATCATGCAATACGGAAAAGTTTAAATGACCCATAAAGCCAGCAAGAATATAACCAATCACCAATGCGATTAAAATTGCTGAACTTTTCACCCAAATAATTTGAACACGATTCAACAAAATAATGACTGCTAACACTGTACAGGACATGATGAGATTGTCCGTATTGGCAAAAGTATGATCTTGCATGGCCATATAACCGCCTCCCATGCTAATCAGACCTTCTTTAATCAGTGTTAAACCAATTAATAGAACAACAATTCCTGTAACAAGTGGTGTAATAAGTTGTTTTACCCAAGGTAAAATTCGAGACACGCCCATTTCAATAAATGAACCTGCAATGACGACACCAAAAATGGCTGCCATCACTTGCTCAACAGGTGTACCTGTCGCAACCATAGCACTACCAATACCAATGATTGGACCGATAAAATTAAAACTTGTACCTTGAACAATGAGCAGTCCTGCACCGAAAGGACCAACTTTTTTACACTGTAAAAAGGTTGCAATTCCTGAGATGATCAGAGACATCGATAAGATCATATTGGTATCTTCACGAGATACGCCAAGTGCTAAGCAAATTAATAAGCCGGGAGTGACAATTGGGACTAAAATCGCTAAAAGATGTTGTAAAGCCGCTAAAAATGCGATGAACGGTCTCGGACGATCATTGAGTCCGTAGACGAGATCAAGCTGTTGTTGATGTTGAGAATTCGACATGGGAGTATAAGAAAAGCGATAAGCAATAGTGGAATATTCTAATAGAGTTAGCCTGCTTTACCAACGATTCTATGACAGTTCGTCAGAAAAAAAGTTCCATGTCAATAAACTGTCACTACTAAAGTTTAGGATTTTTCTGTATAATCTGCCCTCAAATTTTAAGCGTATCGAATTCTATGTCTGATATTAAGAATCTCCGCAATATCGCAATTATTGCGCACGTCGACCACGGTAAAACCACGCTTGTCGATAAATTACTTCAACAATCTGGTGCTTTGGGTGACCGTGCAGGCGAGATTGAGCGTGTCATGGACTCGAATGCGCTTGAAAGTGAACGTGGTATTACCATTCTTGCAAAAAACACTGCAATCAAATGGTTAGATGCACGTACAAACACTGAATACCGCATCAACATTGTAGACACCCCGGGACACGCCGACTTCGGTGGTGAAGTTGAACGTGTAATGTCAATGGTTGACTGTGTATTGCTTCTTGTGGATTCACAAGAAGGTCCAATGCCACAAACTCGTTTCGTAACGCAAAAAGCGTTTGCGCGTGGGTTGAAGCCAATCGTGATTATTAACAAAGTTGATAAGCCAAGTGCACGTTGTGACTGGGTTATTGATCAAGTATTTGATTTATTTGATAACCTTGGTGCAACTGATGAACAATTGGATTTCCCAATTGTTTATGCATCTGGTTTACGTGGTGTTGCAGGTCCTTCTCCAGAAGAGCTTGCTGAAGATATGACACCATTGTTCCAAACGATCGTAGATATCGTTGAACCACCAGCAGTTGATGTTGATGGTCCATTCCAAATGCAGATTTCATCACTTGACTATAACAGTTTCGTTGGTGTAATCGGTGTTGGTCGTATCCAACGTGGTTCAGTAAAATTAAACACACAAGTGACAGTGATTGATAAAGAAGGTAAGACACGTAACGGTCGTATCTTAAAAATCATGGGTTACCACGGTTTAGAACGTATTGATGTTGAAGAAGCATCTGCAGGCGATATCGTATGTATCACAGGTATTGATGCACTTAACATTTCTGACACAATTTGTGATCCGAAAGCAGTTGAAGCTTTACCACCATTGTCTGTAGATGAACCTACAGTTTCGATGACATTCCAAGTAAACAACTCACCGTTTGCTGGTAAAGAAGGTAAATTCGTAACTTCACGTAATATTCGTGAACGTTTAGAGCGTGAGTTGATTCATAACGTAGCATTACGTGTAGAAGATACTGACAGTCCTGACCGTTTCAAAGTTTCTGGTCGTGGTGAACTTCATCTTTCAGTATTGATTGAAACAATGCGTCGTGAAGGCTTTGAGATGGGTGTTTCTCGTCCACAAGTAATCATGAAAGAAATTGATGGTGAGAAGCAAGAACCATACGAAAACGTAACGTTTGATGTTGAAGATCAACATCAAGGTGCTGTAATGGAGCAAATGGGCTTCCGTAAAGGTGAAATGACCAATATGGAAGTTGATGGTAAAGGTCGTATGCGTATTGAAGCGACTGTACCATCACGTGGTTTAATTGGATTCCGTTCAGAATTCTTAACCATGACTTCTGGTACAGGGATCATGACATCAAGCTTCTCGCATTACGGTCCTGCTAAACAAGGTACTGTTGCGAAACGTCAGAACGGTGTGTTGATTTCAATGGTTCAAGGCGTGTGCTTGGGCTATGCACTGTTCACACTTCAAGACCGTGGTCGTCTATTTGCTAAACCACAGTTAGAAGTTTATGAAGGTATGATTATTGGTATTAACTCTCGTTCTGATGACATGACAGTTAACCCAACTAAAGCAAAACAGTTAACTAACGTACGTGCATCAGGTACTGACGAAGCTCTAACTTTAACACCTGCAATTGAATACACGCTTGAACAAGCACTTGAATTCATTGAAGATGATGAATTAGTTGAAGTAACGCCAAAATCGATCCGTATTCGTAAACGTTATTTGACTGAAAACGAACGTAAACGTAATCGCGATAAATAATTTTTCTTTAATGAAAAATAAAAGGACCGCTAAATTTATTTAGCGGTTTTTTTATTTTAAGTCTAAGATTGCATGTCATGAATAGCTGTATCATGCTTAAGTTCATATTTTTGCTAAAATATAATATGTTATTAAAGTGTGAAATAGTTTTCTTTTTTTTAGAAAAATATTAAATTACTAACATTGTAATAAAGAGCCGCACCTGTGTAATAAAATATGTAAAACGGGCTGCGATCAAGTTCAACTCTGGAGTGTTATAGATGAGTATTATTCAAGAATTTAAAGAATTCGCCATCAAAGGCAATATGATGGATTTAGCGATTGGTGTCATTATTGGTGGCGCTTTTGGTAAAATTATTGATTCATTAGTGAAAGATATCATTATGCCACTGATTACACTAATCACAGGTGGCGGCGTTGATTTCACGCAGAAATTTATTGTTTTGGGGGATAACCCAAATAATTTACAGTCTTTGGCTGAACTCACCAAAGCAGGTATTAATGTTTTGACCTATGGTAACTTCTTAACGATTCTTATTAACTTTATTATCTTGGCATGGGTTGTTTTCCTTATGGTTAAAGTGATGAATCGTATGCGTAAACAAGAGGAAGCTGCGCCAGCAGCACCAGCGGCTACACCAGAAGATATTCAATTGTTACGTGAAATTCGTGATTCTTTGAAAAAATAAAGTCAAATCACTTTGAACTAAAACGGTATTTTGAATACCGTTTTTTTATTGGAAATAGATAATTCCATATTTGGAACGCAAGCTTTTACATGGAAAATTGCATGATTTGACTTTAAAATATTGTGCATATTTGAATGGAACAGCAATCATGAACCAACTATTTGTCTATGGCACACTTTGTCCAAATCGAGAAAATGCGCATATTTTGGGTGGAATCGGTGGAGATTGGCAAAAAGCATCGGTACACGGCACAATTCATATTTTAGATTGGGGGCCTGATCAAGGTTTACCTGCAATTGTTCTAAATGAACAAGATCCTTTGGTTGATGGCTATTTATTTATCACTGAAAAATTAGAACAAAACTGGCAAATGTTAGATGACTTTGAGGGATTTCAATACAAACGTATTTCTGTTGAAGTTATTTTAGAGTCTGGTGAAAAAACAGATGCATGGACTTATGTGATGAAGCCACAGGAATCAAAATGATTGGGGTGAGATGAATGAGCTTAAACATCTTTAAGCTCAAATCTTATCTTAAGCTATTCATACGGAATTTAACTTCAAGTAAATGAAAACCGAATTGGCTTTTGATCGGGCCATGTAAAACACGTTCTGCCGCAGTAAAAACCAGTTTGTCAATGACAGGGACAAGTTGTCCTTTTTTTACTTCACCTAGCTCACCACCACGTTTGGCTGAGTTACAAGTTGAATACTGTTTGGCAATTTTGGCAAAATCTGCACCAGACTGAATCCGTTTTTTTAACTGTTCTGCTAAATCTTTATCTTTCACTAAAATATGTCGAACAATTGCAGTTTGCATGATGTTGCTTTCCTTCAATAGATTTGAATTCGTCTAAGCTTTATTTAACTTTAAGGGTTGGCATTGTGGGCAGAACACACTGGCACGTTGACCTAACTTCAAGTTCTCTAATGTGGTTTCACAGTTGACACACATTTCTCCAGCACGACCATATGCTAAAAGTGTTTGTTGGAAATAACCATTTTCACCCATTGCATTGCTATAGTCACGTAAAGTCGAGCCGCCTAATTCAATGGCTTGTTTTAAAATACGTTTCACTTCAATAACTAATTTTTCAACTTGAATTTTAGATAAAGTTGAAGCAGGTTGTGCAGGGTGGACACCAATATTGAATAAGCTTTCAGTTGCATAAATATTGCCCACACCAACTACGACATGATTATCCATTAAAGCAATTTTGATGCCGACATTTTTCTTATTCAATTTGTCTAAGAGATAGCTCGCATTAAAATCTGCACTGAGTGGCTCAGGGCCGAGCGTATCAATTAGTTTGCTTTGACTCTGTTGATCTAGCCATAAAATACATCCAAAGCGACGTGGATCATGATAACGGAGTTGTTGATCTTCGAAGTCGATGATGAGGTGATCATGTTTTTTGAGTTCATCATCGGGTTGGCATAGGCGAAAACTACCAGACATACCTAAATGCCAAAGCATGTGGTCTTGCTCAAATTCTGCCAAAATATATTTAGAGCGACGTTTAAGTTCAGTTAAACGTTGCCCGACCAGTTTTTCAAGATCATTGGGAATTGGCCAACGTAGGCTTGCATTCCGTACTTTCACTGCTTGAACGCGTTGTTGTAAAAGAGGAAATAAACTGGTTTTCGTGGTTTCAACTTCAGGAAGTTCGGGCATCGCGTGAGCTCAAGTTGTTTCAACGACAATACAATGAGGGTAAATTTCTAACTTGCAATGATGAAGGTGTTTAATTTTATTTACAAATTATGATTAAGTATCATTTTGGTTTTTTTAGCTAAGGTTAAATATGTAATCAGATTATAAAATAAGAAAACATGTACGTTAAGAAAAACGAGCTCCTCAAATTTTGTGAAATAAGGAATTTTCATGTTTTCACCCAAAATTAACCTTTTGTACGGTTGTATTGTAATCAGTATGGGATTGAGTAATTCCTTTGTTTGGGCTGCTGAATCTAATGTAGAACAAGCAATACAGCTGCCAACGATAAAAGTTGAAGCCACTCGCACTGATACGACATCTATGGAAACACCTGCATCAATTTTTAGGATAGATATGCCTAAAAATGATCAATCAGCACAGGTCAATTTAACTGAAGTAGTTAAAGGCATTCCAAGTGTTCAATTGCGTAATCGAGAAAATTACGCTCAAGATTTACAGCTGTCTATGCGTGGTTTTGGTGCGCGTTCCACTTTTGGTGTTCGAGGTATTCGTTTATATACGGATGGTATTCCTGCAACTATGCCTGATGGTCAGGGACAAACTTCGAATATTGATTTAAGCAGTCTGAGTCATCTTGAAGTATTAACAGGTCCATTCTCTTCTTTATATGGTAACTCATCGGGTGGAGTTGTATTAGCAACGACAAAAGAAGGGCAAGGCAAAGACTCGATTGAAATGAGTTATGCAGGCGGTAGCCATAATAAAAATCGTGCAGGTTTGGTTTTACAAGGTGGTGCGAAAAATCAAAATGAACCAAGCTATATCATCAGCTCATCTTATTTTGATACCGATGGCTATCGTGACCACAGTAGTGCGGAAAAAGTATTAAATAATGCAAAACTTACGTGGAATTTGGATGATGGCAGCAAAATTAATTGGGTCACTAACTATGTCAAGATTCATGCGGATGATCCACAAGGGCTAAATAGAACACAGTGGCAGCAAAATCCACGTCAAGTGAACGATGCGAATAATGTATATAACGTTCGTAAAGATATTGAACAAACTCAAACGGGTGTGACTTGGTCTAAGCCGATAAATGATCAGCATGAGTTGTATGCAATGGCTTATTTTGGCAATCGTCAGGTGACTCAATATCAATCTATCCCTCAATCAGCTCAGGTCAACCCAAATCATGCGGGTGGGGTGATCGATTTTGAACGTAATTATTATGGCGTTGATTTCCGATGGACAGGAAAAGAACTGTTGCCGAATACGACATTCAGTGCAGGGCTTGCAGTTGATACGATGGATGAGGATCGTAAAGGTTATGAAAACTTTAATTTAGTCAACGGGAAGCCATCTTATGGGCTAAAAGGGGCATTGCGTCGCGATGAAAACAATACCCTGTGGAATGTTGATCCATATTTACAAGCTTCATGGCAGTTTTTACCTACGTGGCGTTTAGATAGTGGCGTTCGTTATAGCAATGTACACTACAAATCTAAAGATCACTATTTGAGCAATGGTAATAACAGTGATAAAACGGACTACAATAAAGTCTTGCCATCAGCAGCTTTAAGTTGGCAAATTTTACCTGAGCTATTGGCTTATACCAGTTATGCCAAAGGCTTTGAAACACCAACATTTACAGAGATGGCTTACAATGCTGACTCGAAAATTACAGGTTTTAACTTTGGCTTGAAGCCATCACAAAGCGATAATTATGAAATTGGTTTAAAATCCCAAAATCAGTTAGGTAATTTTACTCTCGCTGTTTTTCAGAGCAGTACCAAAGATGATATTGTGTCTGCTGGAACTTCTAATGGACGTTCGACTTTCCGAAATGCGGATAAGACCTTACGTAAAGGTATTGAATTTGCTTGGAATAAGAAACTCTGGAAAGACCTAGAGATGAATACAAGTTATGGTTATCTAGATGCTAAATTTGATGCTGCTATTCCTGCTGTTGGGACAGTAAAAGCTGTTCAAAATGGCAATGCAATTCCTGGTATTGCAAAGAACCAAGCTTTTCTTGGCTTAGCGTGGAAACCTGAACAAGGGTTCTATGCTGGTGTTGATGCACAGTATATGGATAAGGTCTACGTTGATGATATCAATAGTGATACTGCCGCAAGCTATACGGTGGCTTCAGCTTATACTGGATATGCATGGAAATATGCAGATTGGGGCCTTAACAGTTTTGCGCGTATTGATAATTTATTTGATAAGAACTATGCAGGCTCTGTGATTGTAAATGATAGCAATAGTCGGTTCTTTGAACCTGCGGATGGGCGTAATTGGAGTGCTGGGATTAAATTAACCAAGCAATTTTAAAGAAACGAAAGCAGCACTTTAAAAGATAAAGTGCTGCTTCTTCTTTTATTTTTTAGTTGGTTTTGCCAAAGCTGCTTTTTGGGCAGCAATTGCTTCTTCAACTTTAGCTAAGGATTCTTTGGCGTTTGGATAGTTTGCTGCGGCTAGGCGAGTAAAAATATTCTTTGCTTGCTCTAAATCTTGGTCAACGATACCACCATTAGCAAGCATATTTGCTAAAACCATGAGTGATGGTGCATAACCTTTTTTAGCTAACTCTTTAATATTATCAATAGCTTGTTCTTGCATAATTGGATTTTTATTTTTTATGCCAAGGCTAAGATCATAGATTGTTTTTAAATGCTTCGCCGGATAATAATCTTTTCGAAGTAACGGAAGTAATTTCTGAACAGCGATTTGATCATATTCGGGCTTACCCTGTTCAAATAATATTTTTGCAGTTTCAACAATTGCTTCTTCAGAGCCTTGATTTGATGCTTTGTCTAAATACTCTTTATATTTTTGCGTATTCTTAGTTATACCGAGATGACCGAGATGATAAGCTTGAGCCAAAGTATAACTCGCTTTAGCAAAACCTTTATTGGATGCGTCTTGATAATATTGAATTGCTTTTTTCTCGTCTTTTACTGTCCCTTGCCCAACTTGAGTCATATAACCTAGGTTATAAATTGCCTGTGCATTACCTGATTCAGCAAGGCGTTGCATTTCTTGAAAAGCAGCAGGGTAGTTTTTTGCTTCGTAGAGTTGAGTTGCTTTTGCAAACGCATCTGGCTTTGCTGTTGTTTTATTATCTGCGGCAAATATTGAATGACTTGTAGCAAGAATTAGACTGGCGATGAGCAATTTTTTCATCTGAATTTTTCCTTTGGTGTAGACCTGCTTCAATCCATTGTGTCGCAGTATTTAACAGCATAATCATAAAAGTTTGGTGAAAAATGTAAATAACGAGTTTGTATAAATCTTGCTTAAATACAAGGTTGATACTTAACGTTTATGCAAAATAAAGCATTTTAAATCAGTCTATTATCTCACGGATGGTTTGAGTGATGAAAATCACAAACCATCCATTTATTATCCATTATTTTTTCGTATGTGCTTCTTTTAGAAATTGCTCCATTTGCTGAGCATTTTGTGGTAGCCCAGAGAGTCGTATACCATTTTCTAAGAACATGGTTGGCGTTCCGCTAATCTGTAAATTTTGTCCTAGTGTGAGGTTTTTCTGCACAGGCGTTTCACATGTTCCTGAGTTTTGAGCTAATTTACGGCGCAGCATATAATCTTCCCATGCATTATATTGGTTTTTAGCACACCAAATTTTATTTGCTGCAACTTCAGCTTGTGGATGAAGTTTTTTGAGTGGGAATAAAAAAATGTAGACAGTGACGTTGTCGATAGAAGGCATGTATTGTTCAAGTTTTTGACAATAAGGACAATCTGGGTCGGTAAAAACGTATAACGTACGTTCACCTTTGCCTTTTACGTGTTTGATTGCCTGATCGAGAGGGAGTTGTTTGACATCAATTTTATTGAGTTCAGCAATACGGTCTTCAGTCAGATTTTTTTGATTTTTTACATCAAGTAAATTGCCAAACAAAAGGTATTTTGCATTTTCATCAGTATAGATAATTTTGCCCCCCACATAGACTTCATAAATTCCTGCTAAAGGAGATTGGCTTACGGAAGTTACGGGAATATCTGGATAATTTTGTTTGAAATTTTGTTCTAGTGTTTTGCCATCAGCATGAACTGTTTGTAAATTTAAAAGACCGAGCATTAACGCAGATAGCCAAGTTTTGATCATTATTTTCATTTGAGAGAAATATTGTTGAGAATAGTCGAACAATACCCCTCATTTGCATTTTCGACAAGAACTTGAATTAAACTTTTAAATAGGGTTGCATGGCCAATTGAAGTAACTCGATCAGTTCGTCATCCATATATTGATAATCATCAGGAATATCGAGTACAAATATTTTTTTATGCATGAGTTGCTTGGAGAATTTTTCTTTGATTTGTTGCTTGTGTCGATTTTCCATTACAAAAATTTGCTCAGCCCACGCAATGTCTTTTAATGAAATTGTATGTTTAGCATGACGACTTGTACCAGCTGAGCGGGTATGAAGACCATACCCTTGAGCGAAAATACGTTCGGCTGTAGGACTGCGCCATTGATTGCGACTGCAAATGAAAAGAGTGTTCAGTATGTTAAATCCAAGAGTTGAAATGAGCTTCACGTAAATATTTTGCTTTGGAAATTCGAGGATATTCAATTCTTAATTGTCTGGCACGTGCAAGCTTATCTTGTCGTGTATACAGATATTTCTATTGTTTAGGAGGTTTTCAACAGAGAGAACTATGCCTACAGTCTCGACCACGAAATAGAAATTTTTGTTTACGTCGCTATGCTCGATTACGTTGTTGTGATAAATCATCCATATTAAAAAACTCATGAGTTGATCGGGTTCAGCAGCCGCGATAACACATGAGTTTTTAATATAAAATCAAAGCCTGATTTTTACAAGTATTTAGCTTGGTCTTGCTACATCACCATTTAATACTTCTGGTAAATCCAAAACAGCAACACCGAGTTCTTCTAAAGCAGCAGGTTTAGCAATCACAAGTGCGAGATAACCATCTTCAAATGTAATACTATTCACTACCTCAACATCTTTATTTAGTTGCATCGCAGGCGCAGGAGTGGCCTCTTTAGCTTGAATTAAATGCAACCAATGTTTCGGTTTTGCTTTAAACCAAAGACGTGCCACAATTTCCTGACCCAAATAACAACCTTTATCAAAATGTACACCATCACGTTGATGCAGGCGTAATTCTTGTGGTTGGAATAGATGTTCAGTTGTATGCGTAATCCAAGCCTGTCCTGACTGAATGGCTTGTACTTGCCAAATATGGATGTCTGTCTCTGTTGAAGAAAATTCAGTTTGAATACCAACGGCAGTTGGATAGACTGAACCAATTTCATCTAATTTCATTTTGGAGAAAGCACCAAACTTTTTAATGTGTTTGGAAAATTCTTCTGCTTGGTCTTGTACGGTAACAAGCTCAAAACTCTCAGGATTTAACTTTTTAATCCATAGACCAAAATGGATACGCCCTTTTAAATCACAAATAGCTGTATAGCGACTTTCATTTTCAGGTAAACGTTCAACATGAATAGTGACCTGACCCTGTAAAAATTTTTGTGCATCTACACCATTTAAGCTAAAAGCAGTAAAAGCAAGCTGACTCATAGATCAATCCTAAAGCTGCGTTCTAATCACTAAAATATGGATGGCTATTTTGCGCCATTTTCTACAAAAAAGCAGCTTTAGATTTTCGATATCCGTACGTAAATGAGTGATCAAAAGTATAGCAATCGTTGTATTAATCGTTATGATATGGTGGTGAATAAAAAATAACCATACTGGAGAATAATAATGACAGGTACAGTACGATTACATCGAATATTCAATGCACCGCCTGCACGTGTTTTTAAAGCTTTTTTAGATGCAGATGCTTTAGTAAAATGGATTGCCCCACATGGGTTTACAGCTAAAGTTCATCATTTAGAACCACAAGTAGGTGGTACTTATAAGATGTCATTCACTAACTTTTCAACAAGCAGTGTTCACTCATTTGGTGGCACATATATTGAATTAATCCCGAATGAATTGCTTCAATATACGGATAAGTTTGACGATCCTAATCTGCAAGGTGAGATTCAGGTGACAATTCAGTTCAAATCTGTTTGGGTCGGTACAGAAATTCACATTACTCAAGAGGGGATACCTGATATTATTCCGGTTGAGGCATGCTATTTAGGTTGGCAAGAGTCACTATGCTTATTGGGGTTATTGGTACAAGCCGAAATTCCAGATCAATAAAAGTGTTACATCAAAACACAAGACAAAATATAAGCAAAAGTAGAACAAGTTTTCACTATTTGGTGATGTTGGAGGAGTTATGTCAGAACAAGCAATGATTGAACGCCGTGAACAACTTGCACGTACTGCAATGCGTGAGGCTTTAGAAAATCAACAAGCAGAAGATAGTGTGGAATTGTTTATTCAGCACCACCTTGAAGAAATTGAATCAACTTATTGGCAAAAGCACTTTGGAACCCCTTTACCTACCTTGTTACAGGTACTTGAATTTTTAATTCTAGATCATGGATGGGAGGGGAGTGACCTCGAAAGCTATGAGATGTTGGATTTTACTTTGCCAGAAGAGATAACGAATTATGTGATCTGTGTCAGTTTTGATGAAAGAGAACAGGTTATTGATATTTCTATGGAAAGTTAATGGTTGATTGACTAGCTTGGAAATATAAATGAAGTGTAGTGATGGTCACATGCTCGATTATACGGGGCATAGTGGTACTGATTAAAGTCATAAAAATATTGGACAATAGCCATGTCTTGGGATTCAAGCGTATTGACTTGGAAAAAGACTGAACCTAAAGTTTTGAAAAAATGCAGCTATCCATCATAATAGAATCTTTGAGATTTTTTTATGTCTTTTCCAAATTGCCCACAATGCCAATCAGAATATACTTATCAAGATGGCGAACTACTGATCTGCCCAGAATGTTCACATGAATGGAAAGAAGGTGAGAGTCAGGTTTCAGAAGTACAAACGATCATTAAAGATGCAAATGGTAATATTTTGGTTGATGGGGATAGTGTAACTGTAATTAAAGATTTAAAAATTAAAGGTTCTTCGTCAGTTGTGAAAGTAGGTACAAAAGTTAAAACTATTCGTTTAGTTCCAGATGCAAGCGATGGTCATAATATTGATTGTAAGATCGATGGTGTTGGTGCGATGAAACTTAAATCTGAGTTTGTAAAAAAGATTTAGTTCAAATGATTTGAGGGGCATGAAAATGCTCCTTTTTTATGCGCTCAATAGCTTACTAAAAGTGAACAAAAAACCATCTGTTTAAACTGTTGGAGCTGATTTATATTGAGAATACAATCAATAAAATCAACTTCAATAATAGAGGTTTTTATGGCTGGATGGTTTGAAGTAAGTCAGGCGAATGATGGTCAATTTCGTTTTGTTCTCAAGGCTGGAAATGGGGAGCCGATATTAAATAGTGAATTGTATAAAACCAAAGCAGCAGTATTAAATGGAATAGCATCAGTTCAAAAGAATAGTCCAGATGATGCACGCTATGAACGATTAACTTCAAAAAATGAAAAACCTTATTTTAATTTAAAAGCTGCTAATCATCAGGTGATTGGTACCAGTCAATTGTACTCAAGTGAACAATCTCGTGATAAAGGGGTTGAGTCTGTAAAAAATAATGGTTCGTCAGAAATGATTAAAGATATAACTATTTAAATTTAAATAAAAAAGCCGTTTTAATTCAAACGGCTTTTTTACATCTAAAG
Source organism: Acinetobacter sp. ANC 4805 (assembly GCF_022549495.1). Classification (GTDB taxonomy): domain Bacteria; phylum Pseudomonadota; class Gammaproteobacteria; order Pseudomonadales; family Moraxellaceae; genus Acinetobacter. The sequence goes on from NZ_JAKZGD010000002.1 coordinate 172,931, forward strand.
TTTAGATTAGCGTGCGAGTTTTGCGACTAATTCATCTTTATTTAGATTACTTGCTTCAGCATCGCGACGACCTTTGTACTCAAAAGTACCAGCATCCAAACCTTTCTCACCAATCACGATTCGATGAGGAATACCCATCAATTCTAAGTCGGAAAATTTTACACCTGGACGTTCGTTACGATCATCAAACAATACATCGTAACCTTGTGCTTGTAGTTCAGCATATAGTGCTTCGGCAGCTTCAAGGGTACGAGGTGATTTGTGCGCATTCATTGGCACGATAGCAACATCAAATGGTGCAATTGCTTGTGGCCAAATAATGCCTTTTTCATCAAAGTTTTGCTCAATCGCAGCTGCGACTACACGTGTTACACCAATGCCATAACATCCCATGGTAACAGTGAATGGTTTGCCATCTTCACCAAGTACTTTGCAGCCTAGAGCTTCTGAATATTTTGTACCTAATTGGAAGATATGTCCTACTTCAATACCACGTTTGATTAGAATCGTACCTTTACCATCTGGAGAAGGATCACCTTCAACCACATTACGAAGATCAAATACTTCAGTGAATGTTGCATCACGATCCCAATTCACACCTGTTGCATGCTTGTCGACTTCATTTGCCCCAGCAACAAAGTCAGATAAGACTGATGCAGCACGATCTACAATGACGGTTAAACCTTTTTCAACAAGCCCTTGAGGACCACAGAAACCAGCAGTTAAACCGTGCTGTTGTAATTGTTCTTCAGTTGCAAAGGCTAAAGGTGCTGCAATCAATGGGTGCTTTTCAGCTTTAATATCATTGAGTTCATGATCACCACGTAAGAACAGGGCAACAACAGGTGTGTGACCTTTTTCATCTGTTTGACCTTGAACCAAGAGTGCTTTTACAGATTGTTTTGCATCAGTATTTAAGAACTGGCAAACATCCGCAATCGTTTTTTGATTCGGTGTATCGACTAAAGTGAGTGTTTGCGTTGCTTCAGCGCGCTCGCCTGTCAAAACAGCTTCAGCCATTTCAACGTTTGCTGCAAAGTCTGATTCAGTTGAGAAGGCGATATCATCTTCACCACTTGCTGCAAGTACATGGAACTCATGTGATGCTGAACCGCCGATAGAACCTGTATCTGCTTGCACTGGGCGGAAATCTAGACCAAGACGCGTAAAGATGCGGCTATAAGTGTCATACATTACATCATAGGTTTCTTGGAGTGATTCTTGATTGGCGTGGAATGAATACGCATCTTTCATGATAAATTCACGTGAGCGCATTACGCCAAAACGTGGACGAATTTCATCACGGAATTTGGTCTGAATTTGATAAAAGTTCAAAGGAAGTTGCTTATAACTTTTTAATTCATTACGTGCTAGATCGGTAATGACTTCTTCATGAGTAGGGCCGAGTACAAAGTCATTTGTATGGCGATCTTTGAAGCGTAACAACTCAGGACCGTATTGCTCAAAACGACCAGACTCTTCCCAAAGTGCAGCAGGTTGAGTGACTGGCATGAAAACTTCTAATGCACCTGAACGGTTCATTTCTTCACGAACAATCGCATCTACTTTCTTTAAAACACGTGTTCCTGTGGGCAACCAAGAGTATAAGCCAGAAGCTAGTTTACGAATCATCCCCGCACGTAACATGAGCTGATGTGAAATGACTTCAGCATCATTTGGGGTTTCTCTTAACGTTGCAAATAAAAAGCGGCTTGCGCGCATGGAAACTGTCCTAAACGTAAGTGTTATTTGAAAGAAGTTGCACAAATGAACAAAAAATATATGCTCACAATTGAGCTGTTGGCATTATGACATGAATCATTCAGATTCGTGTAATCTAAACTGGCACAATCGAATTAAAACTATAAAAATTCAGACCCTATTGGAAAGTGAATTGAGAGTCACAAATAGATTGTATGCTTTGGAATAGGGTTGCTTATTCAAGATTTTTTAAACGATTAATGATATCTGCATAATCTGCTTCAGTTTTATGGTAGGCATTGCGTAAACTTTCGACAGTTCTTTTTACACTTTCGATATTTTTGGCATTATTGTCTAAATTATTCTTAAGTTGAGGAGGGAGTGTCTCTCCTTTGCGATGATATTCCATTTCCTGTCGTTTGAATGCAATTTTGTCTTGTTGTAATTGCTGTAGTTGATCTTGTTGATAATTAAGCTGTTTTTTTAAACTGGCGAGAATCTGATCTCTTTTTGTGGCGGCAATTTTTGTACTACCATACGCACGTTTCAATTTCATATCTTGTTCACGTTGGCGTGCAGCAGATTCACGACTAGAAGATTGCTGTATATCTACTTTCGCATTGTATGCTTTATTCCGTTTTATGACTTGCATATTGCGATCAAGTGCTTCATAACCATAACGAATATGGTCAGGTGTTACTGAGGTGCTGAGATTAGAGACCCCATTTTTATCATAGTAACGATACCAAACAGCTTTAGGTTGTTCAGTTGTAGCAAAAGTTGTACTAGAAAAAATGAATAGAAATAAAGCGCAAATGTAATTACGAGCAAGCATTGTAAAGTGGCTAATGCGAAAATCGCACTTTAACGAACCAGTCATTACATTCCCCGAAAAAAGTTAACTAAATCACTTATTTTTAAATAATAATCTGTTGTATATTAGTGGTTATTTATACAATTAAAAATAGTTACTATGCAAAAAAATTAGGAATTTGATGAAAAATGTGAACTATTTGCTATTGTTTTTGAAAACTGACAGTTTTGTTCAAAAAACCTCGTTGATAATGCAAGTAAAGATATGTTAAAAATATCAACTGATCTGTATAAAACAAATTAAACCAACCATAATTTGTATTGAGTGAATGGGGCAGGACAATTAAATGGAAGATAAATTTCAAAATTTGAAGGTAATGGTGATTGACGACTCAAAAACGATTCGTCGTACAGCTGAAACCTTATTGCAACGAGAAGGTTGTGAGGTGATCACCGCTGTTGATGGTTTTGAAGCATTATCAAAAATTGCAGAAGCAAATCCTGATATCGTATTTGTGGATATCATGATGCCTCGTTTAGATGGTTATCAAACCTGTGCACTGATTAAAAATTCTTTAAATTACCAAAATATCCCAGTGATTATGTTGTCAAGCAAAGACGGTTTGTTTGATCAGGCTAAAGGGCGTGTTGTGGGATCGGATGAGTATTTAACTAAGCCATTCAGTAAAGATGAGCTATTAAATGCGATTCGTAACCACGTTAGCGCATAAAATTTAAATTGAGGAAAAAATGGCTCGTATACTTATCGTAGATGATTCACCTACTGAAACATTTCGCTTTAGAGAAATTTTGACTAAGCACGGTTATGAAGTTTTAGAAGCAACTAATGGTGCTGATGGTGTCACAATGGCACAAGCAGAACTACCTGATCTCGTACTAATGGATGTCGTTATGCCAGGGATGAACGGTTTCCAAGCAACACGCCAAATTAGTAAAGGTAAAGACACGCAGCATATTCCTGTTGTGATCGTGAGTACTAAAGATCAGGCAACAGACCGTGTTTGGGGAAAACGTCAAGGAGCTTGTGATTATTTAACGAAGCCTATTGATGAGCAACAGCTTATTGATGTGATTAAGCAATTACTAAGTTAATTTTTACGAGCCTTTTCATTACTCAATACGGGATAGGGTATGGCAGCAAATGGATTTATCGAATTGCTTCGCTTATCCAAGCGAGGCAATAAACAATATGCTTCAACTCAGAATGAAGTCAGCCGCTGGTCTGGTATCGCATTTGAGATGTTAGGGCAATATTTTGTTGCACCATTAGGGGAAATTTCAGAGGTAATCTATCCTCCGAAATATACCCCTGTGCCTAATACTCAAGCATGGGTACGTGGTTTGGCAAATATTCGTGGGCGATTGCTTTCAGTTTCTGATTTAACGCACTTTATTTCGGGACAACGGAGTCAGTTTTCACCAACGCAAAAAGTAATTTGCATTAGTCATCAAGATCATTATGTGGGCTTGGTCGTCGACCAAGTTCTTGGAATTCAGCACTTTAATAAAAAGAGTTTTTTTTCTCAAGGTACTGACTTGGACAATAAATTGAAAGATTATTGCCAAGGATACTTCCAACAACATAATCAACAATGGCATGTGTTTTTACTGAGTCGATTGTTGAAAAATCCTCAATACATGAATGCATCAATAAAATTTATAAACTAATTTGATACGCTACGGAATATAAACGCGTATTCAGGGGAGAAGCTGATATGGGCTTTAAACTTAAAAAGAAAAATGGTAGTGGTGCTGATAGCGCTGGTCTTAAGAAAGGTGGAGCATTTTTAGAAAATGTTCGAACGCAACTTGATCAGTTTTCACGATTGTTTGGTGAAACTGAAAAGTCAAAACCTATTTTATACCGTGCGATTGGTGCTTTAGCTCTTGCAGTTATCCTCTTAATTTATTTGTTCGTGAGTGTTCCTCGTTATAACCAGTTAACTCGTAGTTTAGGTGAGTTGCGCTTGTTATCTCAGATGATTTCTCGTCAAGCGACGGAAGCAACAGCTTCTGGTATGCCTGAAGCGATGAAAAGTTTGGTTGAATCTGAAAAGCGTTTTGCAGAAAACTTAGAAACTGTTGAAAGTGTTTATGGTAAAGGTTCAGATGAGTATAAAAAAGCAAATGAACTTTGGACAAGTGTTTCTAAAAACATTGACTTAATTGCTTCACAACAAAAAGTCATTAATCAATTATATGATACCAACATCTCGATCAGTGAAACGATTCCAGAGATTCAGGCCGAATATAACTTGATGGTTGACCAAATGGTTCGTGAGAACATGGCGAGTAGTCAGGTAATCATCACCAAAAACCAAGTGTTTATTGCTGAACGTATTTTACGTTCGATTAACTCGGTTCTAGTTGGTACAGATAACTCTAACGTTTCTGCAAATGACTTCGGTGCGGATATTGATACCTTTGGTGTTTATTTAAATGCACAGTTAAATGGTAGTACTGAATTAGGTGTAGATCGTATTGAATCACCAGATTTACGCGAATCTGTGGATAGTATTAAATCTGATTATGACGCTGTACTGAAATCAGCAGCAGCAACCGTATTACAAAACGCAAACCAAATTGTTCGTGTACGTCAAGCATCTTCACAAATTTTCTCTCAATCTGATGCGCTATTGACATCATTGAATGATTTGTCAAATAAGGCTGAAGGCGGTTGGGGTAACGTTATTGCGGGTGTTGTGTTAATCGCAGCATTAGGCTTACTTATTTTCTCTGCTTTACAGTTACTTGCTTTACGTAGTAACACAGATAAAGAGCGTGTAACTCGCCTACAAGATGAATATGACCGTAACCAAAATGCGATTTTGCGTTTACTTGATGAGATTGCAGACTTAGCAGACGGTGATTTACGTTCATACGCAACAGTATCGGAAGACTTTACTGGTGCGATTGCCGACTCGATTAACTTCGCAATTGACCAATTACGTGACCTTGTATCTCGAATCACGGAAACGTCTCAAGAAGTTGCTCGTTATACTCAAGATACCCAAGATATTACCAACCAATTAGCAGAAGCATCTGAGCATCAGGCTCAGGAGATTGCTGGTGCGTCAGCAGCAATGAATGAAATGGCATTGTCGATTGACCAAGTATCATCAAATGCATCTGAATCTGCTGAGGTAGCACAACGATCTGTACAAATTGCATCGAATGGAGCACAAGTTGTAAACCGTTCAATTCAAGGTATGGATCACATTCGTGAGCAGATTCAGGAAACTTCAAAACGTATTAAACGTTTGGGTGAATCTTCTCAAGAAATTGGTAACATCGTCTCGCTTATTAACGATATTGCCGATCAAACGAACATCTTGGCATTAAACGCAGCGATCCAAGCATCGATGGCGGGTGAGGCTGGTCGTGGTTTCGCAGTTGTAGCCGATGAAGTACAGCGTCTAGCAGAACGTTCAGCATCAGCAACCAAGCAGATCGAAAGCTTAGTAAAAACCATTCAAACAGATACAAACGAAGCCGTTATTTCAATGGAACAAACGACTTCTGAGGTTGTACGTGGTGCGAACTTAGCAAAAGATGCGGGTATTGCACTGGATGAGATTCAAACGGTATCTGGTGATTTGGCGAAATTGATTGCAAGCATTTCGGATGCAGCAAAATTACAGTCTGCATCAGCAAGTCATATTGCAACAACGATGAATGTCGTACAAGAAATTACTTCGCAAACGACAACAGCAACGTTTGATACAGCACGTTCAGTTTCTGAATTGGCAAATATGGCTGAATCATTACGTGAATCTGTAACTGACTTTAAGCTACCTGAATAAGCAGCAAAGGGGAGGCAGAGTTGTATCTGTCCTTTCCCTTTTTTGAAGAGATGTAGAATATCTCTACAAGATGGTGACAAAAATGGAGCTACATCTTGTGTGATAGATACACGTAATTTTTAGCCACAGTTCGTGGATAAAAACGAAAGAAGCCGCTATGAAAGAAATATTAAAAACGTTAGTTGAAACGATGACGCTTCCCGAAGATAGTTATCTTGAGCAAGATGCAGAAATTCTTGAAATTTTTATCGAAGAATTAGATGAAATCTTTGTTGAGTTAGAACCATTGCTCGTTCAATGGATTCAACAACCGACTCAACAAGATGCGCTCACAGATATTCGTCGCTATTTCCATACCTTAAAAGGTTCTGGGCGAATGGTTGGTGCTAAATCTTCTGGTGAATTGGCGTGGACGGTTGAAGATACTTTAAATCGTGTACTTGCAGAAACAATTGTGTTGAAGTCAGATATTCAACATTATGTGCAAGCGGTTTTTAATGTCTATCGCTTTAAACTTTTACATGATTTTAAACTGGTTCAGAAACATCAAATAGATTTAAAACCATTGGTTTTATTGGGGCAACAATTACAGCAACAGTTAAGCCCAGAGCCAGCTTTAGCTGATTTGTTGCAACTTGCAAATATGCATGATGGTATGCAAACGGGTCTTGAATTTGTATCTGTTGATAGTGTAGTTGAACCTAGTGTTGATGTGATGCAGACAGCTTCAGCAGCCGTCAATCATCATCTTGAAGATGATGCACTCATTAAAGAAACATTGGCGATTTTCTTAGAAGAAGCCGAAGATCATTTGGCGACAATAGATCAATTCTTGTTGAATGATCGACCGACCAATGATAATTATAATACCTTAATTCGAGCATTACATACGTTACGTGGTAGTTCTGCGATGGCACATGTTGAGCATGTGTTTGAAGCAAGTTCAAAAGTTGAAAATTTATTTAAAACCTTATTACAAGAAGAACTCGATTCAAGTTCTGATGAAACTGCGTTATTAACACATTATGCCCAGTTTGTGCGTGATTATTTACACACTTTAAAACATCAAGGTTCACAGCAGAAATTTGCTGAAATCTATGATACATTTAATGTCGCATGGGATAGTTACGATTTCCAATTAGAAGAAAAGAATGGTGAAGCATTACGACCACAAGGTTTAGTTTCACAATTATTAGAACTGAATATCAATGATCTTTTAGATGTTGAATTTGACTTTGAGAAACGTGCACGCACTGAATTTCCTCAATATATTCAGATTCTAAGCCAACAAGCTGAAATTTTGTTGGAACATACACATCATCATGCCACGATTGGTATGTATCAATACACCAGTCTATTACGTTCGAGTTACCAGGACGTATTATTCAAACCAAATTTACTTAATCTTGATTACGCGTTTGAGCTGTACTATCAGGTACATCAACAATTCATCCAGTTGTTTGATACTTTGGCAGCAGGGCAACGTGTTACTTTAACGAAAGCTCATGAGCTTGTATTAAATGAACTAAGTTCATTTACACAGCAAAATGTTGAATTCTTGGAGCAAGCGGCAACACCAGCAATAGAATCAACGCAATCAGATAGTTCTAATCAAGTTGATTTGACCGATTTAGCTGCACAATTTGGTTTAGATAAGCAACAATTACAATCGAGTGAATCAAATCGAGACTTCGACCCTGATCTATTAGATATTTTCCTTGAAGAAGCTGATGAGTTATTGGTTGGTATCGATGCTGATCTGAATACATGGACAGCCGATCAGCAGAATGTAAGTGCACTTAAGAATTTGATGCGCTATTTGCACACCTTAAAAGGTGGTTCAAATATGATTCAAGCGCGTCATATTGGTCTCATTGCGCATGAGCTAGAAACGATTTATGAGAAGTTGATTAATCAGCAACTTCAACCAACAGTACAATTAATTGCCTTAATCCGTGCTGTACAAGATGATATTGCAGATCGAATCCAAACGATTCGTGATAAACAAGTCGATTATCCTGCAACTCATGTATTGAATGTTTTAGAGAATCTGAATGCGGTAACTATTGCATCGGATATTAAACCTATTGTCGCTGATCTAGATGAATTGGATAATATTGATACTCATGTTGAGATATTAGACCCTACAGTTTCTGTGAGCAGCCTAAAAACAGAATCCTCTTATGTTATTGACATAAGTGATTTAGCTGCACAATTTGGTTTAGATAAACAACAATTACAATCGAGTGAATCAAATCGAGACTTCGACCCTGATCTATTAGATATCTTCCTTGAAGAAGCTGATGAGTTATTGGTTGGGATCGATGCTGATCTGAATACATGGACAGCCGATCAGCAGAATGTAAGTGCACTTAAGAATTTGATGCGCTATTTGCACACCTTAAAAGGTGGTTCAAATATGATTCAAGCGTGTCATATTGGTCTCATAGCACATGAGCTAGAAACGATTTATGAGAAGTTGATTAATCAGCAACTTCAACCAACAGCACAATTAATTGCCTTAATCCGTGCTGTACAAGATGATATTGCAGATCGAATCCAAACGATTCGTGATAAACAAGTCGATTATCCTGCTACACACGTACTTCAGCTTATTCAACAAACTGATCTATCTACGACTGGTTCGTCTCAACCGAAACCGGCTATGTTTGAATTGACTGAAGAAAATCAGGCAATTGATGATATCGCTCATGTTGAGAGTTTAGCTTCGTTTGAAGAGAAAGAAGTTGTATCTGGCGCTCAGATTACCCGTGATGTTCAACTTGATGATGATGTTCGTTCTCTCGTTGAGCAAACTTTCTTAGAAGAAGCGGAAGAATTACTTGATCAAGCTAAAGGTTTATTAAGACAATGGTTTGATCAACGTACTAACCGTAGTTTGCTCTTACAGTTACAGCGTAATGCCCACAGTTTAAAAGGTGGTGCACGTATGGCTGAGTTGGATGCAATTGCGATTGTTGCTTATCATTTAGAGAATGCATTTGAACAATTTGGTGTACACCATTTCAATTCAAACGTTTATGACAATTTGCTTAACACAGCAATTGCATGGCTAAACGATGCTATTTTCAAACGCCAATATGCAAACTTCGATGGACTAAAACAGAGCTTAGAGAATATGGAGTTTGTGGATGTTGCAGCGCAACTTCCTCAAAAACTTTCAGCCAAAGATATCTTTACGCCTGAATACACCATGGAGTTTGTTCAAGGCGATGGTACTGAACCGCCATCAATGTTGGGTGAGTGGGAAACGACAGAGCGTATCGAACAAAATAATGAAATGATCCGTGTCTCTGCTGATGTCATCGAGAAGATGATTGACTTATCAGGTGAGAATGCGATCAACCGTTCACGTATTGAAATGGACCTCGGTCAATTGGGTGGTACGTTAACGGAAATGGAACTCGCGATTAAACGTTTGGCGGATCAGTTGCGTCGAATGGAAGGCGAATTAGAAAGTCAAATCATTGCTCGCCATGGCAGTGAAACTTCACGTTACGCAGATTTTGACCCATTAGAAATGGACCAATACTCATCTCTAAACCAATTGTCAAAATCACTAGCGGAATCTGCTTCGGATTTGGTTGACTTTAAAACAACGCTTTCCGAAAAAATTCGCGATACCGAAGGTTTGTTATTACAACAGTCACGTATTCAAGCTGAAATTCAAGAAAGTTTGATGCGTACTCGTTTGGTACCATTCTCACGTTTGTTACCACGTTTGCAACGTATCGTTCGTCAAACAGCATCTACTTTAAATCGACCAACTGAATTGATTGTCAATAATACCGAAGGTGAATTAGACCGTAGTATTTTGGAAAAATTGGTTGCGCCATTTGAGCATATGTTACGTAATGCAATTGACCACGGTATTGAAGATCGTGAACATCGTTTGCAAACCAATAAACCAGAAACAGGGCATATTGTTTTAGATATTGGTCGTCAAGGTACTGATATTGTTGTTACGTTTAATGACGATGGTAAAGGTATTGATGTAAATCGTATTAAAGATAAAGCGATTCAAACAGGTTTGATGACGAAAGAGCAGAAACTTGATCATGAGGAAATTCTGCAATTTATCTTCCATCCTGGTTTTAGTACAGCCGCACAAGTGACACAGATTTCTGGACGTGGTGTTGGTCTAGACGTTGTACAAAGTGATATTAAGGCTTTGGGTGGTCATGTTAGCGTTAGTTCAGTTTTAGGTAAGGGTACAACCTTTACGATACGAGTACCGACTACGGTAGCCGTAAGTGATGCATTGATGGTAAAAGCAGGCGATCAGCAATTTGCATTCCCACTTGCACAAATTGATCGTATTGTTCGTATTTCACCTGCAGCATTAGAACAGTATTTTGAAAGTAAAGAAGATTACTTCAAGATCGATCAAGAGCGTTATCGTTTACGTTACTTATCTGAGTTTGTTGCTGGACAGCCAATTCCTCGTTTACATGGTGTTGTCCATTCTTTACCTGTATTGTTGGTTAAAGGCGCACAGGGACAAACCACTGCATTACTCGTAGACCAATTAATTGGCTCTCGTGGACAAATTGTAGTGAAACCAATTGGGCAACAGTTCTCAAGTATTGGCGTTATTGCCGGTGCTACAATTATGGGTGATGGTCAAGTCTGTCTGATCTTGGATGGTCAAAATATTGCGAGACATGCACAGTCTACACCACGTACTAAACATGCAGATGAAACTTATACGAAGCAACGTTATGATGAACGTCGCTTGATCATGATTGTGGATGACTCGGTAACAGTGCGTAAGGTAACATCACGTCTGTTAGAACGTCAGGGTTATGATGTTGTCACAGCGAAAGATGGTGTCGATGCGATTGAGCAACTTGAAACCATTAAGCCAGATTTAATGTTACTTGATATTGAGATGCCACGTATGGATGGATTCGAGGTTACAAACCTTGTTCGACATCATGAATTGCATCGTGATTTACCAATTATCATGATTACATCACGTACGGGCGAAAAACATCGTGAGCGTGCCTTATCATTGGGTGTGAATCAATATATGGGTAAACCATTCCAAGAAGAAACACTCTTGGAAAACATTGAAAGTTTACTAACAGTGCGCTAACGGGGTGAGAAATGGTTAAAAAAAGCGCAAACTCGGCATTGGGAAAAATTGACCAACAAGAGTTACAACATTTAATTACAGTATCAACTGGATTTATTGATGCTTATATTATTCAGTGTCATGAGAAAGTTCCAATGCTGTTACCACAGAATATTGTGCTATCAGCAATGGATACTCAGACCAATGTTGATCATATTGAATGGCATGATTTAAAGCTTCCAATTTATGCTGTGAATGATCCAGCGAGTAAACATGGGGTAGCCCTAGTTGTTGAAGGGGATGATGTCTCTGAACGATTTGCTTTGGTTTGTAATGAAATGCCTGAATCAATTCGTTTACGTATTTCAGAAATCGTAGATGAGGAAGTGGATATTGATGACAGCAATGTCTTTAAATATGTAAAGATTGGTGAAAAGCAATATTACGTTCCGAATTTGCAGAATATACAAACGCAACTCGGTTTATAACAAAAAAGGAACTCTACGGAGTTCCTTTTTTAATGCTAGATATTTTTACTTTATTCGGCAAGAAGCTCTACTAGAATTTGCTCGTAAATCTCTGCTAAAGGCTCAAGGTCAGCAACATTGACATGTTCGTTAATTTGATGAATTGTTGCATTCAATACACCTAGTTCGAGGACTTGAGCGCCTGTTGGTGCAATAAATCGACCGTCAGAAGTACCCCCACTGGTTGAAAGTACAGTTTCGACACCTGTTACGTTTTTGATTGCTGTTTTCGCAGCATTTACTAATTCACCCACAGGCGTTAGAAATGGTAAGCCTGACAAAGTCCAATGAATATCATAAGTTAAATTATGTTTATCTAATATCTCAAGTACGCGTTGTTTAAGAATATCAGCGGTGACTTCTGTTGAGTAACGGAAGTTAAATGTTACTTTTAAAGTACCCGGAATGACATTTGTTGCACCTGTTCCAGCCTGAATATTTGAGATTTGGAATGAGGTGGCAGGAAAATACTCATTACCATTGTCCCAAACAGAGTCACATAGTTCAGTTAAAGCTTTTGAGGCTGAATGAATTGGATTTTCTGCTAAATGAGGATAGGCAACATGACCTTGTTTACCATGTACAGTTAAAACGGCATTTAGCGAACCACGACGACCATTTTTTACAATATCGCCTAGTTGATGGGTGCTCGATGGTTCGCCCACTAAGCACCAATCCATTTTCTCATTACGAGCTTCTAAGGTTTCAATAACTTTCACAGTTCCATTAATTGAAGGACCTTCTTCATCCGATGTAATTAGGAACGCAATAGAGCCTTTGTGATTAGGGTGATTTGTCACAAAACGTTCAGAAGCAACGACCATTGCTGCGAGCGCAGTTTTCATATCCGCAGAACCACGTCCATATAACTTACCATCACGAATACTTGGTAAGAATGGATCAGAATTCCAAGCATCTAAATGACCTGTCGGCACGACATCAGTATGACCTGCAAAACAAAAAACAGGTGCTGTTGTTCCACGACGAGCCCATAAATTATCGACATCTTCAAAGCGCATGTTTTCGATATTAAAGCCAATCTTTGCTAAACGTTCAGCCATAATATTTTGACAATCATGATCGACAGGAGTAACAGATGGCTGGCGTAGGAGTTGCAAACTAAGTTCTAGAGTATCGGAATGGTTCATGCGAGATGTGGCTAAATCTGGTGAAATCTGAAGCGATATAATAGGGGAATATGGTAAAGAAAGGTATGTAAAAATAAACCTTATCTACGTCTAGATAAGGTTTTATAAAGGTTGCTTCGTCAAATCACATCTTATTTTGAGTCTTTTCAGCAGTTTGAGTGACTTTATCACCTGCTTTGGATACATCCTGCCCGAAACCTTTAAATGTATTACAACCAGTTAAAACAAAAGCCGCCATCATCGAAGCAACTAAGATTTTTTTCATCATTTTCTCCATTTCAATGTAATTATGATGTGCTTATGAGGCTAAGAAAAAATGCATAAAATAAAAATAATGGTTTGATAGTAGATCTGTTATTAAATGTTACTTTATAAAAAACTGAGATGAGTAAGATGCATTAAGGAACAATAAAGAGGGTTGACGGAACATATAAAAAGCAGGAGTTGGCGTTTCATGGTAATACAGCCCATTTGTCCACCATTGCGCTGTTAGCGAGGATGCATATTGATCTGGGCATAGCCATTCATGACGTTGTAATCGATAGTATGGTGTTGTTGGGATATGCGTTCCCCATTGTCCCAAACGTCGAGATGGATTAACCCAATTGGGTAGTACAGACTCACTCAAATCATTGGGTAAATACAATTGTCCTTTCATTACCGCAAATTTACGTTGAATGTGGTGTTGGTTTGCTTCGGAAAACTGGAATTGGCGCTCAGTAAAATGTTTTAATTTTCGATGTAAAGTATCTTGTCTGTTCAGCCCAAACCATTGTGCTAGATCTAATTTTCCTTCGCCAAGATAGTATTTAAGTGCAACTTCCCAATGTTCGATTTCTTGAGTTTCTTGATTAAGTAGCACAAAATCCAGTTCACCTAAAGTGATTGCACCTGCAATTTTTTGGATACTATGCCCTAACAGTTGGTAGGGGTGGTAATCACCATCTTGTAACCAAAACCATAATAAATTTTCAAATCGTAGACCTAAACGGGTACTTTTAAGACGTGCTAAGAAATCAATTAAAGGTTGTGGCTGTTGATCAAGTTGCTGTAAGCGCGTTTGATAGCTTTGATAAAGACCTTGCCAAGTTTGATCATTATGAAACTCAAAATGATTGTTAATTTTCAGTTCATTTGGGCATTGCGTTAGGATATTTGGACTCGCGATACAAAAAGCCAAGTGACGGACAATTGGATTCTTAAACTGCAACCATGGTTCAAAAAAAGTGGTTGTGGTCATTCGGCTAGACATGCTGCTACTCAATTATTGAAATAATCAGTTAAGTTTAAGAAAGAGCAATAAAAACACTTTATACTAGCATGGTTGTAAACATGTGTTGGTTAATTACTCAATGAAAACATTGTTCTGGCGTAGCTTAGTTGTGATTTTTATTATTTTAGGAATCATTGGGGCAATACTACCAGGCATGCCAACAACAGTATTTTTAATACTTGCAGCATGGGCGGCGTCTAAAGGCTGGCCTGAAATGGATGCTTGGCTATTAAATCATCCCAAATATGGTGTGACCTTACGCAATTGGCGTGAAAATGGGACTGTACCACGTCGGGCAAAATGGATCGCTAGCATCATGATGCTGATCAGCGGTATTTTGATGTTATTTACCAATGCACCGTTCTTTGTCAAAGTTTTTACCGATGTCACTATGTTTATTGTTGCCGTATGGTTGTGGCTACGACCTGAGCAGCGTTAAGAAAAGCGAAGCTTTTTAGCTGTGCAAGACGAGAACTATGTTCGAGTAAAGGCGTTAAGAAAAGCGAAGCTTTTTAGCTGTGCAAGACGAGAACTATGTTCGAGTAAAGGCGTTAAGAAAAGCGAAGCTTTTTAGCTGTGCAAGATGAGAACTATGTTCGAGTAAAGGTGTTAAGAAAAGCGAAGCTTTTGCGGAATATATTTCTCATGCGCAAGACGAGCAGTTATGCTGTTAGTAGCGGATTAAGAATAAGAACAAATGATGATTTCGTTACTAGATTTAAAACCTATCGCTAATTAAAACAACTGAAAAATACAAGAAAAAGCCTGTAGTCTGTGTTGAAATAAATATGTTCTATCGTCCATCGAGATAAAAATGACCTATACCTTTGATCAGGCAGATATTGTCATAGACTTAGCACAACAGATCTTACGTTTGCCAAAACACAATAAATTTTATGTGATCTCCTCTGGTAAAAATGGTATTGGGGAACAAGAAAATAGCGGTAAAACGCCAAGAGGGTGGCATCAAATTGCACAGAAGATTGGTGGAGAAGTAGAAAAAAATGCGGTCTTTATTGCACGTCAGCCGACAGGAGAGGTGTACAACCAACAACTTGCACAACAATTTCCACAAAGAGATTGGATTTTATCTCGAATTTTATGGTTAGACGGTTTAGAAGATGGGTTTAATCGAGGAGATGGTTGCGATACATTTAAGCGATATATCTATATTCATGGGACACCTGACACTGAACCAATGGGCATTCCAATGTCTCATGGCTGTATTCGAATGAAAAATCAGGATGTGATTGAGCTTTTTGAGCTTATTACAGCACAAGCATTGGTTTATATTTCTGAACAGGCATTGGAAAATGAATGATGAAAATGCCAATAAGTGCTTAAATAAAATACGGAAATCTGGTTTTTTTCAAAGAATTACTTATTTTTTAATCATTCGTGCGCTTTTTTCTGAAAAGAATAGGAAAAGCGTTTGACAGGCTGTAAAGATTCTCTATAATGCACCTCACAAACGATGAAGACGTTAAGGGCGCTTAGCTCAGTTGGTAGAGCGTCTGCCTTACAAGCAGAATGTCGGCGGTTCGATCCCGTCAGCGCCCACCAAGCCTTTACGTTAAAACTCAAGTGCAGCGGTAGTTCAGTTGGTTAGAATATCGGCCTGTCACGCCGAGGGTCGCGGGTTCGAGCCCCGTCCGCTGCGCCACTTAAGTTTTAATATCGTTTTACCCTATAATTGCAAAATTATTGTGCAGCGGTAGTTCAGTTGGTTAGAATATCGGCCTGTCACGCCGAGGGTCGCGGGTTCGAGCCCCGTCCGCTGCGCCACTTTAAATTTGCATTACAGGATAGAGTTGGATACATTAGATTTAATCTGATCTGTCTAAACAAATTTTTAAAGCAATGCTTTAAGTTTGTTACCTCGCTCAGGGCGCTTAGCTCAGTTGGTAGAGCGTCTGCCTTACAAGCAGAATGTCGGCGGTTCGATCCCGTCAGCGCCCACCATAGTTTGTGACATCATACTTCTTAATGAAGTATAACAGTGCAGCGGTAGTTCAGTTGGTTAGAATATCGGCCTGTCACGCCGAGGGTCGCGGGTTCGAGCCCCGTCCGCTGCGCCATTCTCTTAATATCATTTTTTGGGAATGTTTGTTTTAACAAGTATCTTATACTTGATCTCTGATACGAGTTTAGTCTCGCTCAGGGCGCTTAGCTCAGTTGGTAGAGCGTCTGCCTTACAAGCAGAATGTCGGCGGTTCGATCCCGTCAGCGCCCACCATATATCTCTTAAATAATTAAATTCTTGTAACTCATATCAAATTATCTTATGATTAGCGCCAATAATGATTCTAATATTGAACTAATATATGAAAAATCCATATCAACGCAAGGCTGCGTCGAAATCACAAACAACAACACCTCATTCTTCTGCTAAAGATATTTATCGCCAATTTATTCAAAATATCATCATACAGCGCCAAGTGATTGCTTTGTATCATGATGGTTGGGCTTTGTGTTCGACACCTTCTGGTCAGCATGCTCTATCAATCTGGCAAAACAAAGGTTTGGCAAAACTACTCATTAAAGATAATTGGGCGAAATATGATATTCAGGAAATGTCACTGATGGCATTTATTGAGAACATGATTCCTTTCCTAAAAGAAAATAATACGATTCTATCTTTGGATTTGACACCTGAAGGAAATAACTTGCTTGTATCACCAGATACTTTTTTGTTGGATGTAAAAAATTTCCTATACCAAATTTATTTACAGCGACCAGACGTATTTGCTGAATTACAATTGCCATTACCACGAGAGATTCGATTGCATAACTAAAAAATAGAAGTTGATTGGGGGATTCCCCAATCAATATTCATTAAGTAACCAACCGCTTGCATAAGCAAAATATTCTCTTAACCACGCATTATATCGAGTCTCTAAGGGTGTACTTGCACCTAACATAATGGCATGGCGATAACCTTGCTTTCGAGCGATTGCTGAAGCGCGCAAGGTATGAAAGTCACTAGTGACGATTGCAATCGGTTGCTGAATGTTAATCTGCTGTGCCTGTAATAAGGTTTGACTATTTTTAAGATTCAGTTCAGTGCTGGTACTTTTATCTTCTAAAATGATCTGTGAAGCAGGGATGTGATGATGCTGTTGTACATAACGTGACATGACGATGGCCTCGCTATTTGTTTCACCAAAATCAATACCCCCAGTCATGACTAATTTTGCAGTGGGTTGGGCAAGTGCAATCGGTGCAGCACGATCTAAACGCTTGGCAAGTGTTGCAGAAGGTTGCCCATTTTTAACACCAGTACCTAAAACGATGATAGCTTTGACTGGAGCAATGTTTTGGTTTTTAATTTGATGATTCGAAAGATAATGAAAGAAATAGCCTAAGCTAATTAACCAAATCCAAAAGCATAGCCAGCCAAATCTCCAGACTGAATGTAGGCGGAAATGGTAGAAAAAGAAGCGTTCAATATGATAATAAAAATAAGCATAAAGGCAGAAAAATAATCCTAGGAGAAAAGGGAGTACTGTGCCGATATGGATTTTTTTAAATGCGATTAGGATAGCCCCATCTAAAAATAGAACTGAACCAATAAGGGCTAAAAAAATACGAATCCATGAACTTATTTGCATAATCTTCATTGTAGTCAATTTGAATCGTGCTCAGTGTATGCAAAATTAATAGAAAGGCAAACCCTCTAAGCATTCATTAAAAAACGAGTGACAATGCACTCGTTTTTTAATACTAACACTTAAGTTGGATTAATAAACATCACGACGATAACGCCCAGCCTGTCTGAGTATATCGACTTGCTCTTCGCCAAGAATCTCTATCAGCGCTTGATCGACACCTGTTGCCATACCTTCGATACTACCACAGACATAAATGACAGCACCTTGCTCAACCCATTTGCTCAGCTCTTCAGCCTTGTTGCGTAATACATCTTGGACATAGATGCGTTGTTCCTGATCACGAGAAAAGGCGAGGTCTAAACGTTGTAGCGTGCCCATATTTAGCCAAGCTTGGATGGTCTCCTGATAAAAGAAATCATGTTCACGTTGGCGTTCGCCAAAGATAAGCCAGTTTGCCGTATAGTTTTGTCGATTACGCTGTTGTAACAGGCTCATAAGTCCTGCAATGCCTGTCCCATTACCGATACAGATAATCGGGCGGTTGTCATCGATTAAGTGGAAAGATTCGTTAGTGCGAATCCGTAAGGAAATAGGGTCTTTGAGTTGTGAAAATTCAGTTAACCAACCTGAACCTAAACCTAATTGAGCATTCTCATCACGCTTTTGACGTACTACCAGTCGTAGGCATTGCTGTGCTGGAATACTTGCAATTGAATATTCACGCGTTGGTAGTACGGGTAATTGCTTAAGTAATTCTTCTAGGTTGCTAAAAGCATTGAGATCAATTCTTAAATTTTTATCCCAAAGTGCCTGTTCAATGTTTTGATTCAATGACTCAACAATTGTTTGAGGTGGGATTTGATATTTAATCAAAAAGTTTTGAATCTCTTTAACACTATTTCCCGATTGAATCTCGGCAATATCTCCTGCATGCCAAGTGATATCATGAGGAGCTGTTAACTCAATGTGATAAGCAGCTTCTCCTAAGCTGTTTGGATTTAGAATATGGCGTTGGCTTAATGTCCATTGATCAAACACTTTGTCGATACTCATGGCATTAAGTTCATGCTTGGTCACATTAGATAATGCTTGATTCCAACGCTGAATATCATTGGTGTTGGCATTATCTACTTCGATTAAATCGAATAAGGGTTGTGCATTGCATTGTTTTAACCATCTATCTACTGCATAGCCGAAGCTGCAATAACTATCAGGATATTCTTTAGATCCGAGTGCTAAGACTGCATATTGTATTTGACTTAGATCAAGGTGCTGCTGCATCAGTTTTTTACTGAAACTTGTTGCTAAGTCGGGTGCTTCTCCTGTTCCATAGGTACTGACGAGTAATAAAACTTGTTGTGCTTGTTGTAGGTCTTGTTCAGTCAGTTGCTGAATTGGTTTAACGGTCGTTGGTTGTTGTGCTTCTTGTAAGCTCGTTGCTGTACGCCAAGCGAGTTGTTCTGCTACACCTGTTTGCGATGCATAAGTAATCAACCAAGCCTTGGTATTTGGATCAATTTGCTGTGGATTAAGTGATTGACGTGCAGCAAGGGTTAATTTTTTTTGCTTACGTCGTTTAAGATAAAGCATCCAACCTGTTATAAAAAATAAAGGCATTGCCAATGAAGCCAACATCGCAATAAATTGATAAGTTGAACCAAAAAAACTACCTCGATGTACAGGCAGCATACTGCTCATGATTTTTTCATTGAGTTTTTTCTGTTCATACAGTTCAAATTTTTCGAATTTATTATCTTGATAGTTATAGATCGCTTGGTTACGCGCACGTTCATGTTGTGGCGTTGCATCGACAAAAGAGAGTTCAACTTTGGCATCATCATGCTTTGGAATATTTAAAGTAAGGCTTGAATATTCACGCCCAATTTGTGCATTTACACCGTTCCATGTTTGGGTCAGGATGGTGTTGAGCTGCTGCTTTTGCAGTTCGGGTTGTTTATTTTTGCCATGTTCATTATTTTGTTGATTCCGTTGCGGTTGTTCTACGCCCATGACTTTGAACATGCCTGCACGCCACCAATCATAAGACCAGTATAAGCCTGTACATGCGAATAATAAGTAGAACACAACCATCCATGTTCCAACGACAGCATGTAAGTCCCAAATAAAATTGCGACCTTTGAGTTTAGGTTTAATAAAAAACCATTGTTTAAAGGAGTGTTTCTTTGGAAAGCGCAGATAAATCCCACTTAAGACAAAGAAAATCAGCATCAAAGTTGATGCGCCAGTAATTTGTGCCCCAAATTCACCTGCAGTCAAATTACGATGTAAACGCTGAATAAATTGCAGCGTATCACGACCCTTAATGTCAGGTAATACTTCGGCTGTGTATGGATTAACCATCATGTTATAACCACGACGAGCACCTTCTTTTTTAATATTGACGGTTGAAGATGCTGTCGGATCTGATGCAATCGTAATGCTATTAATTTCAATCTCAGGCTGCTGTCGATTGAAATGTTGATACAGTTGGGCAGGGGTGAGTTTAGGTGTTTGAGCGACTTCAACAACATAGCTGTCTTGATTCAGCCATTTTAAAATTTGTTGATCATAAGAATAGATTGCACCCGTCAGGCCCATTAAAGAGAGGATGAGACCTGCTGTGATCCCTAAAAACCAATGGATTTGGAAGAAAACTTTTTTAAACATGGTCAGAAAATAAGAAGAAAAGGAGATTCATTTAAAAATTATAACTGAACAATGGGGTGATAATATGTATGTTGTAGGTAATATTGATTATTATTATCATTAAATTAATGCAGTTAAAAAAAACCTCTCATCAAGAGAGGTTTTTGTGCGAATAATTGATTAGATTGATTTAGCTGCGCCTACAGTTTCATTTAAATGTTTGCGTATGGTTGTGAACGGGAAATTCTTGGAGTCCATACGTTTTGGTAAAATATATGCACCTTGTTGTTCTTCACCTTTCCCTTTAGGTAGTTTTACTTTGAAGTTGACTAGAATGAAATCAGATAAATCATACCATTCATAAATGTCTTTCCAACTTACAGTCATAGAGGCATCTTGTAGTCCAACTTTTTGTAGCATTGCAATACCATGTGGCTGCACACCTAAACGAATGCCTTTGATTTCCTGAACAGGCATTTGGCTGATTTGGCGTTTAGCATACCATTCAAGACCAAATTTTTTCACAAGATAAAAGAGGATCACACCGATCATCACAATC
The DNA here is from genome assembly GCF_022549495.1 of Acinetobacter sp. ANC 4805. GTDB lineage: Bacteria > Pseudomonadota > Gammaproteobacteria > Pseudomonadales > Moraxellaceae > Acinetobacter. Next base: position 194,131 of record NZ_JAKZGD010000002.1, read on the forward strand.
CAACATAGGACTGTTGAATAAGTCGAATAATATTTAATAATGAGTCCTGCTGAAACCAATGAAAGCACCACAAGTGCAATCATAATCATCCATGCTTTTTTACTGAATTTATTGGTACTGCGCCAAATCATCAGTTGAGCTTGACGTTGTTCAACTTCAGAAACTTCGTAAGGAACAGGTTGTAGCGTATAAGCGTATAGTGTTTTGGCGGTCATAGTTTAAAAAATAAGTTTAGAACTGGGTTAAGTTTAACACCAATTGGCACTCAAAGATATTATGCCAATGGCTGATACATTAGAGAGATGCAAACTCAGTGCCATCTTCATTTGGTTCATGGCTTAAACTCTGTTTGAGCATACTTAAACGGGTTAAAATACTCAGCATGAGCGAAAGTTGTTGCAAAATAATCAAGGATTTTTGATTATTTTCTTCTTTACGATTTAAATGCTCACGGATGGTCTGCATCATATTTTGTGCTGATAAATCAGGGACTTCATCTCTGAGTAGTGCGCCTTGGATATCATCAAGTGCTTGATCGAGCAGTGTTAAAACCTCTTGATCTTGGATTTGTTCACGGTGTGCGCCTAGTGCAGCGATATAACTTAAAAAGGTATGGCTTAAGCAGAGGAATTCAAATGCTAGGGTTTTCTGCGTAGATTCAATATTGGGTTCTGTGGCAAGCGTAGAAATTAGTGAAGCAACTTCTGCATCAGTATTGTGCGCAGCACGTCTGACCACACGATAGTTCAGCGCATTATTACGTCCTTGATGGTATTGCTCGACCACTTCTGCTAAGTATTTACATTGTGCTTGGAAAGAACGTTGGATTGAACGGGGAAGTCGACGAAACTTCCAATCGGGCCAAATAAAACTGACCCCAAACCATGCCAATGCACAGCCAATCAGCGTATCAATAAAACGAGGTAAGCCTGCTGCAAAAGCAGAACCGTCTAGATTAAAGTTAATTAAGGCAAGAATTGTAATAAAAGCGGTGGCTTGAGCATATTGTTTACTGCGAAGTTCTAAAAATAAGACACCGCTGATAACCAACATGACCAATTGCCCTTCTATCGAGGGAATGAAATAAATAATCGCAAGACCCACAATAATGCCCATCAAGGTTCCGACAATTCGTAAGTATAAGCGGCGTTTGGTGGCGTTAAAGTTGGGTTGGCAAACAAACAGTGCGGTCAGTAATATCCAGTAGCCATAGGCAATATGCGTTACTTGAATAAATACATAACCAATAAATAAGACAATCGAGAGTCTGACTGCATGGCGAAATAACACTGATTCAGGGGTTAAATGTTGCTTAACACGTACAATGATGTCATTCCAACCTTTAAGGTCATCATCTTTTAATTGGTTTTCAGCTTGTTGCGCATTGATTAATTTCAGATTTCGTTCTGTCTCTAAATTTTGTAGTTGTGCATCAATTGACTTTAGGTTTTGGTAAAGTGCAAATAAAGCATTGATACGCACTTGATCATAAAGCCCATCTTCTCGTAGTTTTTCTAATGAAATGCGTAAATTTTCAAAGCTGTGCTTAAAGCGTTTGTTATGTACATAAGGACTACGGCTTAAAATAGAATGGGCTAAATCCTGACACGCTTTGCCTTGAATGGATAAGATTCGTTGGAAGCGAAATAAGATATCGCTGTGTTGAAAGACTTTTGCCAGTTTTTGATAATCGATATGGGCTGAGTCGGCACGTTCATGAATGTCTTGGGCGACAAAGTAATATTGTAAACTTCGGCGAGTATCTTTTTGTCCTCGGTCACCTTTTAAACGGGTTAAAAGTGACATGCGCATTTCATTAAAGATCGCCACTAATTTGCCATTTTCTAGCGCTAAATCAATCATACTTTGTTGATAGCTAGAGGGTGTCATATCGACGTCAAATAAGTTTGATTTTGCATATAAGAAGCTGCCTAATGCTGAATAGGAAGCTGAAAGTTGGTCTTGCACTTTGCGGACAGGAAAGAGCAAGAAACTAATGGTTGAAAGTAATCCGTACCATGCAGCACCGAGCACTAAAAACGTGGGTTGCAGATACCATTGTTCAAATAGATGTACACCCAACATGGTATAGACTGAGACGACCAAGCACCCATAGGCAATCGTTGCGTAACGTCGCCCTAGCGAACCCAATAAGATCCAACCGATACATGAAACAATGAGTCCAATTGCAAAAACAATTGGATAAGGAAATAACAGTTGTACCGAAGCTGCGGTGATGAAAAAACCGATATAGGTATAGATCAAATTCAGGATGCGAACAGAAAATCGGTCATCAATATCACTAATCGCTGCGGCAACCACACCTAAGGTCAGTGGAATCGTCGCCAATTGAGCATTTAAAAGATATGGAACGAATGCGGTCCCTGCGAATGCAATAAGCATACGCACGTTATACATAAACGTGGTGTTATAGGTTGTTTGTTTTAAACGCGTTAGCCAAGGATTCAAAGTTTGTCCTTTTTGTATCCGACAATCAATTTGTCATAAAGTTTGTTAACACTTTTTAGCGCATCAACAGACTCTAATATTATGCACAAATATGTTGAGGATGCTAAGCTTAGAAAATAAATAAACTTGAATAGTAGAGTATTATGCAGGCAGAGCAATCAAATCAGCGTCAGTATTCAACAGCATGGATTTTATTACTCGCTTTGTTAACAGCCCTCGGCCCATTATCAATTGATATGTATTTACCCGCATTGCCGCAAATGGCAGATGAGTTTGGGGTAAGTACACAAATGATAGCAAATACACTCCCTGCTTATTTCTTAGGGTTAGCGATTGGGCAGTTGATTTATGGACCTGTTAGTGACCGTATTGGACGTAAGCCACCTTTATATTTTGGTCTGAGTCTTTATGTAATCGCAAGTTTAGCTTGTGTGTTGACAACAAATGAGTGGGCTTTGATTGCCGCACGGATTTTTCAGGCTTTAGGTGGTTGTGTCGGTGTTGTGATTGCAAGGGCTGCTATTCGTGATCGTTTGGACATGCAAGGCTCGGCTCAAGCTTTTTCTAGCATGATGATTGTGATGGGGCTTGCACCTGTTCTTGCCCCCATGTTTGGTGCATGGGTTTTAACGTTCTTTCCTTGGCAGGCGATTTTTCTGACCTTAGCAACGGTTGGAATCATCTGTTGGTTCTGTGTACATTTCTTTTTTAAAGAATCTTTGCCAGTTGAGCGCCGTTTAAAATTATCAACCTATCAAGTGACGACACTTTATGCTGCAATCCTAAAAGATGACACTTTTAGAGTGCCGATGTTTGCAGGTTGTTTAACAGGTGCGGCATTATTTTGTTATATCAGCTCTGCTTCGGCAGTTTTTATGGGACAGTATGGATTGTCTCAGCAACAGTTTTCTTATGCATTTGCATTCAATGCGGCTGGGATTATGCTGATGTCTTCGATCAATAAACATCTCAATACCCGTATGGGCATTTTTCAGCGTTTACGTCTGGGTGGTTCCATTCAATGTTTTGGGGCACTCGCTGTATTTGGTACTGGGTTAATGGCAGATGCACCGTTATGGTTGTTAATGTCAGGCTTATTCTTTGTGGTGTCTGGAATTGGTTTAACGGGTCCAAATGCGATGGCTTTGGCAATGTCTCAACAAGGTGCGAGAGCTGGAACTGCGAGTGCAATCATGGGCAGTATGCAGTTTGCTTGTGGCTTGTTGGGTGGAGTGATTTTAAACTTCTTAGTTTGGAAAGCATCACTGAATATGGGCATCATGATGGTACTGTTTACCAGTGCAGGATTGTTTGCCATTTTAAAGGTTGGAAAACAACTAAAACACAGTATCTCTGCATAGAGATACTGTTGTAGAGTCGTTTATTCGTCTAAAAATACCGTAAAGTTTTCAACGGGTTCACGAGGCGTAATGAAGCTGTTGACGATATGATCTGGATCGGCATAACCTAAGGCAACGGTACATACTAATTCTTCATCTTCTGGAGCATCTAATACATCTAAAACGATGGGATGAAAATGATTCCACGCTGCTTGAGGGCATGTATCTAAGCCACGTGCTTTGGCAGCAACCATGACATTTTGAATCATCATGGAAATATCCATTTTTGAACCAATTCCCATGGCTTTATTTACCGTGAAACAGAGTGCAACAGGTGCATCGAACAATTGGTAATTGCGTAATTGTTGCGCCGCCATTTTTTCTTTTTCACCTTTTTGGATTCCAAGCAAACCATAGAGTCCCCAACCATTTTCACGACGACGGTCAATAAAAGGGGAAATCCATGTTTCAGGATAGTAGGCGAAAGTTTCTTGGTATTGTTCCGCAAGTTCTGGTTTTTGGAAAAGTTCAGTTTGTGCTGTACAAACACGGTCAATCATTTCAGCACGTTTTTTACCCGTAACGACATATACTTTCCATGGCTGGGTATTTGTTCCTGATGGCGCACGTGAAGCAACGGTTAAAATATCTTTGATAGTTTGTGTTGCAACAGGTGTATCTAAAAATGCGCGTACAGAATGGCGTGACGTAATTGCATCATCCACATAACGGATTTGTTCCATATTCATCTTCATGTTCCTAAGCTTGTTACTTTTTCTCATGTGGTGAGACTATAAAGTAATAAAGTGGATTTGAGGATGGCTTTTTAGTCGTAGATCAAGATTTGAGTGAAATTTGGTCAGACATGAATAAATCGGTGATACTGCACGAAGACTTTATTTTTTGTTTTATTTATGTGAAAAAGAAATATATTTATAACACAATGAAATAGAAATGGTATTTATTGATACACGCTGAAATCGTTATGATAATTTGAATAAAAAAATACACACAATAGTTTAAATTTATGCATAATACGCCCTTTTTTAAAATTGATTAGGCTTTTCTGACCAATAAGGTGAGAGAGGTTTTCTATGATAAGCATATTTATTTACCCAATTTTATGCTTATGGAAAATGTTGAAATATACACGAATACAGGAGCTTCTCATGAGTTTATCTCTCATCCGTAAGCCGTTCATAGTTCAGGGATTGGCGTTTACCATTGCTGTCTTAATGATGAACAATGTGCAGGCTGCAAACGAACAAGAACAAATTCAACAACTTCGAGATGAAGTAAAAGAATTAAGGGCTTTACTAGAACAATATGTTCCACAGTCAAAACAAAAAAATGAGATGCCTCAACAAGCTACACAAACATCTGTGGTTGCGCAGAACCAAAACATGCCGAAGCATACAGAAGCATCTTCTCAACCATCTGCTTTAAGTTTTAATTCTGCTTCGGGCGCACAAGTTCAGTTATATGGTTTTTTACGCGGCGATGCATCGTATCAAGCCAAAGGCGGCGATGGCATTTTCAACCGAATCAATAAAGTTGATCTTGAGGGAAATGAAAAAAATAGTGATCGTTTTTATAGCACTGCGACAGTGACACGATTAGGTCTTGACTTTAAAGCACCTGTTCAAGGTGCAGATGTTGGCGGGAAATTAGAAGTTGATTTTCGTGGTGGTAGTAGCAATGACACGATTCGTATTCGCCATGCTTATTTAAGCTTTAATGATTGGCTATTTGGTCAAACAACATCGACATTTTTGGCAACAGATTTACAGCCAGAAATGATTGATTTTAATTCACCTTTAGGTGTAGGGACATATCGTACTCCTATGGTGCGTTATAGTGGAAAATTCAATCCTGAACTTAGTTATTCGGTCGCTTTAGAAAAAGGCAATGATGACAACCGAGTGCCTGCTTTAACCTCAAAGTTAAAATATGATTTTGATGATGGCAAAGGAACAATGTCTGCTCGTGTGTTAATGACAGAGGCACGTAGCAAGGCAAATTATGATCAAAATAATAAACAATTGAGTGCTGATGGTGCTGATTTAGGTTGGGGCATTGCAGTTGGTACAAAGTATAAATTTACGGATTCATTACAGGCGATGATTGATTATTCGCATGTTAAAGGCGATAGCAAATTTTTACTCTATACCAATAATGCTTTTAATGTGAATCCCAATAATTTTGACTTAAATCTAAATGAGTTTGATGCGCTGACCTTCGGCACAAGCTATCAAATCACCTCGAAATTACGCAGTACACTCGCGTATGGCGCAATGTTTGCAAATGATGCGAATCAATTTGCGCAACAAGCATCTGTCGATACCACGCAGAACAAAACCTTGCAACAAGGTTGGTGGAATATGATGTATTCACCTGTGCCACCCGTTACTTTGGGGGTGGAATATATCTACGGTGAACGCAAAACCTTTAGTGGTCAAAAAGGTAAGGATAACCGTGTAGGTGCAATGGCTCGCTACAATTTCTAATCCATCTATTGTGTAGATGTAATCATCCATAAAAGCTTTACAACTTTATAAGGCATGAGTTCTCACAAGGAACTGTATGCTTTTTATAAAGTTGATTGAATTTCAACCCATTTTGAGAGTTACTATTTTAGAAGTAGGACAGTAATTTTGATTGGGCGCGATGAGCAGATTCACTTAATGGTTTAATCTGATTTAGGACAAATTTATGGATTATATTTTGCACCCGACATTTAGTTTAATGTTGGCGGTACTTGTACTGTATACAGGACGATTATTAAATAAAAATATCCCTTTTTTAACCAAATACAATATTCCTGAACCTGTAGCTGGCGGCCTCGTAGGCGCTATTATTTTTTATATTATTCATTCAACGACAGGCTATACCATTTCAGTCAATAAATTGATGCAAGATACCTTTATGTTAATGTTCTTCGCATCCATTGGCTTGAGTGCAAACTTTCATAAATTAAAAGAAGGCGGTAAGCCTCTCGTGATCTTCCTGATCGCAATTTCAGGCTTCGTGGTTATCCAAAATGGCGTCGGTATGGCAGTGGCTAAACTGGTTGGCTTAGAACCCTTAATGGGCGTTGTGGCTGGATCGATTGCGCTGATTGGTGGCTTAGGAACATCGGGGGCATGGGGACCTATTTTTGAAACAAAGTATGGTGTAGAAGGTGCGTTGCCTCTAGGGATCGCAAGTGCAACCTTTGGTATGATCATTGGTGGCCTCATGGGCGGCCCTTTAGCTCGCTATCTGATTCGTAAACACCAACTCGCTTCACCGCTCAATACCATGCAACGCTCAGATAATAGTGCTCAACCACTTACAGAGAGCGAGTACATATTTGAAGCACCACAAAAAGTTCGCTTAATCACTGCTGATAATGCCATTACCACGCTCGGTATGTTTGCCTTTGCTTTGGCATTTGCTGAAATCATGAAGAACTTGACCTTGGGTACAGCATTTGAATTGCCTACGTTTGTATGGGCATTGGCAGGCGGTATTTTACTGCGCAATGTGATTGAGCTTGGTTTTAAGCGTCCTATTTTTGATCGTGCAATTGATGTGTTTGGTAATACCGCTTTGGCACTATTTTTAGCAATGGCATTGGTATCGTTAAAGCTGTGGCAGTTAACCACACTGGCATTACCTATGTTGATCTTGTTGATTGCTCAAACCATAGCAATGTGGTTATTTGCCGTCTATGTTTCGTTCAGAGTCATGGGCAGTAATTATGATTCTGCGGTATTGGGTGCAGGATTATGTGGTTTTGGTATGGGGGGAACTGCCAATGCAATTGCCAATATGCAAGCAATTACCAATGTGTATGGCCCTTCACATAAAGCCTTTTTGATCGTGCCGTTGGTCGGTGCTTTCTTTATTGATTTAGTGAATGTGGTTGTGATTCAAATTATTTTGAAATTTTTTGCCTAAATCGAATCAAAAGCCCCATGTGGGGCTTTTGATTTATCTATTGTTATCGTGCCTGTATTCATTGTACATGCCGTATTGAAAAGCGAATAAATGATGAATGGACAATTAAATGACACCCTAATGGCTTGGGTCAGTTTTTTTAATGACCCTCTATGGGATTTTCTAGTTATTTTCCTATTGGTGGTCGGTGTTTTCTATACGATTGCGACTAAAGCTGTGCAGATCAGAATGTTCTTTCACAGTATTAAAGTCATGAAAGGCAGCCGCAAAGGTGATAAAGATACTCACGGATTAACTCCATTTCAGGCATTTGTAACGGGATTAGCCAGTCGAGTTGGAGTGGGGAATATTGCAGGTGTTGCGATTGCGATTGCGATTGGTGGACCCGGTGCAGTGTTTTGGATGTGGTTCACTGCGATTTTGGGGATGAGTTCAGCTTTTATTGAATCTTCACTCGCTCAACTATTTAAGGTTAGAGATAGTAATAGTCAGCAGTTTCGGGGTGGACCTGCTTACTATATTACCCAAGGTTTACGCAGTAAAACCTTTGGGATGGTTTTTGCACTCGCACTGATCTTTACCTACGGTTTTGTCTTTAACTCAGTTCAAATCAATGCCATTGCCAATGCTTCTTCACATGCATGGGGGTGGGACAAAGCAAATCTAGTTGCACACTTAGGTGGGATTGATTTAGAAATCTCATGGGTGGGGCTTGCACTGGTTGTGATGGTTGCCTTGGCAATTTTTGGTGGTATTCAACGTATCGCAAAATTTGCTGAAATGTTTGTACCTTTAAAAGCGGGTCTCTATTTAGCCATTGCCTTATATATTGCGATTAGTAATTACGAGTTATTGCCTGGTATTTTCAAATTGATCTTCACCGAAGCTTTCCAATTTAATGCAGCAGCAGGCGGCTTCTTTGGTGCAATGATTTCTATGGCGATGATGCAAGGCATCAAACGTGGTCTGTTCTCAAATGAAGCGGGTATGGGCTCTGCGCCGAATGCGGCAGCGGCATCTGATGTAAAACATCCAGTGAACCAAGGTTTGGTACAAATGTTAGGTGTGTTTGTAGATACCTTTATTGTATGTACCAGTACCGCGATTATTATCTTAGTTTCGGGTGTATATCACGATGCTGGATTTGTTGGGGTTGAACTGACTCAGCGTGCTTTAGAAAGTCAAGTCGGGAGTTGGGGTGGTGACTTCCTCGCGATTTTATTATTCTTATTCTGTTATTCGGCTGTTTTAGGTAACTATGCTTATGCAGAAGGAAACATGCAGTTTATTAATAATAATCCGAAAGTGATGTTTGTCTTCCGAATCTTAGTTCTAGTGATGGTTTATTTCGGTGCGATTGGCAGTGTTCCTTTAGTTTGGTCGATGGCAGATTTGTTTATGGGGATTATGGCAACCATTAACTTGGTGGCAATTTTACTATTAACCCCGATCGCACGAACCTTATTAAAAGACTACACCTCACAGTTGAAAAAAGGGATTAAAGAACCTGAATTTAAGCTTGATCATTATCCTGAATTGAAGAAAAAAGTAGATTCTGATATTTGGTAAGTGATTTAAATCATAGTTGTTGATCTATCTCAATTTAAGCCCCTTTTAAGGGGCTTTTTTTTATGGAGATATTATGAATAAATGCTAAAAAAGTGATACAGCATTTCGTGTTTCATGGCGTTAAAATTAAAGTATGACATAAGATAGATATGGCAAAACGGCATATGAAACAGCTTAAATTATTGACGCTTGGACTTTCAATGGTGATTTTTGCAGGTTGTCAAACCACCTCACATTTAAGTCCCGTCGTTGAAGATGCTCAAGTACAAGCCGTTGTTCAGCCTTTTGCTGAGATTAAACAACAGCAAAAAAGACCTGTTGTCGCTCTCGTTTTAGGCAGTGGCGGTGCGCGTGGATATGCACATATTGGCGTACTCGAAGTCTTAGAACAACAAGGCATTCGCCCAGATTTTATTGTGGGTACAAGCGCGGGCAGCATCGTGGGGGCGATTTATGCCAGCGGTAAATCTGCGGCTGAGATGAGAGAGATTGCGCTTAAACTTAAAGCTAATGATGTTCGAGAGCTTAATGTCAGTTTAAAAGGCTTCTTGGATGGAAAAAAAGTTGAGGACTATGTGAATGAACAAGTACACAACATGCCTTTACAGAAAATGAAAATTCCAATGTATGTGGTCGCGACAGAACTAAAAGATGGGACTAAAACTGTATTTAATCATGGCAATACAGGGCAGGCAGTACGTGCATCTGCTTCGATCCCAAGTATGTTTGTACCCACTAAAATTCGTAATATTGAATATGTTGATGGTGGGTTGGTCAGCCCAGTACCCGTGGAAGTCGCACGTGATTTAGGGGCGGATATTGTGATCGCTGTGGATATTTTGGCGCAACCGATTCATACAGAAACCACCAATGTTTGGGGCTTATTTAACCAAAATATTAATATTATGCAAGGACGTTTAGCTGAAGAGGAATTGAAAGATGCGGATATTGTGATTCAGCCCGATCTACGTGAAAAAGCCCATATCTTTGATGTCAAAGGGCGTGAAATGACCATGCAGGCGGGTGTTAATGCAGCAAAAGAAAAATTGGCAAATATCCAATGGGCGATTCAAAGTAAAACTAAACAGACTGATTCAAATCAACAAGATTTAGTTTTAAAAATGAATAGCTCAACGTCATCACCATAGAAAAAATGCTTTAGTGATGATAGATGGATTGAATGTTTAAATTCGTCTATCACGCAGACTTTGCTCAAACAAATTGTAAATGCGATACAAAAAGCTATCAAAAAAATGAGAAAACGGGTAAATAACAACAATTCATTAAACTTTCTTATCAGACAAATTTAAGTTTAAGCTCATAGGATAATGCTTTTGTACAATCGCAACTCAACAAGGATTGTTAAATACGATGTTTAAATCTTTTTTCCCTAATCCACGCTTATTTTTCATTTCGGTGATTGTGTGGTTAGCTCTGAACATGCTGCTTTGGTATACAGGTGGTCATGGATGGGGTGAATATATTGGCTTTCCTAAAGGCTATGCTGATGCTGAACTTTCTGTGGGGGTCAGTCGTTTTTGGGCATCCTCATCACTTTGGTTCTATTTGTGGTTTATAGTTGCTACAGGATTATTTGCTGGTTTCTGGCGGATTTTTTCTGATAATAAATGGCAAAACTGGTCAATCTTGGGATCGGCATTTATATTATTTAATATTTGGTTTGCAGTACAAGTGAGTGTTGCGATCAATGCTTGGTATGTTCCTTTCTGGGATCTGATCCAAAATATGTTAAGCAATAAAGGTGGAAATATCGTTGATTTATATAGAGAATCAATGGTGTTTCTATATATTGCTATGATATATGTCACACTTGCTGTAATTAATTCTTTTTTCACCAGTCATTATGTATTTCGTTGGCGTATTGCCATGAATGAATATTACACTCAACACTGGCAGCAGTTACGTTTGGTGGAAGGTGCGGCACAGCGTGTGCAGGAAGATACCATGCGTTTTGCCACGATTGTGGAGGATTTAGGGGTAGAGTTTGTAAAATCTGTGATGACGCTGATTGCATTTCTACCCTTATTATTTCAGCTTTCAAAGCATGTGCCTGTGATTCCATTGGTTGGTGAACTAGAGTATTCCCTAGTGTGGGCTGCTATTGCATGGGCAATCTTCGGTACAGTTTTATTGATGGTGGTGGGTGTTAAATTACCAGGTCTACAGTTTAATAATCAAAAGGTCGAAGCAGCATATCGTAAAGAACTAGTGTATGGTGAGGATCATGCTGATCGTGCCCAGCCTGCAACTTTAAAAGAGCTTTTTGAACGTGTACGCAAGAACTATTTTCGATTGTATTTTCACTATACCTATTTTAATTTAACTGCCTCATGGTATGGTCAGCTCGATGTGCTTTATAGTTTAGTTGTACTATTCCCCGCAATTGCAGGTGGATTATTAACACTCGGTTTAATTAATCAGATTCGTGGTGTCTTTATACAAGTTGGAACATCTTTCCAGTATCTCGTCAGTTCATGGAAAACCATTATTGAACTATTATCGATTCGAAAACGTTTAAAAGCATTTGAATCTATTCTTGATAAAGATTAAGTGATCTATTAATAAGAAAGCCTGCTCATAGCAGGTTTTTTTATGCTCATCTTTTTATTAGTGGGTCGCATTGTAAAAATTTAGAATTGTTCCAACCATGTGTTGTTGTGATTTGTCTAAAGTGACTTTGATTTCTCTAAAGTTAAACGTGTCTTCATCCTGATATTTAGCAATGCCATGCGTTTTGTTATTTAAACTTGGAATTTGATAACTAAAGAATGCAACTTGTTTGGATGGATATACCACATTCAGCAATTTTTGAGGGTCTTTATAACCGCCGTATTCATATTCCATACTTTGTTTTAACAGGGTCGGAAAATAAAGAGTTGCATAGGGCATACCACAACCAACACAAAAAGATGAGTCATATAGTTGAATTGCTTGTTTCTGATCTGGACTCATCAGCAGAGCTGATCCTGTACCATTTGCGCCCGCACTTGCTTGAATATCGTTCCAGTCTTTGGGTACTAAGACGATACCAATTTCAGGAATAGCCAATAATTTAAGATGCTTCGCTTGTATGGCATCCAGTTTAAAGTCGAAATGGCAGCTTTTCGCTGAACATTGTTTAAAATCTTTTAATAAGCCATCATCGGCAGGGTTCAGCACTGTTACGCCGTAAAAGGGAACACGAACATCATGGGCAAAGGATGCTTCGCCTAAGCTATAAATTTGATTTTCAGTTTTACGCTCTTGCACGGTGTTGGAAAATTTAGGCAAAGTAGGTTTGAAATGGGTCACTTCTGCATGAGTGATTGATGTGAAAACAGAGAATAACGTCACGATCAGTAAGTTTGATTTTTTCATTTTAAAATGTAGCCGTTTTACGATTGATCAAAAAGGAGCATACGCTTTTATACAAGTCCATATGACTCGTGGACATAAAAAACATTTAAACTGTTGCTGACTTGAAAATAAATAGATTGTTGAAAGAAATGAAACCGATGAAAAATATAGTTCCAATTTGCTTTTTGTCTGTGATGAGTGCAACCAGTTTTGCACAAGAAATCAAAGGCATTTCATTTTCACACCAAGATTGGGAAATTTACTGTAGCAATACGGGGACATGCCGCGCTGCGGGTTATCAAAATGAAGAAGGGCAAAATGAACCTGTATCTTTATTATTGACCCGTCAAGCAGGTGCAAAACAGGTGGTGAGCGCAGAGTTCGCACTTGCAAATTTTGAGCAAGAATCACTGCCAGCAGCTAAACTCCAAAATATTCATTTTTATGTCAATGGAAAAGATTTGGGGCAAGTCTCTGTTGATGGCACTGAGTTCCCAATCATAGGGAAACTTTCTACAAATCAGGTGAATGGCTTATTGCAACAAGCGAAACAAAAGACAGAAATTGTCTTTAAAAAAGCTCATCTTGAATGGCGAATTTCTGATGCAGGAATGACTGCTGTTCTGTTGAAGATGGATGATTTTCAAAAACGTATTGGTACAGTGGGTGCATTGATTAAAAAAGGGCAAATGGATGAATCCAAAGTCTTGGCTGCTCAACCTAAACTTGTTGTGAAACAGGTTAAAACAGCCAATAAGCCTTATCTGACCTTACAACCCAAAACGAAACAGTATCAATCCGTATATCAACTTTTGATGGCAGCACAGCCAACACCAAAAGAAGAGGGTTTCTGTGAAGGCATCTATAATGGTGATGGAGCAGATCCTCAGCCAATCGAGCTTTATAAACTGAGTAACAACAAAGTTTTAGCGATGGCTTTGTGTTGGCGAGCTGCATATAACGAAGGTTATGGTACATGGGTACTCGATCAATCATTAACAGGAAAAGCGACTTTCGTGACCGAGCATGCCTCTGACTTTGGTTCAGGGTTGATGAGCAGTGCGCAGAAAGGGCGAGGTATTGGTGATTGTTGGTCGAGTGATGAATGGGTGTGGGATGGTCAGAAATTTGTACACACCAAAGATATGTGGACAGGCATGTGTAAAGGGCTTGCTGCGGGTGGGGTTTGGGAACTGGATCGGATTGAAGCGATTATCAAATGATGCTTTGAATATAAAAAATAGCCAAAGGAAATACGATGTTGAATAATAAAATCAATTTGAACAGAATCATTCTAGTTGCTGCATTCAGCTGCTTCAGCACATTCATTTTTGCTGCACCCTTACAGATACTTGAATTTAAAAAAGGGCAACTCAGCCAAACGGAACAGACACAGCTATGTGAACAGGTGAACGACTTATGTCAGCAGCGTGCACAATGGCGTAGTTTAAAAACCACTGACCAAAGTTTATGGTTATTGTCAGATGGAAATATTGCTCAGTTTGGCATCTCGACCACTGGATTTAAATTGTTGCAACAGTGGCATATTCAATTATCTCCTGCAGATGAAATGGCAAGATCGGGGCAATATGTTTTTCCTAAGCTATTTCCTATGGATCAAAATCGTTATGCCATTGCCGTGATTGATACCGTTTCGGAAATGTATTCTGGTGGTGGTGCAGGAATTGAACGTGCTAGTTTTTACGAGTTAAAAGATTCAGGCAAGGCACATCGCTTTATTGAGAATTATCCGTTTAGTTTTAATCGTATGATTCGAGCGTGTTTCTCAGAACAAGATTATGAAAGTTCTAAAGGCAAGTGCCATGATGAAGATAGCCTGAGTCTGGATATTCGTCTAATTAAGCCGATGCTTTGGCAATTCCGTTATCGTTATAGTTTGGATGTATCGCCTGCATCGGATTCGGGGGAGAAATCATTTAAGGGCAGCCGTAACCTGAATATTGATTTAAATAAAGCACCGAAGCAGCCGAATATTCCTGCAAATTGGGATTATCAAGGACAGGGTTAAGTTCGAGTTTTACATTTTGCCAAAGTTTTAAGGGCTCTGACTTACTCAATTTACAGCGTCATAACAGATGATTTGCATAGCACATGGTACAAAGAGACAGATTGCTTTTTGGAACTGTGCTTATGTCTCGTGCTTATACTTCTGCTCGCCGTAAATTTTCTCATTTGAGTCGTTCTGTGATCATGGCTGCGGCTGTGTTGGGCACAACCCAAGTAGCAATGGCAGGTTCAGCGGTGGATCAACTGAGTGATTGTTTAGTGAAAGCGACTACCGCAGCGGATAAAACCACGGTTTTGCAATGGACTTTTAGCGCTTTGGCTGCACATCCTGATTTGAAAGGTTTTAGTAGTGTCACGCCTGAGCAGAAAACTCAATTGGATCAGAAGTTGGCACAGGTTTTACAGCGTGTGATTGTGGAGCAGTGTTCGACACAGACTAAAGCCGTGATTCAGGCTGAAGGTGTTAAGGCAGTTGGAGAGGCTTTTCAGCAGTTAGGTCAGAGTGCAGGGCAGGATATTGTTAAAGACCCAGCGGTCAGACAGCAGTTGCAAGGTACCTTGCGTTATATTGATTTAAATAAATTAGTCATGACTTTTTTAACGCCTGATATTTGGAATAAATTGGGTGTGTTAAGAGGACAGTGATTTCTCCTTATTCTACTCCTTTGTAAACTGTGCATCGAAAGTTATTATTGGAGGGGAGTTATTATTTAGATTTAAATAGTAAAGCGCTTAGGGAGTTTGGTTTAAAAAAGTTTTCTAATTTTCTTCATGTAAAAAAGTAATAGAATAACTTCGTTCTAATCAGTTTCATTAGAGCGAAGTTATATGGATGATTATTGAATGCTTATAACTTCTGAGCGACGAAGCTCAACAACTCCCCATGTATCATTAACCAAAATCTTTTCTGGAAGTTTTGATACAGCAACAGGAAGTGTTTGAGCAACAGTTCCTGTGTTATCAATCTTATTATTAGTAATAGTTTTTTTCTCAAACTTACCTAATTTCCCCTGAATATGTTCATTAAATACTTCATAAGCACTATGTAAGCATGGTGCTAAACTATTTATTGCTTTATTTGTATCATTGATATTAGATGAATCGAAAATCCCTTCTACAGGAATGGAATACCGAGCTGCCCAAGATTTAGTACCATTATTTTCAAGTTCAACTGTAATATTACAATTAACTAAATATGTTTTATCTGATTTAAAATATAAATTAGCTGCAGGGATAATTTTATATGCTGTAGAGGGTTTATTTTTCTCAATTTGAAGTATTGAAACCTCTTGGTTGAGAATTTTAGCTAGATTAAGTGATGTCATATTTTTAAGGGGAGTAGCTCTTTCTCTATTTACAGAATTGACGTGAGCTACATTAGCTGCAACACCTATTGGTCCAAGAAGTAAACCCACCGCTAAGCTTCCTGAAGCTCCCATTACGCTAAAATAGGTGCCTTCAATATTAGTTCCAGCCCCTTTTTGTATATTATTTGGTAGCTCATTAGAAATAAAAGAACTATTGGTTGATAAGGCTGTTGTTGGAAGTTGCTTTAAGGGTGGAGAAATACTGCAACCAGAAAGTAATAAACTAAAAATAGCTGTAGTTAAAAAAAAATTATTCAAAATGTTCCCCTGTTATAAAATAATTTTGAATGAGTCTGATGTTGTAGTATATAATTAAATTTCTTACTAATTAATAATTTAATGATATTTTTATATGATTTTATCAAAGAAAAGCCGCTTTAAAGCGGGTTATTTACAAATTAGATAAGATCAAACAATCAACCTTTTTATTAACTCATTTGCTTGGACAAGGTTGGCTTAGGTTTTAGATGCTGATCAACAAAACCATTAAAAGCTTTTTCCATTTCAAAACAACTTAGCTTTTAAGCGCACTTTTTAAAATACCATTTTCTTCAAATAGCTTTTCACGATATTCAGCTTCGAGTTGTTCTGTTTGCATATCCAATGGATCGAAATGTTGATCTCTAACATCAAGCATTTCGATAAATGTGCGAGAAAAAATACCCAAACGATTTACACCACCAAATACCAAATACCAAATACCAAATACCAAATAGAATGTATCTTTCGACTCTTTGGTTGAAAATTTAATATTTTTTTTGCATATTGGTGAGTTTTTAGCAGCTGATGAGAATAAATATTTTTATTGGCTGAGCGTTTCAAGTAAATACAGTACTGAAGCCAGTTATGTAAAAGCAGTCAAGGTGATCAATACTCTAGCGATTGAATATGCGGTGAAACATCCTGAAGTGCTCAGAATAAAAAATCTGAAATTGATGCTTTATGTTTTAATTAATTCCAGTGTTGCACTGACCATGAATTTCTTTTCATCTCAAAATATGGGTTTTACTTTTGAAGAATTAATTGATTGTCTGATTGATATTACAATGTCTTATATTGATGATGATCGTAATAAATTAAAAATATAAAAAACCCGCTCTAAAACGGGTTTTCTTTTAAAATTAGATTAGCTTAACTAATCAATTTCTTCATTAATTCATTCACTTGAGCTGGGTTGGCTTTACCTTTTGCAGCTTTCATGACTTGACCAACCAGACCGTTAAAGGCTTTTTCCTTACCAGACTTGTACTCTTCAACCATTTTTTCATTGGCTGCAAGCACGTCTTTGATAATCGCTTCAATTGCACCTGTATCGGTTTCTTGCTTTAAGCCTTTCTCAGCAATAATGTCATCCGCAGATTTTCCTTCTGCTTCCCACATAAAGCCAAACACTTGCTTCGCGATTTTGCCGTTAATGGTATTGTCGACAATACGCGCAATCATGCCGCCCAATTGCTCAGCAGAAACAGGCGAGTCCGCCAGTTCTAAGCCTGCTTTGTTTAAAGCACCTGAGAATTCACCCATCACCCAGTTTGCAGACACTTTACCTTGCGCAGCACCACCCGCAGCAGCCACAACCGCTTCGTAGAAGTCTGCCATTTCGCGTGATAGCGTCAACACATGTGCATCGTACTCAGTCACAGCAAAGTCAGCAATAAAACGCGCACGGCGCGCTTTAGGCAGTTCTGGCAGGGCAGCACGTGCCGCTTCGATCTGCTCATCCGCAATGATTACAGGTAACAAGTCTGGATCAGGGAAGTAGCGATAGTCGTTCGCTTCTTCCTTAGAACGCATTGAACGCGTTTCCATCTTGTTTGGATCGAACAAACGCGTTTCTTGGTCGATCTTGCCACCATCTTCCAAAATATCCATTTGACGTTGAATTTCAACGTTGATCGCTTGCTCAATGAAACGGAATGAGTTGAGGTTTTTCAACTCGCAACGTGTACCAAAAGGTTGACCCGGACGACGCAACGACACGTTACAGTCGGCACGGAATGAACCTTCTGCCATGTTACCGTCAGAAATACCTAACCAACGCACAAGGGTGTGAATCGATTTGATGTAGGCAACCGCTTCTTCAACTGAACGCATATCTGGCTCAGACACGATTTCAAGCAATGGTGTACCCGCACGGTTTAAGTCGATGCCCGACATGCCTTCGAATTGGTCATGAATCGATTTACCTGCATCTTCTTCAAGATGGGCACGAGTCACGCCAATACGCTTCACAGTGCCATCTTCAAGTTGGATGTCGATATGACCCAAGCCGACGATTGGATTGTCCATCTGGCTGATCTGATAGCCTTTTGGAGAATCTGGGTAGAAGTAGTTTTTACGTGCAAACACAGAGGCTTGGTCGATATAAGCGTCAATCCCCAAACCAAAGCGAATCGCAAGATCAACCACTTCGGCATTGAGTACAGGTAAGACACCCGGCATGGCTAAATCAACAAGGCTGGCTTGAGTATTTGGGTCTTGACCAAATTCAGTTGATGAACCTGAGAAGATTTTAGACTTTGTGGCAAGCTGAGTATGGATTTCAATCCCGATAACGACTTCCCAACCGTCAATTAACTTTAACTTTTGAGCTTCAGTCATTATGCATTCTCCTCAGCAATTGCCGCACGTTTGGTATGCCAGTCAGTGTTTTGTTGATATTGATGCACAATTGAAAGCAATTGTGACTCTGACCAGTAGTTACCAATCAACTGTAAGCCGACAGGCAAGCTGTCTTTATCAAAGCCCACAGGTGCATTGATGGCTGGTAGACCCGCTAAGTTCACTGCAAGGGTATAGATGTCGCCTAAATACATTTCAGTAGGGCTGAGATTCGCACCGATCTTATACGCAGTGGTTGGCGCAGATGGTGCAGCAATCACATCGACATTTTCAAATGCTTTAAGGAAATCTTGTTGGATTAAACGACGTACTTTTTGTGCTTTCACATAGTAGGCATCGTAGTAACCCGCAGAAAGGGCATAAGTACCGATCAGAATACGACGTTGTACTTCGGCACCAAAACCTTCTGAACGTGAACGTTTGTACAAGTCCATCAAGTCCACAGGGTTTTCTGCACGGTAGCCATAACGCACGCCATCGTAACGTGACAAGTTCGATGATGCTTCCGCAGGTGCGATCAAGTAGTACGTCGGAACATAGGCTTCAGTCATGTTGAGGTCAATCTCAACCAAGATTGCGCCCATCTCTTCAAGTTTTTTCAATGATTCTTTAACACGTGCTTTTACGTCTGCATCTAAACCAGCCACATTAAAGTATTGCTTTGGAATACCAATGCGTAAGCCTTTGACTACTGTGCCATTCAAGTTAGCAACGTAATCGTCAACATCTTTATTCACCGAAGTTGAATCTTTGGCATCATGACCTGCAATCACATTCATCAAGTAAGCACAGTCTTCGGCAGAACGTGCCATTGGGCCACCCTGATCGAGTGATGATGCGTAGGCAATCATACCGAAGCGAGAGACACGACCATAGGTCGGTTTTAAGCCTGTTAAGCCACAGAATGAAGCAGGTTGACGGATTGAACCGCCTGTATCAGTTCCTGTTGCAATCGGAGCTAGATCAGCCGCAACAGCCGCAGCAGAACCACCTGATGAACCGCCTGGGACATGATCTAATGCCCAAGGGTTACCTGTCGCGCCAAAATATGAACTTTCAGAAGTTGAACCCATTGCGAATTCATCCATATTCACCTTACCTAAAGTCACGAGACCCGCAGCTTTGGCTTTGGCAACGACGGTCGCATCGTAAGGTGAAATGAAGTTATCCAACATTTTTGAACCCGCAGTGGTTTTAATCCCTTTGGTACAAAAAATGTCTTTATGCGCAAGTGGAATACCCGCAAGTGCATGTGCATGACCTGCTTTGAGTGCAGCATCAGCAGCATCAGCTTCAACAAGTGCTTGTTCTGCTGTCACTGTTACATAACTTTTTACTTTCGGGTCAATTTGGGCAATACGTTTTAAATAATGTTCGGTCAATTCACGTGATGAAAATTGAGCTTGTTTTAGCCCTTCAGAGAGTTCACGGATTGATAAGCGATGTAAATCTGTCATATGAAAAATTTCTTTACATTCTAAATATAAAATATTGACTAATCGAATAGAAATTATTCAATTACGCGAGGTACAAGGTACAAGCCTGCTTCTATTGCAGGAGCGACCGCTTGATATTCATCACGATGGTTGCTTTCACTTACAATATCAACACGTAATGGTTGTGGATTGTCAAATGGACTTTTTAAAGGCTCAACATCATCGGTATTAATGCCTTTTAGGCTTTCCATCATGCCAAGAATTTTATTTAAACTTTGAGCATATTCAGTAGATTGCGTGTCATTTAGGGACAAACGAGCAAGGTGTGCAATCGCTGAAACGGTCTGTGCATTTAAGTCCGTTGTCTGCTGAGCATCTGATGATGTAGACATAACTTTACCTAATTCAGTATCAAAAAATTGCAAAATATCGTGCGTTATAATAAGCGATTGACTTGTTCAAAGCATCACATTTCGTTAAAGTTGCCACCTTGCATCCATACAAAGTTTAATTGAGAACGCCCCCGTGATTCTAAAACGACTAATTGGCTTGTTTTCGCCGGATTTAGCCATTGATTTAGGTACGGCAAATACACTTATTTATGCACCAGGCCGTGGCATTATATTAAATGAACCGACTGTTGTGGCGATTCGTCATAGCGGTTCGCAAAAAATTGTTGCTGCTGTTGGTCTAGATGCTAAACAAATGTTAGGTCGTACACCAGCGAATATTTCAGCGATTCGTCCGATGAAAGATGGTGTGATTGCCGATTTTGAAGTGACCGAGACCATGCTGTATCAGTTTATGGACAAGGTGCATGAAAAACGCCTGATTCGTCCTGCGCCGCGTGTTGTGGTGTGTGTCCCATGTAAATCAACTTTAGTTGAACGCCGTGCGATTCGTGAGGCTGTATTTAATGCAGGTGCACGTGATGTACGTTTGATTGAAGAACCTATGGCTGCTGCAATTGGCGCAGGTATGCCTGTTGAGCAAGCATGTGGTTCAATGGTGGTGGATGTAGGCGGCGGTACGACAGAGATTGCAATCATTTCATTACAAGGTTGTGTCTATGCCGATTCCCTACGTATCGGTGGTGATGTATTTGATGAGCAAATTATCAATTATGTTCGTAAAGCACACGGTTGCGTGATTGGGGAAACTACAGCAGAAACCATTAAAAAAGAAGTGGGTATGGCTGTAACTGATGGCAAAACACTTCAAATTGAAGTACGCGGTCGTAATTTGGCAGAAGGTGTGCCACGTGCGATTACGGTCACTTCTGATGAAATTTTACAAGCAATTGCTGACCCATTACAAAGCATTGTCAGCGCAGTGAAATCAGCATTAGAACAAACACCGCCTGAACTTTCTTCGGATATTGCAGAACGTGGTATCGTGTTGACAGGCGGCGGCGCATTATTACGTAACCTTGATAAACTGCTTGCGCAAGAAACAGGTCTACCTGTGATTGTTGCTGATGATCCTCTAACTTGTGTCACTCGTGGTGGCGGTAAAGTATTAGAGTTCTTTGATAATCCAAATCATGACATGCTTTTTGTTGGCTAAATCATAAGGACTAGGCGGTGCAACCGAATCTTTTTTCAAGACAACCGCCATCTTTTCGCTCATTTATTATTGCGGTTATTTCATGTTTGGTCGTGCTGTTTTTTGATTGGCGCATGCCTTATGTGATTCAACCCGCAAGAGATGTCTTGTACGCAGCGTATAATCCAATTTATGCGCTGGCAAGTTATCCTGTACTGTCGCGAGAATGGCTTAACCAACAAACCAAATCTGAAGCTCAATTGCGCCGTGAAAATACCGCGATGCAGGCTGAACTTCTTCAAGCACAAGTCCGTTTACAAAAACTTTCAGAACTCTCGGCGGAAAATAACCGTTTAAGAGGACTGTTGGATACGCCATTGATTATTGATGGGCGTATGCAGATTGCGGAAGTCATCGGCACGGATGCAGATCCATTGCGACACATTATTATTATTAATCGTGGTTCTGTTGATCATTTAAAAGTTGGGCAAACTGTTCTCGATGATAAAGGGATTATGGGTCAGCTCATTAATGTCTATCCACATAGCTCCCGTATCATGTTGTTATCCGATAAAGAACACTCATTATCCGTGCGTTTAGAGCGTACAGGGATGCGTGCAATTGTGTCTGGAACGGGGGATTTGGGTCGTCTGAAAATGGAATATGTACCCACCAGTGCCAATATTCAGGCAGGTGATAAAGTATTTAGTTCAGGCTTAGGTGAACATTTCCCTGCGGGTTATTTAGTGGGGACGGTGTCTAAAGTCAGTCGCCATACTTCAGGCGAGTTTGCTGAAATTGATGTCATGCCTGCTGCGCAGCTTGCCAGTGGTCATCATGTCGTGGTGTTATTTTCAGAATCTTTAGCGCAGGAGCAACCTTATGCCGATCGCTAGATTGAGTTTTGAGAAACGCAAAGATCCGCTTTGGATGATTATTACTTCAATTATTGTTGGGTCGGTATTTCTAGTTTATCCAATTGCATATGAGGCTTCGGGTTGGCGGCCATCGATTATGTTGATGATCATGCTGTTCTGGATTCTCTATCAACCGATTTGGTGTGGGGTATGGTTTGCTTTTGCAATGGGAATTTTTACGGACTTATTGTTGGATGCTCCACTGGGTTTAAATGCATTGAGTTTCGTACTCCTTACTTTTGGGACGCGGTATTTAATTCGTGAGCGTCGAATTTTGACCTTTGCGAATTCATGGGTCATTGCTGTAATTGCGATAGTTGCGCATCTTACTTTTTTATGGATAAGCCAAACGATTTCTGGAATACATTTTTCGATTGCTCGCCATTGGCAACCGCTGGTTACCAGTATATTTGCATGGCCGATTGTTTATTATTGTTTACATAAATGGCGCATATAATTTTAGCTTCGAGTTCCCCTCGTCGTAAAGAACTGCTACAACAGTTAGGTCTGGACTTTGAAATATATAGTCCAGATATTGATGAAACCGTATTGCTTGGTGAAACGGTTGTGCAATATGTGGAACGATTGGCAACAGCAAAAGCCCAAGTTGTTTTAAATCTATTTCCCGAAGCGACTGTGATTGCTGCTGATACCAGTTTAAGTTTTTCAGGGAAAATCATTGGTAAGCCAGAATCAAAGCAACATGCGTTTGAAATTTGGACGCAGTTGTCAGGACAATGGCATGATGTTTTTTCTGGAATATGTGTGGCAACTGCTACTCAAATTTTAAGTCAAGTTGTACAAACTCAAGTCGAGTTGCAACAGTTAAGTCATACCGAAATGGAAAAATATTGGGCAACAGGTGAGCCAATCGGAAAGGCTGGGGCATATGCAATTCAAGGGATTGCAGCACAATATATTCCTCAAATTCGGGGAAGTTATAGTAATGTGGTTGGTTTACCGTTGTACGAAATAGCACAGTTATTAGAAAGCGTTAAAGTTTAAAGCAAACACTTTCGGATATAAGAATTTTTATAAAGTTTTGAGTAAATTATGGCAGAAGAATTGCTGATCAATGTCACACCGATGGAATGTCGGGTGGCGTTGATTGAAAATGGTACGGTCAATGAGTTATTTGTTGAGCGCACGGTAAAACGTGGTTTAGTGGGTAATATTTATAAAGGTAAAGTGGTGCGCGTATTACCAGGTATGCAAGCTGCTTTTGTCGATATTGGTTTGTCTCGAACAGCTTTTTTACATATCAATGATATGGTGTGGTCACGTTCACAACCCACACCGAATGTTTTTGAGCTTTTGCATCCGGGACAGATGTTGACGGTTCAAGTCATGAAAGATATGTTGGGCACCAAAGGCGCTCGACTGAGTACAGATCTTTCAATCCCATCGCGTTATCTCGTTTTGATGCCTTATGGCAATCATATTGGTGTATCACAACGTATTGAATCTGAAGAAGAACGTGATCGTCTCCGCAGTATGATTGAGCGTATTCAGTCTGAACATAGCCTACCTGGTAGTGTGATTGTTCGTACAGCAGCGGAAGGTGTGGACGAATCGGCGATCGCACAAGATATGTGCTATTTGAGTAAGCTTTGGGAATATATTCAACGTAAGCAAAAAGAAGTTTCTACACCTGAACTTATTTTTGAAGAATTGCCTTTACCACAACGAATTGTACGTGACTTGGCAAGCGATGAAACGGCAAAAATTTATGTCGATTCTCGTGAGATTCATGCCAAGTTAAGTGAGTTTGTGCAGGAGTTTGTTCCTACAATTGAAAATCGTCTGATTCATTATCCGGGCGAAAAGCCACTTTTTGATTTGTACAATGTTGAAGAAGATATTCAAAAAGCTTTGCAAACGCGTGTAGCACTCAAGTCGGGTGGCTATCTGATGCTTGATCAGACTGAAGCTATGACGACGATTGATGTCAATACGGGTTCTTATGTCGGTGGTCGTAGCTTAGAAGACACGGTATTTAAAACCAATATGGAAGCGACACAGGTCATTGCGAGACAACTTCGTCTGAGGAACCTTGGCGGCATCATCATTATTGATTTTATTGACATGCAGGAACTTGAGCATCGTCAAGAGGTTATGCGTCAGTTTGAGCGGATGCTTGAGCGTGATCATGCCAAGACTAAAATTACGCAAGTTTCTGAACTTGGTTTGGTTGAAATGACGAGGAAACGTACGCGCGAATCTTTGGAACATTTACTGTGTGAATCATGTCCAACCTGTCAAGGACGTGGATATGTGAAGACAGCAGAGACAGTATGTTACGAGATATTTCGAGAGATCATGCGTTATGCACGTGCATTTGATTCCAAGGGTGGCTTTACTGTCGTTGCTCATCCAGCGGTGATTGATCGCTTATTAACAGCAGAAGCCCCAGCTGTCGCGGATTTAGAACATTTCGTGGATCGAGTGATTAAATTCCAAGTTGAAAATTTATATACGCAAGAGCAATACGATATCATTCTGAGCTAAAGTTGTAACAAAATTTCGCTTAATCCTTGTTACAACTGAAATTTTACTTTCTATCATGAATTTTAAATACTAGAACCATAAAATGAGCCATAGGTACTTTTGGGTGCCTTAGCAAATAATATGAGGTATATAATCATGCATGTTAGTGAAAGATTAGTGAATCACGGTTTGAAACATGTTTTAGACAGTAATCCTGTAAATACATGTTATATGGTTGATAGCCAAGGTAAAGAGGTTCAAATTACAACGGCAATGATCCGCTTAGCCTGCCATCAACTATTACAGCGTTGTCGTACAATTAAAAAATAAGGGGCTATTGAAAGCCCCTTAATTCTTTTCAGCGTGATGCTTAATTTGCAACTTTCTGTTGTGGTCGATTTTGAATCACTTGTTCAAAGCGTTGAATTTCATCTTCTAAATGAGTGAGAAGAGTCTGCATTTTTGGCACTGTATTACGACAAGCAAGTAGACCAACTTCCAATTTATCTAAATAGCTGGTCATGGTGATATTCAGTGCTTGACCATCCATGACGATTGAAGCAGGGTAGAGCGCATCAAGTTTTGCGCCATTCCAATATAATGGTTCACGTGGTCCTGGTACATTCGAAATCACTAGATTAAATGCCTGACGTTTCGGTAACATTCCTGAAGCGATGTTTAAGCCTGCTGGTCCATATACCAATGCACTATAGTTTAGGATTTCATTTGCAGTCATGCGACTAAAACGCTGCTTTGAATTCTGTACGCTACGGCGAATAATTTCTAAACGTTCAATTGGGTCTGCAATATGAGTGGCTAGGTTTGCCAAAATCATGGTAATACGATTGCTGAAATCAGAATCATCAGTACGCAATGAAGCAGGAACCATCGCAATCAAAGGTTTTTTTGGCAAACTATTTTGATTGATCAGATATTCACGTAATGCACCAGAGCAAACTGCTAATACAATGTCATTGAGTGTTACACCAAGTGTTTTAGCGATAAGGCGGAAACGTTCCAACTCAAAAGATTGTGCAGCAAAACGGCGAGAAGAACTAACACGTTGGTTTAAGATCGATGGTGGTGCTTGAAATGTTGAGACATAATCAGGATTTTTCCCGATTTCCTTAAATAAGGTTTGTGAAAGTTCCTGCATCACTTTAGGTGCGACTTCACACTGTGATTTAATCGTATCAAAAACCCCTCTGATTTTACTTACAGTAGGGGCTTTAGGTGCTTTTAAGCGTTTAGTACGCTTTCCTTCGACACACCATAATGGTACGACATGCTTTTCATTTGGGTCTTTGGAGAGTGATTTTTCGATCAATCGCATTCCTGCAACACCATCCACCATCGCATGGTGAATTTTGAAATACATTGCAAAACGATTGCCTTCAATGCCTTCAATAATGTCGCATGTCCATAGTGGTTTAGCACGGTCAATCAATGAACTATGCTGTTGTGAAATATAAACTAATAATTCACGAATACGACCAGGGTTTGGTAATGCGATATGACGGAAATGATGGTCAATATCGAACTCATGGTCTTCTCCCCAGAAGAGTCCTGTGAGCTGATTGTTGAATGGTGCAACAGGAATACTTTTCGACTGACGAATATCCTGAACAAGATCATGCACGAAAGTCGGCGATGCATTCTCTGGAATTTCGAATAAAAATAAGCCACCTACATGCATAGGTTGCTGTCTTTTCTCTAATGATAGAAAAATAAAATCAATAGGGTGTAATGGGCGCATAGCAGATATAGCCTCTCATTGCATTTTTTATAAGATACTTGTAGGGTCTGATGACGTTTCAACCATGCCTTGCGTTATAGGCTAAAACCACACAAACGAGGCATGAAATGCAGGCAATGGCGATACCCTTGTCAAGTTTCATAACGAAGTTTGGGGTAGTTTTAGCCATAACCCTTCGGGACAGGGACATTTTTTGCCGCTACTGTGTTATGCCTTATTCATTTAGAACAGCTAAATCTCATAAGTCATGCCTTGTATCGTCTAAAAAAAGTCCTCTGTCGCAAGCATCTGTGAAATGTCAGCAGACCCTATAATTCTTATTAGAATTATTGAACCGTTGTGCGAAGTATATACGGTTTAGTCTGGTTAAAATATGACTTTGTACAGGGGAGTCAGAAAAAATAAAACCACTGACGAATCAGTGGTTTTTATATACCAAATCTGCTATGTATTATTTTTTTAGATTGCCAGAATGTAAGCCACATTCTTTATGGGTTGCTTCTTCCCACCACCAACGACCTTCACGTTCATGTTGATTTGGTAGCACAGCACGGGTACATGGTTCACAACCAATTGAAATAAAGCCACGCTCATGTAAAGGGTTGTATGGAATCTCCATCATACGAATATAGCTCCATACATCCGCGCTGCTCCAGTTAGCAAGGGGATTGTATTTAATCAATTGCTTACCTTCACCAGAAAAGCCAACATCCGCTTGAACTACAGGAATTTCATTGCGTGTTCCTGGGCTTTGGTCTTTACGTTGACCTGTAATCCAGCCATCTAAGGTTGCCAGTTTTTTACGTAAAGGTTGTACTTTACGAACACCACAGCATTCCTGATGACCATCTTCAAAGAAGCTGAAAAAGCCTTTCTCATTGACCAATTGTTGAACTGTCGCAGATTCAGGGAAGCAAATTTCGATATTAATATTGTAATGCTTACGGACAGTTTCGATAAATTGATAAGTCTCCGCATGTAAACGCCCCGTATCTAAACTAAATACACGGAAAGGTTTTCCAATACGAGAAGCAATATCAATTAAGACAACATCTTCTGCACCTGAAAATGAAATGGCAATTTCACCTTCTTGATTTAAAGCAAGTTCTAAAATTTCTCGTGGCGATTTATCTGCATATTCAGCAGCAAGCGCATCTACAAGGTCAATAGTCGGAATAACAGTCATGGATGTTCCTGGCGAAAGGCTTGGGCACAATTGTAAATCATTCTAAGCAAAGCAGTTTACTTGTCATCAATTTTATCTTGCAGAATAAAACCGTTTTATTCAACAACAGCGCAAAAATGAAAATCTTAATGGTATGATACAGCAATTTTTAATCAACATTGGATGCATTCATGGAAATCGTATGCCTAGACCTTGAAGGGGTACTTGTACCTGAAATCTGGATCAACTTTGCCAAGAAAACAGGCATTAAAGAATTAGAAGCAACAACGCGTGATATTCCAGATTATGATGTTTTGATGACTCAACGTTTAAACATTTTAAAAGAACATGGTTTGGGCTTAAATGATATTCAAGCTGTGATTGCTGATATGGGGCCATTTGAAGGTGCAAAAGAGTTTGTTGAATGGGTGCGTACACATTTCCAACTCATTATTTTGTCAGATACGTTTTATGAATTCGCGCACCCGTTAATGAAACAACTGGGTTGGCCAACGATTTTCTGTCACAAACTTGAGACAGATGAGAATGGTATGATCACTGCTTATAAATTGCGTCAGCCTGATCAGAAACGTCAAGCGGTAAAAGCATTACATGGTTTAAATTTCCGTGTAATTGCGGCAGGTGATTCTTATAATGATACGACTATGTTGGGTGAAGCGGATCATGGTTTCTTATTTGATGCGCCAGAAAATGTGATTGCTGAATTCCCTCAGTTCCAGCCACTCCATGGTTATGAGGCACTAAAACAGGCGATTCGTTCTGTTTCACAGCGTAATATTCCAGAATAACGAATCCTCCCCAACCCTCCTTTTTTAAAGGAGGGTGTTCCCCTCTGTAAAAGAGGGGCTAGGGGGATTGATTAGAATTTATAACCAATTTTTAAACCATAAGCGATAGCATCATTATTTTCAAACTCAGCTACGTAGTTAGACGTATTAAATTGAGAACCTGATTGAGCTTTAGCATCGCCTAACCAGAAATACTTTACACCACCAGCAATGAAGTAATTCGGAGCAGGGCTATATTGGACACCAACACCAACATTCCAATAACCTTCAGTTGGACCAAGTGTTGTTACTGGATTACCTGCGCCTGAATCCCAACCAACTGATACATTACCTGCCCAGTGATCATTGATTTTACGTCCTACACCAGCATTAATTGAGTATTGATCCTCAGTATAAGCAACAAGGCTAAAACCATCCTTTTTCCCAGTTGAGTCTACAATGGGCTTCTGTTGTGATGCTAAACCAAATTTAGGTGGGCGTACTGAGAAATCTTTCCAATTGACCCACCGTAAATTTGCGAAAGCAACGGTATTAGCCATAATCCCAGTTTGTAAATCTAGATTTACCGATTGTGGCGTTGTTATGTCTGTATTTTCAGCAGGTAAAGCATTTAGACCTTTAAATAATCCAGCATTATTAAAATGCTCAGTCGTTTCCGCAGAGTGTTTTATTTTTGAACGATACGTTGCAGATGCTTTTAAGGCAATTTCTGGAATTTGATAAGCAGCACCAGCTAACCAACCCAATTCGCCGTTTTCTTTGGTAATAAAGTTATAGCCACCAAATGTTCCACTACCACCATATGCTGTGCCACGTAGTTGTACATCGACAGTCACTGTTTGATAGACAGGGCCAGCATATAGATTGAAATTCTTATTTGGCTGGAAACCAAAAATTAGTGACAAATTCTGTGTATCAACTTTAGCACTTGTTGTTTCAACTCCGTTATGGAATGCACCTTGTCCTGCAAATGGTGCTGCAGGTTGTGGTAGCGTGTTTGGAAGCTTTTCAGATGTTAGCGAATATGTTGCTTTAGAACCAAAAGGCTGGTCATAAATTAGACCAAATGAAAATTGATCTGTAACTTGGAGTTTGAGAGCCGCTTGGACTGTTTGATATGAGTCAGCCATTTCACCTACTGAGGTATCGGAAATTGGCGAACCTGCAAAAGGGTAATTAGCTTTAGTTTTACCTGATACATCAGGATCAAGAACGGAGATACCAGCTTCAAAATAATTGCCTGGTTGTAAAAAAGGTGCAATAGATTGACCAGAACGGTCTAATGCTGCTGCAAAAACTGAAGTGCTTGGGAGTAAGCTAAGTAAAAGAGCGTGCTGAATCGCATTAAGCTTCATTGATATTTCTCTCATATCGCTTTGTAACAATAATGTTGCGAAAAGTAACACAATTTTTTAAAGCCTAAATATTTTACAAATGTCCATAAATGAACTGGTAAAGTCATGGAAATTTCTTGAGTCATGTAATTTTATATACTAGTTAGTTTAATTGTATTTATCTTAAGTATTTGATTTAAATGATTAATTGTAAAATAATTATTGGTTTTCTTAAAAAAATAATTGTAAAAAAAGACCATCCGAAGATGATCTTTTTTTAAGAAGATTGATTAGAATTTATAACCAATTTTCATGCCGTATGCGATCGCATTGTTACCTGTAAAATCAGCAACATAATTGTCTGTATTGAATTGAGCACCAGATTGTGCTTTAGCATCACCTAACCAGAAGTATTTCACACCACCAGCGATAAAGTAATTCGCAGCAGGGCTATATTGCAGACCTAGACCCACATTCCAATAACCTTCTGTTGGGCCAAGTGTAGTTACAGGGTTGCCTGCACCAGAATCCCAACCTACAGAGACGTTACCAGCCCAATGTTCATTAAGCTTACGTCCAACACCAGTAGTTACTGACCATTGATCATCAGTATAAGCTACAAGATCAAAGCCATCTTTTTTCCCGCTTGATGCTACAACAGCTGCTTGTGTTGATGCCACACCGAATTTATAAGGGCGTACAGCGAAGTCTTTCCAGTTCACCCAGCGTACGTTTGCGAATGCAACAGTATCCGCCATGATCCCTGTTTGTAAATCAAGGTTAACAGATTGAGGTGTTGTAATATCTGTTTCTTTGGCTGGAATTGCATTTAAGCCAGCAAATAATCCAAGAGAGCTAAAACTTTCTTTTGCATCAGTTGAGTGTTTAATTTCAGAACGATAGGTTACAGATGCTTTTAATGCAATTTCTGGAATTTGATATGCAGCACCAGCTAACCAACCGATATCTCCAGTTTCTTTGATATCTGCGTTATATCCACCGAAAGTTGCAGAACCACCGTAAGCAGTACCACGGAGTTGAATATTACCTTTTACAGTTTGGTAGACTGGACCAGCATAAAAGTTTAAATTTTTATTTGGTTGAAAACCAAGAATCATAGAAAGGTTCTGAGTTTCAACTTCTACAGAAGTTCCTTGAGTGCCATTATGAAATGCACCTTGTCCTTGAAGTGCAGCAGCGGCACCAGGAAGCGCAGCAGGTAATTTTGCTGTATCAGTTGAATAGGTTGCTTTTGCTCCAAATGGTTGATCATAAATCAAACCAAATGAAAGTTGGTCAGCAAGTTGTAATTTTAGTGCTGCATGAGCAAACTGATAAGAATCAGCCATTTCACCAACACTAGTATTGGAGAGTAATGGTAGCGCAGCATTCGGGTAATTGGCTTTAGTTGTTCCTGAAACATCTGCATCTAGAACCGAAAGACCAGCTTCAAAATAGTTACCTGGTTGTAAAAAGGCAGATATAGACTGACCTGAACGATCTAATGCTGCTGCAAATACTCCAGTTGCAGGCAGCGTCGCTAAAATCATGGCAGTGCTAAGATGTTTTAATTTCATTTTAAATCTTTCCTTGAACTTCAAGATTTTTTAGGTAGAGAAGCTATCATTGCTAAGCCAAATCATTTACCACACATGATTTGCTATAACTTCATGTAACAAAAATACCATAATTAAAATAAGAGTAAATATTCTAAATGAACTACCCAGTACGATTGATGACATGAAACAGGATAAAAATAATGCTATTTATGTTGGTGTATATTTCCATTTTTACTGGTAATATAGTGATAAATATAGATTATTAACTAAAAACTAGCGTGTTATTTTTTTGCATTTTTTCAAAAAAAAAAATTCATAAGGTCAAAGATTTTTTGTAAAAAATACATTTTTTTTCTTCATATTTAAAAAATCACTCAATTTTTAGCGATTTAAGATCCATTTTAAGTAAGTTTACGCAAAATTTACGCCTCTTACTTTTTTCAATATAGAGAATTTACGCTCTCAATTTCCATACTAAAGCTGACCTATTTTAAATGGCATATGCTATGTGGGAATTTATTTCAGTATTTATCCTTTCATTGCTGTTGGCTTATCCGCTAGGACACTATCTTGCGGATGTAATGCAAACCAAACCAATGAAGAGTGACAGCTTCTTTAAGTGGATTGAACAACCAATCTACGCTGTTCTAAATGTGAAGCAAGTGGGTATGAACTGGCGGCAATATCTAGGTGCTTTTGTTCTGAGTAATGTTCTACTGCTTGGGGCGAGTGTTACTATTTTAATGACACAGGCATGGCTACCATTGAATCCTGATCATATTCCGAATATGAATTGGGACTTGGCTTTACATACCACCATTTCATTCCTGACCAATACCAACCAGCAGCATTACTCGGGGCAGTCTCAACTGTCTTATCTATCGCAAATGACCGTGATTGTGGGATTGCAATATTTGTCGCCAATTATGGGACTTGCCTTATTAGTCGCTATGTTAAGAGCATTATTTTTACAATCAGCTCAACAACAAGACCTAGATCAAAACAAATGGAATCGTATTAATCTGGGTAATTATTGGATGGATATCATTCGACCACTATTTCGATTTTTCATTCCTTTAGGATTTATTTTTTCTTTACTGCTCACTTTTCAAGGTGTGCCAGCAACCTTATCTACGGGGCCAACAGCGCAAGTTTTAGAGCAAAGCACAGAAGTCAAAACTCAACATATTCCACTTGGCCCTGTTGCACCGATGGTGGCGATTAAACAACTGGGGAGCAATGGTGGCGGTTGGTATGGCCCAAACAGTAGTGTGCCTTTAGAAAATCCAACCCCATTGTCGAATGTGATTGAGATGATTGCCATTTTACTGATTCCACTTTCTGCGGTGTTTATGGTTGGACGTTTTATTCAGCGTAAAAAACTGATGTGGATGATTTTTGGCAGCATGTTGCTAATGTCACTTTCTTCAACGCTATTGACCATATGGGCTGAAAAATCTTCGCTCACTCCAAATACTGCTTTGATGGAAAGTAAGGAAGTTCGCTTCGGTGCTGAGGCATCCGCACTATGGGGGAGTTTGACTACACAAGTGAATAACGGCTCTGTGAATATGATGCATGATTCGGCTTCACCACTGACGGGATTGGTTGAACTGTGCAATATGTTGATCAATGCCATTTGGGGCGGCATAGGGTGTGGGCTATTACAGTTCTTTATTTATCTGTTTTTAGCAGTATTTATCGCAGGTTTAATGACAGGGCGTACCCCTGAATTGTTTGGTCGAAAAGTTGAAGTCACTGAAATTAAGTTATTAGCGCTGGTGATTCTCTTACAACCTGTGGTGATTCTTGGTTTGACTGCGATTGCAATTGCATTCCCATCCATGACAGGAAATTCAAATCCAGCGTTCCATGGCATTAGCCAAGTGTTTTATGAGTATGTCTCCGCCTATGCCAACAATGGTTCGGGTTTTGAAGGCTTAGGCGATAACACGTTATGGTGGAATCTGAGTGCCAGTGTGGCTTTATTGGCAGGTCGTTATAGCGTGTTGATCATTCCAGTGTTAATTGCAGTCAGTTTAGCAACCAAACCGCAAGCAGCCGAAAGCAAAGGTTCTTTGCATATTGAATCACCAACTTTTGCGTTGACCTTGATCGGGATTGTGTTGATTCTGACCTTGTTGCAATTCATGCCAGTGTTGGTGATTGGGCCAATTGCTGACTATCTGTCGATAAAAGTTTAAGTGTGGAGCAACAACAATGAAACATTCAAATGCGACACAACACATGGATATTTTGAATAAAGAAATTATTCAGCAAACTTTCCATAAATTGTTGCCTCAACACGCGTTTAAAAATCCAGTGATGGCATGTGTCTGGGTGGGAACAGTTTTAACCCTTGTTGCCACTTTGATGGGAAGTACCAGTTTAGGTTTTGGTTTAGTCCTAAGCTTGATTTTATTGGTCACGGTTTTATTCGCCAATTATGCCGAAGCGGTCGCAGAAGCCAAAGGTCGTGGACAAGCTGCATCATTACGTCAGGCGCGTGAAAATTTAACTGCAAATCGTATTCTCGATTTAAATGCCGTACCGACAGTGATTTCTGCAAATCTACTCAAAAAAGATGATTTAGTCATCGTCAAAGCAGGTGAAATTGTTCCTGCGGATGGTGAAATTATTCAGGGTTTTGCGACCATTAATGAATCAGCTGTTACAGGTGAATCTGCGCCTGTACTGCGTGAAGCCAATACCGACCGTTCAGGGGTGATTGGCGGAACTAAGGTCTTGTCTGATGAAATTATTATTCGAGTCAGTAATGAAGCAGGGCATAGCTTCTTAGACCGTATGATTGCCTTGGTGGAAGGTGCCAACCGTCAAAAGACACCGAATGAGATCGCATTGAGTATTTTACTCAATATTATGACCATCACCTTTATTGTGGTGGTGCTGACTCTACCTGTTATTGGCTCAATGGTCGGGATCAAAATTAGTATGGTCTTGCTGATTGCACTGTTGGTCTGTTTAATTCCAACCACAATTGGCGGCTTGTTGCCTGCAATCGGTATCGCAGGGATGAACCGTGCTTTAAAAGCTAATGTCTTAGCAAAATCAGGGAAAGCGGTTGAAGTTGCGGGTGATATTGATGTGTTGTTGTTGGATAAAACAGGCACGATCACCTATGGCGACCGTCAAGCCACTGCTTTCTATCCATTGGCGGGTGTAACGCCAAGTGAATTGCGTCAAGCCGCGATGTTAACTTCTTTTGCCGACCCAACACCTGAAGGGAAGTCGGTCATCAGCCTTGGGAAAGAGTTAGGTGAAAGCATCCAAGAGCCGAAAGATGCCGAGTTCATTCAGTTTAGTGCCTCAACACGTTTATCGGGTGTGGACTTGGCTACGGGACAAACGATTCGTAAAGGTGCAGTCGATGCCATTATTCATTTTACCCATCAAGAAATCAAAGACAACATTGAGCTTAAAACCCGTGTAGAGCAAGTGGCTTCTAAAGGTGCAACACCACTTGTGGTGGCTTCAAATCACAATATTTTAGGGGTGATTGAACTGTCGGATGTGATCAAACAAGGCATTAAAGAACGCTTTGCACTGTTACGTGAGATGGGCATCAAAACCATTATGGTCACAGGAGACAATCCATTAACCGCGGCTGCGATTGCTGCCGAAGCAGGGGTGGATGACTATATTGCAGAAGCGAGACCTGAGGACAAATTGGCGTGCATTCGTAATGAGCAAGCAGCAGGAAAATTGGTCGCAATGGTGGGTGATGGTACCAATGATGCACCTGCCTTGGCGCAGGCAGATATTGGTTTAGCCATGAATTCGGGTACCCAAGCAGCCAAAGAAGCAGGCAATATGGTGGACTTGGATTCCGATCCGACCAAATTGCTAGATGTAGTGGAAATTGGTAAGCAGCAATTGATTACTCGTGGCGCATTAACCACTTTTTCGTTGGCAAATGATGTCTCTAAGTACTTTGTGATTTTACCAGCGTTATTCGCCGTGGCGATTCCACAACTTGAGGTACTGAATATTTTGCAATTGAGTAGCCCGAGCAGTGCGGTAATTTCTGCATTGATCTTTAATGCCTTGATTATTCCAATGTTGATTCCATTGGCACTCAAAGGCGTTCAATTCAAACCTGCCAGTGCGCTGCAATTGTTACGCCGTAATATGCTGATTTACGGTGTAGGTGGTGTGATCTTTCCGTTTATTGTGATCAAGCTGATTGACCTTGTTGTGTCATTGTGGATTTAGGAGTTGGAAATGAATACTTTATTGAGTCATGAGCAATTGAATCAACAGGACTTAGCATTATCTAGTCAAGGACATTCAGTCCTACGTCCGAGTCTGGGTTTAATTGCAGTTGGTTTCTTGATTGCAGGCATGTTGTACGCTACAGCAAGTGTCTCCATTGCTCAGTTGATCTTTCCCAAACAAGCCAATGGTAGTGTCATTGAACTGGATGGTAAAATTATTGGTTCAAGCTTGGTAGGACAAAACTTTGTTAGTGAACAATATTTTCATGGACGACCAAGTGCGGTAAGTTACAATGTCGATGGCATGGCAGGCAGTAATTTAGCAATCTCTAATCTTGATTTACAAAAACAAATTAAAGAGCGAACAGCACAATTTGCCCAAAATAATCATATGACTGAGCAACACGTGCCGAACGAGATGGTAACTGCATCGGGCAGTGGGATTGATCCTGATATTTCACCTGAAAGTGCTTTTTTACAAGTGAAACGAGTGGCGCAGCAACGTCATTTACCTGAGCAACACGTTCGTGATTTGGTTCAACAACAAATTCAGCCTGCACAGTTCGGCGTATATGGGCAAGCGCGAGTGAATGTGTTGCAGTTAAATTTAGCCTTAGATCAATTGTCATCGACCACACGTTGATAGAGCGTAATTATGCAGATCGACCGTAATAACAAAGCAGATGCATGGTTGGCACATAGTCAGCGTGAACAATCTGGACGTTTGACCATTTTCTTGGGTGCAGCACCTGGGGTGGGGAAAACCTATGCCATGCTGACCCGAGCGCATGAATTGATGCAACAAGGGCAGCATGTGGTGGTTGGCGTGGTGGAAACCCACGGTCGATCTGACACCGAAGCTTTGATTCAAGGGCTGAATGTTATTCCAAGAAAGTCTGTGGAATATCAGGGGCGAATGTTGGATGAGATGGATCTCGACCAAATTCTTAAATTAAAGCCTCAAATTGTGCTTGTTGATGAATTGGCCCATCGTAATGTACCCAATAGTCGGCATGAATATCGTTGGCAAGATGTCAATGAGTTGTTGGATGCAGGCATTGATGTCTATAGCACCTTAAATATTCAGCATTTGGAAAGTCTGAATGATGTAGTTTTTCAAATTACGGGGATTCGGGTCACTGAAACCGTCCCTGATGCTCTACTGAAACGTTTGAAAGATATTCGATTGGTTGATTTACCTGTTCCCGAACTATTAGAACGGATGAATCATGGCAAGATTTATTTCGCCGATGTTGCACCCCATGCATTACAAGGTTTTTTTAAAGCTGCGAATTTGACAGCTTTACGTGATCTGGCAATTCAAACTGTTGCAGGGCAGGTCGATATTGATTATCGAGAAAAATTTGTTGCACAAGGGCAGATCATCCCGATTCAAAATCATGTCATGTTGGCTATAGATGGTTCTGAGTTCTCAGAAGATTTGGTGCGCCGTGCCCATCGGATTGCGGAAAGACGCAATGCAACGTGGAGCGTCATTTCGATTCAAAAAAGTAAAGCCGAAACGACGCAAATTTTTACGGTGACGAAGGCTTTTAACCTAGCGCGTAAGCTTGGTGCAGATACCTATTTACTGTATAGCAATCATATTGCATCGACCATTTTACAAGCGGCTTATGATTATGGTGCATCTAATATTTTACTCGGCAAAAGCCCTCAAAAATCGTTATGGCAGCGCCTATTTTCAGATCATATTGCCGATCAACTGTTAGAGAAACAGCATCCTTTTGAAATCACCTTTGTTCAGCCTTTAAAAGCCAAAAATAATGAAAAGCGTTTGCAGAAAGATGTGGCTTATTCATCTTGGCTGGAACAAGGCTTGGCGTTTAATCAACGTGAAGTGTTTGAAAGTATTATCATTGTATTGCTAGGATTGATTGTGGCTGCAATCAGTGATCATTTTATTGGGTATAGTGATTTAGCCTTAATTTTTATTGTGACTGTATTATTGGTTGCGATACGCGCACGCATGTTGATTACGATTATCAGCGTATTCGTCTGTTTTTTACTCTATAACTACTTTTTTATTGAGCCTCGCTTTACCTTTATGATTAGTGCTGAACGTGGGGTGATTACCATTATCACGTTCATTGTCTCAGCTTTACTGGTCGGGCGTTTAGCCAACCAATTACGCGCTCAGGTGCTTAGCCTACGTGCTGCAAATTCAGTGTCGTTACAGTTACAGGAATTAGAGCGCAAGCTATCGACCTGTGTAGATATTGAACAGGTGTTAAATGTCGCCAAACAACATTTGGAAACTTCATTAAATGCCACGGTTTGGTTAAAAGTTGAAAATCAGTCTTTAGGTGATCCATCCGTCTTAAATGAAAAAGATCAAATTGCCGCAGATTGGACGCAGAAGAATGCGAAATCCTGTGGACGTTTTACCAATACATTGACCAATTCTGATTGGTGGTTCATTCCGCTGAATTTAGTGAAAGAATATGGCGTGATTGCAATTCGCTTTCATCAAAATGCTCAAACCATCAGTTTTGAATTGCAACGTTTAACTGAGTTGATGATTGAAGATATTGCGCAAACCGTTGCTCGGGTTCAACTCTCGTTACAGTTAGAAAATTCTAGAGTAGTGGCTGAAACGGAAAAGCTCCGCTCCGCCTTGCTGTCTTCGGTATCGCATGATTTACGTTCACCCTTAGCCGCGATGATTGGTTCAGCAGATACGCTCAAATATTATGGTAAACAGATGCCTGAAAGTGATCGCCATGAATTATTAGACACCATTCACATTGAGGGTGAAAGACTGGATCGTTATATTCAAAACCTGTTGGATATGACTCGTTTAGGTCATCAGGGTTTGACTTTGAGTCGTGCTTGGATCGGTGTGGATGAACTGATTGGCTCGGCAACTCAACGGCTTAAACGCTATCAGCCTGATGTAAAAATTGAGGTTGCTTTGGTGGAAGAACCTCCCCAATTGTATGTGCATCCTGCTTTAATTGAACAAGCCATTTTTAATGTCTTGGAAAATGCTGCCAAATTTTCACCAGATAATATTCCGATTGAAGTAAAAATTCAGCAAGAAGGACACTTCTTACAAATTGACATTACCGATCAAGGGATTGGTATTCCTGAAGATGAACGTGAACAAATTTTTGATATGTTCTATACCATGCAGCGTGGCGATCGCGGTAAAACAGGAACAGGTTTAGGGTTGGCGATTGTCAAAGCGATTATTGGCGCTCATATGGGCAGTATCGAAGCTTTTGCTGGAACAGATGGTCAAGGCACCTTAATTCGCATACGATTACCGTTACATCAGGGTTAAATGATCTTTTATGCCGCAAACAATCTATCCGAATGCATCAATTTTAATTATTGATGATGAACCTCAAATTCGAAAATTTTTAGACATTGCTTTACGTGCGCAAGGTTATCAGGTGCATGTTGCTGAAAATGGCATGAAAGGCTTAGAAATTTTGGCAACACGAGGTGCGGATTTACTGATTTTAGATTTAGGTTTGCCAGATATGGAAGGACAGCAGGTGTTGACCGAGATGAGACAGTGGTCAGATATTCCTGTGATTGTGTTATCTGCCCGTCCTGATGAAAATCAAAAAATTAAATTGCTCGATGCAGGTGCAAACGACTATGTCACCAAACCGTTTAGCATTCAGGAATTATGCGCTCGTATTCGAGTGATGTTTCGCAATAAACCACAACAGTCTGAACAGAACATTGTATTTGATGATGGTCAATTATCTGTGGATGTGGCTGAGCATGTGGTGACGTTTGCTCAGGAAGAAATTGTCCTCACCAAAAAAGAATTTCAACTATTAGCACTATTGATTCGCCATCAAGGTAAGATTGTTACGCAAAAACAAATTATGACCGAGTTATGGGGCATTAGCCATGAAGAAGATACCCATTATCTTCGAATCTTGGTGAAAAAACTCCGCAGCAAAATTGGAGATTCTGCGGTCACTCCAAAATATATTTTTACCATTGCAGGCGTGGGGTTACGTTTCCAAGGACAATCCTAAATTGAAAATAAAAAGAGAGTTTGCAAGACTCTCTTTTTGACGAATAAACCGTTTATTTTAAGTTTGGATCACCTTTTTTCAAGAAGAAACTCAAAGCAAGTTTTTGCACCCAAGTGCCATAAGGTGGATAGAATAATTGCGTTGGGAAGAAGCGATGACGAGCAAAAACTGTTTTCGCATGTGATAGCTCACGGAAGCCTTCCTCACCGTGATAAGTTCCCATACCAGAGTTACCAATACCACCAAATGGTGCATCATGGTTGACCACATGCCAACCCCAATCATTAATCGTAACACCACCTGAATGAGTTTGTTTTAAGATGTGGTCACGTTCAGTTGAATCATGAGTGAAACAATAGAGTGCTAGAGGTCGTTCACCTGCTTTGATATAGGCAATTGCGTCATCAAGGCTATCGTAAGCAACTACGGGCAATACTGGGCCAAACAGCTCTTCTTTTAGAATGCGCATATCGGGTGTGCAATTCAGTACAATATGTACAGGCATACGACGTGCATCTTTGTCACGATCATATTCTGCACAGGCAATAATTTGAGCGCCTTTGGCTTTGGCATCGTCTAGGATTTCTAATAAACGTTTGAAATGGCGATCATTGACGATAGAGGTGTAGTTAGAATTATTGCTGATATTACTGCCATACATCGCCGTAAAATTCTTTTTGCATTCTTCTGCAAACTGATTCACTTGTTCTTTTGGCACAAGCGCATAGTCAGGTGCAACACAGATTTGCCCACAGTTGGTTGCCTTACCATGCAATATACGTTTAGCTGCATCGGCTAAGGGATAATGTCGACTGACAAGCGCAGGAGATTTACCACCTAATTCTAATGTGACAGGCGTTAGGTTTTCTGCTGCTGCACGCATTACCACTCGACCAATCGCAGGCGAACCTGTAAATACAATATGGTTAAAAGGGAGTGATGTGAATTGTGCAGGATCAAGAATTTCTTCACCGAAAATACAAACTTCATCTTCAGTAAAAACTTCAGCCAGCATGCGTCTCAGCACTGCATTGGTTGCAGGCGTAATCTCGGGCAGTTTAATCATGACTCGATTGCCCGCAGCGATTGCCGCAACCAATGGCCCAAGTGCTAAATAGACAGGGAAGTTCCAAGGAACAATCACGCCAACGATGCCTTTCGGTTGATATTGGACAGCGAGGCGATTTGATAAAAACAGTAATTCAGTACTACGTTTACTCGGTCGCATCCATTTACGTAAATGTCGAATGGCATGTTCTGCTTCCAACACAGAGCCTAATAAATCCAATAATTTAGATTCATCGTGTGATCGAGAACTAAAGTCACTATTGATGGCAGCAGCGATAACATCTTGGTAACGAATAATTTGTTTTTTGAGTTTGAATAATTTTGTACGTCGAGCATCGAGATCAGGATAAGGATTCGCATCAAAAGCAGCACGTTGTTGGGCGAATACCATGTGCATATGTTTGGTTGCCGAATCGCTAAATTCCTGCGAATGAGAAAGTGTCATTGTTGCTCCTTCCATGCTTATGAGTAGAAATAGACTTTATGATTGATTGAATTTTTAGTCGATGTTAAATTGAGACAACAAAAAGTAATTTAGTGCCATTATCTACTGACCCGATGGATAAAGTGAAAATGCCTAAACAGAATATTGAGCAAAATATTTATATTGAAGCTCGTTATGATCATACGCTATTCGGTCAGGGCACGCCTATACTTGGTTTAACCAGTCTGTTTGATGAAATGCAGAAACAAGGATATTCCATCGCTCAGATATTGGACGGTACGGGTATTGCGCATGATGCGCTGACAAGTGCGACCACAACAATATCTCAATATCAAAAGTTGAAGTTATTTCAAAATATCCAATCCTTGTCTAAAGATCCATTGATTGGGCTTCGGGCAGGGCAAAAACAAAAATTATCAGATTTCGGGGTGTATGGTTATGCACTTTACTCTTCCCGTAATTTTCAACAAGCCGTTGAACTTGGCATTCGTCATATCAAATTAGCCAGTCCAGTATTACAGAAATCATTTTATATACAAAATGATGCTGCAATTTTTGAGGCTAAGGAAATTATCGCTTTAGGACATTTATTGCCATTAATTTGCGAGTTCTGGTTTAGTTCAATGCAAACCTTAATTCAGTGCGTACTTGAAGCGCCGTTTCAGGCTAAAAGGTTATTGCTGCCTTATCCTGCCCCTGAATATGCAGATGAATATCAAAAGGTGTTTGGTTGTGTTGTGGAATTTGATGCAGAGGTGATGCAATGGCATTTCGATTTAGCATGGTTAGATGCGCCTTGTCCAAATGCAAATCCGATTACCGCA
This sequence comes from Acinetobacter sp. ANC 4805, assembly GCF_022549495.1. Lineage (GTDB taxonomy): Bacteria > Pseudomonadota > Gammaproteobacteria > Pseudomonadales > Moraxellaceae > Acinetobacter. The sequence goes on from NZ_JAKZGD010000002.1 coordinate 236,424, forward strand.
GATATGTGTCAATCCTTTTGTGAGCGGATGTTGGGAAATGAAAATGATGAAGAATCTGAACTGATCAAAACGATTCGTCTTATTTTCTTGGATAGCGTTGGGAATTTTCCAACTGCTCAACAGATGGCAGATCAATTACATGTATCTAAAAGAACTTTATATCGTCGTTTAGCTGATCTGAATGTGAGTTATCAAGACATCTTGGATAGCACGAGAACACGTCTTGCTGATGAGTATTTGGCTGCAACGACATTAAGCATGGATGAAATTGCGGAAAGGCTCGGTTTTTCAGATACTTCAAACTTTAGGAAAGCTTATCGCCATTGGACAGGGAATTCACCTAATCAATATCGTAAAAAGTTTGCTTAGTTTGGTGTAAAGCGCGGCATATGATTTCAAAAAAAGAATTTTGACTACTACATTAATAATTCTTTCATGATCAGCTTATATATTGCGACGAGTTAATCTAATAAAGATAAAGATGCAATGATCTTCGAAAGCTTAAACATGTATTTGTTTGATTGTATCAACTCGATTGCAACACAAAGTCCTGTTTTAGACAGAATTGCCATATTCACGGCACATGATTTGAATACGGTTTTTATATGTTTTCTCTTGTTCTTATTGGTTTTAAAATGGAAGACCTATAATTTTTTATTCGCAAAAACACTTTTAATCGTGTTGCTATCTTTAGTCTTGAGTGATTTAGCTGAAATTTTCTACCATCATCCTCGTCCTTTTGAACTTGGCTTAGGTCATCAATTGATTGGACACGGTCTTAGTTCATCATTCCCAAGTCAGCATACTTTAACTATTGCGATTATTGCATTTTCATATTGGTTAGCTGGATTCAAAAAGATTGGCATTGCAGGAGGACTGGTGGCGATTACGGTTGGATTGTCAAGAATTTATGTGGGTGTTCATTTCCCATTTGATATTATTGGTTCTTTTGTTATCGGTTTGATTTTGGTTGTTTCAGTCAATTATGCCGTGCAAGAATTTAGGTTAAGAATACGAAAAGTTAGTGCTGTACGTGCTTATGATGCCTAACTTAATTTTAAATAATGACTTGAATTTTACGTTAAATTTATACGGCTACTCAATAAGTTTATATCATATTAACGTTACATATTCACATTCATAAACTATTCTATTTATATCAATATGAACTTGGTTTAAATCATGAATGCCGTATTTGTTGAACTGGATCATCTACTCAATATTAATAATACTGTTAAAAACTCAAATAAAGAAAAGTATGAAAGAAATTCATTAGAAGAGGCATTATTTTTAGAGGAAGTAGAGAACTATTTAAAAAAATATCCAAATACACAGCATGTCGATATTTATTTATATGATTTGAATGGACATCTACGAGGTAAAAGAATTGATGTTAAATGTTTAAAACCATTGACGAAAGCATGTTATTTACCACTTTCTATTTATGCAATGAGCCTAAATGGACATGTGATAGAAGAAACAGGATTAGGCAAATTTATTGGTGAACCAGATCATTTGTGTCAGCCTATTTTAGGTTCATTACACCCCTGTGCGATTGATCCTGAAAGCAATGCTCAATTACTATTGACGATGAAAGATGCTCATTATCAAGATTGTTTGATTGAACCTCGTAATCTTTTAAAGAAAATACTCAAGCAGTTACATGAAAGAAATTATCGCCCTTGTATCGCCGCAGAAATAGAATTTTATTTACAACCTTTAAATGGGATAGAAAAGGCTGAAGAGACGACAACACAGTGCTTTGATATTCATCTCTCAGATACACATCAACAGATTTTAGATGATATCGAAACTGTTGCTAAATTACAGAATATTTTGATTACAGGAATTATTTCTGAGGCATCTTCGGGGCAATATGAGATCAATCTGCAACATACATGTGATCTTTTAAAGTTATGTGATCAGATTATGTTGTTAAAACGAACTATAAAACAAATTTCAAATAAACATGGGTTTAGAGCAAATTTCCTAGCCAAGCCAGATCTGTTAAAAGCGGGCAGTGGCATGCACTTTCATATGAGTCTGCTTGATCAAGATCAAAACAATATTTTTAGTTCTCAGCATGCTGAGTTGTCCGTAGACTTATTAAACGTCATTAGTGGTCTGTTATCGCTCATGCCAAGTTCGATGGCAATTTTGGCACCTAATTTAAACTCATTTAGACGTTTTAAAATGGGGCATCATGTTCCTTTAGAAGCAAATTGGGGGCTCAATAATCGTAATGTCGCTATTCGCATCCCTTGCTCTGATCAAGGAAATCAAAGATTGGAATATCGTGTTGCAGGAGCAGATTGTAATCCTTATCTGAGCATTGCTATGATTTTGATCGGTACACTTTATGGTTTGACACATCAATTAGAAGTACCTAAACAAATCAATCAACTTACTTTTAAATCTAAACATCATTTATTGCCAATTGAGCAAATTGAAGCTTTAAAATTATTTAAAAATAATAAGATACTTGCAGAATATTTAGGTAAAGAATTTATGGAATTATGGTGCACAGTAAAACAAGCAGAACATCAAAGTGTTTATAGTCAAATCACGTCTGTTGAAAAGGGTTGGGATATTTGAAGATTAAGTCAATAATTTTTTTAATATAATGTTTGGTGGATTAATCAGGGTGATAGATCTATTTTTATAGTTAATTGCTTTTTAAATTTTAAGTAAAGTGATAAGTAAAAGTCATATTTTAAACGATTACTTATCATGAAATATTTCCCAGTAGTATAGTTGTATCGAGATTATTTGAGCCTATACCAAGTTTGGCTTCTTCCAAGTGCAGAAATACCGATATAACCACGACCATTTAGTTTTTTGCCATCAGGAGATAATGTTGCACTGAAGCTATATGTTTTAGCTGTTTTGGGGTCTAGGATTGAACCATTCTCATATTTATTTTGGCTGGTACTTTTTAAATGCTTGACGATTACTACGCCAACTAATGACTTGTTTTTATAGGCTCCTTGACACTTTAAGCATACATTTGCTTCACTGGGAACGAGTATTTTTTCGATGGTAGCGGATAAAGCCCCTGTTTGATCCTCGCTAAATTTCACAATTGCTCTAGGTTGATTGGTCTCATCATCGATTGTTTTCCAAACAGTGCCATTGAGCTGATCTGATGCAAATGAATGAATTGAGTAAGAAGCGAGTAAAAATAGAAAGAAATATTTCTTCATGACAAAAGATTCTCTGCTTAACAAACGGTATGTCGCTGATGACCTAAATTGATTTTGCCATCATGACTAAAAATATGAGATTCGACTTGGTCGCCAATTTTTAAGTACTGGGAACGTTTGGATTGGCCTTTATTAAACAATTGCCATTTGAGTTTTTCAGGTAGAAGACCTGTCATTTTAATGAGAGCAGCGGAGGGTAATCCCAATGCACATCCTGATGGAGTCCCCGTCATGAGTACATCACCCACTTCGAAATTGGTAATTTGGGAGAATTCTGTCAGTGTTTCAGCAGGCTTGAAAACCAAGTTCTCAGTAGAATCTTGTTGGCGAACTTCACCATTCACTTTTAATGTAAGTTGTAGATGATTTAAATAATGCATTTCCGTTTTATTTAGTAGACACAGTACAGGGCCAAGTGGACAGAAAGTACGGTAGCTTTTGCCTTTATAAAATTGCATTTGTGGAATTTGAATGTCACGTGCTGAGACATCATTACCGATACAGATACCTGCAATATATTCGTGTAAATTTTCTGTAGAGACTGTGACACAGCCTTGCGTTCTTTTCCCCAGTACTAGTGTTAACTCAATTTCATAGTCTAATAAATCAACATGGCTAGGTTTTTCAATCCATCCTATTGGTCCATGAAGAGATGCCAATGATTTAGTAAAAAACATATTGAATGACTGGGTATCAGGATTGATACCTGAATCAAGCATATGTTGGCGATAGTTCGCACCTTGACACAATATTTGCGAGGGATTAGTGATTGGGCTAAGTAGCGCAATGTCGCTGAACAAATATTTTTCAGTACTCTCTAGCGCTAACTGAGCAAGCTTGACTAAACCACATTCAATAATGTCTTTTGTCGTAGGGAAGTCATTTTGAAGAGCGGTGATGTGATTTGATTCGACTATACCCCAACGTTCTTTTTGTTGAGGGTCGATAAAATGAACGAGATGTAATGCCATACAGTTTCTCCAGTGAGCTTATTTGGAACGTTTCTTTTCTGCAATCGCGATGATGGGCTGTGTCATCCAACGTTTAAGTTTATTGCTTATGCTCTCTTGTTGATAAATGGGTCTGGGCTGTGTAATTTCATCGAGTTGCTTGTATTGAGGAAATAGGGTGAGTGCATTACTACGCTGGATTTTATATTGATCTAAATCATTAAAAATGGGCAGATCATCAAGGGAACGCGTTTGCATATGAGAAATGGGGGCAGGTGCAAATGGAAAATCGCTACCAAACAAAATGCGATCTGTGCCGACAAGTTCTTTTAATGCAGACATGGCATAAGGTGATGGTGATAATGCGGTATCAAAATAAAAACGTTTTATATACGTGAGGATTCCTTGAGGGGCATTCTGATTCATTTCAGACATTAAGTTACCTAGCGATACACGCCATGCAACATAGGGTAAAAAGCCACCAGCATGCGCTAAGATAAACTGGATATTTGGATAACGTTCCATGACTCCAGACGTGATCAAATTAACTGCTGCACGTGTCGTATCTGGTAAAAATTCTAAAATAAATCCAGGTGTATTTAATCCCAAATGTTCACTTGTTTCATGTAAATTAGGATGTATAAAAACAATTGCATGACGTTGATTTAACTCATACATCAGTTCCTCAAATCTTGAGTCACCAAGAAAAATACCATCTGTACTACCTAATAATACGATGCCATCTGCTTTTAATATTTCCAAAGCATAAATTGCTTCTTTACATGATTCTGAAGTTAAAGGCATTGGGAGTACTGCGAAAAAACCAAATCTATTCGGATATTTCGCACGCATATCCGCCGTATATTCATTACATTGACGAGCTAAATCACAAGCCTCTTGCGCATTTCCAAAGTAAACACCTGGTGCAGATAAAGAGACAATAGCCGTTTGAGTTCCAATTTGATTCATGATTTCAATGGATTGAGCTGGCGACCATAGAGGAAGCGGCGCTCCAGCGACTTTAGTGATTCCTTTATTGAGCATTGCTTCTCTAAATACAGGTGGAACGATGTGGTGATGGACATCTATACGTCCTTGCTGAAATACGGTGTTTGCCATAACGATTCCTTCTTATCACGAGGTCTTTCATTTTTTGTAAGTTGCCAGTTTCACTAGACAACAAATTTCAATCTGATTATATTAAGTCAATTATGGTTAAAATTGAACAATTGTGTTTAATTTTTTGTAAATTTATAACTATTCTTGTGATTATAAATACAGAAGATTGTTGGTTCTAACCTCGACAACAGCTTATTAAGGAGCAATAAGCCGATGAAACTAAAAATGAAATTTTTTCTGATTCTTGCGATTTCAAGCATGTGTATAACCAATACTTGGGCAGAGGAAATTGTGGGCAAATGGAAGGCGATGGATGATCGAAGTGGTTATGCACGCGCTAAAATTAATATTTATAAGCTGACAGATGGTAGCTATGAAGGAACAATTGAGGAGATTTATGCTTTACCGAATCAAAAAGAACCCTATACCGATAAGTGTTTCCGTTGTAAAAATGAGTTAAAAGATGTTCCACTGATTGGTATGAAAATCTTGTATGGTTTTAAAAAAAATATCAATAAAACAGATGAATATACGGATGGAAAAGTGATTGACCCAATGAGTGGCAATATTTATAAGGGTAAAATGAGGCTGAATACAAGTGGCAACAGGCTGAATTTAAGAGGGTATTTAGGCACGTCTGCATTAGGTCGAAGCCAAACGTGGGTCAAAATAGAATAGTTATGATTTAAAAGAAAATGACCCGCTTAATGATAAATTAAGCGGGTCATTTTCTTAGAATTTATAGTTGAATTGAAGAGAAAAAATATCAGCTTGTGTTTCAAAATTACCTTCTAAAGTTTGCATCGTCGTATTGCCAGCAACGATTGTTGGACTTTTGATTGTGGCTTCATTTGCAAAAATATGAGCATAGCCAAAATCTATACTCAGTTTTTGATTCAATTGGTAGCCTGCACCGACGGAGAGCCAAATTCTATCTGCATCGGGGAAGCGTACGGTACGTTCTGATGATGATTGTACGACCGATTTATCATAGGCTGTACCAAATCTAAGCTGTGTGGCTGGTGTTATTTGGTATAAAGCGCCAAGGCTAGACCGAAAACCATCTCTAAAATGTAATTGTTCTTCATATACAACCACATTTGTTGCAGGATTAACGGCACTAAAGGCTGGTAAAACAGACCAATCGTACCAAGTCACTTCAGCGAGTGCAGTCCATTTTGGCTTGAAGCGGTATGCTGCTCCTAAGCTAGCACTTTGAGGCATACTAATGTCGACTGTGGCTGGCGTTGTCAGTTTTGTTTTTGGTGTTGTGATGGTGAGTGAACCATCAAGTTTCAAATCAGTTTCAGAGCGATACGTTAAGCCAAGATCAATGTCTTGGGTCGGTCGCCAAAACACCCCTACATTCGCTGCCCAACCATCTCCATCACCTTGTAATTCCCCTTGAGCATCACCTACATAAATCGGGGGTGTTGTGCTTGTATTGACCAACGGAGCTGCTTTTCTTGTGAGTGTTGCATCAAAATCAAGATAGTTGATGCCAAAACCAAACATCAATTGTGGGCTCAATGCATAAGCAAAAGAAGTATTAAAGTTCATCCCTGTGACTTCAGTTTTTAAGCCCTTATAACGACCGATAAATTGGTCATTCCATTCGCCCTCATTACCATACATTGGTGAAACACTGATACCGATGGCATAAGGCTGTTCGCTTTTATAAACATATTGAAAACTAGGAACAACTAATTTTCGATCGATACGATCATTTATGCTTCCTGTAGGAACGATTGGTGAAATTGATGCGCTATTGGTGCCATTAAATTCAGTTTGTGCCAGAACCAGCGAAGCTGAACCAGAGAGGTAATTGCCCTGATCTAATGCGCCCATTCCCGCAGGATTATAAGCAATAACACTTGCATCCTGAGCAAGTACAGATGCACCTGCGAAAGCATAACCGACACCATTGGCTGTTTGAGTGTCAATGTAAACACCAGATGCATAGCAAACAGAGGCTTGACTGAATAAAAACAGCGAGAAGAGTTGAGATTTGCGTATTTTGATCACGATAAAATCCATTTAATATAAATTAAGTGTAAAATATCAAACAAAAGTGTTTAATTTGCAAATTATTTGTCTATTTTTTTAATAGTGTTTCTTTAATGCAATCTGATTTTCAATGCGTTGCTCTTCAGATAAATTTTTTAGAAAATTTTGAGATATAAACCAATAAATCTTTATCTATTTGATATTTATTATTTTATAAAACATGAACAAATATTGATTAATTTGAACAAATATGTTCAAATTAATTATGTTTAGTAAATTTAGAGTCCAAAAAATGACAGAGCATAAAGAAAATGCCTTGAGTTCACGGTTTATAAAATTTGGTCATAGACAGATTTTTTTATGTGAACAAGGTGAGGGCTTTCCGATTCTGATGTTGCATGGTGGTGGTCCTGGTGCTTCTGGGTTATCGAACTACTCCAAAAATATTGGTGCGTTGGCGGAAAAATATCGTGTACTTATTCCTGATATGCAGGGCTATGGTCAGTCATCAAAAGGCGTAAATCGTGATGATCCATTTGGGGATTTAGCGGATGCAATGTTTGGCTTGCTTGATCAGTTAAAGATTAAACAGGTACATATCATTGGTAACTCTCTTGGTGGAGCCTGTGGATTACGCATGGCACTTGAACAGCCAGAACGTGTTGCAAGCTTGATTCTTATGGGGCCTGGTGGAATTAATACAACGAAAGGTTTACCTACTAAAGGTTTGAATTGCTTATTAAATTACTATGGTGGTAAAGGGCCAAGTATGGATAAGTTAAGAACTTTTATCCGTGAATACCTCGTGTTCGATGGTAGTCAAGTTCCAGAAAGTGTCATTCGTGAACGTTTCCAAGCCAGTATCGATCCAGACGTGATTGCTGCACCTCCACTACGTCGCCCTACGGGATTAAAAGGTGCGATTCGTATGGACTTCACCCGTGATTCTCGCCTGAAAAAATGTAAAGTTCCAACCTTAGTGGTTTGGGGGGCGAATGATTTAGTGAACCGTCCGAGTGGTGCACTGACTTTGCAGAAAATCATGCCGAATTGTGATGTTTATTTATTTGCTAACACAGGGCATTGGGTGCAGTGGGAAAGAGCGGATGAATTTAATCAACTCAGTCTAGATTTCTTTGCTAGACAAGCTATCGCTTGAAAAGGTGAGCATATGAATAGCACCACAGTAGATCAGGATATTTTTGGTTCAGTACGCATGGGTTATGCGGTGATTGAATCCAATAAATTAAAAGAATGGAAAACTTTTCTGCAACAGGGTTTAGGACTGCATTTTAATACAGATGAAAAGTTAATCAATGAACTCAGCTTTCGCATGGACGATCATGCCAAACGCTTGATGGTACAAAAAGGTAGCACAGAAGATTTTATTGCACTGGGCTGGCAGGTTAAAGATCAAAAAACACTAGATATTATTCTGGGTCGATTGGCTGAACGTGATATTGCTGTTGAGAAAAGTACGCAGGCTGAGGCTGAGCAAAGAGGTGTGAAAGCATTTTGGCGAATATTAGGACCTAAAAAACAGAATATTGAGCTTTTTATTCAAGCTGATCTGACTGAACAGCCGTTACAAATGTTGAGTTCAGGTTTTATTACAGCACAAGCCGGTATGGGGCATGTGGCGATTACTTCAAGGAAACCTTTGAAGATGCAGCGATTTTGGCAAGAAATATTTAATGCCAGAGTCAGCGATTATGTCGAGCAAGAGATGAGTGGTGTGACCCTCGATGTGACTTTTCTACGTTTGAATGAGCGTCATCATTCTGTTGCGATCGCAACCACTAGAGAAATCACTTTAGATCCGATTCGCACCAAAGTTCAACATATGAATGTACAAGCTGCTTCTTTGGATGACTTATCACAGGCCTTTCAGCGTTGCAAACAGCTCGGATATGAAATGGCGCATGAGATTGGGCAACATCCGAATGATAAGGAACTGTCTTTTTATGTGATTAGTCCATCAGGCTTTGAAATTGAATTCGGCTGGGCACCATTGGTTGTCGATGAAAGAACTTGGAAACCAACCAAATATTTCGCAATCAGTTCTTGGGGGCATAAGCCTGAGAATCCAACCAAACTTTATATGTTCTCTACCAATTTAAGTAATTTAAAACAGGGAATCTCAACTGTGATTCATCCTGAATATTCTCCCATCTAGCTTTAGAGGTTCTAAACATGACAGGTCAGAAAATTAAAAAAATGACATCACAAAATGTTGATGTGGTGATTGCAGGTCTAGGACCAACAGGATTGGTATTGGCACATATCCTAGGAAAGCACGGACATCAAGTTTTGGTGTTAGAACGTGAACCTGTGTTTTATGGCAATGCTCGTGCAGTGTATACCGATGATGAATGTATGCGAATTTTTCAGTCGATTGGTATGGCTGAAGAACTGCAAAAAGATATGTTATTAGATACCCCCGTACAGCTTGTTCGTCCTGATAGTACGGTACTGATGCAATATAAGCCGCTGAAACGCCCATTTGGTTGGTCAGTGATCAATTTTTACTATCAACCCTATTTAGAAACCTCTTTAACCAATGCTTTAGCTCAATATCCAAATGTTAGGATTTGGCGTGGTCGAGAGCTGATTAATTTCAGTCAAGATCATCATGCAGTGACGGTTTTTCATCAGGCAACTCAAGTTTATCGTTTTAGTGATGAGTGTGATGTTAAAGCTGAAGCAGAGGGTGAGGTTGATATTCAGCAAATATCTGCACGCTATTTAGTTGGTGCAGATGGTGGTCGTAGTACAGTCCGTGCCAAGTTGGGCATTGAAATGTCAGGGAAAAACTTTCCAGAACCATGGTTAGTGGTTGATCTAAAACAAAAAGATCGCAATAAAGGTCTACGTCATCTACCTTATTTTAACTTTGTGGTCGATCCTGATTTACCTGTAGTCAGTTGTGTGCAACCAGATGGCTTCCATCGCTTTGAATTTATGTTGAAGAAAGGGCAGACCAAAGAATATATGGAACAGCCTGAAACGGTTCGTATGTTGTTGTCTAAATTTGTTAATCCTGATGATTTCGAAATAAAGCGTAAATTGGTTTATACCTTTAATGCTTTAGTTGCAAATCAGTGGCGGGACAATCGTGTACTTTTAGCAGGTGATGCTGCCCATATGACCCCTCAATTTATGGGACAGGGTGCAAGTGCAGGTATTCGCGACGCGAGTAATTTGGGTTGGAAACTGAGTGCCGTATTAAATGGTCAGGCCGGAGAAAAATTATTAGATAGTTATGAAAGTGAACGTTTAGACCACGCTAAAGCAATGATTCAGGGGTCTGTACTCCTGAAAGATCTTGTTTCAATGACCAATCCCGTTGCTGGAAAAATTCGTGATGGCGTAATTAAAAGCATACGTTCTACCCCAAAATTAAAAGAGTGGGGACAAGAAGGGGGCTTTAAACCTAAGCCTATTTATACCAAAGGACAATATTTAGGTTTAGCACGTAAACATCGTTTAAGTCCAGAAGGTAGTTTATCACCCCAACCTGTTGTACGTGGCATGGATGGCCGTCGTGTACTGTTAGATTCGCTACTCGGTGAAAACTATTCAATGATTGGGTTGTCTGTTGATCCAACACAATCTTTATCAAATACATCTAAGCAGATATTAAAGCTCATCGGTTGTAAATTTATCACTTTATATCCTTATTCGACGCGTCCTCAAGGGCATGTCGTTCGTGATCTGAACCCTGACGTAACTGAGGTGGAAGATATTGATGGTGATATGGTGTGTTGGTTTAAAAAAGCATGTAAGACATCTCAACCAATCGCATTATTAAGACCAGACAAATTTACATTTGCTGTGGTTGATCAGAATGAAATTAATTCCGTAATACAACAGTTAAAGCATCAGTTGGATATTTGTCCTAGCGATTTAACGCTAAAAATAAGCAAAGAGGTGGCTGTATGACTTCTCATGATCAAGTCCGTTTAAATTCTGCTGCCTCGGCGTTACGAGAAGCTCGAGAATCAGGTCAAACCATAGAACAAATTTCTCAGACACATCATATTTCAGGTTTAGACGAAGCTTATGCCGTGGCACAAATCAACACTGAATATAAGTTGAATCAGGGCGCAAGAATTATTGGCAAGAAAGTGGGTTTGACTTCGAAAGCGGTGCAGCAACAGCTTGGTGTGGATCAGCCTGATTTTGGAATTTTGTTCGATGATATGGAATATCTAGATGGGGATACAGTTCCTGTCAGCCAACTTATGCAACCGAAAATTGAAGCCGAAATTGCTTTTATTGTGGGGCGTGATCTTGTTGGGCCAATGCCATCGTGGGGAGAGTTCATATCGGCATTGGCTTATGCTTTACCTGCCTTAGAAATCGTTGATAGCGCGATTCATAATTGGAAAATCACACTAGAAGATACTGTTGCTGATAATGCGTCTTGTGGTTTGTTTGTTCTAGGAAGTCAACCAATAGAAATTGGCAGCTTAAATTTTGCAAAAGTAAAGATGGAGCTTGAACATAATAAAGAGCTTGCTTCAAAAGGTAATGGTGCAGCGTGTCTAGGTCATCCGTTAAAAGCTGCTTGGTGGTTGGCTCGTACAATGTGTGAAAAAGAAATTGGATTAAAAGCGGGTGAAGTCATTCTATCTGGTGCATTAGGTCCAATGGTCAATGTTAAAGCGGGTGATGCAGTGACTGCCTATATTGGTCGTTTGGGTTCTGTCAGTTGTAAATTAATGTAGGGTATAACATGAATAATCAACCGAAAAACAAAGTAAAAGCAGCCATTATTGGTAGCGGCAATATTGGTAGCGATCTCATGATCAAAATGTTACGTCATGGTGAGCATCTTGAAATTGCTGCGATGGTTGGGATTGATCCTGAGTCTGATGGTTTAGCCCGTGCCAAACGTATGAACGTCGCGACCACGCATCTGGGCGTACAGGGACTGATTGATTTACCTGAATTTAAAGACATTGATATTATTTTTGATGCGACCTCTGCTGGGGCACATATTAAAAATGATGCTTTATTAAGACAACATAAGCCGAATATTCGGATGGTGGATTTAACCCCAGCCGCAATTGGTCCATATTGTGTTCCTGTGGTGAATCTGGAACAACACATTGATCAGCATAATGTCAATATGGTGACCTGTGGTGGGCAAGCAACGATCCCGATTGTTGCAGCAGTATCGAGGGTTGCAAAAGTTCATTACGCTGAAATTGTCGCTTCTATTTCCAGTAAATCGGCTGGACCAGGTACGAGAGCAAATATTGATGAATTTACCGAAACCACCTCAAAAGCATTGGAAACAGTAGGTGGTGCAGTTAAAGGTAAGGCAATGATTGTACTCAATCCAGCCGAGCCACCATTATTGATGCGTGATACGGTCTATGTGCTGTCTGAAGCTGCGGATCAGGCTGCGGTTGAAGCCTCGATTGAGAAAATGGTGGCTGAGGTTCAAAAATATGTTGCTGGCTATCGCTTAAAACAAAAAGTCCAGTTTGAGGTGATTCCTGAATCTGCCCCACTCAATATTGCAGGATTAGGGAAATTTTCAGGGCTAAAAACCAGTGTGTTTTTAGAAGTTGAGGGTGCAGCACATTATTTACCAGCATACGCAGGCAATCTTGACATTATGACCTCTGCGGCTTTGGCAACAGGTGAAAAGATTGCAGCATCATTACAATTACAACGTGTATCGGTTGAGGGCTAAGTGATGGATATGGTCAAAAAATTATATATTTCTGATGTTACCCTCCGAGATGGGAGCCATGCAGTTCGTCATCAATACTCGATTCAAAATGTACAAGAGATTGCCAAAGCTTTGGATCTGGCAAAAGTAGATAGTATTGAAATTGCGCATGGAGATGGATTACAAGGTTCAAGCTTTAACTATGGCTTTGGCGCACATACTGATTTGGAATGGATTGAAGCTGCGGCAGATGTTTTGACTCATGCACAAATCGCGACGTTACTGTTACCTGGTATTGGTACGATTCATGATCTCAAGGCTGCTTATAATGCAGGTGCCCGAATTGTCCGTGTTGCAACGCATTGTACAGAAGCTGATATTTCTAAGCAGCATATCGAATATGCGAGAGAATTAGGAATGGATACCGTAGGCTTCCTGATGATGAGCCATATGACCACGCCTGAAGCGTTGGCTCAACAGGGTAAACTGATGGAATCCTACGGTGCACAATGCATCTACGTGGTGGATTCGGGCGGTGCGATGTCAATGAATGATATTCGTGACCGCTTCCGTGCCATGAAAGATGTGCTTAAATCTGAAACACAGACAGGGATACATGCCCACCATAATTTAAGTTTGGGTGTTGCAAACTCTATCGTGGCTGTTGAAGAAGGTTGTGATCGAATTGATGCCAGTCTTGCAGGTATGGGGGCTGGGGCTGGTAATGCACCTTTAGAAGTTTTCATCGCCGCTGCTGAACGTTTAGGTTGGCATCATGGAACAGATTTATTTACGTTGATGAATGCTGCGGATGAATTGGTGAGACCATTACAAGATCGCCCAGTACGCGTAGATCGAGAAACTCTTGCGCTTGGTTATGCAGGTGTCTATTCAAGCTTTTTGCGTCACGCAGAAATTGCTTCTAAACGTTATGGTTTAAATACCGTTGATATTTTAGTGGAATTGGGTCGTCGTCGAATGGTAGGTGGTCAAGAAGATATGATTGTTGATGTCGCTTTAGACCTATTGAAACAGCAACAGGCAGGATAACAGCATGACCCAATTTACATTAAATGGCAAAGTCGCTTTAGTGACGGGTGCAAACTCAGGGATTGGAGCAGTCACTGCAAGAGAATTAGCATTACAAGGTTATCATGTATTTTTAGCCTGCCGTTCTCAGAAGAAAGCACACGCTGTACTTCAGGAAATCCAAAGCCTCAGTTTTGGACGGGCAAAGGCGGAATTTATTGAGTTAGATCTAGCTAATTTAGATTCTGTACGTCTTTGTGCTACGCAATTTTTATCTAGAAATCTACCATTACATTTATTGATTGCGAATGCGGGTTTGGCGGGTCAGAAAGGCATGACTCCATCAGGGTTTGAACTCACATTTGGTGTGTGTCATCTAGGGCATTTCTTATTAACCCAATTGTTGACTGAAAAATTAATTGAATCAAAACCTGCACGGATAGTTGTGGTTTCGAGTAAAGCACATCGACATGCTCAAAGCATTGATTTCAATTTGTTATTGAAACCGACTAAGAGTTTGGGTGGTCTAAAAGAATATGCCGTTGCTAAACTTGCAAATATTCTCTTTGCAAAAGAACTGGGTCGTCGGCTCTATGGTACAGGGGTCACGACTTATGCAATACACCCAGGTGTTGTTTCAACCAATGTATGGCGGGGATTGCCACAACCATTGGTCAAGTTAATTCGCCGTTTTATGATTAGCCCCGAAGAGGGGGCACAAACCACGCTGTATTGTGCAACTCAGCCACATGTCGCTGGTGATACAGGTTTTTACTATGAAGAGTGCAAAGTAAAAGTTTCTTCTCATGCTGCTCAAAATATAAATCTAGCAAATGAGCTGTGGGAAAAAAGTCTAAATTGGGTCAAACAATAACCTAAGGTATTAAGAATACAGGGACGTCTTCTTAATTTGATGAGGAGAATAAAATGGATAACTTTGTGCCCCCAGAACTAGGCTATGGCAAATGGGGACTTAATCTAGAACGGTGGTATTTCGATCCAGTTTTTTTTAACTCGGATCAACTCAATATGTCTAAACCAGCATTATTTGTGGGTAACCATACATTATATGGGTTATTGGATGTTCCATTAATTCTTGATCATCTTAGACTTGAACATGGCGTGCAATTACGTTCTTTAGGTGATCGTATACATTTTCATATTCCAATTTGGAAAGATATTTTGGTCAAAGGTGGAATGGTACTTGGTTCACCAGAAAATTGCCGAGACTTAATGTCAAGTGGGCAGTCTATCTTGGTTTTTCCTGGTGGTGCGCGTGAAGTCATGCGCCGTAAGGGTGAGAAGTACCAACTGATATGGAAGAAACGTTCAGGCTTTGCCCGTCTTGCAATCGAGCATGGTTATGACATTATTCCTTTTGCTTCACTAGGTGCAGATGACTGCTTTGATATTGTTATCGATGCCAATGATATCCAGAACAATACGACAGCTCAAAAACTATTAAATACGTTAAAATTGAGCGATAAGTTAAGAGGTGGCGATATTTTACCACCAATACCAAAAGGTGTTGGTTTTCTTCCAGTGCCTAAGCCACAGCGTTTTTATTTTAGTTTTGGTGACAGAATCTCTACTCTAAATGCGGTTAGTACTGAGCAAGATATTTGGGATATACGTGAGCAGGTTGCACAGTCGATTGAAAAACAGATATTAGATCTGAAACTCTATCGAGAGTCCGATAAAGTTCACAATTGGAGTTGGTTACGAAAGAAATTGACTAAAGACTTTGATGAATAATAGGTTTTGTATAATAATGTGAATAGTTGTTCAAATTCACTATTCTTGTTCAAAAGGTTTAAATTGTGCGTTTATCGTCATCACAGCAAAGAATTCATAAGACTGCTCTAAAACTTTTTGCAGAGAAAGGTTCTACCAATATTAGTATTAGTGAATTAGCAGCCGCTTCTGGTGTTGCTCGGGGTACGATTTATAATAATCAACTTGATCCTGAGACGTTGTTTGAAGATATTGCTTCACAGTTGGCAATAGAAATGAATGCACGAGTGATTAAAACTTTGGAGTCTGAACCTGATGCTGCGATTCGCATTGCTTCAGGTGTAAGAATGTATATTCGACGAGCGCATGAAGAGCCTGATTGGGGGCGATTTATTTGTCGATTTGCTTTTAGCTCAAAATCATTAATGGCATTGTGGTCAAGTAGTGATTCACCTCTACCTGATGTTATTGCTGGTTTAGAAAGCAAACGCTATAGTTTTCGTGAAGATCAGCTTATTTCTATTATGTCTTTAATCGCGGGTTCAGTTCTAACCTCAATTTTTCTCGTTTTAGAAGGTCATAAAACATGGCGAGATTCTGGAACTGAGGTAGCTGAGTTATTACTTTATGCGCTAGGTGTAGAGCGCAATGAAGCATATGAGATTGCAAGAAAAGAATTGCCAATCTTAGCAGAATTATAATTACCCAATAAAATGGCGCGCTCAGCGGGACTCGAACCCACGTCGGTCGCTTAGGAGGCAACTGCTCTATCCAGTTAAGCTATAAGCGCATAATTTTATGATTATAAACAAAAAAGTGATTGCCTAAGCAATCACTTTTTGATGAATTTGATCAGATACTTAATCTTTTGCTTTAAGATTTAAAACTTTATAGAGCACAAACATTAATACAATCCAGATTGGAATCATCAGCACAGACTCTTTGAAACCTTGTTGCCACATGATGTACAGCACGACTGCAATAAAAACTAAGACTAAGTAGTTACTGATTGGTGACCATAACGCAGGGAAACTCGTTTTTAAATTCTTTTGCTTTACCATCGCTTTGAATTTTAAATGAGTTAAGCTGATCATCGCCCAGTTAAGCACTAGAGCACCAACAACTACATACATCAAATGACCTAAGGCATCTTCTGGAACAAAATAGTTCAACAATACGCAACCAAAAATCAATAAAGCAGATAATAAAACAGCAGGAACTGGTACACCTTGTTTATTTACTTTAGCGAAAACTTTAGGCGCATTCCCTTGTTGTGCTAAACCGAAAAGCATACGGCTATTGGCAAACATACCGCTGTTATATACAGATAAAGCCGCTGTTAAGATAATAAAGTTAAGCAAGTGTGCAGCCCAACCAATTCCCATTTGACTAAAAATCATCACAAATGGACTTTTGTCTAAACCACCTAAATCCAGTTGGTTCCAAGGCACAAGTGAGAGGAGAATTGCTAATGAGCCAATATAGAAAACCAAAATACGCACTACAACTTGATTAATTGCTTTTGGTATCGTTTTCTTAGGATCATTGGCTTCTGCCGCAGCCATACCAATCAGTTCGATTCCACCGAAAGCAAACATAATAAAGGCAAGCATGTAAAACAAACCATCGAAACCATTTGGGAAAAATCCACCATGTGTCCAAAGGTTACTAAATGATGCGGTTGAGTTTGCATCAGCAGTGAAAAGCAAGAATAAACCAAATAAAATCATGGCAACAACAGCGGTGACTTTAATGATGGCTAACCAAAATTCTGATTCACCATAAAATTTAACATTGGTTAAGTTAATTGCTGTAATAATCACAAAGAAAAATAATACTGATTGCCAAGCTGGAATTTGAGGCCACCAATAATTGATATATTTACCGACAGCCGTTAATTCAGTCATTGCAACTAAAATATAGAGTACCCAATAATTCCAGCCTGATAAAAAACCTGGAAACTTCCCCCAATAACGGTGAGCAAAATGACTAAATGAACCCGCAACAGGTTCTTCAACGATCATTTCACCGAGTTGACGCATGATGAGAAACGCGATTAGACCGCCAATCGCATAACCTAAAATAATGGATGGTCCAGCAGACTGGATGACTTGTGCAGAACCTAAAAATAAGCCCGTACCAATAGCTCCACCCATCGCGATGAGCTGAATATGGCGGTTTTTAAGTCCACGCTGAAGTTGAGAGGAATCGTTGTTCAAAGGACTGAGCTCGATGAAAAATAAGTGGAATATTCTAATAGATTGCAAGGTTTTAGCCTAGTAAAAGTACAGCTTGGCTATGACTGGAAAGTAGTTTTTAAAAGTTATTTAAAATCTTATATTTGAACGAATAGTAAACTGTGAGGTGTTTGGTTTTTATGCAGATAAATCCTGTTTTTGTTTTTTAAACAAGACTTCTTTATGTTAGTGCCATTGTTAAGTTATTTAATTTTACTCAATATAGCGAACGAGCTTTATCCATTCTGCTTTACTTTAATCGTATAGTCGTATGGCATTTCAGATGACTCTACGATAATTTAAGCTCACAATCTACTTGACCAAGAACATGATAAAAGGATGAAATTGACATGAGTTCAGTACCACAAATTAAAGTCCCTGCAACCTATATGCGTGGTGGCACGAGTAAGGGTGTCTTTTTCAATCTGAATGATTTACCACAAGCTGCACAAGTTGCAGGCAAAGCACGAGATCAACTTCTGTTACGTGTGATTGGAAGTCCTGATCCATATGGTAAACAGATTGATGGTATGGGCGGTGCAACTTCAAGTACCAGTAAAACGGTAATTTTGACAAAAAGCTCAGAACCAGAACATGATGTAGACTATTTATTTGGACAAGTTTCGATTGATCAAGCTTTTGTCGATTGGAGTGGTAACTGTGGCAATCTGACAGCAGCTGTAGGCTCTTTTGCTATTTCAAATGGTTTAGTTGATGCCGATCGCATTCCTGAAAATGGAATTTGTACGGTACGTATTTGGCAAAAGAACATTCAAAAAACCATTATTGCACATGTCCCTGTGACCAATGGTCAAGTTCAGGAAACAGGTGATTTTGAATTGGATGGGGTGACTTTCCCCGCAGCAGAAGTTCAAATTGAATTTTTAGACCCTGCCGATGATGGTGAAGAGGGCGGGGATATGTTCCCTACAGGAAATGTTGTTGATCAATTGGTGGTTCCAGATGTTGGAACATTCCAAGCGACATTTATTAACGCAGGTATTCCAACGATTTTCTTGAATGCTGAAGATATTGGTTATCAGGGGACAGAATTACAAGATCATATCAATGGCGATGCCGCTGCTTTAGCACGTTTTGAAAAAATTCGCGCATATGGTGCAGTTCATATGGGCTTGATCAAAGATATTTCAGAAGCAGCAGCACGTCAGCATACGCCTAAAATTGCATTTGTTTCAAAACCAAAAAGCTACACCTCTTCAAGTGGCAAAACTGTTGAAGCAACAGATGTTGATTTATTGGTACGTGCATTGTCTATGGGCAAGTTGCATCATGCCATGATGGGTACGGCAGCCGTGGCGATTGGAACGGCAGCAGCCATTCCAGGTACTTTAGTGAATTTGGCGGCAGGTGGTGGCGAACGTGAAGCAGTTCGTTTTGGTCATCCATCAGGCACTTTACGTGTCGGTGCTCAAGCAGAATTCATCAATGATAAATGGGCTGTGAAGAAAGCAATCATGAGTCGTAGCGCACGTGTCTTGATGGAAGGTTGGGTTCGTGTACCGGGTGATAGCTTTAGTTCATGATTCTAGATAGTTAATCTTCTAGAAATTCTAAAATATTTCGGCTTAAAGACTTTCTCTGTCTAATCATTTATTCCTAGAAAGTCTTTAAGTACTATGCGATACATATCTATAAATACCCTGTGGTTTTAGCGGCAGGTAGTGAATGATGTAACTATAAAATAGTTTTAATATCCATATTTCATTTTTATTTATAACTCTTCTTGTAGATTTTTATTTTTAAGATGAATTTATCCATGATATGGAGTGTCAAAATAATAAATTTAGACTGTTTGGGTTTTTAAGATAATTTCTATAAGAAATTATTATTTAATATTAATTTTTTCTTTATATTTTTTTATTTATAGATTACTTTATGTGATCTTGATTTTCTACATGAAAAAGTAAAAGGTATTATATGAAAAAATGGTTGTGGGCTTTAGGTTTTGGGATGGTTATATCAAATATTGCTCATGCCGAAATTGTTAGTGTAATTGGTGTAGGTAAATCTCCTATTATTAAAAAAGATCAAAATCTTACTCGAAATACAGCATCTGAGTTAGCAAAAGCTGAAGCAGTATCTGCATTGATTATTAAAATAAATGGAATGCAATCATTATCAGAAGCAAAATTGTTATTGCCACAGATTATAAATCAAGTGAATCCTGTCTATTTCTCAAATTTGGGTAGCCAAACTGATGTTGAGAATAATTTGGTTACTCGTGTTAGTTTAGAAATTGATGATAAAGAATTTCGTACAATATTAAATGATTATGGTTTGTCAAAGAAAAATAGCCGTACAAGCCCTATTATGATTGTTATGGATGAGTACTTTGGTGTTCCTCGAGATAATACCAAACCAGTAAAAGAGTTTACATCATATTTTAATGACCAAAGTTATAGTTATGATGAAAAAGCGGCTTATTCAAGTCGGGAAAAAGCAAATGCATCTTCTAAAATCAGCGCATCATCACAAGGTCGATCAAGCAGTGGATATGTAGGTGGTTATGATAACGGGTATGGTTCAGGAGCTTATGCAGCAGGCGGTAGCGCCAGTCATAATAATAAAGCAAGTTCTTCTACATCTGCTAATTACAATGCATCAGAAGATGCAAGTTATTCTCAAAAAGAACGACAAAATGATATTCAAAGCTTTGTTAAGTATGTTGAATATCAAACTCCTAGTGTTGTTCCAGAAAAAGTTAATCAAACTTTAAATAGTATTGCTCAAAATGCTACTAAGTATGATTTACGTTTAATGGATTCAGATTTATTTAGAAGTAAATATTTGAAAGGTCGTAGCATGACTATTCAGCAGTTATTAAGTGATGCTGAATTAGCTAAATTTGCTGCTGCAGCCAGAGAAGCAAAAGCAGACTGGTTTATGGCTGGCTCAAGTAATATTTTCGATCGTGGTCGTTCGTCAACAACAGGACAGTATGTTTGTGATGGTGCTGTGACATTTAAAGTATATTCTGTTGATGATGCGACATTAATGGGTGGTGAAACCCGTACTGAATCTGCATCAGGGGCAACGGCTGATGCTTGTCGTACTAATGTAGCTGCTAAATTAGGTGAGTTAGCTGTTAGTAATGTTGCTCCACAAATTCTAAATTATGCTAAAAATCGTTCCATGTATGGTAAAGAAATTACTATTTTTGTAAAAAGCATCACAAATAATGTTTCTACACGTTTAGGGGATGATTTATATGAGGCTCTGGATCATATTCCTGGCGTAGAAAATATTAATATTCGTAGTCAAGATGGGAAATTAGTTGAAATCACAATGGGGTATAAAAGTGATAAACCACTTACTGTCGAATTAAATAAAGCACTTAGACAAGTTAATCAAACATTAGCATCTGCTGAAAGAATACAACAAGGCAATACGATTACTTTATGTATTGGTGGTTCACAATGCAAATAAAGACTAAATTATTAAGTTTTGGATTGCTCAGTTTTGTAAGTATAAATAGTTATGCGAATTTACAAATTTATCCATCTAAGGGATTATTTGGTTTAAATGGTTCTAAACATCAGTGTAAAAGTCTTTTGACCCCTTTATCAGAAATTATTGATTCATCGCTATCTTGTAATTTTGAAAAGGCAATCACACCTGAATTAAGAGTACAATTACAAGCAAATTTTGAGAAAGCACTAAAACAGGCTTTTCCTGATCAAGTCGTTACACAAATTGAGCAAAATACTAAAAATCGTACTTATGTTGCATCTTTGGATGTAGTGCGTGCGAGTGAATATTTAGTACAGAAACAATCGACAACTGAAATATTTTTGCCTTTAACAGTGTCGTTTAAGTTGACTAATATTTTAACGGGTGAAGTAATATTTAGTGAAAGTAAAACATATGTTCAGCCCATTAAAGTAATGAGTAGTGAAATTGGTCAAACTGCCACTGATCAAAAAATTATTACACAGTATCAGAATAATATGCTGATTTTAGTACAGCAACTTGTAGAAAGTACAAAAGCTAAATTAAAGCTTTCAGAAATTAGAACAACTATTATTGATCGCTGGAAATCTTATCTGATTTTAGATAAAGGATTTGATCAAGGTATTGGCAAAAATGATGAACTGAGTTCGAGTGAAGGTGATCTTATTCGGATTGTCCATGCTGATAGAGACTATGCGGTTGCAATTCCTATCATGCTGTATGGAAATACGAAAGAATTTAGTAAAATGACGTCTAATGTAAGACAGTCTATTCGAAAACCTAAAGCGCTTGTTATGGATATCATTCGTTTTGGAGATGAACCAAAAGAATTGGTTGAGCAAATCTTTTCTGATGCGACAGGAGATAATGCACCATTTACTTTAGTTCCTGTCAATCGTCGTTATAGTGCTCTTGCTCAGTCCATTAGTGAGGAAACGAAATTAGCGCAGGCTGAGGATATTAACCGTCGAGAACTCCCTGATTTTTTTATTCGTTTATATGTTACACCCACAATAGGTTATGAACAAAAAGTGGGACAACTCACTCAGCAGCAATTTGTTTATAGCGATGTCATGGCAGAAATGATTGATAGTTCTGGTCGAGTCATTCATGTTGCACATGCAAGTAATGAAATTAAGGATATCATTTCAGATGGTATGGGATTTTCATTGGAAAATCAGAAAGAAGTTGCACTTAAAAATGCATTAATTAAATTGGCAGAAACTTTTAAGAAAGATCTGAAATTTACTCGTACTGACTTGAAAGTAAGTAAATCAGATAATCAGATAATCAGTATTCAAGATCATGGTAAACAATTGAATTTGGGGTTAAAAATTAATATTTATAACTCGCAAACGATTTCTGGTAAACAAGTGTTGATCCCGACTTGGGAGGCAACTGTCATTTCCCGTGATGGTAATGAAGTCACAGCACAACTCGATGCACCTATTGGGAAGAGTGACAATATCTCTGTTAAGTCAGGAGATATAATTCAAGTTGATACTCAAGAAAATGCTATAGATTCTAATCTATCACGTTCAATGTGCGCATTTTTAGCTACAGAACAAAGTGGTGAGATTCAATTTAAGCCTTTTACAATGATGACGTATTATGGATTTGCTAAATATTCTAAATACCCGTTCTATGCCACAGGTGTGGACTTAGAAAAGGGGCGCTCACTTAAAGATAATATTCAATATATGACTGAAAATGCTGGATTTAAAAAACAATTAAATCTTAAATTATTTGAACCAAAAACTTGTATACAACCAGTATTTAAAGTGAATGTACAACCTAATTCTCTGATATGTGATGCAAATGATAAAAACTGTCGTGCAACTCTAGATGTCACTACTGGTGTACGCTTATTTAATGAGAACCAACAAAAAATTGGAACTCAAGGGATTAAACAAGAAATTAATTTGAAAGGTTTTTCTATGCAAAACTATAAAGAAACTTATCTTTTACAATTATTAAATGATTTACCTCCGCTACTTCAACAAACTGCTCAAAAAGCTGATTCAACCCAATAAGGAAACCTTATGAACAAACTTATAGTTGCAACAATGATAATCGGTACAATTTCAAATGCACATGCTGGTTTTGGAGATTTTGCGTCTAAGATGACCCAAAATGTAATTGGTACATCAGCATCTAGCAATGTTAATGTTACCGATTTTTTAACACAAGCTAGTGCGACTAACTTACTTTTTCAAGAAAGCCGAGCAGCTTTAGCTGCTACGATTTCAACAAGTAAAATGAGTGGTGAAATTCAAGCTAAATTAAAAGCACTTAAATCTACAACTAATTTACAAGAAAAAGAGGCTATTCTAGCTTCTTTGGAAAAACCAACTGATGAAGTGATGGCTGCAAGTAAAAAAGATGAAGCAGAAACAATTGAAACGATTAAAAACTTAAGTGCAGAGAAGAAAAAATATTTACTTGCTGCTGCACAAAATTTTGGTATTGCAACATTAATGGCCAAAGATTTGGCTGGCGGGGCTTCACAGATTTCTACAGCGATTATTTCAAATCCACAATCTTTAACATCAAGTGGATTTACAGTAGGTGGGGCTAAAAACTTAGTAGGTGATGTGACAGGAATCGCTAAGAACTCATCAATGGCATTGGTTGAAGTACCACAACTTTTTAAAAAGGCCGGCGTTGAATTCACACCTCCTACTAGTTCGAAAAGTAAACCGCAAGATATTGAGCTCTGAACTAAGTAATTGATAAATTAATTTAAAATTTTTACTAATATTTAAAACACCAATAACAGTTGTTACTGATGGGATAAGCATTAGTTTTTAATAAAGCCGAGCCAATTTATTGGTTCGGTTATTATAAGTAAGCTAAACAATAAAAATTGATAAATTACAAAATCATTAAAAACGGCTGAATTACCTGTCATAACTAAATAGTGTTATGATGCCAGAGTTAAACCTATTTTATCAGATCATTTCCCGAGGCAATCGTGTCATCTATTTCTCAAGTTAATGCGGATGTTCTACAACAAGCTCAACAACGTATTCAACAAGATTTATTGACAGCATTGGCTGCATTTTCCATTCCAGAACCTTTAAAGTCAGCTGTTCATCATGCGGTGATGTTGGGGGGGAAACGTGTTCGTCCAGCGTTATGTTATGCATCAGCTTCGTTACAGTCGAACCACAATTTTGCGGCGGCACGTCGTGCTGCTGTTGCGGTTGAGTTAATTCACTGTTATTCGTTGGCGCATGATGATTTGCCATGTATGGACAATGATTTGCTTCGCCGTGGTCAGCCAACGTGTCATGTTGCATTTGGTGAGAATACAGCATTATTGGCAGGCGATATTTTGCAATCAATGGCATTTGAGATTTTGGGAAGTCGTTTATTTGATGAGCAGGGACAGGGCACAGATGCAGCAGTTGTCTTGAAACAAATACAGATTTTAGCGACAGCCAGTTCGAGAATGGTAAGTGGTCAGGTTTTAGATTTACAGGCTGAAGGCAAACAGGTTAATCAAACTGAATTAGAAAATATTCACCGTAATAAAACAGGTGCATTGATTCAAGCGGCAATTATGATGGGTGCTGTGACAATTTTTGCAGGGACGGATCAGGCGATTCCTAAACTACGCCAATTTGGACAAAGCATTGGTTTAGCTTTTCAGGTTCAAGATGATATTTTAGATATTACGGCAAGCACTGAAATTTTAGGTAAAACTGCAGGTAAAGACGAGCAGGTACAAAAATCAACTTATCCTGCATTGATGGGTTTGCAACAGGCTCAAGCTTATGCCCAAAATTTACATGATCAAGCCTTTGAAGCATTGGCATATTTTGGCGATGATGCCAAAGAATTAGTTGAGATTTCACAATTCTTGTTAGCACGAAAAAGCTAACTTACACGCTATAATCTAGGGACTTAGGAATTAATAAGTATTTTCAAGATTGAGGTATTTGTCGAATTTTTACAGTTTGATTTAGGTGGAATGTAATGTACATGCTCAATGTCCAAATCCTTCGATTTGTAGATTCCAATTTTCCTGGTTGGGTTGAGTGCGTATTAAAAGATACTTCAAATCGAGAATGGTTATTTATTGATAAAATACCTATATTTACAGATCAAAGCTTATATGAAATGAGTCATTATCCACAACAAGGGGTGATTGCTTGTGAAATTATTCGCACATGGGTTGAATCCGATGGGCGAAAGCGTTGCATAATCACGACTGAAATACCTTGGGGTATTGCAGCACAAGATGGTAAAACTGAGTTTGAGGTATTTTATAATCAGCTCAGATTTGAGAAATAATGAATAGAAAATAATTCAAAGTTTATTTATAGCAACGAAATATTTTTATAAGTATTCATAACAATAGGATAAGGTTTATGAATGAAGATCAACTAGAACAATTGGCACTGGAGTACGGGCAAAAACTTGCTTTTTCGATCCAGTCACAACCTTTTGGTCCAGATTGTGAAGTGTTTAAAATTTTTGACAAGATGTTTATGTTGATTGGTTCTTACTCAGGAAAATTGATCATCACTGTAAAATGTAAGCCTGAGAAAAGCCTAGAATATCAAGAACTCTATGCTTCAATTTCAGCGGGTTATCATATGAATAAGAAGCATTGGATTTCGATTGCCAGTAATTCAGATATCACAGCTGATTTAGTTCAGGATCTCATTCAAGATTCTTATGATTTGATCGTAAAACAGCTACCAGTCAAAGATCGAAAATTGATTTTGAATCGTTAAAATAAAAGCAGCATTATCGCTGCTTTTATTTTTAGAACGAACAATTTAGTGTTTCCCCATAATTCCACGGATAGCATTAAGTACATCCGATGGGAGTACCACAGTTTTTGCATTGCTTGATTTAGATAGATCCTGCATCGCTTTCACATATTGCTCACCGAGTAAGTATGCAACAGGGATTTCTTTGTCACCAACAGCACTTGTTACCATTTCAATAGCGCGTTGTGAAGACTCAGCAAGTACCACTTGTGCTTCTGCATCACGACGAGAAGCTTCTAAACGACCATCTGCTTCTAAAATAGCAGCTTGTTTTTCACCATCAGCTTTCGTCACAGTCGCGCGACGTTGACGTTCTGCCGCCGCTTGTGCTTCCATTGCCGCTTGCATGGTGTGAGAGGGCTGAATATCTTGAATTTCAACTGTTTTAAGGGTGATACCCCAATCTGAAATATCATCAGAAATGGCAGCTTTTAATTTTGCTTTAATATGATCACGTGAAGATAATGCATCATCTAGATCCATTTCACCGACAATTGAACGTAGTGAAGTCTGAACTAGATTTTGAATCGCCCAAATATAGTTCTCAATCCCATATACAGCTTTTTCAGGTGTGGTTAAATTAATATAGGCAACGGCATTCATCACTAATACGGCATTATCTCGGGTAATCACTTCTTGTGATGGAATATCTAAAACAATATCTTTGGTCGTGATTTTATAAGCCACTTCATCAATATAAGGAATAACAAAATTCAGACCAGGACCTAAGGTGGTATGGTATTTACCTAAACGTTGCACAATCCATTTATAACCTTGGGGAACAATACGAACCCCTTTAAAAATAGTTGTGCCAATAAAAGCTAAAAGCGCTAAGACAACAATAGTACCGACAGACATTGGAAACCCTCTTTATGTTTATGAGTTGCTATGCGGTTGAACGACTAAATCATTACCCAAAATATCAATTACTCGAACGCGATCACCGACTTGTACTGGAACAGCACAACGGCAATTCCATTCATCAGAACCTAAAACAGGCATCGGAAAACGAACGATGATTTGCCCATGATTCAGTCCAGTTTGAATGACCATACCCACTTGACCGATGGTTGCTTCACGAGGAAGCCCTGCTTTGGTTTTATCGATAGAGAGTGGTTTGATAAATTTGAACCAAAGAATCGTACATAAAATAGATAAAATCCCCCAAGTAATCACTTGGGTGGTAAAGCCCATCATTGGGAAAAGCCATAGTAAAATGCAGACCATCACTGCTGCTATACCAAACCATAACGCAGCAAAAGCGGTCAGAATCAATTCTGAAAGAATCAGTAAAATTCCTAATACAAACCAGTGCCACGGCTCAACTACAAATTCCATAGATTTGCTCACATCATTAAACTGAATGGAGGTGAAAAAACATTCACCTCTAGCACTCTAGCAGATCATTATCTTGATGAATATACAATGATTGTTTTTTTAGAGTTTGGGCTGGCGGTGGTTATCAAGAATCTTGCACAGATGACCAGTAGCGATCAAATACCAGCAGCCCTTCAAGATTATTTTTAGAATTTAGAACGAGGAGCAGGTTTAAATGCGGCAGGGGATTTCTTAAATGCTGTAATCGCATTTTGAATTGCGGTGATCTTTGCTTGAGCCGATTTTTCACCTTCTAAAATAGCTTCATTACTTGATTTAAGATCAAGCACACCTAAATGACCTACTTTGGGCTGGATCACCACATTTGCTTGGCTCAATTCTTCATTAATACTTTGTTGTCCCATAATATTAATGGTTTGGTCTAATAATCCCCACATGCTTAATGGTTTGTCACCAGTTGGGCGTGCAGAAATATCAACAGCAATCACAATATCAGCACCCATATCTTTGGCAGTTTTGACAGGAATTGGACTGACTAAACCACCATCTACATATTTAGTATTCCCAATCACCGCAGGGACAAAGACGTTTGGAATACTACAAGAAGCCCGTACCGCTTGACCTGCATTTCCTTTAATAAATTCGGCTTTTTTACCATTGTCTAAACGTGTCGCTACGGCAGCAAAACGAATTGGGAATTTCTCAATTGGTTTATTGCCGACTTGGGTGTTCACATAGTTTTGCAGTTTTTGACCCAAGATAATGCCTTGGCTATTCAGTGTTAAATCACGTAAGTCTGATTCTTGTAGTTTTAATGCAAGATTTTGCATTTGATATGGCGTTTGACCACTGGCATAAATACTGCCCACAAAACTACCTGCGCTAGTACCTGTGACAATTTTCGCTTTAATCCCATGTGACTCTAACACTTTAATCACACCGATATGGGCAAAGCCTTTTGCACCACCGCCACCTAAAGCCAATGCAATGACAGGTTCACGTGCTTTAATCGCTGTTGTTGGGGGAGTTTTCTTTGCGGTTTGATCACAACCAAATAAAGCTAAGCTAAGAAGTGCAAAGCAAGACAGTCGAGCAATTTTCATATGAAATGGAGATAAAATATACAAAAAGATGGGCACATCAGAGCAGATTTACCCCTAATTTTCTAGTTCTTTTTCACAAGTTTTTGTAATGGTTCCGCAAGCCAGTGTGGATTCTTGGGAGAGAAATGACCGACGTAACGTTGCATGATTTGTTCAAGATCATGTTGATAATGACCTGTTGGCGTGAATGCACCTAAGCAGTAAATGATCTTGTGATCATAGTCAAAGGCAAACATCACAATTGGAATTCCCGCTGCATGGGCAATATGATAGAAACCACTTTTTATTTTTTCAGCTTTTTTACGTGTTCCTTCAGGTGCCATACCTACCCAAATTTTGTCATATTTTTGAATGGTTGTGACAACTTGTTCTGTCAGACCATGCGCACTATCTCGATGAACAGGAATGAGACCCGCCCAATCTAGAAGCGGCTTAAACGGCGGTTTAAATAAAGTATCTTTGCCGAGAACGGTCACTTTTAAACCAAGACCACCAATCGCTAGAAAACCATACCAACCGTCAATATTTGAGGTATGGGGAGAAATAATTGCAACCGCTTTGGCTAAATTAGGAATTTCGCCTACCACTGTCCAACCTTGGGTTAGAAACAGTTTTCGACACAAAGCTCGGCTAAATGCTGTCCCACGTTGAGGAACTAAGGGAGGGAGGTCTGGAAAATATTGTGACATAAATTCAGAATTATGATGACAACTACACTTGATGTTAAACATTCATGACATACACTGCATTGGCAAAAACTAAGATTTTATTGCCAGATGAATGAAAGGATTGGATACTTAAGCCCCCTTATTGTGCTGTTATGGAAAACTCTAAATGCTTAATCTTCGACAGATTTACATTTTATTGTTTTCTCTATATTGGGCACAGGGATTACCTGTTGGTTTTATGACCCATGCTTTACCTGTGATTTTAAGAGCGCAAGGCGTTTCTTTGGCACATATCGGTGGCTTTGGTTTGCTGATGTTGCCGTGGTCAATCAAAATCTTTTGGGCAACTTATGTTGACCGTTTTGCGCTTTCTCGTTTAGGGCACTATCGTAGTTGGATTATTCCAACGCAATTATCCAGTGTTTTGATTCTCATCATTCTGTCTTTTTTCCCTATTCAAGCACTTGATCAACCCAGTTATTTATTTATTTTCTTTGCCTTACTTTTTCTGATGAATTTGACAGGTGCAACTCAAGATATTGCGACAGATGCCTTAGCTGTCAATTTACTTAAAAATGATCAACAGCATTGGGGCAATACCTTTCAAGTGATTGGCTCGCGTCTAGGGTTTATTGTGGGTGGTGGGGCGGTGTTGTGGTGTTTAGATTGGTTGGACTGGCAGAAAACTTTTTTAGTTTTAGCTGGGCTGGTTTTTTTGAATACTGTACCTGTTTTGTTCTATCGAGAACCTATACATGCAGTGAAAAATATTGCAGATCAAAAGACTCCTCTCTCATTTAGCCAAGCCATCAAAAAATATCTCAATTATTTTACGTCTTCCAAAGAGTTAAAAACGTGGTTAATGGTTTTATTGAGTTTTAAGGTTGCTGATGGTTTAGCAGGGCCTTTATTAAAACCGCTGATGGTAGATGTGGGATTAAATTTTAGCCAGATTGGTGTTTTTATTACCATCTTCGGTGCAGTTGCAGCACTTATAGGCGCAGGGATTGCTGGGCTATTGTTGAAACATTTTTCAAGAGTGAATTGCTTAATTATATTTTCTATTCTGAAAATTATTAGTTTAGCGGCTTATGCTGTCATTGCTTATGGTTATGAATTTAATGCTTCGATCGCCCCATTTTGGTTGTATAGCGTGAATGCATTTGAGGATGCATGTTCAGCTATGCTGTTGGTTGTAATGTTAACCTTGATTATGCAATACAGCCGTAAACAATGTGCAGGTACAGATTTTACTTTTCAAGTTTCTATTATGGCGACAATAAGTGGTTTATTGTATTTGGGAAGTGGCATTATTGGAGATCTAGTGGGTTACTATCACTATTTGCTCTGCATTGTTATGATTTCTATTTTATGTTTATTGCCTATTTTCTATTGGAAAAATAATACAAGATAAAAACAGATTTTTATTACAAATTTATGGGTGTTTTTTTATTTCTTGAAATAAATTGAGGCAATTATTTTGATTACTTATCGACTAAAGTACAGATTCCTCCTAGAAATGCCATGTTTTATGAATAAGTGATTTTTATTGAATAGTGTTATTTGTTTGTATTTTAAAATTTTGATATTTATTGATAAATTTGTTTTTTAATCTAATTTTTAATAGGTATTTAATGCGTATAAAAATTAAACTTTAGTCGAAAATGGAATAAATAAATAAGATTTTAATCGTTTTGTCATATAAAGTTAATGTGTAGGATTTGTTACAAATTTAGCTAGGACGTAAACAATGAAAATCAAAATTGTAACAGCAGCAGTGCTTGGTTTACTCGCAACTTCAACATTTGCAGCACCAACAATCTATGGTGAGATTGATGCCAGTGTTGATTATTTACCAGAAAAGAATGCAAAGACTGCTAATCGAGATGTTTGGGAAATCAGCTCAAATAGTTCGTTTATTGGGATTAAAGGCGATGAAAAACTAACTGATCGTTTAAGCGCTGTGTATGCTGCGGAGTGGGGATTGAGTGCTGATGGTGATAGCACTGATTGGACGCAACGAAACCGCTTTGTTGGTTTAAAAGACAGTCAATTAGGTACAATTAAAATTGGTGTACATGATACCCCAGTTAAACAATTATCGAGTGCGGTTGATACCTTTAACAACTATGTTGCAAATAGAGCTGATGTGAATGGTATTTTTACGGGTGAAAATCGTATTAGCAATGTCGTTGTTTATGAATCTCCAGCGGTAAAAGTACCTGTATTAGATGGTGCAATTAAAGTAAATGCTTTATTGGCAACAGGTGAAGCAACAGGTATTGATAATAGTAAAGCAGGTGTTGCGAAGGTTGATGGGCGTGGATTAGGTGATGCATGGTCTGCATCTGCAAGTTTTGAAAGCCCATTATTGGTAGCCGGTATTGGATATGATAAAGCGATCCCTAGTAATTTCTTAGGACACGGTATTCTCAATGCGACTGATAAGGCTATCGCAGGAAGTTCATTATTTGCTGCTGCAAATACGGTTCGTGCAATTGGTCGTTTAAACCCTGTTGAAGGTTTGGCATTAAAAGCACTTTATCAAACGTCTGAAGTCGAAAAAGCATCAGGAAATGCTGCTGGATCTGAAAATATTGATGATGCTCAAGGTTGGTTACTTGGTGCTGAATATAATATTCCACAAGCGAAAAGCTGGACTGTAAAAGGTCAATATAGCCAAAATGATACCAGTTTTAAAAATAACACTGCTGATTTTAAAGCCAAACAAGTGATTGGCGGCGTAGATTATGCGTTTAGTAAACAAGTTAAAACGTATGGTTATGCAGGGTATTTAACGCTTGAGCAAGCCGATAAAAAAGATAAACAACCTGTAGCTGGGCTGGGATTAGAATTTAAATTCTAATATCTTTGTATCTAAAAACACCCTCTGAGTTTCGCTTAGAGGGTGTTTTTTATTTCATATCTAATTGAATAAACTAACAAAATTATACGATCTAAGCCAATGGTCTTTAACACAATCAGCCGATTAAAAAGCAAAGATAACGCATTTTCCAAATTTTATTGGTCTATCTCAATCTCAGATGATCTGTATTATTAAGCCTTTTTAATGGTTTTGTTTAAGTCATTTTTAAGTTTAAATTTTTATCTTAGGGAAGCTAAGAAATTTATTTCCAGATTATGATGATCATGCTTCTACAGAAACTCAAGACTAAACCGATCTCTCTATTTGCTTTCAATCTATTGCTTGCAATATGGTTAGGTATTTTTCTTAATATTGCCTTTTATGAAAAAATCCAATCGCTTACACCTTATACGGGTTTAAAGGCGGGGCTATTTGTTGCTGCATCAGTGATTGTCGTGGTTGCAGCATATTATTTTATTTTTCAGTTTCTGAATTGGAAGTGGACAGCAAAGCCTATTGCGATTACTTTAGTTTTTATTGGTGGATTTGCCTCATATGCCGTCAATACCTTAGGCGTGTTGATTACGTCAGATCAAGTTCAAAATTTAATGCAAACCGATATTGCTGAAGCGCGTGATACATGGTCATGGCATTTGGTTGTGTGGACACTGGGGATGACGGTGCTACCAATCATTGCCATCTTAATGCTTAAATTAAAGCCTGAGCCAATCGTTCGTCTAGTCATCAAAAAAGTAGTTGCTTCAATTGTTTCTTTAGCATTAGTTGGTGGGTTATTATTTGTTTTCTATGTCGATTTTGCGGCAATCTTCCGTGAAAATCGTGATTTAAAGGGGATGATTTCACCGCAAAATATGATTGCTTCATTCGCTTCATATTATAAAAAGAAAGCGCCTAAAGAAAAATTACCTCTTGTCACTTATGGTGAAGATGCCGTAATGCAAAAGGCGAATGGCAGTGCTTTACCGAAATTGATGGTATTAGTCGTTGGTGAGACGGCACGTGCAGAAAACTTTTCTTTAAATGGTTATACGAAAAATACCAATCCAAAGCTGTCGAAGCAGGATCTACTCAATTTTTCTCAAGTCAGTTCGTGCGGCACAGCAACAGCGATTTCAGTACCGTGTATGTTCTCTGGTATGCCGCGAGAAGATTACGATGAACAACTTGCCAGCCATCGTGAAGGTTTGTTAGATATTGCAAAACGTGCTGGCTATCAAGTGACATGGATTGATAATAACTCGGGTTGCAAGGGAGCATGCGATCGAGTTGAACAATTTAAAATTCCTGAACCACTGCAACAAAAATGGTGTCAGGATGCAGAATGCTTTGACGATATTTTGATTGAGAGTTTAAAAGCATACCTTACAACAATTCCTAAAGATGATACTCGTCCGCGCTTAATCGTTTTACACCAAATGGGCAGTCATGGCCCTGCGTATTACAAACGTGTTCCAGAAGCATTTAAAGTTTTTAAACCGACGTGTGATACTAATGCCATTCAAGGTTGTACGCGTGATGCGTTGTTAAATAGTTATGACAATACTTTGTTGTATACGGATTATGTTTTAGATTCTTTGATTGAAACATTAAAAAATACAACGCAATATGAAACAGGTTTATGGTATTTATCTGATCATGGTGAGTCGACAGGTGAGAGCGGTATGTATTTACATGGCGCACCTTATACAATTGCACCGACTCAGCAAACTCATGTTCCGATGTTGATGTGGTTTTCTGATCTATGGAAAAAACAGGCAACAGAACAAATTAAATGTTTAGCGAAGCAAAATAAAAATCAATTAAGCCAAGATAATCTATTTCCAACGATGTTGAGCTTACTGAATGTAAAAACCAAAGTAATTGACCCTAAAAATGACATGTTAGCAACATGTTCGAAATTATAAAGTGAGATGAAATCATGACCAAAATCTTGATGATCGAAGATGATTTTATGATTGCAGAGTCTACAATGACCCTATTACGCTATCATCAGTTTGACATAGAGTGGGTCAATAATGGGGTTGACGGACTTTCCTTACTGGGCAAACAGGCTTTTGATTTGGTCTTACTTGATTTAGGTTTGCCATTGATGGATGGTATGCAAGTTTTGAGACAAATCCGTCAGCGGACATCACTTCCTGTACTGATCATCTCAGCAAGGGATCAATTGCAAAATCGTGTAGATGGTTTGAATCAGGGCGCAGATGATTACTTGATTAAACCTTATGAGTTTGATGAATTATTGGCTCGAATTCATGCATTATTGCGTAGAGGTCAGGCGGGAACTGCTCAACTGAAAAATCAGGCACAATTGTTGAAAAATGGTGATCTCACTTTAGATGTTGAGCAGCATCTAGCGACGTTTAAAGGTCAGCAAATCGAGTTATCAAATCGTGAATGGGCGATTTTAATCCCATTGGTGACACATCCGAATAAAATCTTTTCTAAAGCGAATCTTGAAGACAAGCTTTATGATTTTGACAGTGAGGTTACCAGTAATACCATTGAAGTTTATGTGCATCACTTACGTGCCAAACTAGGTAAAGACTTTATTCGGACGATTCGTGGTTTAGGTTATCGACTAGGGCAATCATAAAAATTTATGAAAATTTCTAAGCAATACTCATTAAAAAGAAGACTGATTTGGGGAACATCGATCTTTAGTCTTTTGCTTGGATGTTTATTAATTTTCACTGCCTATAAAGTTGCTTTACATGAGGTTGATGAAATACTCGATACGCAAATGCAATACATGGCTGAACGTTCAACAGCTCAGCCATTAACCACAGTTGCAAGTCGTATAGAGTTACATCGAACTTACCATGAAGAAGACTTGTTAGTTGATATATGGGCATATAAAGATCAAAGCCATTTATGGCATCAAACACATTTGTTGATTCCACCTGTAAAGCAAGCAGGTTTTTATAGCCAAGATACGCCGCAAGGCAAATGGCGAGTTTATGTGATTCCTTTAAAAGATTATCAAATACAAGTGAGTCAGCAAGAAGAAGTACGCCAGTCATTTGCATGGGAATTAGCTGGGAGTATGTTTATTCCTTATGTCATTCTATTGCCTTTTGCTATTCTGATTTTAGCTTTTATTATTCGTCTGAGTCTAAAGCCCTTAGAGGATTTCAAGACAGAATTAAAACGACGTGATTCAGAGGGTTTAAGCCCTATTGATAGTCATAGCTATCCCCAAGAACTCATCCCAACGATCGAAGAAATGAATCATTTATTCGAACGAATACAACATGCACAAACTGAGCAAAAGCAGTTTATTGCTGATGCAGCACATGAGTTACGGACACCTGTCACTGCATTAAATTTGCAAACCAAGATTCTGATTAGCCAATTTCCTGAGCATGAAGCTTTACAAAATTTGAGTAAGGGTTTAGCCCGTATTCAACATTTGGTGACACAACTATTGGCATTGGCAAAGCAAGATGTTGCATTAAGTCTGATAGAACCGAATACGCAGTTTTGTCTCAATGATGTCGCGCTGAATTGTGTTGAACAGCTTGTTAATCTGGCTATGCAGAAAGAAATTGATTTAGGCTTTGAGCGTAATGATCTAATCGAAATGCAAAGTCTTGAATCAACTGTGCATTCAATTATTTTCAACTTAATTGACAATGCGATTAAGTACACGCCAGATCAAGGTATCATTAATATTGCCGTGTATAGCGATAGTGATGATTTTGCCTGTATCCAAATTGAGGATAGTGGAGTAGGTATCGACCCCGAACAGTATGATAAAGTTTTAAAACGCTTTTATCGGGTGCATCACCATTTAGAGGTGGGGAGTGGCTTGGGACTTTCAATTGTCGATAAGGCAACACAACGATTAGGTGGAAGCCTAGTCTTATCCCGAAGTCTTGATTTAGGCGGTTTATCAGTCCTAGTACGTTTACCTAAAAAACTTTAATCGTGACATCACGTACTGTATTTGTATTGAATGACTATTTTTAAATTACGTATTTTTTTCTGATTGCTCTTTCAAATAGCGTAAGAATAAAACGCATTTCTGGATACGTTTTCCATCATTGCCAACTTTGCTGATATTGAAATTTAGAACCCACTTTAAGCGTTTTCCAACTTTACAAATGTCACTATATACTTGTGGTTCAGCAAGTAATGCACGATAAAGGATGTGGCTAGCATCGGCCAATTGTTCAAATTCAAAATGATAGGCTGTAGAGAAAATAAATAGCAACCAATCACGAACAAAGCAATCATGTAAGCTCAGTACTTCTAAAGGATCAGTTTCAAAATCAATAAAACTAAACTGGTGATTTTGATCGACTAGAATGTTTCGAGCAAATGCTTCGCTTAAATAGCCTTTTTGTGAATGAATATATTGAATTGCTTGAATCGCTTG
Source organism: Acinetobacter sp. ANC 4805 (assembly GCF_022549495.1). Classification (GTDB taxonomy): domain Bacteria; phylum Pseudomonadota; class Gammaproteobacteria; order Pseudomonadales; family Moraxellaceae; genus Acinetobacter. The sequence continues at coordinate 273,021 of NZ_JAKZGD010000002.1, forward strand.
GCTAAATAATAATGATTTTGAGGCAATATCATTTTGGCATTGGGCGAGTGCCTGATCGAGTTGGCTAACTTGGGTCTGGTGTTGTGATCCGATATCTTCGAGCAAAATCCCTTTTTCTGAAATTGCTAAAACATTTGAAGTTGAAATACCTAGAGAATTAAGCATTTGAATGCGATGATATTCACATTGAATTGCAGCAGAACCACCTCGATTGGGAACTGGTGTAATTGCACCTAAATTAAATATTTTTGCTAACCATTTGAGTGGGGTATAAAGCCACAAACCATGACGTTCAGATGCTTTCTTTAACCATACTTTATGCGAACCCAAATCATAGGCTTGTATAGAAGATTGTTGCTTAGTTAAAGAAGTTTCTAAAAATTTTTGAAAGTCATCCATTAGCAGCAAATTGTACCTAAGTGATTGTTGTGATAGCGCATGTGTCAATGCAAGTGGAAACTCACTTTATCATATTAGGACTCATTTGCGTTACAGAATTACGGTCTGCAATCAGCAAGTGATGTTTATATGTGATCATATAAACTACAAAATTTATGGCTAAACAAATCCAGCCTGTCCATAGATTATGACTTAGAAAGTGAGCACCACGCATCATTTGTGCCCAACCCATAGCAAAGCCAAGTAAGACACCTGCGAATAAATAAAACCAAGCTCTGTTGGTTTGATCAAGACGATAAACAAAATAGCCTGTGACTAAAGCAAAGCCTGTACTTGCATGCCCACCTGGAAAACAATGTCCTGCTGTTGCTGAGAAATCCCAAATAAATCCAGTCGCTGTTGGATGAGTCATATCCCAAGGGCAAGCATGAGCAGCATGAGATTTCATAAAACCAATAATGCAAGTACAGAGCATACTGACCCAAAACATATAACCATATAGCCAACGTTTAGTTTTGAGTTTCTCAACTTTAAAGGATGCACACCATAGAATGAAAAAGCTGAGATAGACTACAGTGATTATTTGTTTGACATAACTGTGGTTAAGTTTTGCAAGATACCAATCGCCTTTTAATGCAAACTCACCAAAAGTACCGACCCAAGGTTGAATTAAATAAAGATCAATTGTTCCGCCGACTGGAAACAGAAATAACAGGATAAAAAAACTAATGCACAATAAAGAGCTTGTGAGTAAAAAAAAGCGTGTTTTGAAGATCATAGTGCATGCAGTTTGGGCGGAAAAATCATGCTGCTATTTAATATTTTAAAGCTTAATTGTCTCTTAAATGCGCATAAAAAAGCGGCTTGATGTTGCTATATTTTGGAATAGGTTTATCTCTTGAAAAGCTTATTTCATGGCATATAAAAAACAAAAAAGTCACTAGATATAGAAGGGTATAAATTAAAACAGAATTAATTCATCAACTCTGTTTCTAGCGAGATATGAATGATTCCCATTCTAAAAATACACTGGAAGCTTTAATTTTGAGAGCTAATTTGGCTGTTTGATATTTGAATCTAAATTCCATGTTTGAGTGAGGATTGCCAGAATTTTATCTGTTTGTTTTTTTGAAAATAAAGAAAGTCTCAGTTGGCTTAATTTATGACGATTTTCATCCTGTGAAAAATAGATATTGGTTCGGTAATGCCAGAACTTCTTAAAATTCTGACCTAATAGCTTACGCTGCCATTCATATTTTTTAAATATATAAGGATCTATTGTTAAATAAGGTTTTTGATGTAACTCATTAATTTTTATAGCACGTGTTCTAAATAGCATTCTAATAGAAATACGTTTATTGGTGATGATTAAGCGATTGGTCAAAAAAATTGGCAGAAATAATAAGAACCATAAAAAATAGAATTTTTAAATAAAAATAGGCAAATCGGTATTCCAATGATGATATATATTAGGCCTGATAAAGAGCTAAACGGTATGGTGTTTATTAATACACTTTCGTCTTGTTCTAACTGCAATTTTATTCCCCTTAAAATTAAATGTGAATTGATTGATATTTATTTATTCTGAGCCATTTTTAAATCTTTCAAGACTTGATCCGCATGCGTCTGCGTATTCACACTACTATAGTGATACATGATTGCACCTTGTGGATTAATCAGAAAACTCTCGCGTTTGGCAATTTTGGTAATCCCGAAATTTCTAACGATGCCGAATTTTCCAGCAAGTTCGCCTTTTTCATCTGCCAAAATGGGAAACGGCAAACCTAGTTTTTGCGAAAATCTTTGATGTGAGCTGACATCATCTAGACTGACACCGAGTACAACTGCATTTGATTTTAAGAATTGAGGATAAAGTGATTTAAACTGATTAGCCTCTTGTGTACAGCCAGCAGTGTCATCTTTAGGGTAGAAATAAAGCACAATCCATTTGCCTTTATATTGATTGAGGGTGTGCCATTTTCCATTTTGGTCTTGAAGTTTAAAATCTGGTGAAGATTGTCCAACCCATTCTTTTTGTGCTGTATTTTGTTTGGAAAATATAGAATTTTGAGCCGAACTTAAACTTGGCGCACTCCATAATAAGAGTGAACTACATACAATAAGAACTTTGGATTTTATCGTATTCATCAGCGTGATCTCAAAGTGTAATAACACATACTTTAGCAAATTTAGGAATTGGATGTGTCAGAAAGTTCTTTACAGAATTTTGATCTGCTTTATATATTTCAATTGAATGATTATTTAAAAAAGAAGAGAAAAATGAATGGATGTTGGTGCGGTTCTTATTAAATTAAAAACAAATACGTTAGCGAATGTCGAAGCTTGGCAGCAAGAAATTGAACAACGTAAAGCAGAAGCGATTCAAACACTTCAGGCGGAAGGAGTAAAAGTTGAATCTTGGTTTCAACTGGAACTAGATGGAAATCATTATCTACTTGCCTATATGCGTGCAAATGATATTGCATATGCTCAGCAAGTTGCACGGAACAGCTCTTTTGATATAGATAAGGTTCATAAGCAATTTAAACAAAACTGGGAACGCGTTATTCCAGCGAAGCTTTTGGTAGATTTGGAAAATAATGACGAGAGCTAATCAGAGTATACTGGCTTAAAGTTTGAAAATTGGACAAGCGTGTGATCTATAAGATTCTACTCATCACAGGATGGGGCGGTGGTGCAGAATTATTACGACCATTACATGAAGCTTTGGCACAAAAAGGGCATATCGTTGAGCGGATTAATATTTTTAATGCCCTAAATGATGAAATCTTGCAACAGCATGTTGAACTTGCGGCAAAATTTGATGTAATTGTAGGGTGGTCGCTTGGTGGTCAGTTGGCAACCTTATTGGTCAATCAAATAGAAAAACAATATGCTGAACAGAAGATGTTAATCACTTTAGCTTCAAACCCATGTTTTGTCGCTCAACTTGATTGGTCTACAGCAATGTCTGTTGAAACCTTTATTCAGTTCACACAGTCATTTGAGCAGGATGCGATTAGTACCTTGAAGCGTTTTGGCTTATTGGTATGCCAAGGTGCGAGTTCTGCGAAAAAAGATTTTTTAGCGATGCAGAAATTGATTCGTCCACAACCGATTGCGTTATTGAAGCAAGGCTTAGCATTGTTAGAGCAGTTAAATTTGGTTGAGATATATAAAAACTATCAAGGTAGGCAGTTACATATCTTTGCTGAGCATGATGCTTTAGTTCCTTACCAAGTTGCCCAAAAAACTAAGAATTTAGTCGCAAAAAAATTATCTGTTATTTTGATCGATGGAGCTTCGCATGGTTTTCCATGTTTTATGGTAGAGCAGACTGTGCAAATAATTGAAGATTTTATTCAATAGGCGGTTTAATCTTGCTTGAATTGAAAGTTCTCGCAATATATTTTAGATTTTGACAAGTTTAAGATTATGCATATGGATTTTAAATCTGTTAGAGCGGAGTCGTGCTGAGTTTTAATTTAATTTCAGGATAAGCTTTCAGCTAGACTTACTTTGGTTTTGCCCAAAGTAAGCAAAGGCATTTGTTAAGCTGATGGTACATCCTTGATACCACAGCTTAACAGGCGGCATCCATGCCGCCTCCATGATCGTAGACACTGCCATGAATTTAATTGGCTTAGGATGAGGAGTAAATAAAGGATGACAGACCCATTTGATTTAGAACATATATGGCATCCCTATACTTCGATGTTAAATCCACTGCCAACCTTTAAAGTGAAACGTGCTTACGGTGCAACGATTGAATTAGAAGATGGTCGAACTTTGGTTGATGGCATGTCGTCATGGTGGTGTGCAATTCATGGCTATAACCATCCTGAACTGAATCAAGCAGTTTCAGATCAATTACAAAACATGGCGCATATCATGTTCGGTGGTTTGACCCATGAACCTGCGATTGAATTGGGTAAGCTCTTATTAAAAATTATGCCGCCGAGTTTAGATAAAATTTTCTATGCAGACTCAGGTTCAGTTGCAGTTGAAGTCGCTTTAAAAATGGCAGTTCAGTACTGGTCTTCAAAGAAGGAGACTGCACTGAATCAACCAGAGAAAACCAACTTTATTACCACGCGTTCTGGCTATCATGGCGATACATGGAATGCGATGTCTGTCTGTGATCCAGTCACGGGGATGCATCAGATTTTTGGCACAAGTTTACCGAATCGAATCTTTGTACCCGCGCCACAAAGTCGATTTGATGGAGAATGGAATCCGCAAGATATTCATGAACTCAAGCAGCAAATTGAACAGCATCATCACCGTATTGCTGCACTGATCATCGAACCGATTGTACAGGGTGCAGGCGGAATGCGTTTTTACCATCCTGAATATTTGCGCCAAGCTAAAGCTTTGTGTGAGCAATATAATATATTGTTAATTTTCGATGAGATCGCAACAGGTTTTGGGCGCACGGGTAAAATGTTTGCTTGGGAACATGCGCAAGTTGAACCTGATATCATGTGTATTGGTAAAGGTTTGACAGGCGGTTATATGACGCTGTCCGCAACATTAACTACAAAGGATGTCGCTGAAACCATTAGTCGTGGCGAAGCAGGTGTATTTATGCATGGCCCAACTTTTATGGCGAATCCATTGGCCTGTGCGGTTGCTTTGAGAAGTACCCAATTATTGTTAGAACAGGGTTGGCAAGCCAATATTCAACGGATTGAAAAGATTCTCACTGAACAATTAACCGATTTAGCACAGCTTGAGCATGTTGCTGACGTGCGGGTTCTAGGTGCGATCGGAGTGGTGGAGTTAATCACTAATGTTGATATGAAAACCTTACAGCAACAGTTTGTTGAACGGGGTATTTGGGTACGACCATTTGGAAAATTGATCTACGTGATGCCGCCGTATGTGATCACAGATGATGAACTCCATTATTTATTAGCACAGATGAGTGAAGTCGTGAAAAATATGCAAGGAGCAAATAGCAATGTCCTTGCTTGATCATTATGCCGAGCAGCTTGAGCAACTCAAACAGCAAGGTAATTTCCGCCAATTTACGTCAAATCAACAGCAGGGACGATGGATCACGATTCAAGATCGAACCATGTTGAATCTAGCGTCCAATGATTATTTAGGTTTGGCTGCTGATTTAAGTTTAAGAGAAGAATTTCTTGATACGTTGAACATCGAACGGGCGCTATTTAGTTCATCTTCGTCACGATTATTGACGGGTAATTTTGCAGAATATGAACAATTTGAAAATAGCCTAAGCAAAGCATTTGGTCGTGCTGCCTTGCTATTCAATAGTGGCTATCACATGAATATCGGTATTTTACCTGCATTAGCGGATAGTAAAACCATCATTCTTGCCGATAAATTGGTACATGCCAGTATGATTGATGGTATTCGTCTGTCGACTGCTCAATATGTGCGTTATCGGCATAACGATTTGCAACATTTGGAACAGCTGTTGCAAAAGTATCATCAAGATGAGCAAATTGAACGTGTCATTGTGGTGACTGAAAGTATTTTTAGTATGGATGGCGATGAAACGGATTTGGCCGCATTGGCTCAGTTAAAACAACGCTTTGCCAAAACCATGCTGTATGTCGATGAAGCACATGCAATTGGGGTTAGGGGGGAGCAAGGTCTTGGCTGTGCTGAGCAATATGGCGTATTAAACCAGATTGATTTCTTAGTTGGAACCTTTGGTAAAGCGATTGCTTCGATAGGTGGTTATATTATTTGTGATCCGATTATTCGTGATTATTTGATTAATAAAATGCGCCCATTGATCTTCAGTACTGCATTACCTCCGATCTCGATGGCATGGTCAGACTTTATCTTTAATAAAGTTCTAAACATGCAACAGCAACGCCATCATTTGGCGGAAATCAGCCAGTATTTACAACAGGCGGTGATTGCAAAAGGTTTCTCAAGTCCATCCAGCAGTCATATCATTCCAATTATTGTTGGAGAAAGTCAGGCTGCAATCGAAAAAGCACGCTATGTACAGCAGCAAGGTTTTTATGCCATGCCAGTGCGTCCACCAACAGTTCCGCAGAATAGTTCACGCTTGCGTATTTCATTAACGTCTATGGTTCAAAAAGCAGAATTAGAAAAATTGGTGGAATGTTTGTGAGTGTCGATAAAGCATTAGTCGCGCAACGTTTTGCCAAAGCAGGGCAAAGTTACGTTGAGCATGCTGTAGTGCAAAAGCAAATTAGTGCGCAGTTATTTGAATATCTTAAACAATATTGTCCACAGTTTTTGCCATCCGTACTTGAAATCGGTTGCGGTTCTGGCAATTTAACGCATTTATTTGAGTCCTATTTTCAGGTCGAGCAACTGTACTTAAATGATCTATATGCAGATGTCGATCAGCATTTTCTAAATCTAAAATCCCCTCACTTGCGAAGTGATACTTCTCACCCCTTTGTTAAGGGAAGACCTAAAGTTGATTGGTTGATCGGAGATATTGAGCAGCTCACTTTACCCCAGTCTTTAGATGCAGTGATTTCCAGTTCTGCTTTGCAGTGGATGATTGATTTGCCTGCATTATTGCAGCGGATTCACAACGCTTTAAAGCCCAATACTTATTTCGGTTTTTCAACATTTGGGGTGAAAAATTTAATTGAGATCAAGCAACTGACAGGACAAGGCTTAAATTATTATTCTTTAGAGGCATTACAACAACAATTACAAGAAAATGGTTTTGAAATCTTGTTGATACAGCAAGCGTCTAAACAGGTGTACTTTGATCATCCTAAATCTGTATTGCAGCATTTAAAAGCAACAGGCGTGACCGCAACGGCTACATCACATCGTTGGACCAAACAATCCTTGCAGCAATTTTATTCAGATTATCAACAGTTTTATGATGAGCAGGGTTTTCGCCTGACTTATCATCCGATTTATGTGATTGCGCGGAGAACAGCATGAGTGCAGCAATTTATTTTGTCAGTGGTATTGATACTGAAATTGGTAAAACTTATGCCACAGGCTATCTCGCTAAACTTTGGACTGAGCAAGGACAGCGTGTTATCACTCAGAAGTTGGTGCAAACGGGCAATATAGATATATCTGAAGATATTCAAAAACACCGTGAAATTATGGGTAGTGGCTGGTTTCAGGAAGATCATGAAAAGTTGACCATGCCTGAAATTTTTACCTATCCAGCCTCTCCGCATTTAGCCACACGTTTGGATGGACGAGATTTAGATTTCGCGAAAATTGAAGCTGCAACCAAAGAATTGGCGCAACGGTTTGAGGTGGTGTTGTTAGAAGGTGCGGGTGGTTTGATGGTGCCTTTAACTACAGAGTTGTTGACGATTGATTATATCGTTCAGCATCAATTTCCTGTGATTTTAGTGACTTCTGGGCGTTTAGGCAGTATTAATCATACCTTATTGAGTTTGGAAGCCTTAAAGCAGCGTGGTTTGAGTTTGCATGCTTTGGTGTATAACTTAAAAGATGAGTCGAAAGATCCACTTATTTCGAAAGATACCGCAGATTATTTAAAAGATTATTTGGCAAAGCATTTTCCTGATGCTCAATGGATTGAGTTGGAAAAATTCTAATTTAATTCATTAAATTTAGAATTTTATTCAATAGAGGGAACCACAGTGTCTTCCTAAGTTTTCTCAAATGAATACCACATTGTCTTACTTTTCAGGGATGATGAGCTGTGACTGTAACAGCGCAAGGCAAAATCCTTTGTAGGGCTGACTATATCCTTATACCGCAGCCCTACGGGCGGCATCCATGCCGCCGTCACGATAGCTAATAGATTTTGGAAGCCATTTAACTAATAAATTTAAGGTGACTAACAATGAATAAAAAGAATTTTATTTTTATACCCCTCTGTCTGTCAGGTCTAATCTCGACAACTCATGCTGCCATACCTAATGATAAAACCATCATTAGTTGGATCACTAATTTACAAGATTCAAATGCCAATCCACCTCAAGCCATTCAGATTGATTCAACCGAAGCCGTAAAACTGATCTCAGGTGAAGAAGCCTATTTATCGGGTGTGAGTTTTGAAAATGCAGGACGTAATTTTTGGGCTGGCTATGTGTTAACCCGTCCAAAATTAAAACAGGCTCGAATCTTAAAAGAGTTTGGTGGTCAATCAAATAGCTTTAAAGTGCATTCTACCGTGTATAAAGGCAAACCGATTCAACTAATCGAAATTGAAAGTGCAGGCTCAGGACAGGGTACGGTTGAATCCAGTAAAAGCTTGGTTTATTTAAATCAATGGACGAGTAAACTCATTACAGAGGTCGAAGAATCTTCTTATGGTGGGCGCTATGATGAAAAGTTAGGAGCAGAAGATTGCCGTACAGGGCGAGATCATTCAGGCTATTTAAATGTGATGCCTTATTCACCTTATGTGATTCGAACGACGGTGACAGGAGATGCTTGTAATAATAAACCGCAAGGTTATAAGGTGAGCAGTAAACTTATTCCTGTTGTGATTGGTGAAATAAAATAGATAAAACAAGAGTATGTTTGGATTGCTTGTTAAATTTTTTAGAAGAAATAATGGTTTGATAAAAATACTGAATTATTAAATAGTTAAAGTAAGTTTATTTATAAAGTTGAATACAATCTAAAAGTCGAGTATTTATTAAAAAACAATGATGTGAGCAGTGAGTTGAAGTCAATATTTTTTAAGGTTGCATTGGTATCAACTATTGTTGCTGCGATGCCGATTGGATTTGCAAAAACGCCTGCTCAAGCAGAAAAAGTGCTTCGTGTTGCTTTTCCTGCGCCTGATGATGGCTTTGATATGGTCAAAACCTTTAATTTCTATAGCGGTAATGTTGCTGATGTGATTTTCGAACGCTTAGTTCAATATGATTATTTAGCAAATCCAGTGAAATTAGTTCCTGCAACTGCTCAGAGTTTACCGACTATTGAAAAAAATGGGCAAGTTTATACTTTTAAAATAAAGTCGGGCATTTACTTCACCGATGATCCAGCCTTCAAAGGAAAGCGTCGAGAGTTGGTTGCAGAAGACTATGTTTATTCGATTAAGCGCATTTTAGATCCTAAAAATCATGCGCCTTCTTTTTCTTTTATTGATAACAAATTGGTTGGGGCAAATGCTCTCGTTGAGCAAGCCAATAAAACAGGTCGTTTTGACTATGATGCTAAGATTGAAGGTATAAAAGCATTAGATAAATATACAATTCAATTTAAGCTGACCCAACCTGATTATAATTTTCCTTATATTCTTGCCTATAGCACATTTGGAGCGACGGCTAGAGAAGTAGTTGAATATTATAAAGATCAGTTAGGCATGCATCCTGTTGGAACAGGGCCTTATATGCTGAGTCGATATGTACCACGTAGCAAGATTGAACTGATTGCCAATCCTGATTATCGAGGTTTTGTTTGGAATTTTAAATCGACAGGCACAGCTTGGGATAACCAACTCGTCAAGCAAATGAGTGGTAAGCCTATGCCACAAATTGGCAAAGTGAATATTAGTATTATTGAAGAAGAACAATCACGTTGGTTGGCATTTCAATCGAAACAATTGGATTTCGATACTTTAACTTCAAGTGCAATTCCTAAAGCTTTAGATCAAAATAATCAATTGAATGCTGCGATGCAACAAAAAGGAATTCGCCTTTATGCCAACAAAGAGGCAGAAGTCACTTATACCATGTTCAATATGCGTGATCCTATTGTTGGCGGAAATAGCTTAGATAAGATCGCATTAAGACGTGCAATTGTGATGTCTTTTAATCTGAATGAATATATTCGCATTCTAAGAAAAGGGCAGGCTGTTAGAGCTGAGATGTTAGTGCCCGCGGGTGTAAATGGGCATAACCCGAATTATCGCAGCAGTATTGGTTATAACCCTGTTTTAGCCAATAAATTGCTTGATCATTTTGGCTATAAAAAAGGAACGGATGGCTATCGCCATTTTCCAAATGGCAAGGCTTTAACTTTAAAAATCAATACAGAAAGTGGTTCTTCTTCAGTGATGTATTCTGAACTTTGGAAGAAAAGTTTAGATGCAATTGGAATACGAGCCGATTTTAAAGTGAGTAATTTTGCCGATAACTTAAAAGCAGCAACTCAGTGTCAATATATGATGTGGGGTGGAGCATGGCATGCAGACTATCCAGAGGGTGAGAATTTTACTCAGTTATTGTACGGCGCAAATATTGGTCGTGGAAATCAATCATGTTATAAATCGGCTGCTTATGATGGCTTATATCAACAAGCGATGAAATTAGCGCCTGATCAACGTACACCATTCTATGAAAAAATGAGTCGACAAGTTGAAGCGGATAACCCTTGGATTTTGCAAGATACACGCATTAGAAACTGGGTAATTCAACCAGAGGTGCAGGGATTTAAAGCGCATCCAATTATGAATACCAATTGGCAATATTTGGATATTGCACCCTCACAGCAAAATAAATAATGAGTTCAGGATGAAGCAAAATTTCAAATATTCAATGCCAAGTTATGCTCTAGCTCTGCTATTCGGCACAACATTAAGTGCGAGTGCATGCTATACACAAGCAAAAAGTCCAGCTAATCCGAATAAAGTGTTACGTTATGCTTTTCCCGTGGCTGAGACTGGATTTGATCCTGTCGCAGTACAAGATTTATATTCAGCGCATATTTTGTATTCAGTATTTGAAACGTTATATACCTATGACTATTTAGCTTCACCCGCAAAACTGATTCCAAATACAGCGGTGGCTTTGCCAGAAGTAAGTACCGATGGTTTGACCTATACCATTCGAATAAAAAAAGGGATTTATTTCAGCCCTGATCCTGTATTTAAAGGTAAAGCGAGAGAATTAACTGCAGCAGACTATGCCTATTCTTTTAAACGTTTGCTCGATCCAAATTTGCATTCACCCAACAGTTGGTTGTTTGAAGATAGAATTACGGGTTTTGATGCCGTGATTCAGCAGGCAGCTAAAACTGGAAAATTTAACTATGATCAGCCAATTAGCGGTTTACAAACACCTGATCGTTATACCTTGGTGATTCGATTAAAAGAGCCAAATTATAATTTTCCAATGTTACTTGCACATCAGCCAACAGGTGCAGTCGCGCGTGAAGTGATTGAACACTATCGTGATAAAGCAGGCTATGCGATGGGACATCCTGTGGGGACAGGTCCTTATGTTCTTGCACAATGGACACCAGGTTCGCGTATTATTTTGAAAGCAAATCCTGATTATCGCGGTTACACATGGAATTTTAAAGCGACCCATCCTGAAGATCAGAAAATCGTACAGCAAATGCAAGGCAAAAAAATGCCGCAGATTGGTGTGGTCGATATTCAGGTGATTGAAGAATCACAGTCAGGATGGTTGTCGTTCCAAAAAGATGGGCTAGATATATTTACGTTAGATGGTGAATTACCTGCACAAGCTTTAAAAGATGGTCAGTTAAAGCCAGAGTTAGCAAAAAAAGGGATTCAACTTTCACGTATTGCTGACCCTTCAATTGATTACTTGTATTGGAATATACAAAATCCTGTGGTGGGTGGCGTGAGTAAAGAGAAAATTGCTTTGCGCCGTGCAATGGTGATGGCAATTTCCAAAGAGAAATTTATCAGCATTTTAGCCAAAGGGAACGCCAAAAAATTAGAATCGCCGATTCCTTATGGTGTCGCGGGGCATGATCCCAATTATAAAAGCAGCATTCCATATTCAGTAAAAGCAGCAAATTTATTACTTGATCGTTATAACTACAACGTGGGCAAAGATGGTTGGCGGATGTTGCCGAATGGCAAGCCACTGGTGATTGAATTTATGCCATCGAGTAGTAGTGCACGAAGTATGCAGATGGCTGAACTCCTAAAGAAAGAATTAGCCAATATTAAAGTCAATATGGTTTCTAAACCTGTGCCTTTTGCGGAAGGTTTAAAGGCTGAAAAACAATGTAAAACCATGTTTAAGGCTTCTGCTTGGATTGCAGACTATCCTGATGCAGATAACTTTGTACAGTTGTTTTATGGCAACAATATTCATGCCACCAACCATACTTGTTTTAAATTGCCAGAATATGATCGTTTATATGAACAGTCATTGAAACTTGCTGATGGCCCTGAACGTGATTTGTTATATCGTAAAATGTCACGATTGCTAGAGTTTTATGCCCCTGTACAATTTATGTCGACTCGTTACCGTACTGTCGTGGCACAACCTCGAGTGATTGGCTATAAAAAACACCCAATTCTGCCCGCAGAGTGGATGTATATCGATATTCAACAAAACAAACCATAGTGTCGAAAGAAGGTTCGTGAGAAACCTAAACAATATATGAATGAAATTAAATTGGAGAGAAATAATAATGGCGAAGAGCATGTTGAAACAATCGACGCTGGGTCTGTTATCTATGGTAATGACAGGGATGAGCCAAGGTGTATGGGCAGAGAATACAACTGCGACTCTACCTCTTTTCAAACTGAATGATAGTGCAGAATGGTGTGATGCGAATTTACAAAATTTACAACAGCGTATTTCTCAATTAGAAAAACAATCTATTCAACCGCAATCTATAGCGGCACCTATTCTAGCTGAATGGGATCAATTGATGGCGAGTTTTGAAGACTTCGCAGGACCAATTAGCTTATATAGTAATGTGGATCCCGATGCGAAATTTCGTAAGACTGCTGATGATTGTGAAGTAAAAATCAATCAGTTGCAGACTGAAATTTATCAGAACCCCAAATTGTATCAACGGATTAAAAATACTAAAACAACAGATCCAATTGATCGTAAATATCGTCAAGATATTCTTGATCAATTTGAAGATACAGGGGTGCAGCTTGCACCTGAAAAACGAGCACGTTTAAAAAATATATTGGATGAGCTCACCAAACTTTCGCAAGAGTTCTCCCGTAATGTCCGTGATAATCCTGAGAAATTAGAATTCACGCCAGCCGAATTAAAGGGGCTACCTGAAAGTTATATTTCAGGCTTAAAGAAAAATGACAAAGGCAATTATTTATTAGGTTTCGACTATCCTGAATATCAACCTTTTATGGAGTTGGCTGACAGTGATGATGCTCGAAAACGTTATCAAACCGCATTTACACGTCGCGGCACAGAAAAAAACCTAACTTTACTTAAACAAATTATTGATTTGCGCTATGAACAGGCACAACTATTTGGTCAATCAAGCTATGCCGATTGGGCTTTAAAAAAACGCATGGCGAAAAATCCGAAGACGGTAAATCATTTTTTGGCGGATGTGCATAACGTGGTTGCGCCTTTAGAACAAAAAGAGGTAGAAGAACTGCGCGCTTTTAAAGCCAAAAGTTTGAAAATAAGCTTAGATCAAGCTGAAATTAACCGTTGGAATATGGCGTATTGGAGTGAAAAACTCCGTAAAGACAAATATCAGGTTGACCAAGAAAAACTCCGTGATTATTTCCCAACACTCGCTGCACAAAAATGGTTGTTTGCGATTTCTGAAAATTTATATGGTATTCAGTTTAAAGCCGCTAAAGTCGATGCATGGCAAGAAGAAGTCGAATATTACGATGTCATAGACCAAAAAACTGGTGAAATACTGGGTAGCTTATATATGGATAAGTTCCCACGTGAAGGTAAATATGGGCATGCTGCGGTATGGGGCGTATATGGTGGTAGTACGCTAAGTAAACGTAAACCAATTTCAGTATTAGTGACCAACTTTAATCGCAAAGGTTTAAATGGTGATGAACTTGAAACCTTTGTACATGAGTTTGGTCATGCATTACATGGCATTTTATCGAGAACCCGTTACTCAGGTCAGTCCGGTACTTCTGTGGAGCGTGACTTTGTTGAAGCACCCTCACAAATGTATGAAGAATGGGCACGCCGTAAGGAAACTTTGTCTAAAGTGGCTGACTATTGTGATCCGGCTTGTCCACGTGTTGATGATGCATTAATTCAGCGTCTTAAATCAGTACACAATTATGGGCGTGGTCTACGTTATGCTCGTCAAACGCTTTATGCACAGTACGATATGGCTTTGCATGGTGCAGATGCACTGAAAGTACAGCCAATGGATGTGTGGAAAAAAATGGAATCCGCAACCGCATTGGGTTATGTCCCAACGACTGAATTTCCTGGGCAGTTTGGACATCTGATGGGATATCAAGCGGGCTACTATGGTTATATGTGGTCTGAAGTCTTGGCTCTGGATATGTTGTCTGCTTTTGGGGATAACTTGAATAATCCTGAAGTGGGTCAGCGTTACCGCCAAACGATCTTATCTCAAGGCAGTCAAAAGAATGCAGCTCAACTGGTCAAAGATTTCTTAGGCAGAGAACCCGATAACAAAGCCTTCTTTAGTGAAATTACAGGTCAACGGGTTAAATAAGGATTTGCCATCATGCTTGCTTATGTCGTGCGTAGACTGTGGCAAATGATCCCGACCATGTTGGGTGTCATTTTGCTGATTTTCTTTTTGTTTAACTGGGTGGGGGGCGATCCTGCATATATTTTGGCAGGGAAAATGTCTAGCCCGGAGCAAATTGAAAACATCCGTAAACAATTGGGGGTTGATCAGCCCTATTATGTGCAATTGTGGATTTTTATTCAGCAAATTTTGACCTTTGACTATGGTGCAAGCTGGAGTACAGGTGAACCTGTCTCACAGATTATTCTGACGCGTTTAGGACCGTCACTGACTTTATTGATTCCACTGACGATTTTGCAAACGGTCATTTCTATTGTTTTGGCTTTAGCGATTGCTTCGGTGCGTGGCTCATTGACAGATCGTATGGTGATGATGCTGTGTACCATTGGCATGTCGATTAGTATCTTGGTCTATATCATTGTGTTTCAATATGTTTTGGCTTATCAACTCAGTTGGTTTCCTGTACAGGGTTGGAGTGATCGTTTTAGTCAAAACTTATTCCAGTATTCTTTGTTACCCATCTTAATTATGTTGGTGGTGAGTATTGCCCCAACACTGCGTTTGTATCGTAGCTTTATTTTGGATGAAATTAACCAAGATTATGTGCGTACAGCACGCGCCAAAGGTGTGGGCGAATCACGGGTACTGGGTGTACATGTACTGCGTAATGCCTCGATTCCAATCGTCACTGAAGTCATGGCGAGTCTGCCTGCATTGTTGATAGGTGCTTTCCTGATTGAACGTTTCTTTGGTATTCCAGGTATTGGACGGGAAATTATTATTGCGGTTGAGCGTAGTGATTTCCCCGTGATTAAAGCCATTACTGTATATATCGCTGCGCTCACGATGATTTTTAACTTGATCGCTGATCTGATTTATAAGCTCCTCGATCCTCGTGTACAGTTGAAATAGGAGGATGACAATGCTCAGTACAATTTTTAAAGGCAAATCCTCCTCAAGTGAATCTCCTGCATCAACAGGATTGTGGCATTTAGCCTTGAATCGATTAAAGGCAGATCGAATCGCCGTGGTGTCTTTTTTGGTGGTGTTATTTTATTTCATCCTGCTCGCATTATCGATGACAGGGGTGATTGCCTCAAATTGGAATAAAGAAGTTGCCGTCAGTTATGCGCCACCGACATTTTTAGGAGCGGATGCCGAGTCTGATCAAATTAAGGCAAATACTGAAAGCGCAGCCGCTTTGCCTGAAAATCCAGTCGATCCATTGAAAGATGTAATCCAACAGCTCAATGTAGAAATTCAGGCTGAGCAACAAGGCAGTTCTGCGATTGATAGCTATGGCATGATTGATCCTTTGGCTGAAGATATGCGACAGATTGATCAGCAGCTTGGAGGACACTTACTCGATCAAAAACAAGCGTTAAAAACTACGTTGCCTTTTGGGGCAGATAAGTGGGGACAAGATGTTTTGCTGAAAACCATTAAAGGTGCTGAAACCTCAATTCTGGTCGGTTTATTGTCTGCGTTATTGGCAGTGGTGATTGGTACTTTTCTTGGTGCAATTGCAGGTTATTTTGGCGGTTGGATTGATGATGTACTGAACTGGTTCTATAACATTTTTACTTCGATTCCTTATCTGTTATTGGTATTGGCTATTGCGGCAGTACTCCAACAGAAAGGAATTCTGTCGATTGTTTTAATCTTAGGCTTAACGGGTTGGACGGGGGTATTTCGTTTGGTTCGTGCTGAATATATGAAGCACAAATCGCGTGAATATGTACTTGCAGCGAAGGCGATTGGTGTCAGTCACTTACGCCGTATGTTTGTACATATATTTCCAAACGTGAGTCATATCGCCTTGGTTCAAATTTCGATTTTGGTGGTGTCATTCATTAAATCTGAAGTGATTCTGAGCTTCCTCGGTTTTGGTGTACCTGTCGGTGTGGTGTCTTGGGGCAGTATGTTGAATGAAGCGCAAAGCGAATTGATCTTGGGCAAATGGTGGCAACTGGCAGCGGCATCGATTGCAATGGTTATTCTGGTCACCGCATTCTCCATGTTTACCGATGCATTGCGTGATGCTTTAGATCCTAAGTTGAAATAGCGGAGAGAAAAATATGCAACCTCAAAATGAAACACCGCTATTACAGGTAGAAGATCTTCAGATCAGTTTTAAAAATGAAAATAAACAGTGGATCGAAACGGTGAAAGGCATTTCATTTTCGATTCCCAAAAATAAAACTGTGGCACTGGTTGGTGAGTCGGGCAGTGGTAAATCTGTGACTTCATTGGCCGTGATGGGTTTATTGCCGAAAGGACAAAGCCAAATCGCTGAACAAAGTCGAATTCGCTTTGAAGATAAAGACTTACTAAATTTGTCAGCCAAAGAAATGCGTAAGATTTGTGGTAAAGAAATTGCCATGATTTTCCAAGAACCGATGTCGTCGCTGAATCCTGTATTTACGGTGGGTGATCAGATTGCCGAAGTGCTGCGTATTCATTTAGGCATGAGACCTAAGCAGGCTAGAGTACGGGTACTTGAATTACTAAAAGAAGTCGGTATTGCTGCACCAGAAACCAAGATTGATGCTTATCCAAGTCAGCTTTCAGGTGGTCAGCAGCAACGGGTGATGATTGCGATGGCAATCGCCTGTGAGCCGAAATTATTGATTGCGGATGAACCGACCACGGCTTTAGATGTCACCATTCAAAAGCAGATCATTGATTTATTAGAATCTTTACGTCAACGTCATCAAATGTCGATGCTGTTCATTACCCATGATTTAGCATTGGTGGGTGAAATTGCTGATGAAGTGATTGTCATGCGTCATGGTGAGATTCGTGAAAGTGGCTTCGTTGAACAAGTGCTGCAACAACCGAAAGATGTGTATACCCGTGCTTTATTGCATTGTCGTCCTCAGCTAGCGACACGTCCCTATCGTTTGCCGATCACCAGTGACTTTATGAAACAGGAAAATGGGCAATGGGTTGAAGTGAGCAGTTTATCTGAACTGAATATAAAACAGCGCACACGTGGCTTAGTTGGAAATGAACAGATCATTTTAGACGTTAAAGACCTGAAAAAGTCATTTTATAGCCGTAAAGGTTTATGGGGACGAGAGGAATTTCAGGCGGTTAAAGGCGTATCCTTCCAATTGGCAAAAGGCAAAACCCTTGGTCTTGTTGGTGAGTCAGGTTCAGGTAAGACTACGATTGGTTTATTGCTGATGCGTTTACATGAGGCGACGGGCGGGCAGGCGCTGATTGGGGGGAAAGATATTCTTGCAATGACCGAGAAAGAGTTCTCACAGTATCAGCGAAAGATACAGATCATTTTTCAAAATCCATATGCTTCACTCAATCCACGTTTTACCATCGGACAAATTTTATTAGAACCGATGCGGATTCATGGTATTGGTCAAAATGATGCTGAACGCAAAAAAATGGCATTGGAATTATTGGAGCGCGTCAGTTTACCAACACAAGCTTATGACCGTTATCCGCATGAGTTTTCAGGTGGGCAGCGTCAACGGATTGCGATTGCACGTTGCTTAACCTTAAAGCCTGAGATTTTAATTTGTGATGAGTCAGTTTCTGCATTGGATGTTTCTGTGCAGGCGCAGGTACTGAATCTTTTACAAGATTTGCAGGATGAGTTTGGTCTGAGTTATATCTTTATTTCGCATGATTTATCTGTCGTGAAATACATTTCAGATCAGGTGATGGTGATGAATCAGGGTGAGTTGGTTGAAATTGCCAATTCGGATGAATTGTATTTACATCCGCAGCATGAATATACCAAAAAATTACTCAATGCGATCCCACAGGGCATCGTATGAGGTCTTTAAGCGCAATAAAAAACGCTCAAATCTGAGCGTTTTTTATATTTTTGTGCAAATAATTAAGGTTTTTTGAAGCCTTTATTAAAACCAATCGTTTTACGTCCATTACTATTGTTGTTAGCATTGCTATTTGAACGTTGTTGCGGTTGATCTTGTTCATCATCACGACGTTGTTGACGTAAATACCCGCCACGACGTGAAGCTAAAGGTTTCTCAGCCATCTTTTCAGTACGACGTTTTGCCATACCAAATAAGCCTGTGCCTTGACGTGGTTTCAATTCAACAGATTTCGCTAAATTGTCAATATCGGTTTTATCCAATTCCATCCAACGACCCGTACGTAGCTCACGTGGCAAAATGATCGTGCCATAGCGAGTACGTAATAAACGGCTGACTTTTAAACTTTGTGATTCAAAGATACGACGTACTTCACGGTTACGACCTTCTTTTACCACGACTTGATACCAGCGGTTGATACCATCACCACCGATTTCAGAGAATGATTCAAATTTCGCTGGACCATCTTCAAGTTCTACGCCTTTCAACATGGTATTGCGAATTTGAGGGGTCACTTCACCCATCACACGGACTGCATATTCACGCTCAACTTCATTTGAAGGGTGCATTAAGCGATTAGCAAGCTCACCATCATTTGTGAATAACAATAAACCTGTACTGTTAATATCTAGACGACCAACCATGACCCAACGATCATTGGCAATTTGCGGTAAATGATCAAACACTGTCGGGCGTTTTTCAGGGTCATTGCGTGAGCAAATTTCACCTTCTGGTTTATAGTAAATGAGAACACGACGACGAATTTCATCTTCGATTTGAAATTGTACTTTACGACCATCGATACGGAGTTCATCACCTGGTTCGATACGTTCACCAACTTGGGCAATACGACCATTGATGCTGACACGACCAGCAGCAATAACCTCTTCCATATAGCGACGCGAGCCTAGCCCGACTCTCGCTAAAACCTTTTGTAATTTTTCACTCATGACAGCACAACCTTAGACATAATGATCAACAGTTCACCTTCTCAAGACTTCGGCGCATGTGCGTCAAGTGTCATGAATGCTTCCTTGGCGTTCTGTAGGGGAGGCAATTGACCTAGCGACGCTAGACCAAATGCATTTAAAAATTGGGGCGTTGTTACTAACAACGCAGGTCTTCCAGGCAAATCTCTAAAACCAGATTCTTTGATCCAGTTCCAGTCAAATAGATTTCTTAAAATTTGGCTATTATTCGATACACCACGAATCTGCTCAATATCAGCACGTGTTACTGGCTGATGATATGCAATTACTGCGACTGTTTCGAGTAATGAGGGTGATAATTTTGTTGGGCGTTCGGGCCACACTTGGGCAATAATATTCCGATACTTGGCTCGTACTTGAAAACGAAAGCCTTGTGCCGTTTCAATCAGCTCAATCGAGCGCCCATGTTGTAGCACAGCAAGTTGTTGCAAGAACTGACGTAACTGCTGCTTATTATATTGGTTTTGAAATGCTTCTTTTAGCCTTGCAAGTGAAACTGGTGAGTCACTAGCGAACAAAATTGCTTCAATTTGCAATAAAACATCATGATGAATGTCTTCGAGTGACATTCCTTCATTGGGATCAAACGAATCTAGACTCATGCAGCAATACCTTTAACTGTCAATGGAGCTTCAATTCCAGAATGAATAATTTGAATTTTCTGTTGACGGGTTAACTCAAGCACAGCCATAAACGTCACCACCATGCCCATGCGACCTTGTTGTGGATTGAGCAAGTGAATAAAACTCAACGCCTGACCTGACGCGAGCTGACTTTGAATAAAAGCGATGCGTTCTTCGAGCAGCACAGGTTCTTGAGCGACAACATGGGTGATTGGCTCAGGGCGATTAAAAATGCAGAATAATGCATCACGTAAAGCATCAACATCATAACCTTCATAGATCGGTGCAATATGCCCAATACTGACATTGGTACTAAAAGTATCTCTTTCAAAGATTGGCATTTGCCCTAATCTTTCTGCTGCTTGTTTAATGCGTAAATAAGTTTCGAGGCGATCAATCAATTCTTGTTTTGGATCTTTTTCAAATTGATCTACAACTTTTGGTTTGGGGAGAAGTAAGCGTGATTTTAAGTCAGCAAGTAATGCAGCCATCACCATATAATCTGCTGTTAACTCAATATTGAGTGATTTCATACTATCCATGTAGGATAAATATTGGGTCGCAATCGGTGAAATATCCAACTGTAAAAGATCAAAGCCATTTTTTTGAATCAGATAAATCAGAAAGTCTAGTGGACCTTCAAACTGTTCCAGTAAAATTTCAAATGCAGCAGGTGGTATATATAAATCTTCAGGTATGACTTCTTGCCACTCGTCAAGCACACGAATGGAGGGAAGTAATTCCAATGGAGAAGGAAGAATTTGATTCATATACCGTTATAAGCCACGCGAATTTTCAAAAGCATGAAAGGATGATTTTTTTGTGTTCAAGGGATGACACATACCACAAAGAGCAGCGCTATTCTAATCGAAATCGATACTTTAATAAATTACTCACTTACAAAAACCTTAAAGTTGTCAGGGTATTTTTCATATTATGCAATTTGATGTAGGCGATATAAAAGTTTTATGCTTAAATTATCATCTAAATGCTTATTTTTCCTACATTATAAATCATTATGAAAAATTATTTAAAAACACAACAGAATGAATTCGGTCAAAATGTTGGCTTTTCACTCAAGCATAATTTATCAATTCAACCCATTTCAGGGACGCTGAAAGGGCAATATATCAACTTAATTGATGTTGCTGAGGGTCTATCTGAGCAAGCAGCAAATTCAATTTGGGATTGTGTCGTCACTGAGCCTAGTGAAGAATGTTGGACGTATTTGCCTTATTCTGCACCGCAAAGCCAAATTGCATTAAAAAATAATTTACAAAATCTATTTGGTTTTAAAGATTCGACCCATTTTTTGATTGAAGTTGATGGAGAGGTGCAAGGTTGGATTGCACTCTTAAATCCAAGACTTGGGCATGCTGTGATAGAAATCGGTAATGTTTATTTTTCCCATAAAATGAAAAAATCTAAAGCTTCAACTGAGGTGATCTTTTTACTATTACAACAATGTTTTGCAAATGGTTTTAGACGTGTAGAGTGGAAATGTGATGACTGTAATGCCCCATCAAAAGCCGCAGCATTACGCTTTGGTTTTCAATATGAAGGTTTATTTCGTCAAGATAGGATTGTGAAAAATCGAAACCGAAATACGGCATGGTTTTCAATTATTGATGAAGAATGGTCAGACTTGGAGAAAACCTATCAGCAATGGCTCAGTCCTGAAAATTTTGATGCGCAAGGTTTTCAGAAACAACGTCTTTCAGAATTTTTTATCGATTAAAGATCAGTGCTTACTCAAAAGCACTGACATCACCGACACCACGACGGACAACTACAGGATTTTCTCCTGATAAATCTACAATACTCGTGGTTGATAAAGTGCCAAAACCACTATCAATAAACACATCAATACGTTTACCTAGCTGGTTTTCAATATCATAAGGATCATCAAGCGGATCTTTTTGATTAGGCAAGATCAATGTACTGGTTAATAAGGGTTCGCCTAGTTCTTTTAACAAAGCTTGGGCAACTGGATTACTTGGAATACGTAGACCAATGGTTTTTTTCTTAGGGTGCATTAAACGCTTAGGCACTTCACTAGTCGCAGGCAAAATAAAGGTGGTGACAGCAGGGGTATTGGCTTTTAACAGGCGATACATGGCGTTATCGACTTTGGCATAAGTGGCAATGTCAGATAAATCACAACACATAATGGCATATTGATGCTTTGCCCCTAAATTACGAATTTGCGCAATCCGTTCCATCGCGCTTTTATTTCCGATTTGACAGCCAATTGCATACGCTGCATCCGTTGGGTAAACCACAACGTCACCTGAACGAATACGTTCAACTGCTTGAGTGATTAAACGAGCCTGTGGATTTTCAGGATGAATATGTAAATGCAACATTATGATAACTCCCTGATGCTCATGATCTTCTCTTATATTATATTTAAAAATATTAATATAAAACAGCAATTTGTAATTTAATGAAGAATGCTAAATATTATTTAGGTCGTTATTTTATAAATAAATGCTGAACAATCCTTGTCTCCATAAATCCATTAAAAAACATAGAAATAAAGAAATAATTAAACATACTTTTAACGGTTTTGGATAAAATTTGAATGAAGGTTTTTCAGTTCCATATAGAAATTTTAATTCATCATTATGTATCCCTGGACTTAAAATTGTCCCAATTCCTACCATAAGAAAGAAGGGAAGAAGCATTACACTTTTGAAAAGTGAAGATGGGGGGAGGAGAAAACAATAGATGAGCATTAGCAAACTTACAGATGCTATTATGCAGCCTATAATTTGGATTTTTCTACGTTGCTGCGCAAATCTTCGCTTTAAATACTTAGAGTTAGTCCTAGATCGTTGATAATTATAATCTTGAGCATTTTCAATTTTTTGCCTTTGTGTTGTGATAGAGTTAGGAGGCATAAACTCATCTAAATACTTGACAGAATTTATAATTTTTAGATTAAAACGAGTTGATGAGATGAGTTTATACAAGGCATAAATAAAAAGACTAAGGAAACAAAATCGATAGATAAAATCTTTATTGAATTGTACTTCGAATGTTATCAGCGATTTAAAAATAATCAGAATAAAGAATAGGCAAACAAATATGCAGAGTGATCTCATAAAGATTGAAAATCTAATAACATTTAAGATCACTCTTTTTCTTTCTCGAATTGTATGTAAGTTGGAAAGAGAGGGTAATAATTCCCTAGATGATGATACGATTTTAAAAATTTCATTATCTTGATCATAAAATCCTTGTTGAATTTTTTTTAATAATGCCTCAATTTGCTGTTGTTGATCCACGTAATTGATGTCCTAGACATGAGTTAAGAAATGATGAGAAGATAAGGTATTATCACAACATATTCATTTTAATCTAAAATACTTCTGCTAAATTCATTACTACATAAACTTTTTCCTTGCCTCGTACAAAGACAGATGTAATAAATGAAATGGGCTGCATCATGGGGTAGCTTGGCTTCACCAGAAAAATAACGTTGTACTTGTGTAAAAACATCATCTTTAAAACGTTGTCCACTGCCGCCATCACCTGTCAAATTATCTAAAGATACGCGGAATTTTCGACCAAAGGCGGTCGCAAATAACCATTCAATCGCTTGAGGTTTAATCTCAACTTGTTCAAAAAGTGCCTGTTGTTCCGTACTGCGACCATCTGGAGCATACCAATAACCAAGGTCAGGAAGCAGACGACGTTGTGCACCAGCAATACTCCAATGGCTTATTTCATGCAAGGCACTATTAAAAAAACCATGGGCAAATTGGATCTTTGCAGGGTGCTCAGAAGTGGCTGGGAAATATTCTGGTTCAAAATCACCTCTAACAAGTGTGACATTATGGTGGGAAAACCAGTGATTAAAGTGTAAAATAAGCCAATCAACCTGTTCTAGTTCTGTTGTTAACTTTTGCCAAGATGAACGTTGCACTTGATTTGGCACTAACGTAGGGACTGGGGTTGAATAGGGGCTAACAAGTAATGAAGTTGTTACTTCAAGTTGCGGCTGCAACAGATGCATTGCTGTGTTACCACGAGTTCTGTCTAAAGAAGTGCAAAATTGTATCTTAATCTTTGACAGAGTACCGATGAATTTGTAGAATTGCCGCCTTAATTATGTCAGCAAATACTTTTCCAAGCCAAATCGAGCCATTTAAATGGGCTGAACAGGGCTTTACATGGTCAGGAACACTGCCATTGTCTCGCTTTGCTCGTATTGCTCGAGAAGCTGTTGGTTCAATTGATGATCAATTGATCAACATAGACTGTAAGCTATCAATGGATATCTATCATCGCATTGTATGGTTAGATGCACAGATTGAAACCAAAGTTCCAATGGAATGCCAACGTTGTTTGGGATCTGTTGCAATTGAATTGGAATCAGATGTTCATTTAGCACTCATTGATGATGAGTCACTGATAGAGCGATTGGATGAGGATGCTGATTTCATCGTTTTAGGTGAAAGCGAATCTTCGAAAAAAGGTGATTTCGATACACCTGCTTCCATTGATTTGCTCGCATTGCTAGAAGATGAATTGTTATTGTTGATGCCTTTGTCTCCCAAACATGACGTTTGTGAGCATAAACATCAACCTGCCATTCAGGACGTTGTCGAAGAAAAACGGGATAACCCGTTTGATGTTTTGGCAAGTTTGAAAGGCAAACTTAACTCATAACACAATTTGTGCTATAATGTTGAGTTAAGACAACTGAATTTGTTCTGATCCATTTTTTCGATCTTTGTAAGGAGCCATCATGGCCGTTCAGCAAAACCGTAAAAGTCGCTCTCGCCGTGACATGCGCCGTTCACATGACGCTTTAACCGAGAATGCATTATCTGTAGACCAAACTACGGGTGAAACTCATCGTCGTCACCACGTGACTAAAGATGGTATTTACCGTGGTCGTCAATTATTCGCTAAAGCAGCTGATGCTGAATAATTGAGTTATATGCATTAAGCGTTAGCTTAAAGTATAGAAAAAATGGGAGCGAAAGCTCCCTTTTTTGTTGTTTTTCGCAATTAAAAAACGAATTAATAAATGGTAAATTGCCGCATCGGAAAAGAGTCTGTTGTCATTCTCATGTAAAATCATGGGTGTTGATGAAATTGGCGATAGACCATTTTAAGGATTTTTATATGTCGACTAAACGACTTGAGCAGGCTGCTCAAGCAACAAAAACAGTATTTGTTTTTCCTGGTCAGGGTTCACAAAAAGTAGGCATGTTGGCTGAACTTGCAGAGCAGTTTAGTGTCGTTCAAGATACATTTGCAGAAGCATCTTCAGCGCTTGGCTTCGATCTTTGGCATATTGCCCAAAGTGGTGAAGGTTTAGATCAAACTGAGAATACGCAACCTGTATTACTGACTGCGAGCATTGCATTATGGCGTGTTTGGTTAGAACTCGGTGGTATTGCTCCCAAATACTTGGCTGGGCACTCTTTAGGAGAATACAGCGCGCTTGTTGCAGCAGAAGCAATGACTTTAGCCGATGCGGTTAAATTGGTACATGTACGTGGAAAATTGATGCAGAGCGCTGTTCCTCAAGGTGAAGGTGCAATGGCTGCAATTCTTGGCTTGGCAGATGAGAAAGTGATTGAGCTTTGTAAGAGTGCATCTGCTACGGGTCAAGGTTCAGTTGACGCTGCAAATTACAATGCACAGGGTCAGGTTGTTATTGCGGGCAGTGCAGCTCTAGTTCAGCAAGTCATGGCTGAAGCAAAAGAACAATCAGGTAAAGCGATTGCATTGCCTGTTTCTGTACCGTCACATTGTACTTTAATGAAACCAGCCGCAGAAAAGTTTGCTGAAGCTTTGGAACAAACTGCCATTGAGCTACCACGCCTTCCTGTAATACAAAATGTCAACGCGGAAATCGCGACAGATGTTGCACAGTTACGTCAGGCATTAACGGCTCAGTTATATCAGTCAGTTCAATGGACACGCACCATGCAGTATCTACAAGATCAAGGTATCCAGTATGTGGTTGAATGTGGACCAGGTACAGTACTCAGCAATCTTGCCAAGCGATTACCGAACATAGAAAAAGCATTTGCCATTGATAGCAAAGCACGTATGGAAGATGCCCTAAACGCAGTGTTAGTGGCTGAAGGAAAAATTGCATGACACAACAACGAAAAGTTGCGTTAGTGACAGGAGCAAGCCGAGGTATTGGCGCAGCAATTGCACAGCAACTCATTCAAGACGGTTTTTTTGTAGTTGGTACCGCGACTTCTGAATCAGGCGCGCAAAAACTCACAGAAAGTTTTGCTGAACATGGAGCAGGTGCTGTACTCGATGTTCGTGATGGCACAGCGATTGATGCACTTGTCTCAGACATTGAGCAAAAATATGGTTCAGTGTTGGTATTGGTCAACAATGCAGGCATTACCAAAGATAATTTGCTACTTCGTATGTCTGAAGATGATTGGGATGACATTCTCAACATTCACCTGAAAGCTGTTTATCGCTTGTCTAAGCGTGTGCTTAAAGGCATGACGAAAGCACGTTTTGGTCGCATTATTAATATTAGTTCAGTGGTTGCACATTTTGCCAACCCTGGACAAGCCAACTACTCGGCAGCAAAAGCAGGGATTGAAGCATTCAGTCGTAGTTTAGCCAAAGAGATGGGTAGTCGTCAGATTACAGTGAACAGTGTTGCACCTGGTTTCATTGCCACTGAAATGACTGATCAGTTAAACGAAGATGTTCGTAAAAAAATGAGTGATCAAGTAGCTTTAAATCGTCTAGGTGAACCTCAAGACATTGCGAATGCAGTGAGTTTCCTTGCTAGTGATAAGGCTAGTTACATTACTGGTACAGTTTTACACGTAAATGGTGGTTTATACATGGCCTAAGTGGCGATGTATAAACTTTTAAAAAATTTTATATTCAATTAAACTAGTGGCAAATTAAAACGCCACAAGCAATGAGGAGAATTCCTGTGAGCGATATCGAACAACGTATCAAACATGCAGTAGCTGAACAATTAGGTATTCGTGCTGAAGAGATTAAAAACGAAGCATCTTTCATGGATGATTTGGGTGCTGACTCTTTAGATCTAGTTGAATTAGTTATGTCTTTTGAAAATGATTTTGATATCACCATCCCTGATGAAGATTCAAATGAAATCACGACTGTTCAATCTGCAATTGATTATGTAAGTAAAAAACTTGCTTAATCATTTTGTAAGATAAAAAGCCACCGCAAGGTGGTTTTTTTATGTGTTCAACTTTTGCTTGAGAGGGTTTATACATATTTTTACAAGAAAAAATAGACTCTGAGTATGAAAAGAGTTTATTTAGGCGTATAAAATCTATGCTATTTAGAATAATTTATTAAACCATAACAACAAAAGGGAATTTTATGAATATAGCAAAACGTATTAAAGAGATCATTATTGAGCAACTTCGTGTAGATGAAGACATGGTTTTGCCTAATGCATCTTTTACAGATGATTTAGGCGCTGATTCATTAGCTGTAGTTGAGCTTATTATGGCTTTGGAAGGAGAATTTGGTATTCAAATTCCATATGAAGAGGCAGAGAAAATTATCACAGTTCGATCTGCAATTGATTATATGGCGAATATTGTGGGAGAAGATGCATAAATTGCAATAATGCTTTGAGCTGATCGAAAGCAGCATGGAGTCGTTTTTGTGGTTCTCTATTAAGAATTAACTTAAAAATATACATAGATTTACAAGACGTATTTAAGATGATAATTGCGTCAAGTCAAGAAGGCGCGCTATGCGCCTTTTTATAGAATTCAAATATTACTTAATAATTGTTTAGGTAGTTTATCCATCAATTGTAAAAAAGGTGTTGGGCTTTGTAATGCTCTAGATAAGATTAAAGCCCCTTGAATGCGTATCACGGTATCTTGTGCTTGTTCTAAAGCTTGATCCTCTGTCATTCCTGCATCTTGTAAAACGAGTGCAATGTTTTCAATTAATCTTAAAAAGACAGGTTGGATTTGAGGTAAGAATATTTGGTGAGCTTCACTCAAAGTCAAAACTGCCAAAATACATGCTACATGACCATTTTCATACACCTGCTTCAATGAATTTGTTAAAGCTTCTAAACGTTCAATGGGTAGGGTACGGCTTTGTAGATGAATAAAAATATTGTCTTCGCGCCATTGTTCTAAATAGCGCAAAACCTCTTGTGCCATTTGTTGTTTTCCATTTGGAAAATGATGGTACAAACTGGCTTTACCTAAACCTGTGCGTTCTGAGATTTTAGATAAAGATGCACTTTCATAGCCGTATTCTCTAAAAATACTTAACAAAGATCGAATCAATGTTGGTTTATCCATAAAAAATTACTCAGATTACTTGTTTTTGTACCGATCGTTCGGTACAGTCAAACTATAACCACAAAAGAAGATGACAATGAAACTTTATAATACTGTAATCTCAGGAAATTGTTACAAAATCAGATTATTACTTTCATTTCTGAATTTGGACTATGAAAAAATCTCCGTAAATTTACTTTATCAAGAACAAAAAACGGCAGAGTTTCTAAAGCTCAATCCTTTAGGGCAGATTCCTGTTTTAGAGGATCAGGGGAGATATATTCATGATTCACAGGCAATTTTATGCTATCTAGCCAAAACCTATGATGCTCATCAGCTTTGGTTCCCACAAGAAACAATCACAATGACACGTATTTTAGAGTGGTTGTTTTTTGCCAATCAAAGAATTGCTTCTAGTTTATCGGCAGCTCGGGCATTTCATTTGATCAAGAAACCGAACATTGATATCGAGCATGCCACTGTGATGTCACATGCATCATTAGCAGTGGTGAATCAACATTTAAAAACAAGACATTGGTTGGTTGGTGAATCAGCTACGATTGCAGACATTGCCTGTTATCCCTACATCGCTTTAGTGCATCAAGGAAACATTGAATTAGATCAGTATCCAAATGTTCAAGCTTGGCTAGCACGTTTCGAACAATTACCGCATTTTATTGAATTAGATGAATAATAGGTTGATGATGAAAAAAGTGGTTATCACTGGAGCAAGTCAAGGGATTGGGCAAGCAATTGCCCAGAAATTCTTAGATCAGCATTATGAAGTGCATAATATTTCTCGCCACGTACCACAATATACCCATGCTCATTTACATCATTGGCAAGCAGATATGTTGCAATATAAGCAACTTAAAAGTGTTATGGAGCAGATCGGACAATTTGATATTCTGATTAATAATGCCGGTTATATGAATACACTCACGGCAAGTTCATATACGTGGGATGAGCTGTATAACATTATGAATGTGAATTTGATTCACACCATGCAATTGAGTATAGATGTGGCTGAGAATGTGTTTAAAACACAGCAATCTGGGCGCATCATTAGTATTGCATCAATTGCAGGGCAAATTGGACATCCTGATATTTGGTATGGAATTTCAAAAGCAGGGTTGATAAATGGGATGCGTAGTTTAGCTCGAAGTCATGCTCAGTATCATATTCAAACCTTTAGCATCGCACCTGGTCCTGTTGAAACTCAGATGATGCAAAAGATTCCGATTGAGAGACAGAAACGTTTAAAAGAAGCCACTTTAAATCAGCAGTTTTGCCAAGCACAAGAAATTGCAGATATGGCATTTTGGTTAGCAGATGCTGCCCCCAATTGTTTAAGTGGTGAAGTTTTTGATTTGAATAATGGTGTGAACTATCGTTAGTGTACCTTGAGTAGATGAATAGAAATCTGCATATTTCTATTCATCTGCCACTAAAGTATTAAAAGCGTTTTGGAACCTTTTGCCCATTGGGTACAGGTGTCTCAGCCTGTTTTAATACACCAAATAACCATGTTTCTGCATGTTGAACGGCAATTTTGAGTGAATCCCCCTGAGCTAAGCGCCCCGCAGTAAAACTTGCCAAAGAACAGCCAGAACCATGATATTGCCCCTCTAAGCGTGGGCAACGGCTTTCCGCAATCATTTTGCCATCAGCATAAAGGACATTGCGAATATGGTCAGGTGTATCTTCATGTCCACCTTTGACCAATACCGCTTTTGCACCCATTTCAAATAATTTTTGAGTGGCTTGCTCAATATCATCAATACCTGTTAAGGCTCTTAATTCAACGGTATTGGGGGTGATCACGGTTGCCAATGGAATTAATTCAACAAATGCTTTGACTAAAGTGGCTTGGTCACCCAATGAACCCCCGCTATTTGCCACTAAAACTGGATCAAGCACATATAGATAAGCTGGATGCTGACGTAAAAACTCAGCTAAGGCTGCGATATTATCTGTCGTGCCTAACATGCCGGATTTCACACATTTAATCGGTAAATCACCCACTACCGCATTTGCTTGAGCAAGTAGTAACTCTTTTGATGTTGCTTCGAAACCAAAGACTTGTTGTGAGTTTTGAATGGTTAAAGCAGTACAAGCAATTGCTGCATGTGCGCCACTTTGCCCAATTGCTTCAATATCTGCTTGTAAGCCAGCACCGCCCGATGGATCTAAACCTGAAAAACATAGTACGGTAGGACGCACAGCCATTTCCTTTTATTCTCTCATTTAGGCTAGTATATGGGAGTTTCGAGAAACTCTCGACTATGTTATGTAAGGCTTTAAGAGATTGAACGAATGACGATCAAAAATATTCTGATTGATTTAGATGGGACTTTAACTGACCCCAAAGCGGGTATTCATCGCTCAATTCGTTATGCTTTAGAAAAATTGGGTCATCCTTTAGCCGATGAGGTTGATTTGGATTGGACAATTGGACCTCCGTTGAAAGCCTCATTAGCGAAGTTATTAAATACTCACGATGATGCTCTCGCTGAGCAGGCATTGGCGGCATATCGCGAGCGTTTTTCAGTGACTGGCTTATTTGAAAATGAAGTCTATGCAACAGTCGTAGAAACGTTGCAACAGTTACAAGTACAAGGTTATCAACTATTTTTAGCGACAGCAAAACCGACTGTTTATGCGAAACGCATTTTGGCTCATTTTGAATTAGATCAATATTTTACTGCAATGTATGGTAGTGAATTAACCGGTGAGCGTACCAATAAAGCTGATTTAATTGCTTATATTCTGGAAAAAGAGCAGTTGGATGCACAGCAATGTATCATGGTGGGCGATCGCCAATATGATGTGATTGGTGCGCGTGCCAATGGTATTGAAACCATTGCTGTAAATTATGGTTATGGAACAGCAGAAGAATTAGTTCAGGCACAACCGATTGCCCAAATCTCACAATTCAGCCAATTGATGAGCAAGGTTGATGAACTTAATGTGGAACGAAAAGTTTCATAACCATTGAAGTGATGGAAAGCCTCGATGATTCGAGGCTTTTTATTCTTTGATTAGAGATTATGCTTCAAGCGATATTGAACTAATTCTTCAATACTAATGAGTGTTAAACCATGTGTTTGAGCATAAGCCAAAACTTGAATACCCGATGCCATAGAACCATCAGGATTAGTCAATTCACATAATACACCTGATGGTTTTAAGCCAGCCAAGCGAGCTAAATCAATGGTTCCTTCGGTATGTCCACGGCGAGTTAATACACCGCCATCACGTGCGCGTAATGGAAATACATGACCTGGGCGACTGAGGTCACTTGCAGTAGCACCATCTTTAGTGGCAGCTAAAACTGTTGTTACGCGATCTTTAGCAGAAACACCTGTCGTAACGCCTTGAGCTGCTTCGATCGTTACCGTGAATGCTGTTTTAAATTGGCTAGAATTGTCGACCACCATTGGTGGGAGTTCTAGATGATCTGCCAATTCTTCTGTCAGGCATAAGCACACAATACCAGAGCCATCACGAATCATTCGTGCCATGGTTTCGACAGTGAGTGTTTCAGCAGCAATAATTAAGTCGGCTTCATTTTCGCGGTCAAAATCATCCATTACCAATACTGGTTTGCCTTGGCGAATGTCTTCTAAAGCTTGTTGAATACGTTGTTCAGCAGGAGAAAGGGCTGAAAAGAAAAGTTCGGGTTGAATTAAACTCGACATAATGAAACGCTCTCGTAAATAGGATACGGTTGAACATTTCAGGACTGATGTAAAAATAAGCGCGCACCAAAACGAACCAAAGTTGTTCTGGTAATTTCGTCTTCTTTCATCCGGACTATACCGTCGGCTTTGGCATCTCACCAAATCTGCGAGTATATAAATATATATACAGGCTCGTGGGCTGATTAGGTCGGTGATGATCAAAGCCTAACTTACCACCGGTGGGGAATTTCACCCCGCCCTGAAGCGATGTGTTTCGATTATAGCTAGATTTTTGAGAGGAAAGGGAACTATTTATGAAATGGATCGTTCTATTGAAATATGAATTTAAGCAAATGAAGTTTCGGTTTTGTCGTGGGGGAAGTCATTGTTTTTGAGTTATTTTGATGAGTTCCATTTAGCATTTGGTATCGACCCAGCCATAAAAAAGCCAGTTCATATTGACTGGCTTTTTAGGAATTTTTTACTGCTTATGCGATTTGTACAGGAATACAGTTTGCTGTGTGATTCACGGTATTATCTGGATTTGCATAAACTAAACGTGGTTTATGAAGGTCTGCTTCTACTTCAGTGAAATCACCAAAAGTTGCAATAATGACTAAATCACCCACATCAGCTTGGTGCGCTGCGCCACCATTGACTGAAATGATACCAGAATCTTCTTCACCACGAATTGCATAAGTTGTGAAGCGTTTGCCGTTCGTTACGTTCCATACGTGGATTTCTTCGTATTCACGAATCCCTGCTAAGTCCATTAATACACCATCAATTGCACAAGAACCTTCGTAATGAAGTTCTGCATGAGTGACAACTGCACGGTGAATTTTACATTTTAATAAACGAGATAGCATGGCTAGCGTCTCCTGAGTAAGACCTAAGATGAATATCTTATTGGTTGACTTGTCACGTTTCCCGCTGGCGATAGGCGGTTTGATGCGCATTTTGCGCTTAAAAATGCAATATGGCAAGCGTGATTGATCAACAATTCAGTTTAAATTTAAGCGGGTTTGTATGCATTAATTTGATTCATTGCCTGTGAAACTTGCCCGTCAACAAGCATTTTCACTTTGGATAAGGCATGATCAATGGCTGCATCCATTAAAGCTTGTTCACTGCTAGGAGCTTTGCCAAGCACATGACCAGAAACACGTTCTTTAGAACCAGGGTGTCCAATTCCGATGCGTAAGCGATGGAAATTAGCACCAATATGCGGAACGATGTCACGAAGACCATTATGTCCGCCGTGTCCGCCACCCGTTTTTAAACGAATAACGCCAGGGTCCATATCCAGTTCATCATGAGCAATTAAAATTGCTTCAGGTGCAACTTGATAGAATTTGGCAAATGGTACGACACTTTGACCAGAACGGTTCATAAAAGTGGTAGGTAAGAGTAAACGTACATCATGGCCTTCAATTTGACCACGACCACTGTATCCATGAAATTTTGGATCAGCTTTTAAGGAAATGCCATAACGATCAGCAAGCTGTTCAACAAACCAAAAGCCTGCATTATGGCGGGTTTGGGCATATTCCTTTCCAGGATTACCCAAACCAACAATTAGCGAAATATCTGACACTAATTTATGCCTTTAACACTTATGCGCGTTTGAAGTCAGCGTGCATAGGTGTGTTTTTAGCTGGGTGACGTTGTAACGCTTGGATTTTAACGTTTTCAACTTTGTCACCGATTTGGATTTCGATTACTTCTTCGAAGAAAGCATTATTTTCTAAAGCTTTAACGATTTGACGAAGTTCTAAAGTAATTGTTACAGGCTCAGCGCTACCACCATAGATGATTGCTGGAATTTGTGCTGCGTGACGAAGGCGGCGGCTCGCACCTTTCCCTTGTAGAGCAGCTTCACGTGCTTGAGCATTTAATACGAAGTTTGCCATGGGCATATCCTCATTGAGATTTAAGAGACTAAACTTGCGACCAGTTTAGTGATAGAAAACCCCTAGCGAGCTAGGGGTTAAGAAAAAAGCTGGGCTATTATAGATAACTATCGAACATTGCGCTAATAGATTCTTCGTTATTGATACGACGAATTGTTTCAGCAACCATGCTTGCAACAGAAACTTGGCGAATTTTACCTAAGTTTAGTGCTTCATCTGAAAGAGGAATCGTGTCGGTGACAACAAGTTCATCAATGACAGAATTTCGAAGGTTATCAAGTGCTTTACCCGATAAAACAGGATGCGTTGCATAAGCAATGACACGACGAGCACCAAATTGTTTGAGTGCATCAGCGGCTTTACATAATGTACCTGCTGTATCTACCATGTCATCAACAATGACACAGTCACGATCTTTTACATCACCAATCAAATGCATCACTTGTGATTCATTTGCTTTTTGGCGACGTTTATCGATGATTGCTAAATCAATATCACCTAATTGTTTTGCAACAGCACGCGCACGAACAACACCACCAACGTCAGGTGAAACCACCATAAGGTTGTCATGTTGTTGTTGACGTAGGTCTGCCAATAACGCAGGCGTACCATAGATGTTGTCAACTGGAATATCGAAGAAACCTTGAATTTGGTCTGCGTGTAAATCGATCATCACAACGCGGTCAATACCAACAGTTGTTAGCATATCTGCAACAACTTTTGCAGTAATCGGTACACGAGCAGAACGTGGACGACGATCTTGGCGTGCATAACCGAAATACGGAATGACTGCGGTGATACGACCAGCACTTGCACGACGCAATGCATCAGCCATCACCAAGATTTCCATCAGGTTATCATTGGTTGGCGCACAAGTAGATTGAACGATAAAAACGTCTTTACCACGAACATTTTCAGTAATTTCAACTGAAATTTCACCATCAGAAAACTTGCTTACAGAAGCAGCACCGAGTGGAATATGTAAATGGCTTACGACTTTTTGGGCGAACTGTGGATGAGCACTTCCACTGAAAACGACAAGATTGGGCATGAAGCACCTGAGCGAGGGTTAAGCGAAGCAATGCTTCGACCGAGCGCAAGGGAAAAATTTTTAATTTTTCCAACGGGTAATTTGGAAACAATCTATTATATGGCAGGGGCGGCTGGATTCGAACCAACGGATGCCGAGATCAAAACCCGGTGCCTTACCACTTGGCGACGCCCCTAATGCGGCAGAACTTTAATCGTTTTGCATGATAATGTCAATATATTTGAACAAATACCGATGAAAAACAAGTCTGTCTAAAAGAAATGGCAGGGGCGGCTGGATTCGAACCAACGGATGCCGAGATCAAAACCCGGTGCCTTACCACTTGGCGACGCCCCTAACATGTAACTGAAAAATGTTTTAAAGGAGACTCTGCTAAACTATTGACCAAGTAAGATTTACATGGTGCATTTTGCAAAATTTTCTTTATATCCATTTCACAGGTCACTTCAATAAAAACACAAGCACCTGTACCTGTAAGCTTTGCTAGACCAAATTGATCTAAATATTGCATTGCTTCTTCTACTTCAGGGTATAACTGTCGAGCCAAAGGTTCAAAGTTATTTCCAAAATTAGAAGGTTCTAACTGATAGGCGCAAAATGTAGTGATCTTAGAATCTCTTGTCAATGTTTTTTGCGAAAAAAGCTGTTGAGTGCTGATAAAACAATCAGGTTTTAAAACTATGAATTGTTTTTGAGCTAAGTCTATGAATGATAAATGTTCACCGATCCCTTCAGCCCATGCATTACGACCTAAAACAAAGATGGGTACATCTGCACCAAGTTGTACACCATAATCAGCGAGTTGCTGTTCATTTAAGCCGCACTGCCACAGTTGATTCAGCACAATTAGCGTGGTGGCTGCATTGGATGAACCACCACCTAGTCCTGCGCCCATTGGAATATTTTTCTCAATTTGAATCTTCAACCCGCATGGTTTTTTTGCATGAGGTCGGAGTAGTTGTGCTGCACGATAGATTAGATTTTGTTCAAGTTTGACTTCGCTTAAACCTTCAATTTGAATATTTTCTTCTGCAATTGGATCAAAAGTCATCCAGTCGTATAGATCAATCAGTTGAAAAATAGTTTGTAATTCATGATAACCATTGTCACGACGACCTGTGATATGCAGAAATAAATTCAATTTGGCAGGGGAAGGCACTCTAATCATAAAGGAATCTAAACTATCGGTTTTGGATCACCATTGTAATACGGTTTTCTTTATCATCGGCAAGAGCTTGCTTCAATAAAAGTTTGTTTGGGAGTGTTTGTATATCGTTATAACTAAAATCCACTGTCCAACCATCTTCAATCAGTTGTTTGAGGCGATTATGTTCATCTTTACTGATTTGTGCATTTTGAGTTGCTGGTTTAGCTTGTACCCAATAGGCTAAGTGCATAATCGGAGCTTGCCAACCTGTTGCTTTTTCTAATAATTCTTCTGGAGTGGCTGCGGTGACGAGTCCTGTTTTTGCACTATTTAAGGTCACTTCACCAGGTCTACCTTCAATTTGAGTTTTACCTACCCCTAAAATTCCAGTGAGTTCAATATCAAATTGATCTTGCTGTTGTACCCATGTAAAAAAAGCACTACCCGATTGTTGTGGTGTGCGCACCCCAATTTTACCTTGTAAGCTAAAGTTGTTTTCATCTTGCACTTGTGGGGAGGCGATTACTTTATTCGGTTGGCTTAAATGTTGGCAACCTGTCAACAATAGAACGCTACTGCTACATACTGCGACACATAATTTTGCAAACAAGTGCATGGGTTTAACTCTTTTTTACAGTGATGGGTAAGATTAAGCTATCAAGTTGTTGTAATTGTGGGGCATTTGCATGTTTTTGTTTCAATTGCTGTAATACTTCGCTAAATTGCGTGAGCGCACCTTGCATATATAGCGCTTTGGCATAACGAATACCAATATTGATATTTTGGCTAATTGAATAGGCTTGTCCCAAGACTTTGGCAGCTGTATCAAAATCATTTTGTAAGAACGCAATATAGCCTAGTGTGTCAAGAATAGAGGCCTGTTCAGGTGCAAAATCAAGCGCTAATTCTGCATATTTTCGTGCTTCTTTAAGACGGCGATTCTGTAATGCTAAAGTATAGGCGTAGGCGTTCAGATAAGTTGGGCTATTCGGTTCAATAATCAAAAGTTGTTTTAATGTCTTGTCTAATTTATCTCGATCGGTATAGGGATCAAGTAATAACACTTCTGCATAAATCAGTTCAGGATCATCGGGTAAGCTTTTGATGGCTTCATCAAGCAAGGTTAAAGCCGCTTTTTTATTATCCGTTTTCTTTAAGATATCTGCTTGTGCTTGATATAAGAAACTTGCATGTTGTGGATAATTCACCCGTTCTTGCGTCAGAAAGCGTAAGGCATCGTTGAGTTGTCCTTGTTTTTCAAAAATGGTGATCATATTACGTCGTGAAACGATGTATAGACTACCATCAACAAGGCGATAGTACGCTTTTGCTGTTTCATAATGCTGTTTACGTTGTGCATTAATGGCAAGGTAATAATAGGCTTCATTCTGATATTTAGCAGATAAACGCAATTCGACCAAGTATTGTTCAGCTTTTTCATATTGTTTTAAATCAATACTGGTCAAGCCCGCAATAAATAATGCTTCCTCAGTTTTTGGATAATCTTTAATGATGCTTTCGAGTTTATTGAGAGCTTGTTGTTGTTGATTAATCTGAATGTAGTAGCGAGCTTCTGCTAAGCGTATATCAATATTGGTTTTATTTCTTCGACTAGCTTGAGCAAACCATTTTTGTGTTTCAGTGTCATCATGTAAAGCCATTAGTAGGTTTGCTTTCATGAGAATAAAACTAGTGGACTTCGAGCGTTGACGTAACGCTTTATTAATATTATTCAGCGCTTGCTCATATAGGCCATCTTGTGCTTCTAAGCCAGCAATTAAAGCCAAAATAGAGGGGTTGTCTCGTTCTTTGCTTGTACGCAATGCATTGAGTAAAACTTCACGATCTTGGGCTTGTTCAGGTGCAATCCCTGCCAAGATTTGCTCAAGATCGGCAGTAGGATCAATATTTAGAATTTTATCAAGGGTCGTTGCAGCTAACTCATATTCGTGAGTCTTTAGCGCAATGTGTGATAAATAAAATAAAGCAGGCACATCTTTGGGTTCTTGTTCTACCCAGTGCGTTGCAATATCTAGAGCTGATTGGAAATCGTTATATTCTAAAGCGACATCTAAAGCGCGCTGTTTAATTGTGGTTGAATTACTTTGAATGGCAAGCACAGTATAATTATGTAGAGCAGTTGCAATATCATCGTAAGCAAGCGAAAATTCAGCCACCATACTTTGTTGTAATGCATGGTCAAAACTCTTATCTGCATACATGTCGTGTATTGCTTGTGCAGAGACATACGAGCTCATGCTACCTAACAACAAGATTGTGGTAGAATACCGTCGAATCGTCTTGCCGCTAAAAATGGTACGGCGATATAGCTGACGCAATTTTTATTGATCCAAAGTAATGCTTTTTATGACACCGATGTTGCACAATAACATAAATTTAGCGAAATGATGATCTGATATGTCTTTCTTTGCATTGGGTGTCAACCATCAAACAGCTTCTGTTGAACTTCGTGAACAAGTCGCTTTTAATGCAGAGCGATTAGCTGCGCTATTGCTTGAACAAAATAAGCATTCATCTCTGAATGATTTAGTTGTGGTCTCAACTTGCAACCGCACTGAAGTTTATGCCATGACAGAAGATGCGGATAGTGTTCTGACTTGGTTAGCCCAAGTGAATAATATTGATGTAAAACAGTTAATTCATCATGTTTATCGTTACGAGAATGCCCAAGCTGTTACTCATTTGATGCGTGTTGCCAGTGGTTTAGACTCGCTGATGTTGGGTGAGCCACAAATTTTAGGGCAAGTTAAAAGTGCTTTAGCGCTGTCAAAAGATGCCGAAACGGTTTCACCTGAACTGAATAGCGTATTTGAATATGCTTTTTATGCTGCTAAACGTGTTCGTTCTGAAACTTCAGTTGGTAGCCATGCTGTTTCAATGGGATATGCAGTGGCGCAACTTGCATCACAAGTCTTTAGCCATCCTGAAAAACTGACGGTCATGGTGGTTGCAGCAGGTGAGATGAATAGCCTTGTTGCCAAGCATTTGGCAGAAATGGGAGTCGCTAAAATTCTCATTTGTAATCGTAGCCGTGAACGAGCAGATTTGTTAGCACAAGAAATTGCACATCAGGTTGATGTTGAAATCATTCCTTTTACAGAACTTGCACAAAATTTGCATAGAGCTGATGTGGTTTCAAGTTGTACAGGTAGTTTGCATCAAGTGATTGAATATTCAGACGTTAAGGTTGCACTGAAAAAGCGCCGTTATCAACAAATGCTGATGGTTGATTTGGCTGTTCCGCGAGATATTGATCCGAAAGTTGAATCCTTAGATAACGTATATTTGTATGGCGTTGATGATTTACAAAGCGTAATTGATGAAAACTTAGCACAGCGTCGTCAAGCTGCGGTTGAAGCCGAAATCATGGTCAATCAATTGGCAACTCAATTGATGACTCAACAAAAAGTCAAAGAGGCAAGTGGTACGATTCAAGCTTATCGCCAGCATAGCGAAGAAGTGAGTCAAAATGAGTTAGCACATGCCTTAGAGTCACTACAACATGGTCATGATGCAGAACAGGTATTGCACGAATTTGCGCATCGTTTGACGCAAAAGCTGATGCATCCTACTTCTATTTTACTCAGAGAAGCCGCTAAAGCCGAAAATCCAGATTATCTTGAATGGCTACAGCAGCACTTACAGGACGTGTTTGAACATGAACGTAAGCCAAGACAGTAGCTGTACTTAAATTAAGACAATAACTTCAAGCTAATCTGTTTGGTTAATTCATTGAGTTGTTGGCGTAAATTACGTGACTCAATTAATGAAATAGGTGATCTAAGTTTTAATTTTAAATATTTTTCTTGTAGATTTAATGAAAAATCTTTAGCTAATTTATCTGCAATTTCAGGTGCTTGTGTTAGTGACTGGATGTTGGTACGTTGCATAATATCTGCAATTTCATGGCTATAATGACTACATGCACCGAGTACATAATACGTTGCCAATTCCTGATCATCAGGTAAATCGTCAAAGACAATATTGAGTGCAGTCAAAATTTTAGCCAACAATTCTGTTTGATCAATAACTGCGAGTAACTCTTCAAAATGAATATAAAGAAATGGATGGTGCATTAAAATTGCGATTGCAAAATCTTCATCTTTGGTTTGAATATTAAAAGATAGAGAAGCATCGTGGCTGATTTGTGGGGTAAAGCGTTTACCGAGACCGAGTTTTTCACGGAAAGATTGACTCAACAAATAACGAAATGAGCCTTGCTTCGGTAATAACTCCGTCAATTCACGTAGTTCACCCATGACTAAGCTTTTACCTTCAGGGGTGCTGACGTCGTGTTGTCCTGTTAGATGTGCAAACACAAAGTCAGATAACAGCGGAGCTTGCTGCAATAACCTTTGGAAATTTTCTAAGCCTTCACGACGAATCAGCGAGTCAGGATCATGTTCATTTGGCAAGACAAAGAATTTTAGCTCTCGACCATCATTGAGCAATGGCAGTGCGATTTCTAAGGTACGTCGTGCTGCTTTTTGTCCTGCGGCATCACCATCAAAGGCAATGGTAATACGAGAATTTTGTTTAAATAGCGTGGTTAAATGATCGGCATTACTCGCCGTTCCCAGTGTTGCCACAGCGCCACTGATGCCATACTGCTGTAAGGCAATCACGTCCATATAGCCTTCAACCATTAGCCAATCATTGGCTTTGAGTTTACGACCTTCATATAAACCGTAGAGCAGTTGATTTTTATGGAATACTTCTGAATCTGGTGAATTGATGTATTTGGGTTTAATTTCATCATTTAAAGCACGACCGCCAAAACCAACCACACGACCTTTAGAGTCACGAATCGGGAAAATCACCCGTTCACGGAGTAAATCAAAATCTCGACCACTATCACTAGAGCGAATCAATCCAAGTTGTTTTAAACCATCAATATCTTGTGGAAAAGCTTTTTCTAGATGTTGCCAATCTTCTGGTGCGTAACCCAAGCGCCAAAATTGAATCGTTTGTGCCGATAAACCACGCTGTTTGAAATAATTTTGCGCCTTTTGACTATTGGGTAATTGGCGTTCATAAAATTGGGCAACATTCTCTAGTAAATCATAGAGATTGCCTTCTTGTACTTGTTCGTCCATGTAAAATGATGGATCAAATTGGGCAAAGGGATCGTCCATAACGCGATCCATATCGACAAAATGATCATCCAATGCTTCATGGATA
The DNA here is from genome assembly GCF_022549495.1 of Acinetobacter sp. ANC 4805. GTDB lineage: Bacteria > Pseudomonadota > Gammaproteobacteria > Pseudomonadales > Moraxellaceae > Acinetobacter. Next base: position 314,555 of record NZ_JAKZGD010000002.1, read on the forward strand.
GATGGGGTAGGTTGCTCTTGTTTTTGTTGTATTGTTTGGGGAGCTACAACTTGCTGCGGACTGCGTTTATAAGAGAGTTTTTTATTATCGTGATTGTCTTTTGGTAATTCGATGCCTGTCTGATTAGACAGGTCTTTCATCACATCGACAAAGTTACGATTATCAATGTCCATGAGGAAGCGAATAGCATTACCATTTGCCTGACAACCAAAGCAATGGTAGTACTGTTTGTCACGATAGACATGGAGTGAGGGTGACTTTTCCTGATGGAATGGACAACAGCCTGAATAAGTACGCCCAGTCTTTTTTAACTTCACACGTTGACCGATTAAATCGACAATGTCTGTTCGATCTAAGATTTGATCAATCGTATGTTGTGGAATTGCCATGCGCATTTAACCGTTTTGGACTGGGATATATAACATCATGATGAAGTATGAATGTTAGAAATCATTGTTGCATAAAATGAAAAACAGGCAAGGGTATACTTGCCTGTTTTATGATTTGAATGATTGTAAATTAGTTTGTAGTTTTAACCTCAGATGTATTTGGGGTTTCTGATTTATCTAATAATCCGAAACTCAAACGGTTCATCCAACTTGGTTTATCAGTTTGCTCTTCAATAGGAGCAGAATCAACTTCTTCGACTTCAGGTTTATCAAGTAAGCCAAAACTTAAACGATTGGTTAAACTTGGTTGTTCAACTTCAGCTGCGATATGATCTTTTGCTTGTACTGTTTTAGATTCACGGCCAAGTAAACCTAAGGTTGCACGGTTGACCCAACTGCCTTCTTTACGTGCGGCACGTAAATTTACTTCACCATTTGATTTGACTAAATGTGGGTAGTTAAGCTTTAGAATCTCAATATATTGTTGAGAAGTTGCTTGATCACCTAGTTTTTGGTAACTATAAGCTAAAGTTGCGAGTGCTTCAGGTGTTTGTGGTGTTTGAGGATAATGTTCAATGACCCACTGTGCACGTTCAGCAGCAGCTAACCATGCTTTACGTTGAATGTTGAAGCGAGCTGCATTCATTTCGCTTTCAGCAAGTTCCTGACCAATAAACTTCATCCGCTGAGCAGCATCAACTGAGTATTGGCTGCTTGGGAAACGGCGAATCAAATCCACAAAGTTTTGATAGGCAATCTTAACGTAGCTGACATCACGATGTGATTGTTGTAATGAGGTATAACGAATTAAGCTATCGTAATTCATTTCCATGTTGGCTACGCCACGAACATAGTAAGCATAATCAACATTTGGATGCTGTGGATTTAAACGAATGAAACGATCTGCAAGTGCAATTGTGCCTTCATAATCTTTTTGTTTGAATTTTGCATAGAGGAGTTCGAGTTGTGCTTGTTGCGTGTATTGTCCAGTTGGATAATAGGTATCTAGAGCTTCAAGCGATTTGACCGCATCAGTGTATTGATTACGTTCAAGCGATTTTTGTGCTTTTTCAAAATAGACTTGTTCACTTGATTGTGGTCCTTTATCAACCACTTCTTTTTTGCTTGGATTACTGCTACAACCGACAAATACAGACGCTACGCCTAAAGATAAAGCCAATATGGTAATTTTATAATGGGGTAGCGACATAAAAATTCCTCTGTTTTTGGGACAATAAGCTACAATGGTGCTATTAAACCATTTTTGTATCGATCATCAAAATGACTTCAACACAATCTTCCAATTCAAACCTTTCTGAGACAGATTTCTTACTCGAAGATTCTGTCGATGCAGATAATCATAATTCTGATGCAACTGCAACACGTTTATCGTTGCAAATTCAAATCGATGAAGAGTATCTCGGTCAGCGTATTGATCAGGTCGCGGCATTAGTCTGGAGCGAGTTTTCTCGTGAAAAGCTCAAACAGTGGATGAAAGACGGGCATCTGTTGGTAAATGGTAACATTGTTAAACCAAAATATCGTTGTGAAGGGACTGAATTACTTACGCTGAATGTTGAGCTAGAAGCCCAAACCTCAAGTCAGCCTGAAAATATTCCCCTCAATATTGTTTATGAAGACGACGATATTATTGTGATTAATAAAGAGGTTGGGATGGTCGTACATCCTGGCGCTGGCAACCCAACGGGTACTTTGGTCAATGCCTTACTTTATCATGCACCGAAACTGGCTGAGCTTTCTCGTGCGGGTTTGGTTCATCGTATTGATAAAGATACCAGTGGTTTATTGGTTGTTGCAAAAACTTTGGAAGCACAGTTCTCCCTTAGTAAACAATTGGCAAAGAAAACCGTTTATCGTGTTTATGATTTAGTTGCGTATGGCAATATCATTGCGGGTGGCACAATTGATGAACCGATTAAACGTCATCCTGTTGACCGCGTCAAAATGGCGATATTACCAGGTGGGCGTGATGCAGTGACGCATTACAATGTCAAAGAGCGTTTCCGTGACTTTACCCGTATTCAGGCGCAGCTTGAAACAGGGCGTACCCATCAAATCCGTGTGCACTTTAGCTATCTTGGGCATGGCTTGGTTGGTGACCCTGTATATGTCAATCGTGTACGTTTTCCTGCAGGCGCATCTGAAGCATTAATTGATATGCTACGCAGTTTTAAACGCCAAGCCTTACATGCAGCAAAATTAGGTTTGGTACATCCACGCACAGGTGAAGAAATGATGTTTGAAGCACCATGGCCAGAAGATTTTACTCAGTTGGTGGACGTGCTTCGCCGTGAAAATGAAGCGTATTAAGTAAAGTTCCCTTTTCATCAAGGGTGATTTGTTCAGTTCCTCCCTTTAAAAAAGGTGAGGAATATATTCACAAGGAGAGGAATTTTATGGAATTTGTACAAGGTTTGCCCAAAGGTATTTATGTTGGGCAAACACGTATTGAACATCCTCAAACCATTGCAACGCTGAATCAAAATCTGTCTGGCTTCAATTTGGCTTTACATGTCAATGATGATGCGGAACGTGTTCAGCAGCATCGGATGTTAGTGTTGAATGAGTTGTCTGCATTTGGTGTGGATAAAATCACATGGATGACGCAAACCCATAGCACTATTTGTCACACTGTGAATGAACAAATTCCATTTATTGCATTAGAAGGTGATGGTTTAGTAACACAACGTCTAGGTCATGCTTTAATGATGATGACCGCAGATTGTTTGCCTGTGGTTTTAGGTAATGCAGAAAGTACAGAAGTCGCTAACCTACATGCGGGTTGGCGTGGTCTCGCTAATGGTATTATCGAAAATACTGTTGCTGAAATGAGGTCGCAGCCCACTTGGGCATGGCTAGGGGCTGCGATCAGCCAACCTTGCTTTGAAGTCGGTGCTGAAGTCAGAGCTACTTTCTGTGATAAATATCCTGAATTAGCCGTTGCCTTTATTGCAGGTCAAGTTGAAGGTAAATATCAGGCTGATTTGTATGCGATTGCCCGTTTTATTTTAAATCGCTTAGGTATAGAAACCGTTTTAGGTGGTGATCAATGCTCTTATCAGCAAGCAGAGGATTATTTCTCCTATCGTCGTGATGCAAAAACGGGGCGGATGGCAACATTTGTATTTATGCAATAAATCATATCCTTTACGCTATTGATTCGCCTTGTATTCGTTAAAAATGTTAAACTTGATTCAATTCATTGGTTTTTAAATTATCCATGTCTGTTATTGAGCAAATTACTCCCCAAGTTAAAGTTTGTGTGATTTATCATAGTCCTTATGGGCATACGGCCAAAGTTGCGCAATACATTGCTCAGGGTGCGGAGCAAGCAGGTGCTGACGTGCATCTGCTTTCTGTGGCTGCGCCACAATGGGAGCTATTGGATCAAGCTGATGTGATCGTGATGGGTTGCCCAACGTATATGGGGAGCTTAACCTCTGCTTTAAAACAGTTTATGGAAGATTCTTCTAAGCGTTGGTTGGCGCGTACATGGCAGGGTAAATTGGCGGCTGGTTTTACCAATGGTGGTGGACTCAGCGGTGATAAGCTTGCAGTATTACAGCAGATTAATTTATTTGCGATGCAGCATGGTATGTTATGGGCAGGTTTACCATTTATGCCAACTGGAAGAAGCCCTTTAGATATTAACCGTATGTCTAGTTTTTTGGGTTTAATGACGCAATCTGATAATGCCAGTGTTGAAATCACACCACCTGAAGGTGATTTGGAAACTGCACGAAAGTTTGGGAAATACTTGGCTGAGATAAGATTAAAACATGTTGTCATTTGATTTTTAATAAAAAACCTCCGATAGGAGGTTTTTGATTATTTATACAACATACGTGCTTTATCACGTTGCCAATCACGGTCTTTTTCAGTTGCACGCTTGTCATGTAACTGCTTACCTTTGACCAGTGCAATTTCAAGTTTAACCAGACGACCCTTCCAATAACATGCGAGTGGCACACATGAATAACCTTTTTGATTCACTGCACCCAAAAGTTTTTCTAACTCACGACGAGATAGCAGCAATTTACGCGTACGCGTTGACTCAGGAACCACATGTGTTGAGGCAGACAGTAAAGGCTGAATTTGTGAACCAAATAAAAAGGCTTCACCATTTTTAAAAATGACATAACTTTCGGACAAAGTCATACGACCAGCGCGTAAAGACTTCACTTCCCAGCCCTGTAGAGACATGCCTGCTTCAAATTTTTCTTCGATAAAGTAATCGTGACGCGCTCTTTTATTCTGAGCAATCGTGCCACCATTATGTTTTTTTACAACAATCTTATTCATCTCAACCTTTTGAAAAAGAATAATTAAATTCTATAGTTTTTCCGAGTTACCCGTTTTGTTACCCGTTTTAAAAGGCTCTTAATTTAAAAAGAAAGCCTGCATTTAGCAGGCTATCATATCAGAATTTTACTTATGTTTTTCTACAACTTTTTTAACACTTGATTCGTGCCAAAAGACTTCTTTCTCGCTAACTCTGATTGGCTGTGGAATTTCACCTTTTTTAATCATTCGATAAAATTTGGTTCTGCCAATAGAAAGCAGTGTCATAAACTCTTTTGCTCGAACTCTACGATCAATATTAAAGTTATGTGCAACTCCCATCCTATGCTACCTCACTAATACTGATAATTACGAATATTGGTGAATTTGTTTTACTAGTAAAAGTTAATTCTTCTAAGGAGTTTGTAAATTTGCTCTCGAAAGTTGTAAACATGTCACTATCTCTACTTATGTAGTTTTGATTGTTTTTTGCATCGTGTTTTGGAAGATGGAGTGGCTCTGACGGTAAATCTCATCAAAGGCATTTGCAAGCTCTTCGATGCGGACAAAAAAAGGAGCTTTTTGGCTATCATCAAGGCGAAAACAGGCAAATGGGAATTTCTGCTGGCGAGCCTTCTCTAAAACCCTTTCCTTGCATAGATGTGGATAAAACTCTTTGGTAATGTCTTCCAACTTGATGTGAGGAGTTCGATACTTTAAAAATAGGTAATCAATTGTCTTTAGCTCGTACATTGAGAGGCTCCTGTATTTGTACAATGACTTAAAGCATGTCTTTGAAATGTCTCGTTGCTATGTGAATATTTCTCAAGATCGCTTATGGGGTCATTGTAAAAGTTCGAAATCGTGGTACAAAGTCGAAATCGGAACTCCCTTTTTTGACACTAGGTTAATCATGCCCAGGCTTAACGATGTTCAGAACACGGCTCTTGAGATTATAGACTTCTTATACTTCTATGATATGGTTGCGCTCCAATCCTTTACTGAGGAAAAAAAGGACATTTATACTCAATTAGATGAATTGATAGATGAAGTACTTGAAGAGAAGCAACTCACAGGTCAGAAGGCAGTAATTTATAGACACTATCTCTTGTGTGGTATAGAAATTGTCTCAAGCTTCGATAAGAACCATAAATGGCAAATACCTGAACTAAACTTAAATGAACGACAGCAAGGTGAAATCCAAGATCAGATGCATAAACAGAGTGTGATGATACCTTTGTGGCATTTAAAAGAGCGTCTAAAGAAAAGTGGTCGATTTGAAGGAGATTTTGTTGAGGAAGTTTATACCCTTATCGAATTGTCACAGATAGATAAGGCTTCTCACTCAGTTTGCCATAAGTTGGTGGCTCAGATGTTATGGTTTAATGTTGAGCATAATGTTGCCTGTCATGTATATCGAAGAATGGTCACTTTAAGGATATTGAACTCTGCTAAAGATACAGCAAAGGGGCGTTATGTAGAGGCTCAACATGAATATGTTTTTTTAAGAGCATTGTTATTGGTTGAGTTTGAGTCATTCCGAAAAGAGCTATACTACCGACCTGTTGCTGGCGATTTGGTTGTGAACAAATCCCGCTTTACCTCAAGTGAAATTAATTCGAAGAAGAAAGTCTATTACCATAAGTATCTGGAATTCAGCTTGAGTGACAATAGGGATGGTACAGTAATTCATGCTGACATTGATTTGGCAGATAAGCGGCAAGTAATAGGTCACCTTTCCTTGATTTCCGAACATCTATTTCATAATTGTATTTTCTCAAACTCTAATGCCAACTGGATTAGCTTGTTGGGTGCTTTACTTTTGATCTATGAACAGGAAATCGATCTTGATAGGGCAATTTATTCAGAGTTCGATAATGAGAACAGTTGTAGTGATAGAGCCCAAAAAATCTTGTTCGAGAAATTCGATTTCAGCGTTACAGCAAAAAGCTTATATTTGAACTATCTAGAAGTTTATAAGATCTATGATCTTATTCGATCTACTATGGTTGATGTTGTAGAACAACCAAAGCATGGCTTTCTTGTTCCTGACTTGACTAGTCATTTCTATTATCATGCAGACATACCTACAAAAGTGCTTGAGCTGCTTGAAGAAGTCAAGAGATAGATTACTGATGCTGCATAGACATTCATGGATGGGAAGCTCCATCCATGAATGTTTATATACTGAGATACTTAACGTGTAAGCGAGTAAAGATCATTGCCATTAGAGTCCATACATTCTTTGTTGTAGAGCTCATAAACAAGATCTTCAATTATCTTTTCGTTGGTCACGGCGTGCTTCTTCGCCAGAATTTCTAAGTATTGGAGAGTTCTATCAGTTAGATAGTAATAATGGTGCTTTCGCCCCTTGTTTTTTTCTCTATGCTTTTTTTGGTACCAAGCATTTGATAACTGAATTTTTATTGCTTTGTAGATGTTAGCATCTTTATCTAATAGGCTATCAAAGATAGCATTGATGACAATACTATACTCTTGAGGGGCCAACGGTTTATAGCTGCTACTATTATGCACTCTGCCATTTTCCTTATCTTGATCCATATAGTTTTTAGCCCATAGGTAAAAACTATCACTATCGAAATTTTTAAAGTGTAATGGCTTTTTACTTAGCACTTTACTGAACCGTTGCTCTATTCTTTCAAGAAGTCGGTTGGATCTTGAATATAAAGGTGAGATGAATAGCATATACAGAAACCTGAAATAATCATTTTGGATCGTACATACGGTACGCCATGAAAGGTCTATATCCGATGACATCGAGTAAAGGGTGAAATACAATAAACGCTTATTCGATTTATAGTCTGAAAGGTCTTTTCCTCGTATATTAAGAGTTTCCTTAAACCGTTTTATACTATCTATAAAATTAAAAACCTCTCTCTCATTAACATTTACATAATTGTCTAGGATCACTTTTCTAATCTCATCGGTATTTTTTAATGTGTTTAATATATTAATAGTGGATTGGTTTAACAGGTCGTCTGTATCACTAAAGTTACTGTTGTAACGGTGCTCCTCATTATCTTTATTCATTAAATGTAGAAGCCAGATCGTATCCTCATCTGTAGATGCTTTAACGAGCTGATTAAGTTCTTTATGAGCTGAGCTTGGGTGCATGATTATCTCCTGCTTACAGTAAGCTTTACATGCAGTTTAGCTAAATGTAGAAGGAGTTTTAGGGGCGTTTTTAGGGAGATTTCAGTTGATTTCCCATTATTTTTTTATAAGATTCGAGTATCGTGTACTAGGGCGATACTATCAGTTTGTACATGTAATCCCATGCCGAATTTCTGTAAGAGATGGAAGGAGTTGTCTTTACTTTGTTGTTCCTTCTCCTATTCAATTTTAATGGAGTTGAATATAATCAGCAAAGTGATATAGCATCGGATAACTTGATATTAAGTAAATACCCATGATTGAAGTAAATCTGCCTGTATATCATAAATGAATATATTAAACTATCGATCATATAGAGGAAATCATATTACTTATAGGTGTTATAGGTTAGGTGTAATGACTTGGTTAATAATACTAATCTATTATTTTAACAACTATGTTATCTATGTGCTTCAAAAATACTTACTACCTTAGAATATAGATTCATACTACCTAAACATAATGTTAAAGCCTTTAGGTAATTAATTACACAGTAGCCACTTCATGTAGCCCTAAACTACAGGTAAGTGAGCATGAAAGTAGAACCTAACCAAAAACAAATTAATGAAGCATCACTATTGATAGATATTGAAAGGTTTGTTCAATCAGGTATGGATTCAACACGACAACCACGATCATTCTATGAAAACTTCACACACCATCTCTTAAACTTCCACCAAGTCTATAACCCTGACTTTAGCTACTCATGCTTAATCGATCAATTTTGTAGTCTGTTGTATGACTATGATCTGAAATATGAAACATCAAGTTCCCTTTACAATCGTTTAAAGCAAACTTCATTTAGAGACTGGCAAAGGTATTTCAATCAAGCTAGAGCTGACCACTTCAATGAAATGCGACAGCATCGTTATAACGAAAGGTTAAATGCCAAAAAGTTAGAGGATCGGTTATGTGAGTTGCAGAGGGATTATTCTGCATTGTTAGTTGTACGGGTGGATTTGGCTTATACAATAAATCCTGATATTGAACAGGTTGATCATGATTTAGAAAAACTAAGAAAAAGAATCAATCGTTCCATTTATGGAGATGACATATTGCTATTGGTCTGGGCATTAGAGCAGGGGGAAAGGAAAGGCTACCATTGCCATGTGGCATTAGTTTTTGATGAGCGTAAGCGCACAAGCGCATGGAGTATAGCTAAGGCAATAGGTGAGCTCTGGGAAGATATTACAGGCGGTGATGGAAGCTATTTTAACTGTCATGATCGTAGATACCTAAAGCAATATGAAGAGCAGGGGATCGTTGGCATTGGAGTGATTTATAGCAAGGTCCCTTATCAAGCAGATAAGATGCGTTCAACAATCTCTTATTTGGCTCGGCCTGAAAAGGAACAATATCTCCGTGTGAAGACCTCTAGGAGGATGCGTACCTTTGGTATGTCACAGCGTTAATTGAAATCATAAACAGATATGTACCATCTAGATGAGAAACATCTTCTCTTTATTGGCTTAGCATCGTACTAAGCCTTTCTTATTCCAGAGGTATCTTATGCAAATCAATTGTCCGTATTGCCATTCAGAGCATGTGATCCGTATTGTACAAAACAGTAATTCACAGGCTGGTACCCCTAGCTTGGCATCATCAGCATCATTTGCAACGATGGGTGCAGCATTATCAAAAACATTACCTGTGTCGCCTCTCATTGGAGGGATAGCAGGGGCCGTGGTCGGTGGTTTGTTAGGTTCAGTATTTGGTTCTGCTTCAACTCAAAATGTGCAATCTTGCTTTCAATGCCAGCATTGTGGGCAGGCTTTCTACTAAGGCAGAACACATAAAATAGGGAGGCGTTGCCTCCCTAAACCATGCATCATGCTGACAATTCTTAAACTCATGTATTGAAGTAATTTAAATCATTCCAATACTTATGAACCAAACTTCCAATCGCCCTGATTTGTTGATACAACCACTTCAATAATTTTATTTCTACCACAGTTGCTTGTATCTACTGACATCATTTGTCCAAAACCAAGTCGTATCGGATTATTTATTTTTTGCAATAAAGGGCAATTGCCACGATTGACTGTGACATTTGAAATGGATACGTCATCAACGAGTGATTGAACTTTGATCATTGTTATAAATGAGTGATGTGGATTTTGTTCTAACGCAATTTTAACTGGAGAGGTTGCAGGAATTGTCGTAGTGGTTTCATTTTGACTTGCAGGGGTATTGCCACGCTCAATGATATTAAAGCAAGTTTCATTTAAGATCGATTCAATATCTGAGGTTTTTTTATTCCATGAAAGTTGTTGGCTATCACAGCCATAGACATCATCCGATTGATTGTCTAAAAAACGGATGTTCCATGTATAAAGAAAAAGATCTTCTGATTGCTGACGTAGGAACTTAACATTATCAACTGAAAAGGCGGTATAGCGATCAGGGTATTTCTGATCAAGAAGGTATTGCAAGGTCTCTTTTCCATAGGTTGCAATATCATTTTTGCCTTGATCAATAAACTTTTGAGAGTCAGATTTATTGGCGTTAATAGCTTCTGTTTGAGTGCTATTTGATGATGCTTTTTCTGTGGATTCATTTTTAGTACAAGCTTGCATGAAACAGGCTGCCAGTAAAGTAATGATGATTTTTTTATTCATGATGATTCCTAAAACATGTACATGCATGGGCTGTGCAGGCAGGGATGTACAGATTCTTATTTAGTTACGGTGGAATGATTGTTATTGATTAGGCTTTAGGTGATTCACCATAGGCATTTGTTGTAGGTTCGCCTTCTTGAGCAGCCCAGAACAGCAATAAAAGTATTCCTACAATGGGTACAAGCGCGATTAACATCCACCAACCTGAACGCCCAATGTCATGTAAACGTCTGACACTGACTGCAATATTTGGTATGAATGTGACGATCATGGCAATGGTTGCCGCATCTTCACTGATAAAGCTAAAGGCTAGGCTCATCAATACACAAAACAGCTCGAAATACCAAAACTCACTGCGTCTAGCACGGCCCTTAAAATCTGCAAACTTTTTAAAGCAGGTCAAAATGGCTTGTTGATAGCTTGTAAGGATACTTTCAACGTTGTTGGCAGTCGCTTTTGTTGAATCATTTGGATTGCCATCAATAAAAGTTGGAGAGGGTATTGGTGTTTTAGTTTGTTGCGGAGTTTCAGGTACAGTCATGAAATCAAGGTAGATACCTGTGGCTTGACCTTCAGCATTTACATCAAAGTCAACTTCATTGCCTCGAACAGGTGCTTGCTGTTCTTTCCATTCACTACCTACAAAGTTATAACGTTTTTGGTCGTTACCCAGAATAACTCCCATATTGGTTTGAATCGTGAAATCTAAAATCTTGCCTTTCATCTTCGTGTCCTTATTTTATGTATTGGAGAGATGTTAGACCTACAGGTAAATTGATCTTGATGAGTATTTACCGTCAGTGTTCAAACATGCTCCAGCTCACAACACAAAGCAGCTTTTATTGTTATTCACATAGACAGTGAATCTCTTTTTTATGGCAGCACAAATCTGACCTGAATCAATAGATAGGGCGGCTGAAAGCTGAAATTGTGGTGTACCAAAAGTGTTGTTATAAATTGAGCGCTTTAATATTAAAAACGTGATAGCTCAATAATTTAGTGTTTTGGGTTTTATCAACGAAGGATAGGGCTGATGCCCAAGGATAAGAATAGAGATTAGTCATGGTTGACTCCTTTGGCTATAAAGAAGTTTCACCGCATCACTGCTAAATAATGGTGGCGAAACGAAAAGGGGTTAGCAGACTGATAGCCAAAGGATCAGCACACCCGAAGGTGTCCCCCTCCCGTTCCGCCGCAGAGGGGACACGCAGGGTCGCCCACCAAAAAGATAAACCTTTTAGTGTGCTTTGGCTGAACGGTCTGCTAAAACCGACTGGCAATGTAGGCCAGCAAGTGAATGATAATCCCTGCATAAGATCACGTCAATTTACTGATACAGAAAAATCAAATGATGAGTCAAAAGAATTTAAATAAATTTCAGATATATACCATCTAAGTGAATGAATGCATTCACATGCATCTCAATGACTTCTCACTTTGGTCTGCTCCCCCAGCAGGCCTTTTTTTATGCACCAAATCTGAAATTGAAACAATTCAAGATTGATCTATTAAAGGAAAAGTTTATGGCACATTTAGTCGAAACAATGGCATTTGTTGGGCAAACACCTTGGCATGGTTTAGGTAATCAACTGACCCAAAACCAACCATTAGAAGTATGGGCACAACAAGCTGGTATGGATTGGCGGATTGAATCCTCCGATGTCAGCTATATGGCACAAAATGAACGTGGGCAAAGCATAATTTTACCGTTTGAAGAACAACGGGTTTTGTATCGCTCGGATACCCATGCACCGCTATCGGTAGTGAGCCAACGCTTTCAGGAAGTCCAGCCGATGGAAATTCTTCATTTCTACAAAGACCTGACTGAACAATCGGGCTTTGAACTGGAAACCGCAGGCGTACTCAAAGGTGGCAAGAAATTCTGGGCATTGGCTAGAACGGGTCAAAGCTCAGCCTTAAAAGGAAAAGATGTCAGCAATGGCTATATTTTGTTGGCAACCGCTTGTGATGGAACGCTGGCAACTACCGCACAATTCACCAGCATTCGAGTCGTCTGCAACAACACTTTGGCGATTGCCTTGAAAGGACAACAAGGCAATGTTGGTGTGGTGAAAGTACCCCACAGTACCAAGTTTGATGCGGAGAAAGTCAAACAGCAACTTGGTATTTCAGTTCGTACGTGGGATGAACACATGTATGAAATGAAACAACTCAGTCAGCGTAAAGTGACTCAACAGGAAGCGGCAGCCTATTTTGATGCAGTGTTTAACAATACCAATCTCAGTATGGCTGAACAAGATGAAAGCATTATTCAGTTTTATCGAAATGCAGCCATGCCAAATCAAACCACCTCATCTAAAGCAGACAATAAAACCGAACCGAACGGACGGGCAATGTCGAAAGTGATGACCATGTTTAATGGACATGGGCGAGGGGCTGAACTCAGTTCTGCTAAGGATACTGCCTATGGATTGCTTTGCTCCATGACCGAGTTCGTTGATCATGAAAGACGTGCTATGAGCACAGATCATCGTTTAGATTCAGCTTGGTTTGGTGCAGGTGCAGCCATTAAGCAACGTGCGTTAGAACAAGCCCTTAGACTCACTGCTTAAATGCTTTAGCCTAAGCAGAACATAACCTTAATTTAATTTTATTGAGCTGCATCTTTGGATGCAGCTTTTTTATGCCGCCAATTCCATTTTTACCCGACTTTTATATTAATGCAGGAATAATCATGAACTCGAATATCCAGATTCAAAACACTTTGAACAATCCGCCGCTACAACATTATTTACCTAACCTCAATCAACCCAATCAGCAGGTTGAAGTGGGAACCAGAACCAAGCGAGAGCGACCGAACACACAGCCACGCAAAACCAAATCGCCCACAGCCAAACGCCTAGCCAACACCAAACAGTTGAATTACCAACAATGGTTAGAAGTCAGAAAACAGGGCATTGGCAGCAGTGATGCAGCAACCGCTTGTGGGCTCAATCCTTACATGAGTATGTTGGAACTGTGGATGATTAAAACAGGACGGATGCAACAAAACATCGAAGATGAAAGCCCAGGCTATGCACCTTTGTACTGGGGCAAACAACTTGAACCATTGGTCGCTGAATATTACAGCATGCACACCAACAATAAGGTGCGTCGAGTCAATGCTGTGCTACAACATCCTGATGTAGATAAACACTTTATGTTGGCGAATTTGGATTATGCCGTGGTGTGCAATGACGAAGTTCAGATTTTAGAGTGTAAAACCGTAGGTGAATATGGTGCAAAGTTATGGCGAGACGGTGTGCCTTTATATGTGCTGTGTCAGGTACAACATCAGTTAGCCGTGACAGGCAAACAAGCAGCACATATTTGTGTCTTGATCTGTGGACATGAAAGCAAGATATTTAAGGTCACACGCAACGAAACTGTAATTCAGCACATCATTAATGCCGAACGTCACTTTTGGCAATGTGTTGAGTCGGGTATTCCACCCAGTGTCGATGCTTCTGATTCAGCAGCCAAAGCCTTGCAGCAACTCTACCCTGAGCAAATTCCATTATCAGTAGAAGACCTCAGCCAAAATGAACAAGCTAACTATCTATTTAACCAGTTGTTAGAGGAGCGGCATAAGGTTGAACAACATCAACAGTATTTTGATGAACTGAAACATCAATTACAAATGCTGATGAAAGATGCAGAGCGAGCGGTATTTACAGGTGGTTCTGTCACTTGGAAGAAATCACAAGACTCAATCAGCCTAGACAGCAAATCTCTTCTTAAACAGCATCCTGAATATCTACAGCAGTTTCCACAAACCAAAGTAGGAACACGAAGATTTCAAATTTATCTGAATGGTGGATAAAGTGACCTAAGAGTTCCTCCAAATTCAAAAACGACAAAAGCCGCCCCTGTTCTTCCCGAGGGAAGAACAATATGGACGGGCTTTTGCTGATCGATCACATCTATTTATTCAATATTTCCAACGTTTCACATAAAGCAGTGAATCAGTAAGAAAATACGAGAGGACATACCTATGATTAAAGGTTTAGCTATTACCCCACCTGTGTTAGGTCGTATCAGTATCGGCAAGATCGTAGAAAAGAACGGTAAACGACTGCCTGAAAAGGATGACCAATTTACTATTACTAGCCAAATCCAAAATAAGGATGGTTGGGTCAAACATCCACTGGATGAACAACTACGTGCTAAAGCACCGAATCAAAACCAAAAATTGAGAAGCATTCCAGTCCGTATGATCTTTAACGATCCTGAGCTAAATCTACGGGCAGAGTACAGCCTATTTGATCGTCAGACTGGACGCTTGATCTGCTCAGGTAATGGAGAAACTTGTCAGCGATTGGGACAAAACGGCATTGAACAACATCCATGTCTATCGCCTGACTTATGTCCACTGGCACAAGGTGGGCTGTGCAAACCCTATGGCAGACTCTATGTGAATTTGGATGAATCGGATGAATTTGGCACATTCATCTTTAGAACCACAGGCTTTAACAGTATTCGGACACTGGCAGCACGGCTAAGTTATTACCATGCAGCTTCAGGTGATTTGCTTTCATGCTTGCCATTGCAACTGACTTTAAGAGGTAAAAGCACTACACAAAGTTATCGTACCCCAATCTATTACGTGGACTTGACCTTACGTGATGGAGTGAACTTAAGTGAAGCCATTGCTTCAGCTAAACAGATGGATGAACAAAGCAAGGCAGCAGGGTTTTATCAGGAGGCGTTAGATCATGTGGCACGGCAGGGTTATGGCAATGCCAGTTTTGAAGTGGGAGGTGAAGAGGGGTTGGATATTGTTGAAGAGTTTTATGCAGATGAACCAAAACCAGAGCAACATCAGCAAATGCATGACCTGAGCCATGTTCAGGATATCCAGAAAGGGTTACAGCAGTCAGTGCAGGCTTTGAATTAAATTAAAGAAGGAGAACTATGTTCTCCTTCTATTATGGCTAAGCCCCTTTTTTTATTTATAACTCGCTCAAAGGAGTTTAAATTTTTGACGAAATTAAATAGAGCATACGAGTCTGTATAATAAATATGCACTTGATAATGATTTTCATTTTGTTTATTGATTATCATGGAGATTGTGTATAAATTTCGTATCAATTTAGATTGATCTCTATTAATTAACTCAGATGAATAAAAATATATTGTTGGGATGTGTACTGAGCTACATTCCAGTTTATAGCTATGCATTAGAAGATATTTCACTTCCAGAAGTGATTAGACAAGATCAACGTTTAAATGAGCTAAAGAAGCAACTTTTAGAGCAAGAACCACAACTCAGTCCTCAACAAAATAAATCGACCAGTTACACAGTCAAAGATATTGTTGTAGAAGAAGCACCTTGTTTCCCGATTAAACAAGTTACACTTTCAATTCAAAATAATCATGACGATCAATATCAGCCTAAAGATTTCTCCTATTTATTAAAACCATTGAATAATCACAAAAAAGGAATTATTGGTAAGTGTATAGGTACGCAAAGCCTACAAAATTTAGTTCGATATTCCCAAAATGAATTGCTTAAAAAAGGCATGATTACGACTCAAATTACAGCGCAACCACAAGACTTGAATACAGGCATTTTAGAGCTACAACTTGAACTAGGTCGACTACATAAAATCATTAGACAAAATGAACAACCTTCAAAATTAGAACTTTATTCGGCTTTGCCATTCAAAGAACAAGATGTGCTCAATTTAAGACAATTAGATCAAGGTTTAGAGAATTTGAAGCGTACGTCAAATCGTACTTTGGATATTCAAATTGTTCCTGCAAGTGATCAGAATCATTCAGAACTCACTGGTTATAGTGATTTATTAATCAAAGCAGAACCTTTAAAAAAGCTGAGTTTAAATATTGGGGTTGATGATTCTGGTAGTGAAAATACGGGGAAATATATCGGTAATATTGGTATTGGTGTAAACAGTCCACTCTATCTTAATGATGCATTCAACTTAAATTTTAGTCACTCACTAGATGATTGGCATAAAGATAGAAACCAAAACTATTTTATTAGTTATCAAGTTCCTGTTCGAAACTATGATTTCAGTGCTAGCTTCAATCAATCTGAATACGATCAATATGTCGCGGGTTACAATGCCCCAATTCTATACAGTGGAAAAACCCAACAAACCAATTTGACATTATCACGGCTTTTAAGTCGTGGGAGTCATTACAAAACAAGTCTCTATGCGAAGGCTTACCATAAACGAAGCCAAAATTTTATTGAAAACATTGAAGTGACTGTACAGCGTCGACAAACCTCGGGCTGGTATCTCGGATTACAACATCGACAATATTTAGGTGTAGCCTCATTAGATTTTGATTTGGATTATCGACATGGTACGGGAGCTTTTGATGCCCAACCAGCGGCTGAAGAACAGATTCGTGACATCTATGGAAATTTGCTTCCATCAGAAGGTTACGCACGTGCGCCACTTTGGAGTGCTAACCTCCGATTAAATTACCCAATGCAAATCTTAGAGCATCCAGTGCAATACCGTTTGAGCTGGAAAGGTCAATATGCACCCAAAATTCTAGTCCCTCAAGATCGTTTTTATATTGGAGGACGATATAGCGTCAGAGGATTCGATGGAAACATTATGCTATCGGGTGACAACGGGCACTACTTACAGCAAGAGATGAGCTTTGGCTCCCCAATTCCCAACACACAATTTTATCTCGGTATTGATCAAGGTTGGGTCAATGGTCGCAACAGTATTCCAAACAATAGACATCTACTGGGGAGTGTCTTTGGACTACGGAGTTATTACCAAGGCATCTACTTGGATGCATTTACAGGGCATGGACTCATTGCACCTAAAAGTTTGAAAAAAGATTGGGTAGCTGGTTTTAGCCTGAGTTACGCCTACTAAACCATATTCCAGATTTATTAAATATCCATTTTAAAATATAGCAGAACTGATATGAACAAGAACCGTTACCGTATTATCTATAACAAAGCTCGCCAAATGTTTATGGCTGTTGCAGAAAATGCCAAGAGTCAAACAAAAACTTCGGGGCAATCTACAAGCTCAGTAGCAACACCTACATCAGAAGAGTCTTTCCATCAACTTTGGCATGTAAAAGCTTTAGTCGCTAGTATGAGTTTATGGATGCCACTCTCTACAGTTTATGCTGGGATGATGGCGGATACAGGAGCGAATGCGGCAAATCGACCTGTTATTGGAGTGGGTCAAGATGCACAAAAGCAGAATGTGCCTGTTATTAATATTCAAACACCCAATGCAAGTGGTGTATCACACAACATCTATAAAGAATTTGATGTGCCTACTCAAGGTGCCGTATTAAACAATAGTCGCACAGGTGCAGCTTCAAGCATTGTGGGAAGTGTCGCAGCCAACCCATATTTACAAACAGGTGAAGCGCGTATCATCTTGAATGAAGTCAATTCAGCAATTGCTTCTAAGTTCGAGGGCAATCTTGAAATTGCAGGGCAACAAGCTGATCTGATTATTGCTAACCCAGCAGGAATTAATATCAAAGGTGGTGGCTTTATCAATGCCAATAAAGCCATTCTTACAACAGGAAAACCACAGCTTAATGCAGATGGATCGATTAAAGAATTTGTAGTTGATCAAGGAAAAATTACAGTTTCAGCAAATGCAGGTTCAAATCTTGGTTTAGGTGGTGCAACGAATAATAATGCTAACTATATTGATCTGTACACCAGAGCACTAGAACTGAATGCGCAACTCTTTGCAAAAAATGACATTCAGGTCATCACTGGGACGAATACGATTAGTGCTGATTTAAATAAAGTAGAAAATAAAACCTCAACTGCTACTGCACCAACAGTTGCAATCGATGTAAAAGCCTTAGGTGGGATGTATGCAAACAATATTTACATGGTTGGTACAGAAAAAGGCTTAGGTGTAAATAACGCTGGTACATTACAAGCTGTAAATAATCTTGTCATCACTAGTGCAGGTAAGATTGAACATAGCGGTTTAATCAGTTCAACCAGTAAAACACAAGGCTTGGTGAGTATAACGACATCTGAGACTGGTGCTGCGGGAGATATCAATTCATCAGGCAGTATCAACAGTAATAGCATGCTGAATATCGATTCAGCAAACAACTTAAACGTCAATGCCAAAGATATTTTGATTAACTATGGTGGTGTTGCATCATCTCCAATGCTAATTAACGCCAAAGGTAATTTAAATTTGGCAGCTAACACCCGAATTATGAATGATTCCGTAGGTGGTGATTTATTTGTTGACGCGGCAAATATCAATTTAGGCACGAGTTCAGAACTGAAAAGTAATCGTGGCTCTGCAACCATTCAAGCACAGCAAGATTTGACATCAAGCGCAAGTGCTCGACTTATTGCAGCTCAAGACTTGAATGTACTTGGTAAAGGAAAATTATCATTTACCAATACACTATTACACGCATCATTGGGTTCAATTAATTTACAATCAGGCTCATCAAACACCCAAGGTTTGATTGATATCCAAGCAGGAACAATCAATGCTGCAAAAGATCTCAATTTATCGAGTTCAGGTGATATTAACTTAAAGAATTTAGGTCTTGCGGTTGAGAACTCTGTAAGTCGAGTTAAGAATATTAATGCTTATAGTGGACAGAATTTAAAGTGGGACAATACAAATATTGCTTTACCTCAAATTGCAGGTAAAGTTCAGTTAGATGCTGCAAATCAACTGGATTTGATTGGAAATTCCATTTTAAATCAAGATGATATTAATTTACAAGCGAATAAGATTAATTTAAATACTGCACTCACATCTCAAAAGAATATCAATATCACAGCTAAGACTAGTGATCTTATATTAAATAGAGGATTAACAGCACAAGGGGATATTAATGTTTCTGCATTGGCTGGGAATATTAATGCGAATAGTTTGAATGTAGTATCAAATCAAGGAAAGCTCTCCATCCTTGCACAAAAAGATATTACTCTAACCTCCTTACAAGAAACGACACCGACTCCTTCGGCTGACAAAGATCAGGTTACAACAAAACAAGCTATTCTAAAAGCAGAGAAAGGCATTACGATTGGCTCATTGGGTGAAGGTAAACTGGCATTAAAAGCAGTTGAATTAACAGCAAACCAAGGAACAATTCAGCTTCTCGGTAAGAATGGAGTAAATTTAGAAGGCAATGAAGATATTTATATTACAGGAGATACAGGCCGATCACGGATTGTAAATACCAAGTTAACCGCACAAGAGATTTTATTAGAAAACAAAAAATCAGACGTCAATCTAAAACAAACAAACTTACTTGCGACTACAGGCAATATTGCGGTTAGTAGTGAAGGTGAAACAAAGTTAGTTGGTACTAATCTAAAAGCAAGTGGCAATATAGAGTTATCGGCAAAGAAAAATTTAACCATACAATCTACGAATGCTGTAGCTGATAAACATATGGCATTAAATGCTAAAAATTTAATATATATCAGTTCAGAGTTAGACTCACCTTATACCAATTATATTGCAAACTCTCAGACAAATTTAACAGCCCAAGGCGTCCTTTCAATGATTAGTGGATCTAGTCATGTGACGCATAATGCAAATTATACGGGTGGTGCGATCCTGTTAGAAGCAGGTAGTTTCTTAATGGGGCTATCGAATGTACAGTTTAATGCAACAGGTAGTGATCTACTTAGAAATGACACTAAGTTAAATAGTTTAAATGGTGACCTTAGTATTCTTCAAACAACAAATGACCTCATTTTAGATCCAAAAAAACAAAAATTTACAGCATTCGGAGATATGGATTTTACAGCTAAAGCTGGTGCAGTTAAATTGTTAGGTTATGGGGGAACAGCAGGGAATGGATCAGAACAAATTGTTAAATTGAACTCAGCAACTGGTGGAATAAATTTAGCAGGTAAATCAGTTGAGTTACAGGGCGCTAGCGTAACAGCAGCTAAAGATATTTCGATTGTATCGACGGGCGGTGATCTGATTGTGGATGGAGTAAAAAATATACTCACAAATCAGGTAGCTAATAGTGAAAGTGTAGTTAGAATAAAATCTAAAAATCAGAATATTTTAAATCAAATTGAGAAACTGAAGACCCCAGATATTTCTAAAGATTATGAAGTATTAATCAATCTATATAATGAAGCTTATCCTTTTGCTTTAAGTAATGAAGCAGTAATAGATAAAAAGATTAAGTTTGATAAAGCTTATACAGATTTTCTTGTTAAATATCCTGCTTTAGAGCCTAAGTCGTATGTTTGGGAGGGGGAGAAGAAGTTTTTTCCTTTCAATAGTGTAGTTTGGGAACCTACACCAGACAGTCTTGGTATGTGGAGACCATGGCCAGCAGGCTTATATGATAATTTTGCGGCTATCTATTCTGAAACAGATATTCAAAATTTAAGAAATGAAATCAATTTTTATAATAGTAGATCAAATGGTTATGAGCATAAAGGCTCAGATATTGTTAGTGCGACAGGTAATATTAATCTAGTCTCTAAACAAGGTGTCAGTATTAGTGGTGCAACTATAGATGCAAAAAAAGGTTCCGTTCTGATTGAAGCGGCTGGAACATTAGCTAACCAAGAACATCAAATTCAGGGGGAATATAAAAGTGATAAGCTAAACAGTGTCAAGCAAGGAAAAATTAAAGGAAGTATCATCATTGATGCAACCCAAGACTCTTATGAAATTGGTCAAGCGACCGATGAAAATTATAACTGGCGTAGTCCAATAAATTCGACATCAATAAATGGTGATAAAGGCGTAAAAATCAAGGCAACAGGTGAGACAGCAACTGATAATCTAATATTACAAGGTGTTGGTATTACATCGAATAATGGTAATGTTGATGTTGAAGCCTATAAAAATATTATCTTTGATGTTGCTGTTGAAAACAGCTATGACAAGAGTAAGAAAACAGAAACCAAACGCAAATGGTATGGGAAGAAAAAGACAATAACAACAATAACAACTGCTGAGCGTGTTGGTGGTGTTTCTGTTGATATTGAAGCAAAAAATATCAATATTAAAAGTAAAGAGCCTAAAGTAGGTGAACAAACAGGGCCTCATCGTACAAGTATAGATATGTATTCTAGTCAATTAACTGCAAATGGTGGTAAGGTTACGATTTTAGCGGGCGGAGATATTAACCTTTTAACTGCTGATAATATTTCAAAAGATACCCTTGATATTAGTAAAAGTAGTTCGTGGGCTGGCATTAAACTTAATAAATCTAAATATACCAGCACCCGAAATATCAAATCAGAGTTACCTGCTGTTTTAGAAGCAAGTTATATCGGTGCTCAAGCAGATGGTAGTATTATTTTAAAAGGCACTGAATTTAATTATTTAGAAAGTGCTGAGATCAAGGCGGGTGAGACAATTTCGTTGCTAACAGCATCGAAACTTGTAGAGGAAACTCTGAATAAAAAAAGTAACAGTGTTGTTTGGCAGTCTATGCAAGATAAGGGATCAATCACTGAAACAGCAAAATTACCAAGTTTTAATGGGCCTACTACACCTGTTTTTCAAGCGGCTGGTGGTTTAATTGTACAAGTACCTGTTGGTGAAAAAAATCAAAATAAGGTTGAACTTCGTGATGAGATTATGAAGTTGGCAAATCAGCCAGGAAATGCCTATTTAAAAGATTTTGTGAATAGGAAAGATGTTGATTGGCAAAAGGTTATTCTCGCGCAAAAAGATTGGGACTATAAATCACAAGGTTTGACGGCTGCTGGTGCTGCAATTTTAGCAATTGTTGTAGCAATTGCCACTGCTGGAGCTGGAGCTGCTGCACTAGGGACAACGACAACTCTCGCAGGAGGTGGAACAGTTACTACTTTTGGCGGAATTACATTAGCAACAACCGCCGCAGGTGGTGCGACAACTTTTACCGCTGCTGGAGCTATGATTAATGCTGCTGTAACTTCAATCGCAACTCAAGCTTCAGTTGGTTTAGTAAATAACCAAGGTAATGTTTCTAAAACCTTAAAGGATTTAGGAAGTAAGGAAAATATTAAAAGTTTAGCTACATCAATAGCTACAGCTGGTGTTTTGAGTCAGTTAGCAGATACAAAAATAATGCAAGATATTAATGGTCTTACTAAAACTGGTAGTTTTGTTACCGATTTAACAGCAAGGACAACACAAGGAGTCATGAATGCTGGAGCAACTACCCTTGTAGATTTTGCAATAAATGGAGGGAGTTTAAGTGAAAAGCTATCAACAGCTTTGTTGTTGAACACAGCCAATTCTCTGCAAGGGGCTTTATCAGTACAAATTAAAGGTTTAGAAAATTCTGATTATTTATTACATAAAATAGCACATGCAGCCGCAGGCTGTGTTTCAGCGATAGTTGCCAAAGCTAATTGTGAGGCTGGAGCTATTGGAGCTGCTGTTGGTGAAATTGTTGCTGAGGAAATGGATCGTTCAATTGGTGATCAGAACTTTAAAACTGATCAAGACATTTTGGATTATCAGCAAAAGGTAAGAAGTGTTTCTAAATTAGTTGCGGGAACTATTGCTGGATTAACTGGTTATGATGTTAATACTGCTGCAAATACAGCAGAAATCGCGATTGCTAATAATCGTCAATTAAGACAATCAGAAGTGAAGAGAATTGAATTATTAGCAAAAGGGAATGCTAATCAACAAGCTCGTTTAAGTATAGCTGCATGCGCAATGGTGAAATGTGCAGAAGGCTATGAGGGAACCACTGAATACTCATTCTTAAAAGCAATTCAAGATGCGGGATTATCTGACACCTTTAAGGTAGAAAGAGATTTACTTGTTAAGCAAAATTTTCGTGTTAGCACAGGTGGGTTTGTTAATATAGATAAGCAACTATTTGATTATACATTATTAGATAGAGGTACTGATAAACTCACATCAATCTACAATCCTTTAGATCGTGACTATAAAATAACAAATCGTGCCACTGGTATTCTCATGGTCGCTGGCGGTGCGACAGGTGTAACTGGTTCTACAGCACTTGGATCTACCTGTATTACTGGAGCAGGATGTGTTTTAGCTTTAGGCGGTTTTGTTGCTTCTGCTGACTTAACTGTAACTGGTTTAAACCAGACTTTATATGGTAAACCATCTAATACCTTAGGTGCTCAAGCGATAAGTGCAACTACTGGTCTCAGTTTAAATCAATCGGAATTAGTATATGGTCTATTAGGGCTAGCATCTGTAACTAATGCTGTTAGAAGTAGTGCTAAAGAAGCTGTAACAGAAGGTCGAGTACTTGTAAATAAACCAGTTGCAAGTTGTACAAATGGTACGACCTGCTTTGTAGCAGGGACATTAATTGAAACAGAACAAGGATTAAAACCAATTGAAAGTTTTGTTGGTGGAGAGTTGGTTTGGTCAAAAAGCGATAAAGATTTTACTTACCATTATCAACCTGTTGTTGCAACGAAAGTAACACACAATCAGCCTATTTATGAAATTATTGTTGAGAATGATTTCGGTGTTAGAGAAACATTCCTTACCACTGAAGAGCATCCTTTCTGGGTTAAAGATGTCGGTTGGCAAAAAGCTTCGATTTTAAGACATGGCAACATACTCTTGGATCGGAACAATAAAGATATCAAGGTTATAAGTCAGGTATTACTGGCGAAACTTGATACTGTTTATAATATTGAGGTTGATCATTACCATACCTATCATGTAGGTCAACTAGGAATATGGGTCCATAATGCAAATTGCTGTGACTTGGTATATCAGAATATTGTCAAAGAAACCAAATATGGTGTGATTAGCAATCGAAAATTAGATCGGAATGCGATTGAGCTTGATCTCACTTCTACAACAAGTAATCAAGCAAAGCAGATTGCTCAAAAAGGTGATCCATTAGGCGCAAAAACAGAAGTTTTATTCGAGAATGTAGTAAAAGAGCAGGGTGGGAAAGTATTATCGGGTGGGAAATATGGAAGCAACAATGGTTATGATCATGTGATTGTGTTTAAAGATGCCCAAGGTAATATAAATTTGACCATGGTTGTTGATAGTAAACAGTTAGGTCAAAAAGGGATTAAGTTAGATCCTAAGGCTGCTGGTGGTAACATGCAGATGTCAGGTGAATGGGATGCTGCTGTTCTTGCTAAATTAGACAAAAATAGTGAAGCATACAAAGCGATTATAGTTGCGCAAAAAAATGGAACATTAGTAAAGGGTGCAGCCTACGTTGATAAAAGTACAGAAAAGCTGATGCTAGTACGAATTGATCCAACGACGAAAAAATAATTGAGAGATAAATTATGAATAGTGTAAAAGTAAATCATTCTGAAGCCTATCAAAAAGCTTTAGCACATGTAATTCAGCATGCAGCATTTAATGAAGATACTATTGAGTTCGTGGATTATGTTACAAATCAAAAGGGTAATGTAGTATTTTGCACTAGAATGTTAGGGAACTATGCTGAAGCGAACGCAATGGTATCTTGGTTTCGGGATAGTGATTTAGTGGCTTTTAAACAGTGGTGTTTTATTGCAGCTAAACTGAATCGTATGGTGTTTCAGTTTGATGTTATAGAATGGTTTCCTGCCTATAAACATTTATATGCTTTATTATCAGATAACGAAGAAATCATTTCTTGGTATAGTCAGCATAAAGTATCTTATGATCGACAAGGCTCAATTAAAGACCGTGATAATCCACGGAAACCAGACTTTCATGGTTATCAATTGATCTTGGCTCTTAATAATGAATGGGAACTTTTACGGGAGCGTTGCGAATTAATTTTAAGCACCGAGCTAAAAAAGGATCGTAAATACTTAATAGACCATCGTTTTTATCTTGCATTGGCAAATGGAGATAAAACAGAAATGGAAAGCGTATTAACAGAATTAACTAGCCCTAAAATATCAAAGATTCGTAATCATGAATTTGCTTTTACCTTTACAGAGCATTTTATTTCCACATTTGCGGTAATTTATGCAAAATTGGCTTGGAGAAATGGTTATCAGCTTGATATAGATACCCCATGGATACCGAAAGAATGGTTACCTATACAATCATTGGATGAATATCCTGAGCCATGGGATTTCATGAAAGACTTTGATCTTTGGACACCGTTCGATGAGGAATATGTAGATTGGTCGCCTAAAAGTAATTAATAGAGATTAAAGAGAGTCCAAATGGACTCTCTTAATATGTAAAGATGAGCCTGTAAATTATTTTGTGTAATTCCCTTTTAAACGAATGCTCCAACCATCTAGGGCTGGAGCATTCGTTTTATGCTATCTAGTTTAAATGTGTATTACAGAATCCAGCCCAATCTTCCATAAGTTCCTTACGTTTTTCAAGATACGCTCCACGTAAATAAGCAGCTTCAACTTCATCAGGTAGCTTATGTGCTAATACATGCTCACAGACTTCACGTGGGTAGTCCGTTTTGTCGGCTGGCCAATCGCGGAATGTGGAACGGAAACTATGGATTATAATTACCCAGTTTTGTTTAGGGGTAATATAGCCTAAGCCATTTTGTTTATGCATGCATTTGATAAATGTAATCAGATACATATCCGAAAGGAAATATTGGTAACTGTTAGTTAAGGTTTGAGCTAGCATAAATTACTTATAATCTCCAGTCAGCCAATATACTAACTCAATACGCATTTATATTCTCTTCATTTTTCCAACTGTCAACTATGTCAGCCCAGTCTTGCATCATTTTCCGTCTTTGTTTTAGATGTTTAGAATGATCATAAGAGGCTTTAGTTTTATTGGATTCGGCATGTGCTAATTGTTTCTCTATCCATGCTTCCTCATAATCCTTTTCATACAGTAAGGTTGAGGCTGTGGCTCTAAAATCATGAGTAGTTACATCTTTAAGACCGATATATTCCAGCATGCTATTTAACGTTGATGGTGAAAGCATACCGCTACTATTTTTGCTGAAAATAGCAGGGAATACCAGAATGCTATCACCTGATATTTCGTGCTGCTGTCGTAAAATCTTATATGCTTGATCTGAAATTGGTAGTACATGGATTCTAGCCTTCTTCATCACTTCTATTGGAAATGTTATTAATTTTGATTCAAAGTCTACCCATGACCATTGCATCTTCCTAATTTCTACAGCGCGCAGCATTGTATATAAGAGAATAAAGCCTGCATTTTTCACAGTTTGCGTGCCATTGTATTTAGGTAGACTTGTTCTGGCTTTATATCGCTCTTCTTTCGTTAATGCTCTTGCATGATTGACACGAGGACGTTTAATTACATCACGTACTGCATAAGTAGGATCATTCTCAGCACGAAGCGTTGCTATAGCATATCGAATAACACTACCAACAAATCTTCTGTTCTCAAGTGCGGCAGAAGCACCAGTAAATCTTCCATTTGATTCTTTTAATACTCGATCTAGAGTATTATCAAGTATTTTAAGCACATCTGCTGCTGTTACCTCGTTTATATTCTTCTTCCCAATCACAGGTGAAATATCTTTTTCTAAAGCAATATCAAACTTCTCTTGATATGTTTCAGACTTTGAATACATTCGTTTCAGTTTAAATTCAGCAGCAATTGAATCGAAAGTATTGGTTGTTTCGGCTAATGCTTTGGCTTTGATATTTTTTCGATCTTCAACAGGGTGTATGCCTTTTGCTAGCTTTGCTCTCATTTGTTCTTTTAAAGAACGAGCCTCTGCTAGACTAATAGAAGGGTATTCCCCTAAGCTCATTGATGATTCTTTGCCCTGAAAAACAAATTTGAATCGCCATACCTTAGTACCAGTCGGTCTAATCTCTATATATAGTCGATCAGAGTCTAGTAGCCTATATAATTTATCTTTTGGTTTCAGACTCTTAATTTTGACATCAGAAAGTTTTGTAGTAGCCATTGAGAGTATTTGGAACGAAATGTTACCCGTATTATTACCCGTTTTTATAAGGAATTAAAAGACACTAAAAAGAACTAATAAGAATAGTATTTATTTTATTTCAACTACTTATGATTTTAAAAAGAACTGTAAGGGATTATAAAAAACATTAACCATTATTATTTTTTACTACTGTTGCTTGCGCCATAATTCAAACTTCCACAATTACATCTATTGTGCCGTAAAATGCAATCTTTTTCCATCGTTTAGCAATTTCGCGTTTAGAGCTAAATTTGTTAAAATATGTACCTTATCTCATTAACTAGAGTACAACGCATGTCTAAAACACGTGTGATTTATCCGGGGACTTTCGATCCAATTACCAACGGACACGTTGATTTGGTTGCAAGAGCATCAAAAATGTTTGATGAAGTGGTTGTTGCAATTGCAATTGGTCATCATAAAAATCCAGTGTTTAGTTTAGAAGAGCGTGTAGAATTAGCAAAAGCTTCATTAAGCCATTTGTCTAATGTAGAATTTGTTGGTTTTGATGGTTTATTGGTCAATTTCTTCCGTGAACAGCGTGCAACTGCGGTACTGCGTGGTTTAAGAGCGATTTCAGATTTTGAATATGAATTTCAATTGGCGAATATGAACCGTCAACTTGATCCTCATTTTGAATCAGTATTTTTAACTCCATCTGAGCAATATTCATTTATTTCATCGACATTGGTAAGAGAAATTGCTCGATTAAAAGGTGATGTGAATAAGTTTGTGCCTGCTATTGTGGTTGAGGCATTTGAACGTAAGCATCAACAAGGTTGGTAGATGTCCTTATATATTACAGATGAATGCATTAATTGTGATGTCTGTGAGCCTGTATGCCCCAATGAAGCAATTTATATGGGTGAGCTGATTTATGAGATTGATCCTGCGCTCTGCACAGAGTGTATAGGACATCATGATCAGCCTCAGTGCCAGCTATTTTGCCCAGTTGATTGTATTCCGCTTGATCCTCAGCATGTCGAATCACATGATGAGTTGATGGAGAAATATAAAAAATTGACTGCGCAAAAAAATGCGAGCAATTAATTTCGAACTTTGATAAGATGCGCCACGAAGTGGGCTGGACGGTCGCCGCTGTGGAAGTCTCCGTGACTGAAGCAGGGGAGGAAAGTCCGGGCTTCATAGGGCAGGGTGCCAGGTAACGCCTGGGCGGTGTAAACCGACGGCAAGTGCAGCAGAGAGTAGACCGCCTGTTCCTCTCCCTAACCCTCTCAGAGGGCGAGGGAATATGAGGTATAGGTAAGGGTGAAAGGGTGCGGTAAGAGCGCACCGCGTGTCTGGTAACAGTTCACGGCAAGGTAAACCCCACCAGAAGCAAGACCAAATAGGAATCCTGAGGCACGGCCCGTGCTGGATTCGGGTAGGTCGCTTGAGCGTATGAGTGATTGTACGCCTAGAGGAATGATCGTCCTCGACAGAACCCGGCTTATAGGCCCACTTCTCAAATTTTTTAAAATTGTGCTTGACGTGTGTATTGAAAGTTAAGATAATGCGCCCACAGTTTTCGGCTATGTAGCTCAGTTGGTTAGAGCACCGCACTCATAATGCGGGGGTCACAAGTTCAAGTCTCGTCATAGCCACCATTTTATAGACCACGCTCCTGCGTGGTCTTTTTTTTATTTGGATATTAAAATTAATTTTTTAATCATCGAATGCTAGACGTGTTGAAAAACGATCAAATAGAAATTGAAAGCACAAAAACTGTTCATATGTTGCGTATTTTCAATATCATAGACTTGACCTATTGTATAGAACACTAGATAATGCGCACACAGTTTACGGCTATGTAGCTCAGTTGGTTAGAGCACCGCACTCATAATGCGGGGGTCACAAGTTCAAGTCTCGTCATAGCCACCATTTTATAAACCACGCTCCTGCGTGGTTTTTTTTATCTATTCTTTTCTTTATAAGAACATTCAACTGGTTAGAAAATAATAGAAATCTTCAATTTTTTTATTCTAAATAGATTCAATGTTTGCATGTATTTACGAGAAAAATCTATTTTTTTTCTGAGGAATTTTTGGGGCGTAATTCAAAAAGGAAATGAAAAGTAGCTAAGGAGATATATTGATTCTGTCTCAATATATCTCAGAATAAATTGTAATGATTAGAGGTGCTTTTCGATGGTGGCTAACGTTTGCTGGCTTTCATAGAAAGGTTTTACAATCATGGTGATAATCGGTTCTAATACACCATGTTCATCTAAAGCGACAACAACTTTAGGATAGAAACGTACAGCTTCATTTTGAAGATCAGATTCTTCAATACCAATCGCAGCAAACACATCTTCTAAGCTTTCATCTTCATAAAAGTCATAAAAGACCTTTACGCCGTATAAGATCAGATCTTGAATAAAGGAAGACTGACGCAGTTCTTTCCAATACTCATAAATCATCACAAAGAACTCTTCAACATCGAGTGGTGTCACTTGCTTGGTATATTCAGATAAAGGTTTAGCTTTGTTGTCTTCCCAAAGATTACGCGCTAGGCTTTCTAGATCATCATTTGAAAGTAAGCTTAAATCAACAAGTTGCTCTTGAATGAAGCGAGCAATACTTTCTTCAATTTTCTGTTCAATACGCTGTTGCTGACGATGTGAAAAGGTTTTTAGTTTCTGCTGCCACTGATATTTACTATCAGAGGCTTGTTCTTCATCAGATTGTGAAAATAATTTGGGTAGTTTATTTTGCAGCGCTGTCGTTGCAATATATTGGCACAACTGTTGAATAGAAGGGCTTTCTTTTAAAAAATGGTTTAAATAATGTCGAATATTTTCTAATTCGAGAAATTTGGATAACCACATTTCAAATTGATGATCTGAAAAAACGTCTTCTAATTGCGCTGAGGATTGTAAAGAAAAAACATGCAGCCGTTGTGCAATTTCACCAATGAATTCAAGTAACCCCGCACCAAGTTGCATTTCAAACGCATAACGTTTTACAACAGCTTGAATTTGTTCGAGTTCAATCACTTCCTTTAGCTTGATCTCAGGCGCATGTTGTAGAAATAATTGAATAAATTGCTGAAAGAATTCAGCAGAAAGTTGTGTTGTAAGCTGATTTTTATAAAATGCCACTTGCTCAAGCATAAGTGCTTGAGCAAGTAATTGTGACTTTTCAGAAACAATTTTTTCAGTCATTCGCTGTCCATCCATTGACGATAGGGTAGCGTCGTTCACGACTGAATGCACGTGAGCTAATACGTGGTCCAATCGCACCCTGACGACGCTTGTATTCATTGCGATCGACTAAGCGAATTACTTTTTCGACCACTTCAGCTTCATAGCCTTTTGCAATAATATCTGCTTGGCTAAGATCTTCTTCGATATAAGCGTATAGAATTGCATCAAGTATGTCATATGCTGGTAAAGAGTCTTGATCTGTTTGATCAGGACGCAATTCAGCTGAAGGTGGGCGAGTAATCACACGCTCAGGAATCACAGGTATTTCACTTAGCGTATTACGATATTTTGCCAATTCAAAGACGATGGTTTTATAGACGTCTTTTAATACAGAGAAGCCACCGACCATATCACCATAGAGTGTGCAATAACCGACTGAAATTTCAGACTTGTTACCTGTTGAAAGTACAAGATTCCCAAATTTATTAGACAAGCCCATGAGTAAAGTACCACGGGTACGCGCCTGTAAATTTTCTTCAGTTGCGTCAGCAGGTGTATTTCCAAAGAATGGGAATAGGGTTTGCATGAAGCTATTTACGATTGGATGAATTTCAGCAATACCAAAAGTTACGCCCATGCGACGTGCTTGCTCTGTGGCATCTTCTACACTCATTTGAGAGGTATAGGTATAAGGCATCATCACTGCCTGTACTTTCTCTGCACCAATTGCATCAACAGCAATTGCAAGTGTTAATGCCGAATCAATACCACCTGATAAGCCCAAGATCACACCAGGAAAACCTGAACGTTGCACGTAGTCACGTGTCGCCATGACCAATGCTTGATAGATTTCGGCAAAAGTCTCTACAGCTGGAATTGCATCTGCAGTTTTGAATTGTTTTTGCTCTGCATCATATTCAGTCACATAAACAGATTCTTGAAAACTTGGTGCTTGTAATGCGAGTTGACCATTTTTGTTGGTTACAAAACTTGAACCATCAAAAATAAGATCGTCTTGTCCGCCGACTTGGTTGACATAAACAATATTCAAACTTAGTTGTTTTGCAAGTTCACCTAATGTCTGAATGCGATGCTGAGGTTTGCCCACTTCATACGGAGATGCATTTAGAACGAGAACAGTTTCAACATTCAGTTGGCTCAGTTGTTTGACGGTATTGAGTGACCAGACATCTTCACAAATCAGCACACCAAACTTATGACCTAGATATTCAAAAACTAAATGTTGATGACCATCTTGGAAATAACGTTTTTCATCAAACACGCCATAATTAGGTAAGTTTTGTTTGTTATAAACACCTAAAACCTGACCATCTTTAATTACTGCTGCTGAGTTGTAGCGATGACCATCTTCTGTTTGGTGAACAAAACCAAACACCATAACGATATCTTTCACTTCACTTAATTGAGCAAACGCTTTTTGAGTACGTTTTTGTAAATTTGGGCGAAGTAATAAGTCTTCAGCAGGATAACCTAGCGTGGAGAGTTCAGGGAAGATGATCAGATCAGCCTGTTGTTGTTTCGCTAAATTTGCTTGCTCAACCATCTTTTGAGTGTTTGCGTCAACATTGCCAATATGCGGAGAAAATTGAGCAAGGGCAATTTTAAAATTTTTCATTCAAACCTAATCCTAAGTCTTAACAAGTGCTGATATACAAGATTTTGATTTATATAAGTATAGTTTTAAAAACGATTGTATATCATGGTGCTAAACATTCTGTATCTTAAAGAAAAATGACAAGTTTACTAATATATACTAAATGTGCATTTTTCTGCGTAAAAATAACAAGTTTTTCTGTATAAAATACGAAGATCTGTTGATAAATTTTAGCTTTTCTAGTTGTTTGTGTTGTTACGGTACTTGATTTAAAAAAATTTTTAACATAACAGAATAAATTTTTTTCATCTTATTTTTTCATAATTAAATGACGTACTTATTACGATAAAGACATGTTGCTGGAAAGTATAAAAAATAAAAAAAGACCAAAATTTAATTGATTTATGATTTTCATATAATTTTATTTTGTTTTAATTCAATATTTTAAATTCATTGATTGCTTTTTATACCATTTGTCGGGAAAGTTTTTCTACCACTTGAGTGTACGCATGTACACTGCTATTATCCTAATCAATGTGAACATTTGTACACTGTAATTTAAATCAGGTATGTGAGAAACATACAAAACGAGGTAGTAGATATGTCAGTTTTATTATTTCCTGTAGTTGCATTTGGTTTGGCTGTTGTCGTTGGTCGTATTGGTACGGTGATGTTCCAAGAGCAAGACAAACAATCTTAATTACAAGCAAACACTTATTGTTATTCGTGGGGTAGAGATTATGTCAGTTTTATTATTTCCTGTAGTTGCATTTGGTTTAGCTGTGGTTGTGGGGCGTATTGGTACAGTAATGTTCCAAGAGCAAGACAAATAAGTTTGAAACTTGGTCAGTCAATTAAAACTTTTTTATATTAAAGAGGTAAAAATGATGGTGATTTCAACGATTTTATTTCCTGTGATTGCATTTGGATTAGCAATTGGTGTGGGGCGTATTGGTACAATTATTATGGATGATATACGCAAAGATATGGATTTTACTGCTGGTGTGGACGCTCATGAACTCAAATCTGAGGTACGCAAAAGTTCTGTTGCATAAAACAGATTGCGATTTTTTAACTTAAAAGCCCTGTTATTTATATCACAGGGCTTTTTTATGGGCTCAGAATAATATTTGAAATCTTCTTTAGAAAAATATCTCGTGCAATGTCACCTTGCTGTTCAATATTGTAATTCCTAAAAGCTTTGCCTTGTATAAATGTATATTTATACGGGTTATATTTTTTAAAACTGAGATAATAGCCTACTTGTAAAAACATCCCTTTTAGAATGACATGTGTTCCTTGTTGGAATTGTAAAATGTGGGCTAATTTACCTACAAGTTTATTGTTGATGGACATTATAAATTAAGAGGTTACAAGCATTAAGTTCAAAAAATGTGTCCATTTTTAAAATTATTTGGATGTACAAAATTAGATATTTCAGTCCATTTTTGGCACTGTTCTTTTTGATTAAAAAATATACTATCAAGTTGTGGTTTGTATATTTCTACACAAATGAACAATAAGTATTATGAGTATAAGAACAATGATTTTTCTATAACTCGGACACTTTGACTTGTTAAAAAGATATCTTAGTGAATCATACCGATTTTATCGGAGACAGGTTATTTAAGTTAGGCTGCCAAATCTAACACATCTACTTTGGTATAGTACATTGCTTCAAACTGAAATGGCGAAACATACCCAATCGCACTATGCAATCGTGTCTTGTTAATCCAATCTACCTAGTTCAAAGTTGCAAGTTCAACGTCAGAGCTAAACCTGCTCAATCAGATTCCAGATATTCAACTACCTCCATTTGGTCCATTCACCGTTTCAACTGAAGTAAGCGTAATACTCGTTCTTTGATTTCAGGGGGAGTTGAATTTTGTGATTAAAGTATTCTCTCAAGAAAATAGCTCTCCGACAATCTCAGTATGATTCAAACTTGTTTTTAAAACTACTGCAAACTAAACTTTATATGCTTATAATTTATAACAACAATCATACTTCAAATAAGACGGTAACTCATGATAAGAATTCTTCATTTTTCGGATCTTCATCTTCACACTAACTATGATCAAGAAAAAGTCTTAGAAAGTTTCTTAAAAGACATACAATCTAATGGTACTTTCGATCTAGTTGTTTGTTCTGGAGATATAGCAGCTCGCGGGAACTTCCAAAAAGATAATATTTTAGCTTTTTTTTCAAAAATTAAAGAAATAGTTGGAAAAAAAATTCCTATAGTCACATGTCCTGGTAATCACGACATAAATCTAAAAAAAAGAAAATCTATATATGATGTGATGTACAACAATGTCACTTCATATACTAAAGCCAATACTTTTTTTAATGACCTCCATAATGAACCTGATTCGAACATACTAGGACACCTAAAAGACTATAATGAAATTGCATCTGAAATTACTTTAGAGAATTTAGAAAACAAGATATTTTTCACCAAGGAAGTTGATATTTGCCAGAAAAAAGTTGGAATTGCGTCTTTAAACAGTGCTTGGTTTACTAAAGGTGGGGGTAGAAATGATTATGGCAATTTATATATCGCACAGCATCAAGTTGAGCGAGCAGCTGATGAAATACGTGATTGTGAACTTAAAATTGCCGTTTTACATCACCCACTAGATTGGATATCACCTGATGAAAAAACTTATATACAAAATACTTTGACAAATAATTTTGATTTACTACTTTGCGGACATATGCACAACAATAGTGCTTCGACTATTGCTTCAAATTTGGGAAGCTTATTTGTAAGTAATACTGGATGTATTTATGAAAATAGGCAATACTTTAATGGATATTCAATAATAGAAATCCAAGAAGGCAGTATCCGAACTATTGCTAGAGAATATTATGATCAAAGAAATACGTTCGATAAGTCTATAAGGTTTAGCTCTGACTCTACTACACTCTTTAGTTTTGAAAAAAAAAAGGAAATTAGTTTGATTAGTGGCGAAATAATTCGGCATATTAATCTAACAACTAACCAAAAGTTATTATCAACAAATTCAGGTGTTGCCCCACAGGAATTATCTACAATTTTTGTGGAACCACCTTTATCACATACAAGTGAAAAAGAGTACTATGCATTAGCTGGAAACTCTGAAAAATCTAAACTCACGACTTTAGATGAATTATATAAAAGTGATGGGAATATCATTTTTTTTGGGAAAAGAGAATCTGGAAAAAGTACTTTATTAAACTTTATTATAACAAATGAGTTCCAAAAAATATATCCTCAGGCTCAGTTAGGAATCGTAATTGATTTAGAAAAGGCAAGAATTAATGACAAGAATATAACTCGTTCAAGTATTTTGACAGCAGCAATAAATTTTTTAGATGGTATTTTAAATAAGAGGGAATTAATAGAATTATTAACCTCGGGTTCCATGTTGGTTGCTTTCGACAATCTGAGTCTTAAAAATAAAAATGATGAACGGACGATAAATTCATTCATCACAGAGTTTAGCTCTTCGAAATATATTGCTTCTGCGACTGAACCAGAAATGCAACTTAGTGAGTTTACCTATAATAAAGATTTTTTTAAGAATCAAATACACATTCACTCTTTCAAGAAATATCATACAGAGAAGCTAATTCAAAACTGGTTTATTGATGACTTAGAAGCAAGCCAAAATAATATAAAACTTGTCAATAAACTTATAGATCAACTAAATGTTCCATCAACGCCATTCCTAATATCTATGTTATTATGGGTTGTTGAAAAAAATAAAAATAACTCACATCTCTTCAATGAAGCTTCTGTTGTTCAAGTACTAATTGAGGGTTTATTAAATAAATTTGGTGAGGAAAAGAAAAGAGAGGATTTTGACTCAACAAATATTAGCCACTTTCTAAAACAATTTTCATATTATCTAGATAGTAGAAAATTAACCAATATTTCAATAGCAGATTTTGATAAGTTCAAGATACAGTATTTTGCTGATCTAGGTCTTCACTCTAAAGAAAACTTAAGAACAGAATTAATTGAAAAAGGGTTATTATATGGTGATTCAAATTTGATTGGATTTAAATTTGATTGCTTTCGATCTTTCTTTTTAGCTGAACATTTTAATAATAATGAAGATTTTTGGCTTAATATTATTAATAACAATCAAATACAAGACTATTCTATTGAGTTTGAATACTATTCTGGAATATATAGAGATAAAGAAAGATTACTTGTTGAATTTCATAATGCAATCAAAAAAATATTTAGTACGGTAAATTTTAATGCGAATGAACTCTCTTTAGAAAATGAAACAGGTATATTGCTATCAGAATCTATATTTGGTGATATCTCCTTAAAAATTGACTCTCATAATGAGCACCAAAATGAAGAAATAATTTTAGATACTCCTAACAGAGCATCTATTGATCATTCAGTTAGTCGAGAAAAAATTAAAACACCTAATGATTCAGAGCATTTTAATGCATTAGTAGCTTTAAAAACCTTTGCAGCCATATTGCGAAATAGCGAATTAGTTCCAAAAAAATTAAAAGAAGATAGTTTGGAAGACTTATTCACATACTGGGATCAAGTCTTTAGTTTCCTCCTATCAATAGTAAAGAATGATTTTGATGTAATAAAACCTGATGATATAAACCCAGAAGAAGAACAAGATATTAAGCAGTTTTTTACACTTGTGATTACTTTTGTTTATTCCTATGTGATTGTTGAAAAATCATCATCACCTAAAATGAAAGTTTTTTTTGAGAAATATTTTGAATCAAAAAATAGTGGGCATAGAGCATTAGCTATCCTATGTTATATTGATATTGATATTAAAAAATCAATAGAAGTCACAAAAAAATCCCTTCCATTTTTTAATAAAAAATCATTTTATTTGCAAGCTATTTATATATTTTATTTACACAAATTTTTTGAAAATAGTAAATCAAAGGAAATTACAAATGCGATAAAATTAATATTAGCTGAAATATCTTTTACAATGAGTGGTGAAAACAATTTTCAAAAAACAGGCATAATGAATCAGACAATATCTCGTCTTGAGGATCAAAAAAATAAGATAAAACATCAAGAAAAAATGGATATTAATTGATTTTATTGCAATTAAATCATAAGGATTTAGGTTTATAGTTTGGAAACCTAAATCCTAAATTTTTTTGTAATCTAATATATCATTTCGTTAAATTATACTTGATATGTATCATCCTCTTTCAAAATTATTTTAGACTTTACCCTTAAAGCCTCAGCATAAGATAATTGATGGCCTGCTATTACCCACACAATAACATTTTAGGGTCTTTAAAACCCGCTAGATTTACAATTGTTTGTTCTAAGTTTTCTTTTCGCTTTTGATTCAATAATTTTGATTTTTCAATGCAAGATAATCAATTTGTTTAGATCAGTAATTTTGTTTCACATATTACATTTATCGGTAGTCCACTAATTTCACTTAAAAATTTGCTACTAAAAAATATTACTGCTCAATCTCTACTTTCAACTTAGATTATTTATGGAAGGATTACCAAAAGGGATGGGGATAGGCTTAGCATTAATAATCATGTCTTTAGTGATATTTTCAATCCGTTTCTTAATTCCAAAGATAGCTATTTTAATATCATTATCTAAGTATAAAACCTTTGGAAATTCAGAACATTGCCCAATAAATATCTGTTTTTCTTCTGACCATTCAACACAGTAATGATAAATTTTTAGATACTGATCTCTTATAAGCAAGGCACGACACAATTCCGATGCTTGCTTAGCATCAGCCCTCAAGCTATTGATCTCTTGGTGAGTGAGATAGTATTCGTCTTGTATAGCCATAGATCCTTAAACCAATAAACAATTAATTAATAAATTTTTTTTAAATAAAAGAAAGAAATGTACAGAAAATTAGAAACACATGACTTAAAAACACGAAAGCTCGAACATGAATGTCGAGCCTCGGAATTGGGGTAGTTTTATAAAAATTACTCCCTAGAAGTATACTAGGTATTTTTTGATGAATAGTCAAGTTTAAAGCCTAAGATTCTATTTGTAATATATCTTTGAATAGTATTTAACACGTTGATTCCACTCAGATTTAGTTGCATAAATATGATTTAACGATTTGCTATGAATAATCATACTTTTACAATCTTTAATATGAATACTTGGCCACTTTAAGACTAAGAGGTTAGTTTTTCCTCATAAGTGTTTTTTAAATCTGCTAAGGCATTAATTAGTGCGTTTATTTTTGAAATATTATTTTTGATGATCTCATGTTCTTGATCTTGGCTAGATTGATCACTATAAAATTTATTGAACAAATTTTCATAAGCATCAAATCCCTCAATTTTCCCGATAAGTTCAGCAATTTCTTGATTATCAGTTTCATTAAGTTCATAACCTTTAAGTATGCAATTCCTTATCAATAGCCTTGATGCTTTATCAAGTTTAAGAGCATAGTTGTACCAATATTTAGGACTAGTCTGATCTGTAGTTTGTTCTGCATTTCTAAAATTACTTAGTCCTTTGTAGAACACATCATCATTATCTAAATTTAATTTCTGTAAAGTTGAAATTAAAGATTCTATATTTTTGAAACCACTCTGGGAATGGGACTGCTGATAGCGAAATTCCCATAACTTAAAAATAGTATCTTTAATCTCTAAAGCCGCTATACGCTTTTTTTCAGGAGAAGCCGATAAATTATATTGTTCAAATAATTCTGCTAGATAGTGCAGTAGCCATTGAGATAGTATATCGTTTTTATTTTCTAGCTTAAATTCTTGTACTAGCCTTTTCCCTAGTTCGATAAGATTTTCAGTAGACATACATATCTCCATTTTTTTTCATTAAATAAACTCGTTTACTACTAGGTAAATACTCATCAAGCCCTTCTGAATTTTGTTTATATTCATAACTGCCGTATTTGTGTCTGCGATTGATATCTACAGAAATAATCATGTCCATATTTATTTTATTAAGCATGTCGAGAATGAAAATTTTATTCACTTTTAGCTTATAACCATTTGAATACTCATAATCTTCATTTTTATATTCACCCCAAATAGAAAGATTTATAACCCTTTCATTTTTGTAAAACCAATTTTTCTTTAATGAATCAGATGATAGATTCATTAAAGAAATAGTCTCTCTTGATGGTTGGGTAATCTCATATCTTAATGCAGCTCCCCATAAATCATCATCAAAATTTGATAAATCAATTTCCTGTTCAATAATCCATCCTTTTAATTTGAAATTATCTTCATCAATTTCAAACTGTTCGTTATTAGCATTAGGTAAATGATAAGAGTAGCTTGACTCGACACTTTGTAGACTTCTCCAAAGAGCATTAGAAGTGTCTGGACTCACCAAACTTGAACGGATACGAATGTCTTTCGCTTGATTATAGTTATTTACTTCTGACCATCCCCCCCATAAACAAAGTTCTAAATCGCTATGATAAATCGAATCATCATAATCAACAGAAGAACAACTATAAGACCAGTTTAAAGAATTTTTTCTATCTTCTTTAGGCCATTCTGTCGTTATTCGAGGACATGGATCTCTAAAATCACTTAGCCAATAAGGTTCTATAGAGGATAAATCATATCGTCTAATCCAGTCATCAAAATCTCTCCATGAATATTCACTTTCAAGTAATGGTATTGTTTGCAATAGCTTATCTGCTGTAATCATCATTGCGTGGTAAGACAGATAGAAATCTAAATCTTCAACTTTAGGACTTGAACCATGGCTATGTCTTACTTGTTGCCAGTCATAAATTTCCATTTTATGACGTGCATCATTGGCTTTACGCTTATCCGTAAATCCAATTTCATTCTTTAATATTTGAGTTGTTTCAAAGTATATGTGTGTAGGGTGTAACCCAAACATTGAGCCTAATGGATCAAGCCAGTAAGGACCGAAATCAATACCAAATGAATCAATTTCATCTTGATTCATATCTGAATATTTGGAAAGATCTATAGCTTCCTGTTCTACTTTATTAAAATTAGATTTACCGATTTCCAGATAGGCTTTAATTTCTTCTTCATTTAGGGTTATAAGCTTTAATCTAAATAGATTTAGAAGAATTTTTGAAGCAAGTTGTCGAATCATCAAATGCGGTCGATTTGGATCTACTAACTGCTTAAATGTTTCAACATATTCAGCCAAAAAGTTATTTGGGCTATATGATACTTTCAATAAAGCATTAAGTAACCATTGAATAGCCGAGTATTGATAAAATTCAAATTTTTGATCATAAAAACTTCGATAATTTTCATCACTAATAAAATTAATTAAATAAGAAAATAGTTCTCTTTGCTCAAAATCACAAAGTAACTTAACAGTATGCGCAGCTTGCCATTTAACAGTATTGAAAGGAGATGCTAGGCTAGACCAAATATAACCTGATATAGATTCTATTGTATTCTCTGGTGGTGCTAATTCCTCATGCCATTGCCCATCTGCGATATCCGATCCCAAATCACTTTCCAGTAAGCCTAGACCATACTCTAAAACCTCACAGGATTGATTTGGTGTAATCATAGGTGTAAGTAAATGAGCTATCCTAAATAAACTTTCACTTTCTAAAGTAATAGAACTTTCACTCATACCTTCTAAGAGAGATTGAATATAATCAGTTTTAGGTTTCCCTGTTAACACACTTAAAATATGTAATTTCAGATTACTTCCATAAGTATCTATATAAAAATCAGCATGATGTATTTTCAGGAATTGTTTTATTCTCGAATCTAAAACGTCTAAAAATGACATTCTCCGTTTAAATCGAAGTGGGATAGCTATTAAAAGATCATCTAAGTCACGAATTCTATTTCTAGGATTATCGAACCACCAATTGATCAATAATATTGCTTGTGACGGACTTATTTTTTGAAAAAGCTGTACATAAAAGGCTTTTTTAATCCAATGCTTATTTTTCAATTCCTGAAAACCAATAAATGCTGCAACAAAATCAACACTTCGATTTGAGTCAGTATAATTTTCAAAAAATACATCCCAATCAAACTTTTCTTGATCGAAGGTTGAAGAGTGAGATGCTTCTTCTACTTGAACATAAACCTCTGAATTACTGAGTGAGAGGAAAAAATCTTGGACAGTTTGATCTGTTATATTAAATGCCTCGACCAAATCTCTAAGGCGACTAATATTTTTTTCGGAAGGATTAGGTACAACAATATAGAGATAGAAACTTTGTAAAACCTTTCTTTTTAGTTCATCACTTAAAGCTAATGATTTAATAGAGCTTAATAGATTATCTAAGTCATATGTAGCTCCCATCGCTTTGAAAGCGAATGGTATCAATGGTGATAAAAATTGTTCTTTAAGTAACTTATCCACCAGATTGCCCAATATTCTATCTTCGTCTCCAAATCTACGATCACGCCAACGACTAGCAATAGCAAATGCGGAATTAGGATCTAAATCATAAATTGCATCAACTATATAATCCCATGGAAAATGTTTATCTCTATGTACATATTTATATGTCAATTCAGCACATTGACTAAAACGATAGCATAGCTGTGGTTTTCTATTATTTTGCTCCTGCCCAGCTTTTACACCATAGCAAAGTAATGCATTCCATCGTTGTAGATTTTCTTCACCTAGTTTACTACTTACTTCAATGGCTTTATTTAATATCGTAGTAGCTTCTATTTGATCTAAAGGGAAAATTGATTGGGCAATAGACATATAATCACTCACCAATGTTTCTGCACGATCATCACTATTCTCAAGAGCTTTTAAGTTTTTGTATATATTTTCATAACAATAATCTTCTAATTCAAATTGTTTTTGCAAAGCTAAAATAAGAGTGAAATGATTACGTGTATTAAGATAAATTTTTTCTTTGAAATGACTTTCTATCTCTGGATAAGTTTCTTGGCTAAGATGATTATTTAAAATTAAAATATCAAACCATATTTTTGCAATTTCATTTTCTAGATGATTGCCATATTTCCGATAAGAATATCCTTGAGCTTTCTGGGAATCTGATTTCGCTTGTTCAATTAGTAGATCGAGTTCCTTAATGCAAATCTTCTCTGTGATTGACCGAGCATATAATTTGTACCATGGCAGAACTGCTGCAACATCTCGTTTTAGCGTGGTTATTTCTTCTGATGAGCTATACGTGTCCTTTATAAACTCATCTTTTAATCTCTCTGGTACTAAATCAAGTAGTTCTAATGTCTTATTATTCCATGCTTTATGTAAAGCGTAAGCCTTCATGTAGTTGACTCTATCCGAGTTTCCAAAACGATCTGTAATCTCATATGGTATTTGAGAAGGCAAATATTTTGATAAAATTTGATACGCCTCAGTAGCTGAACAAAGTTGTTGCTTAAAAGCTACTTCTAAAAAACAAAGAATGGGAGTTATCCCAATATCAAGTTTTACTTTGTCGTAACTCAGTAGTTTTAAAATTCGTGAAAAATTTTCAGAATAGATAATACAGTGATTTAATTTAAGTATCTCTATAATACCTAAAGTTAAAAATATATTATTTCCTGATTTATCTAAAATTTCTTGTATAACATCCATTTTATTAATTTTAATTAAATCTTGAACAGCTAGCTTAGTGACTTCATAACTTACAAATTTTTTCCAATGTCTTCTAAGCCAATCCAAAGCATCATCAGTACTTTTAATATTTAAAAGAGTTATAAAAATATCACTAATTTCTTTGAATTCGATTTTTTCATGGCGTCTATTTTTTTTTGGAAGCTTAAACAAACTTCTTAGCCACTCATTAGCAATACGCAGTTTACTACGTGATTCCCCATGGAACTCCTCTCGATATGATAGAAGTTTAGCCTCAGCAATATATTTCGAGCCATGCCATGAACCACCTTTAAATACTTTTTCAGAGATTAAATCTAAAATTTGATGATCACTAAAGGTTGTACCAACTAGGTCTATATTCTCTTCAAGTAATTGGTACTGCCTAGCTTCTGCGGCAACTTCTCCACCAGCTTTTAATGACAACCTAGCAACCTCTGTATATTTACCAAGTTTGAGTCCGGCTTTTATTGCAAATTGCAGACGCTGTAATTCAACCTTTCTTCTTTCTAGTGTGGAATTCGTTGGTAACATTTCAGAATTTAAAGATAACTCAACTAACTCCTCAAAATTACCTGCATCCATCAAGATTTGGGGTAGTACAGAAGCGGCATATACAGAATTTACAGCGAGAGGTTTAAGCTTCTGAATAAAATCATTGAGCAAGCTAGTATCTTTTGGCTTATAAATTTCACGGAACCAAGACTCTGTTGGCTCATCAACAAATTGAATATTATTGTCGCTAAGACGAATTGGATGACCACCTATATCAGAAATAATACTTCTTATTTGATCAGCCCTGATATTAGTTAAATCAGATAAAATTTGCAGTGGAATTAATGGACGTAAAATAGCAATTGAAGTCAGCAGTAAATCAATTTCTTCTGATTCGGAGTAGTTTTGTTCTTTGAAAGTGGAAATTGCCTTATCTAACAAATCTTTAATAGTATCTTCTACGCTTTTGGGAGTTCCACCAAAAAATGAAAGAATCTCATGCAAAGTTAAATTTTGTTCTAAAGCAATACTTTGGACTCGTGGATTACCACTGGTAAGTCGATGAAATTCTAATACGTCTTGTGTCGAAACATCAGGATAGTAGTTTAATAGATGTTGTTTTGTTTCATTTTCACTAAAGCGTTCTAAATCAAGAAGTTCAATATCTTGTTTAGGCATTAGAAGTTCAACTCTATAAGGTCTCGCTAAAGCAATTATTTTAATATTATCAGGTAAATTTTCTTGTAAAAGATCAGTTATGAA
Organism: Acinetobacter sp. ANC 4805; assembly: GCF_022549495.1. GTDB lineage: Bacteria > Pseudomonadota > Gammaproteobacteria > Pseudomonadales > Moraxellaceae > Acinetobacter. Next base: position 358,452 of record NZ_JAKZGD010000002.1, read on the forward strand.
AGAACGACCATAATTAAATTCATCTGCTGCCATTTGTGAGTTATCAGCAGCATCAATAACTATAAATAGCTGCTTACTCTTATTAGAGAACCTTTCAGAAACTTGCTTTAATCTAAACAAAAATGCCTTTATATACTCGCTAGGACCGGCACTGGCTGTTGGTATTAGTGGATGACATAAGCCTAATCCAGCTAATTCGTTTGCAATTTGAACTAACGCTATTTTATGTGTATGTCTTGCTGATGATGATTGTCTGTAGTCACCATTACCAAAGCAGTCATAGACAATCGTCAATGATCCAGAAGGTATATAGTTGTGTAATTGTGTACTTAATATTGATTTACCTACACCACCTTCAGCCTGAATAATAAATTTTTGACTATGTGATTCATTAATAATATTAATTAGTGTTCTTACGATAGGTCTATCAACAATATTTTCTAACTGTTTTATTAAGTTTTTTACTGGAAACAGATCATCTGGGTTTGTTTTAAGTGCACGGAGTACTTCATATCGTGTAATTTCTGGTGTATTTTGGTTTTCGCTAAGTGCTTTACGAGTTATTAATTCCTTTAACTCATTTGGAGCATTAACATCATCCCCTGGTAGATAGTGAGCAACGTCTTGAGCAAGAATCTCACGTTGAGCTATATAGTTAGGCTCTTGTGATGGGAATTTTACAAGCCTAATAAAGTCCTCTAAATCATTACCTTTTAACGTAGTAAATTTTTCTAATTTTTGCAGATCAGCCGGTTTAGTAACTTTACCCGTTTCCTTTAGCTCATTAATAGATTTATAGAAATCATCATTGATCGCTCTATTTGAAACGAAATGAAATTCTACTTTTTTTAACACCTCATCCTTAGATTCTTTATCTATCAAGCTACGATATCTTTTCGAAAAACCTTCGATGGTATTGCGTAATTTACTAGGCTCAAATGGGGTTTGTGTATGTAATGTGGAATGTTTAAGTTGGGTGTATATGATTTTAGAGGCATCAGAAAAATGATTACTAGTATAGTATTCCCCCACATCTACGATTTCTTCGCCTTCTTCTACCTCCTCATTAAATTCAGTTTTACTAGGACCTTCAATAGTCAAGGTATGTAATCCAGATAGGGGATTTAGAAGTAGAAGAGCTTTTCTTGCAGCCCATAAATAATGAAACTGATCGCCATCTCTACTTGCTCTAACTAAATCTGCATTACCCATAAATATACCTGTTTAAAAAATCTTAAAATATTTTTAATTTAAAACTATTAATAACAATTTCATCGAGCTGTGAAATAACCAATTAATAGGTCATCTACCACGGATACTAGTTGGTCTATAAAACTCCACTTCAAACTAGAATCCATATCTGGTGAATTTTTCTTTTAATCACTTAGATGAATCTCAAATTTCTTTGAGGTCTATTGTGTTTGATTTAAAAAAGTAAAGCTATAGATTTTAATGGTATACGTCAATTTGTGACGCAATTCTTAATTTTCTACCTATATACTTGTTAAATTTTTTGTTTAGATAAAAGATCTTTTCATGCACAGGATGTTAGATATGGAGTGGGTTAAATTAATAGTAGGGGCTTTATTAGGACTTGGCTTTTTTGGAACAGTTATTAAATGGTTTTTTTCACCAAGATTTCGTCTTGAACTAAAAAAGAAAAATTTTAAAGAAGATAAGATAGAGTTGGATAATTACTTAGAAGCATGTAAGAAATTTAACCAAAATAAAAATTCATTACAACCTATACAATTCCAATATGCGACTAATAATTTTTTAGGGACTAATAGATATCACTATAGTTTGTTCAATAAAAGAATTAATAATTTATGGAATTTCAGCAAGATTTTTTCAGATTTAAATCATGGTTATTTCTTCCTAAAACAAGGCATAGAAAATAATCAAGCATATTTAGAATATATCTTTAAAGAAAAAACAATTAATAATATCAAGTCAATAGCAATAATAATACTTATTTGTGCTGCATTAGTGTATCTAGGTTTAGTAATATTTGAAGTATTTTTCCTAGAAGAACTTACTTCAAGTAAAATAATAGATAAGGATACATATTCATTTTGAATAGCCACTAATATCCTAGACACACGCCAGCTTCATTTCATGAAACGTCTCAAAGTCCTTCGGTGACTGTTGGTTGTTAGCACCATGGCGACGCTTCACGTTGTAGAACATCTCAATATACTCAAATATATCTGATCTAGCTTCAGCACGTGTTGAATATATCTTCCGTTTAACTCTTTCTCGTTTCAGTAGCTGGAAAAAGCTCTCAGCTACTGCATTGTCGTGACAGTTGCCACGACGGCTCATACTGCTTTCCAAACCATGTTGCTTTAGAAGGTCCTGCCATTCATAACTGGTATATTGACTACCTTGGTCTGAGTGTACCAATACTTTATTTGTTGGTGATCTGCGCCAAATTGCCATGAGTAAGGCATCTAAAACTAACGCTGTAGTCATCATTGGTTTCATCGACCAACCGACAACTAATCGTGAAAATAGATCAATAACGACAGCCAAGAACAACCATCCCTCATGCGTGCGGATGTAGGTAAAATCAGTCACCCAAGCTTGATTTGGTTCAGTTGGATTAAACTGCCGATCCAAAGTATTGGATTGGACAATAGGTTGAAAGCCCTTGGAATATCTTGGTTTACGATAGCCTCGCTGGGATTTCAAACCCTCACGTTGCATCAAGCGATGAACCCGATTAATACCACATGACTCACCAACGTCACGCAGGTCACAGAAAATCTTGCGGTAGCCATAAACACCGCCTGATTCCAACCAGAACTGTTTAATCAGCCCTGATAACTGTTCACTACGTTTAGCTGTAGCACTCAAAGGTTGTTTTAACCAGGCATAAAAGCCGCTGCGATGAACTTCCAATGCAGAACACATTCGTCGAACAGACCAAAACTGCTGGTTGTCCTTGATAAATGCGTACCTCATTTGGACTGGCTTGCGAAGTACGCCGCGGCCTTTTTTAAGATATCCCGCTCTTCGGTGACTCGTTGTAGTTCATTCTTTAGTCGAGCAAGCTCTTTGGCTTGATCAATCTGGGCTGATGCAGCTTGACTGGATTTAGGATCGTATTTCTTAATCCAAGCGTAGAGACTGTGAGTTGTCGTCCCAAGGCGATCTGCAACCTCGGCAATGCTGTAACCTTTCTCTGTTACTTGCCGAACAGCTTCAATCTTGAACTCGTCGGTATATCGTTTTCCACTCATAAAACACCTTGTTAATTAGCTATATTATCTAACTTAACGATGTCTACAAAATTAGTGGCTATTCATTTTATAAAATTCTTTTCTGTATAGTGTATGTCGCTCTGATCATAGGGGCATCATACTTTGGTGGTAAAGCAAGTACGGCTTTATATCTGAAAGATATTTTTGATATTAGGGAAAAGAGTGATCAGAATTAAATTTCTAAAGTCGACAAAAAATTTAATTAAACTCCTCAATAAACTTTAAAACTTCTAATTTCTGTAACTCTGATAGCAAATGCAATTTTAATATAATTTCAGCCATCAAGCTATCTTCAGTATAAAAATACGAAACAGGTACTTCTAAAACATCAGCAATTTTTGTTGCCATAAGAAAATCTGGTAAATGTTTTCCTGTTTCATATTGATTCATCCTCGCACTCGCAGAGGATTCATCTATGCCTGCCAAGATTCCTAATCTCTCTTGAGAAAGCTTTTTTTCTGTTCGGGCAGTTCTTAAGCGCAGAGAAAAAATATTTGAAGTATTTCGTACCATTAGCTTAGTAATAGATCATAAAGCTAAGATTTTCTTAGTTTTGAGTTGATTTTTTACTAAGGATTTCTTAGTATTTCAAAACTAAGGAATCCTTAGCCTTGATCAATTAGATACGTTAGAGATTCATAACCATTTCCTTCGTTTTTTATCAATGCTCAAATTTTGCAAAAAGAAGTTCTAGCACTTATATGTATTGGAAAACTGTTCAAAGTAAGTGAAACTTAAAGAGAGGATAAATGAATACAATTAAATTAATTACTGGGCTTTCGCTCATAACAAGTATGATTGGTTGTGCAACCGCTAATCATATAAAAATGTCTGATGTCTCAAATTTTAAAAGTCCTAATGACGTCATTGCTGCAAAACAATTGAATGGGAAAAGTGGCTCAGGAAAAGAGTACATGGTTTCCTCTGAGTTACTTGACCATAAAATTCCATTCACTTATTTAAAAACATTTTGTGAATCACAAAACGGGCATTTTGTTCAAACATATCAATCTAAATTTTCTAGGTTAACAACACCTATTCAGGGTTATACAGATATTGCACTAAAATATATTGGAGGGTTTACTTGCTCAGCTTCACAACCTTGGGGTGTACGAATTGAACCTATTGCAAATAGATACAATCAAATATACCAGCTCACTTTTCTTACATTAAAAACTGAATTAGCTACTCCTACAGATCTTTTAAATGCGTCAAATGTTTACTATAGACTTGATCTCAAAAAACAACGAGAGATTGATGCTCAGATACAACAACGTAATCAAGAGGTTAGAAATCAACAACAGAAATATCAACAAATGGTTGCTGCTAATGCGCCTAAAGTAAATGATATTGGTCGTACAATCTGTAAAGATACCTCAGTTTCTGAATATACAGGTTTAGTAGTACTTGGGCAGCCTCAATTTCAAACTGTAGATGGTGCGAAAGTGATTGCAAGTCTGGAAGCTATTAGCAACAACAACCTTAAAATCACCATCAAAGGTTGGCTAAGTAGTAATAATAGTATCGCTTCAGGAGTTAATGTGATGTACAAGCAAACACCACTTGAGTCAGGACGAGTAATTTGGGATAGCAAAGAAAATTGGTATACATGTTTGTATTAGAAACAGACGTTATTCAATCATTTGCATTCAAGAGATTTAAGTATATAAATCAAATTAATATATCTATTTTAGGATGCATACATGCTATATGTTTACCCTTCATTCAATTTCAGGGGGAATTTGCATACAGGGTTAGCTATCCTAGCTATGTTTTTGGGAGTTTTATCATGTTAAAGTCAGTTAACTTACCGTTGTATAATGATTTTTTGAAAATCTTTGTAGAGTGTGAAATAGTTAATTGGCAAGCAAAACATTTTTGGGAGAAAATTAAATTCAATCAAAATTACAGGACTAATGAAGATAAACGTTTAATGTATGTTGGACTAAAAATTCTACTTAAATGTGAGTATCTTGAAGTCGATGTTAATAAATCCTCAAAAAGAGCTTTTAGCTATAATGAGACTCCTCGCTTAAATGAACTCAGAGATAGATATAAAAAGAAAAAACTTGAACCGATATTCTCTATAAAAAGAGCTAAATTCCTAAATGAAATTGATGATAAAGAAAATAATATTAAATTTATTGAGTCACTGATTTTAGATGATAAAACATTGGAAAAATATTTTATTAATTATAGAGAGAAATTAAAAAATGATATTAGGAATATTAACTCAAATATTAAATTAATGGATGAAATATTAAATAAATAAGATGCCATTGAAAGATTAAATAAAATAAATAAGATCGATAGAAAATATTTTTTTGTTGGAGAAATTTTATTTGCTTTTAGAAGGATTTCGCCTCCATTTAACCTAGCAGGTATAATAGAAAATGCATAGGTGGGCTAGTTTTGAGAAAATATAGCTTAATAATTTTTAGGTGTCTGTTACGAATCTTATGGTATTCTTATTATATAGATTGATTATTTTCATTAGCTACATAAGGACAAGAATGTGAAACCTTCTTATCAAGCTAGAAAGTTAACACTGCAAGAAAAATTACTTGCTCAATCCGTGTTTGGCGATAAAATAAATTACAACATACCTAGAATAATCCCTAGGACATTTCTTCCTTGGCAGCTAAAAGGTATGTTCATGGCTCCCAATGGCAACATTTATATAAATTCATCAGATTACAGTGAAAATTACGCATTAGAGTCGAAGTCCATACAAGGTCTTTTCATACATGAAATGGCTCATATCATGCAATATCAGAATGGTACTAATGTGCTTCTAAAGGGAGCAATATTACAAATCGCTTATTATTTGAGTTTTAAGTTATACAACCCGTACAAATATGTTTTTCATCATGACAAGTCTTTTGATGCCTATAACATTGAGCAACAAGGGGATATCGCTCGAGATATTTGTTCAGGTCTAATACCCAATATAATTTGTAAACCTGATATTAAGCTATAATTAATACCTGATTAGCCATCATCTTTCCCTCTTCTTATCGGGATGACTTTTGCACCAGTTAGAAGATTGATTTCTTTTTTTAACTCGTATAACTCATATAAAAGTGAAACCTCACGAACTAATGCTGCTTCTAATTCTTTACTACACTGATCTAATTGTGATTTCAATTTCTCTATTTTATTTTCCTGAACATTTACAACTAATATCTGTTGCTCAGAAGCAATTTGAATAGCAACTATTAAATCAGCAAATATTGGGCGAGACCTTTTTATACTCCCTTTACCTCTACCAGCTTCAAGTGAAACTGCATCATTCGTGATCTTAGTTCCTTTTGGAACCCGCAAAGGGCTATCTTTTTTCAAACGCTCCAGTGCTTCGTAATAGTCTAAAAATGAGTCTGTCATGATTCCTCACCTTGCATATTTAAAATTTTATTTTTTGTGGTATTCAATATCTCTAAATGTGAGATCTCAGTCCGGTACTCCAAGGATGTAATATCTAGAAAACTAATCATTTTCTGTTGGGCTTTGATTACACGCTCTAATTTAGGTAAGTTGACAACCAAATGACGACAATTCTCTGTTAAACAATTTATTTGAAGCCAATTTAAAGCGATTTGATTACATGATCCGACCTTTGTACATCCACCTACAATAGTCTCTTTATAGGCTAATTCCCCTTTTTTGAATCTATTTATTGTTTCTTTACGATCAACAAGTAGTACACCATCCTTATCTTTAAGCCGATGTTCGACCCAATGAGCATGTCCACCATATAGAACATCCTTCGATAATAGAACATTAAAAATATAACTTAGGGATGAAGATTCAAATTGACCATCTTGCCATTCAAGCCCAAAGTGCTTTTTATCATCATTTATAAAATCCTTTGCGAATGAAGAACCTTTTGCATAATAACTTGTCATTTCATTGGTTATGTGTTGTAACTGCCTTCGAAGAGAGGGTAGGGAAACTAATCCTGAACGGTGAGCATATAAAGCCAATGAACGTCTAAGCTGATGTGTCGTAAGACTCCATTGAAATCCTATTTGGAATTTTTCCTCTGCACGCCAAGCCCTATGTGGATCCAGCTGTTCTAACTCATATAGATCTTCTTCTTCAATATTCGGGACAATTCCTTTAAATTTTCTAGAACCATTTAATAATAAATACGCGGTTGAAAATTGGTTATGTTTGCTTACTATAGGTTTGGTAGTAAACCCCAAATAACTACTAGAAATGTATAGCGGATGATTATTAGACAAATCCAATATATCATCCTTAATAGTTATCCCTTGTGTAAGATAGATTGCTGTTGCAACTTTTTGAGCTATTTGTACTGCTCTAGCTCCATCATAGTTAGTTACCCACTTTGTTCTATGAACCTTCCCACGATTAAACTTTGTCGTTCTACCCCTAATTACATAATGAGCCTGAGCATTCGAAACTATTTTCTCTACGCAATTAAAGGGCAAAGTTTGAGCTTCTTCATCACGCATTCCTGTAAACACTTGGATAATTAGTTTTGAAATTCTCTGAACATCTGTAAGAGCAGCACTCAACTGCTTTAAAGTAAATTTTTTAGTTTGGTGTTCTACAAAGGCTACAAGAGCCTTTGATGCTTTAGCTTTAATATTAGATGTATTTTTACGCATCAGTCTAAAGTGATAGCATTCTAAAACCAAGTCAAGATGCTCATCTGCAACTTTTTCCCAATTATCAAGGTATTCAAGTAGGTTACTTATTATCTTGGAATAAATTCTTGTTGGAATTGGGGGATGCTGCTTTAAAGTATTTCTATATTGTTGGTTATTTCGATATAGTAATTTAAATACTTCTTTACCAACCACACTAATATTTAATCGACTTTCTCCAGTGTCAACTAACACCAATAATCGTAATAAAGAGGATAGCGTTTCAATCAACCATCCAGAAGAATTGTTCCGAATAAAGCTCAATAATAAATCTTGATTGCCTATTATTGCTTTTATTGTTAGAGACTCATTCTCAGCATATTGAGCTAGTGCTTTCATCACTGTCAAATAATTTCTTAATGTTCCATTACTTAAAGGGGCTTTATTCCGCATCCAAATAATTAAGAAAAAAACATGCTTCATTTCACCTACTAATTGTTCTCGTTGATAAGTTACTTCACCATGTTCCCAATATTTAAAAATCAGGGGATCTAGTTTTTTGTCAGGATGATAAACTGAGAAATCCCATACTAAATCTCCATAGGTGGATATGACCGTTCCATCTTTTAATCGGCTAACAACAAAATTGCTTGATGGAAGGCAAGTATTTTCGAGATTAAAAGCTTCGGGTGCATAGGAATTAGCAGGCAACTCTATTTGGGCTTCAGCAAAAAAATTCATATAACAACTCCTAATTCGATGAGCATCTCTAGCTTTCTTCTCCAATAAGTCTCTAGCTCTCCTTCTTCATCTACCTCATATCGTATTTTTTCTAACAGACCTTTATTGCGCTTCTCTATCTCAGTGACAAAAACATCAATTCGTTTAAGAATGGGCTGAAGTAAATTTTCATGTGTCTCTTGATCTCTAGCAAGATGAGCTATTTTTCTTACACAATATCTACAACTTAATAATTTTCTAATATCAATTTCATCTACATGAATTTTGAATTTATCACAAAATAGACAACCCTCAGGCTCAACACAATTAGATGTTATAGATATCTTTTTGCTAATAGACCTCGGCTCCCCCAAGGATGAACATCCTCCAACAGCACTTAACGTTATATTCTTATTTTTCTCTCTTTTATCTTGCACAACATTAGATACTTGATTTAAGAAATTTGACATTTCTTCCCAATGCTTCGTTTCAGACCCAGCAATATAAGAAGCCAAAACTGTTTTTTCAGAATTCTGCAAAACCAATGCAGTGGTTGAGATATCAGTATTACGGATAAGCCAATCACTCTTAGCAGCTCGCCATTGTCTAGCGTGAATTTCTTTTAAATAAGGATCTATCTTTCTTAATGATCTATAAAAAGAGTGTAATGTGCCCCTAATTTGAGAGGGGCTACCTAAACCTCGTTTCCCCAACTTAAAAAACAGCCACTCACAAGTTTGATTTTCCAATAAAAAATCTCTTAATTTCAGATATCTTTTAAAGATTGGCATAAAACCTGAAGACAATTCAAAGTAACATTCTTTTCCGCCAGATCTCCATTTTATTGTTCTAAAAAGTTGTCTTTCATTGTTAATTCGGTAATTTTTTGACCACGTTAAATCGACTAACTGGGCCCAATTCATTCCTGTTTCAGCTAAAAAAAGCACAATAAATGCATTTTGTGCGACTGTTGCAACGTGCATTCGTTGACTATCTTTATAATTAGAGTTTGCAACATCAATATTATTTTGTGCATCTATAATGATTTTTTTATCGCCTCGTAAAGAGTGGCCTCTCAATATTTTGATTTCATCTATAGTATTAAGTTGTCCAGTAAGATAATTAAAACCAAAACATATTTTGCGTTTAATAAAGGCATCTTCTGGATGCTTAAACCACGTTTCAGCAGGAAAAAGCCAAAGAGAATTATTTGGAAGGTTAAGAAACTCAGGAAGATATAACTTATAAGGATAACTTTTTTGATCTAGTACTAGCGAACCTATTCCATCGAATAAAGCTGTGCACAATGCTAATAGTCTTGTTTGAGCCTGCTCACATGGTGGTTGTGTTGCTGTACTTATATTGGACTTTGATTTAAATACAAACAATCCATGACCAAAGTTATCTTCACCAAAAAAATTAGATAAAAATTTTATTGCTAATGTAAGTTGTCTTTCTGCATGTTTTAACGAAATTTCGTTTCGAAGAAATTTATCCCGAAGAAACTGTGAATATACTTTTAAATTATTATATGCTCTATCCGAACTATCTAAGACATCATGTAAATGACTTTCATCAGCCCATCTCATAAAGGCTATAAATCGACTAACTGAATCTATAATAGTTTCTACTCTAAGACCACTGTAGCTAAGTTGATCAGAAACAATAGTAATCAGTCTTTTAACTTGATCCTTACGAGTTTGACTTAACGATTGTAGCTGAACTAGTCGCCCACTTTTATGATATCTTGCAGTACCTTGTTTATAATCCTTTTGAGGCTTAGCTATTAAATAGCACAAAGCACCTATGTCAACAGATCTCCCATTTGAAAACCTTATTATAACTTCTTCTGGATTTAATAAAGCTTCATTCATGTTCAATGGAAGATCAATTATTTTAGTGGATCTTGTATTATATGAAATTGATTTTTCAATTATTTTTATTGATTTTGTACTAAGTTTTTTTCTTAGATCTGAAACTTTTAACCTATTTTTTTTGAGACTAAAACTATCATCATCAAAAAAAGTAGATAAAATATTCATAACAGATGATAGTTGTAAGGTGGTATGTTTCAATGAAATCTCTTTATGCAAAAATCTACTAGTTAAATATTCTGAATAAAAAGTCAAAGTGCTATTTGCACTTGCAGAACAAGCCAGTACATTATGAAATTTATTTTCATCGGCCCATCTCATAAAACTTATGAACCGACTGAAATTATTATTTATAGTTTCAACACTTAGATTATTAAGTTTAAGTTGATTGGAAATAAGGTAAATGAGTTTTTTGACTTGACTCGTACGAGTTTCACTCAATGATTTCAATTGAACTCTTCGTCCACGTTTTTGATAGTTTGTAATCTTTTTATTTTTATATTTTAAAGGATCAGCTTGTAGATAACATAAGAAACCGATATCAAGTGATGCTCCATTAGGAAATACTATTATAATTTCTTCAGGTTTTAAAAGGGCAACATTCTCTTCTAATGGCATGCTAATAATTTTAGTTGATCTAAACTGGTAATTAATTGACCTTGTATTGTTTTTAACGATCTGAGGTTTTAACTGATTACTAAAATCTGCTGTTTTTAAGTCTTTAATGCCATAATTAAACTTGTCTTGTTCAAAAAAAATAAATAAAAACTTCAAGACTCTGGCTTGTTGGGTATTAAAATGTTTTAAAGAAATATCACCTTTAGAATATCTGTTGTTAAGAAATTCTGAATATGATATAAAAATTTTCATTGAATTTTTATAATCTTCCAAAATATTATTGAATTTATTTTGATCGGACCACCGAATAAAAGATATAAAAGTATCAACTAAATTTTTGACAGTTACTGATTTTTCACTACCGAAATTAAGTTGATCAGAGATGATTTTGATCAACTTTCTAATTTGATTTCGCCTAGAATCAATAAATGACTCAAGTTCGACTAATCTTCCAAAATGTATATCCTTGATTCCTAGTCTTTTATCTTTAGCAGTTTTCAAATAGCATAGTGATCCAATATCAGCTGTTTCACCATGAGGGAATTTTATAATTATCTGCTCAGGATTTAATAAAATTTCGTTTATTACTAATGGTACATCAATGATAATAGTAGGTCTTAACTCTAAACTCATAGTTTATTCATCTCCAATTCTGCCTGAATTAAACGGACCAAATGTTGGTCATACTCAGTAGCAATTCTTCTCAGCAGTTTTAAATTGCTTCTGTATTGAAGATATAAATCTGTGGTAGTTGAAGATTCATGGCACATTCTAATTTTGACAAACTCCCTTGCTTCATTGAGTGATCTTTCACCTTTAGAAACTAATTCCAATTGAGTATCTGTCAAATTCATTCCATAAGAAGCCCTAAGATCATGAAACTTATAGTTAAAGTTCGGAGTGTCAAATCGCTGACGAATTAATGGAACTACTTTTTCAGTAATAAATTGGCGAACAGCCTGTCCATTTTTAGCATGATGTAAAGAGAAGTCTTTATTAAAACGTTGTAAATCTGCTTTAGACTGATAAAAAGGAGTACCTTTAGAGCTGAGAAACAAATATTGATTCTCAGTGTTACCATTTACAGCTTTTTGCCGCCTTTTTTGAGCTCTTAGGCTCAGTGCATATGTATGTAACTTTTGATAAAACCAGAGGGGGACATGCAAAACTATTTTTTTATTATTCTTTGTATCTATCCCTGTTCCTGGACCAGCCGGGATTCTGACTTCAAATAAATTAGGCTTATCAATTTCGGTCAAGACATGATGAAGCTGTAACGTAAGAATTGTTTGTATTCTTGCGCCTGTTAATAAACTACACAAATGAATAAGAGTCATCTCAGTATTAGCTAAAGTGAGTAGTGCTTCTAACACCCACTCTTGCTCTTTTATTGGCAATGGTCTCAATTGTCCACCATCGACAAGAGTATCAGAATAAGGATTATTATTGTTGATTGCTTTAATTGAAATATCTGTAGATTTTACTTGTTTACTATAACTTATCCCATATTGATTTCTTAATTCAATAAGCCGATCTGACTCTTTCCACATAGGAAACTCTGGCATCAAAACACCTTCCGCATGGAGCCATCTATAAAATGCAATAATGGAACTCATTCGTCTTCGAGCAGTTGTTACTGCAACGTCATCTGCATCAATAAGCATTTTTAGATAGGATCTATAGCGATAAGTTGGTCGATTCAACTTGTTTTTTGGGAAATCCATCCAATTAATTCGGGAATCATCTAAGAATTGACGAAATGCTACTAAATCACTTGCAAGACTTGCGTAAGTAGACATAACAACTTTTAGACTGTTTTTTATTTTCGAAAGCAAAAATATGTTAGCTTCAGCCCAGGGAATATTCTCTGAATCCATCACTACTGGATACAAATTGAAAGTAACTGGTGAAACTATCTGTGTTGCCCCAAGTACTTCATCATATTTAAAATCTAGCTGTTCAATAGCAGAAATAAAATATTCTATTCCGTTAGCTGATTGGACTTTAGTGGCTCTCTCTGTATCAGCGGTTGTAACCTTGGTCTGAACAAATGTAGAAAAGGTAATTTTTTTTGCTTTTTTAATCATGAGTGAAGCCAATCAGAAATTTATAAATTATTCTTAAATTACAACAAAATATCTTATCGTCAACTGGAGTATTGAATAATAATTAGGTTGTCCATTTTCTATGTACTTAAAGTTGTTGTCAATTTAATCGCTACTTGTAAGTACGAGTTCATGAATAAAAATACCTTGTAAGTCTATAGACCCTTTCGAATAATCTAAATAAAAATATTGTTGATGTACGAATAGATGGCCATTTGGTGCAATAAAAATATTGATTGGCTGCCAAGGTAGGTAGGGGATATTGAAAATTTTTATTGCATGATAATTGATGAGATGACCAAACACAGATTGAGCAAGTGTTATTTCGTTAGATGTCAGCCCTCGGTAGCTAAACTCACGCATATTAAAAAAAACAATCAAAAATGATATGGCAAGTGAAGGAATATTTTGAATCGCCTTAATGAACTTCATCTGATTAAATTTTATTTCACCATTTGCTTGATTGCTACAATAGCAAATAGTGACAAGCGAATCTTAAGTTTTTGAACTGTACTTGTTTTATTGAATATGCTAGCGCTCAACTTTTGAGCTATTTTATTTTTATAAATATTACATTTTTTTCTTTATAATCAAAATAATAGTAATCATTCTGTGAAGATATTCTTATAAAACATTATTTTGAGTAATGATTTCCATCCTTCGGATTCTTTATCTGAATCGAGATTGTTGATTGAAACCTAGTGTAAAATGCCTAATAATTAACACTTATTTATAAAAAGTGCTTAGTAGTATGAGAAAAATAGAATAGCAATGCTTGCATAGTGATCTAGGGGAATACTTAAAAAAACTTCAATATGATCGAGTGTTGGTGAGAGAAAAATTCAAAATATGAACCTTTTTATAGCCTCATTTTATGATTCTAAGTGTTGGTGTTTGATTGGGTTAAGGCCAATAAAGTTAGGGTGTTATCATGGGTGTTTTAGTTCAAAATAATCAAAATTCAACTAATAGTCAGTTTATGCCACAAACATTAGCAGATGCACATCTGCTTTTGACGAAATCACCTTGTATGATTTTTTTACCAAAAGAGTTGAGAGCACACTTTTTAAAAGAACGGCAAAAACAATTTATAACCATAGCAAAACTGGGTTGGCCACTGCTTGTGTGTATGTTAGTTGGTGAAATTACCATTGCTCATGTGTTTTATCGTGGGAGTTTATTAGGGCAAGATCATGTTATTTGGGATAATCATTTTTTTACTTGTGCTGTTGTCCTTTTTGTTGGAGTTGTATTTGCACATATTCCTAAGATGGCATCAAGTTTTCAGATCTGGTTAGGGTTGTTAATCGTTATTGTTTTACTGGATAAACTTTATATCGCTTTAGCGCTGAAGAATATTCAACTCGTGCAATATCATATGGGTGCAACCATTATGATTGTTGTCATTGATATGCTAGCTTTACGTCTGACGACAAGCGTAGCGACCTTTTCTTGTTTAACTGCTGGTTTTTTTGCGTGGTTTGCAGCGCATAAAAATTTAAATTCTTATGACCTCTATATTCTTTTATATTTTTTTACGACAGTTGCAATCTGTGGTGCAATTGCATTGTTGGTAGAAAGACAAGATAAATTATTATTTTTACATAAAATTGTACTTTTACATCAAGTTGAGGCGCAAGAGGATATTAATAATGAACTTTCGCTACTTTCTCAGATTGATGGCTTATCTGGGTTAGCAAATCGCCGTTATTTTGATGAAATATTGGAGCTTGAGTGGAATCGAGGTTTGCGTGATAAAATGATGCTATCCATTATTTTCATCGATATCGACTACTTTAAAATATATAACGATACTTATGGGCATATTGCAGGGGATGAATGTATCAAAAAAGTGAGTTCAGCATTAGGCTCAATTGTGATTCGATCAGCAGATTTGATTGCTCGTTATGGTGGTGAAGAGTTTATCGTTTTGCTACCAAATACTGAATTAGAAGGAGCAATCCATATTGCTGAACAAATGCTATCTGTTGTCGACCGTGCCAAAATCCCGCATAAGGGTTCTTTAATTTTAGAAAATATTTCTGTCAGCATAGGTGTAGCAAGTTGTATTCCGCTTAAATCAATCCAAGCAACAGATTTAATTAATGCAGCAGATATGGCACTTTATCAAGCAAAATCTAATGGTCGTCATCAAGTGTGTGGTGGTCGATGATTTTTAATATGTTGATTTATTTGTTATTGATTTTTAATTAAAAAATAATTTGGATTAGAATTTTAAGGAAAAATTGATATGGTTTTTGTGATTATTCAGAAAATAAAAAAACCTCAGTTAGAACTGAGGTTTTACAACAACTAAAATAACCACTGCAAATAAGATCAGGGTTGGCATCTCATTAAAAAAACGCCAGAACTTGTGTGACTTATAATGGGCATGACCAATCAATTTTTTACGATAATAGCCGCAAACAAAATGATAAATCACCAATAAACCAACCAAACCAACTTTAAGATAAAACCATAAAGCATCATGATAATGTCGGGTTGCATCGCCCCAATCAACAAGAAAGTGAGCGGTAATTAAGGTTGCAATCATAGATGGCCACATAATACCGCGATACAACTTACGTTCCATCACTTCAAAGCGTTGATGACTCACAGCATCTTCACTCATTGCATGGTAGACATACAGGCGTGGTAAGTAGAACAATGCAGCGAACCAGCAAACCACAGCAATAATATGTAATGCTTTTACCCACAAAAAAGCATCAGAAGGTGCATCCATTGATAATCCTCAGTGGGGGCGAGGGTGTGTTGATATTTCAGCTATGCTTGCGTTATAGGCTAAAACGACTTAAACAAGGCATGGAACGTAGGCAATGGTGACTCCATTGCCAAGTTTCATAACGAAGTTTAGGGAAGTTTTAGTCATAACCCTTCGGGACAGGGATATTTTTTGCTGCTACTGCGTTATGTCTTATTCACTTAGAATGACTAAGTTTCATAAGTCATGCCTTGTATTAGCTAAAAATATCCTCTGTCGCAAGCATCTGTGAAATGTCAACGGACCCTCTACGCATCCCACTTCTTGAAAATAAGGCAGGCGTTTACACCGCCAAAGCCGAAACTGTTACTCATTACAGTATTCAGTTTTGCATCTCGTTTTTCAAGTACAATATCAAAACCTTGTGCACCTTCATCCAATTCAGTGACATTAATATTGGGCGCAATAAAATCATTCTGCATCATCAATACCGAGTAAATCGCTTCTTGAACACCCGCAGCACCTAAGCTATGACCTGTCATTGATTTGGTTGAGCTTAATGCAGGTACTTGACCTTCGCCAAATGCACGCTCCATTGCTTTCAATTCAGTGACATCACCAGCAGGTGTTGAAGTCCCGTGAGTATTAACATAATCGATATGCTCAACGCCGTGTTGTTTTGCTTCCTCAAGTGCTAATAGGATACAACGTGTTGCACCTTCGCCACTTGGTGCAACCATATCAGCACCATCACTGTTCGCTGCATAGGCAACTATTTCAGCCAAGATGTTTGCACCACGTGCTTGCGCATGTTCAAGTGATTCGAGTATGACGAAACCTCCACCACCAGCGATGACAAAACCATCACGATCTGCTGAGTAAGGGCGAGAAGCTGTTTCAGGTGTGTCGTTGTACTTTGCACAAAGTGCACCCATCGCATCAAACAATAAGCTTTGTGACCAATGATCTTCTTCACCGCCACCAGCAAGCATCAGGTCTTGTTTACCGAGTTGGATCAAATTATAAGCATAGCCAATCGCATCCGCAGATGTTGCACATGCACTGGTAATTGAGTGGGCAACGCCTTGAAGTTTTAAAGCAACACCAACGTTAGCAGTAATGGTGTTACTCATATTACGAGGCACAAAGAAAGGGCCAATTTTACGTGCGCCTTTTTCTTCTAGGAGCTTGACCATTTCTGTAACAGAAGCTGTTGAGTTACCGCCACTGCCACCTGCAATCCCATAACGAGGATTATTGGCTAAATCTTCTTGTTTAAGACCTGCATGTTCTACTGCTGCAATCGCTGCATTATAGGCATACATGGCACATACACCCATAAAGCGCTTAATTTTACGGTCAATACCATCAAAATCTTGTTCAGCAGCAGCACTGACATGACTTTTAAAATTTAATTCGGCATAAGTTGGGTTAAAACGTGTTCCTGAGATTCCATTTTTTAAAGAATGAGTGACCTCTTCTAGAGAGTTACCGATACATGAGTTAATGCCCATACCAGTGATTACAACACGTTTCATTTACAGATCCCTTTTATGGTAATACAAAGCCTTGTGCAGATCGCTATCAGTACAAATCAGGAGAAAATAACGATTTAATTGGCTTATGAGTGAATGACTCCATGATAGCAGAAAGGTTTTTCATTTCTTATGGCAAATTTTATGTCTATTTCTAGTTGTGTAAATATTCGTAAATCTAGGTGGTATTGAGACAAAAGGTAATGAAAGTGCACAGATAAAAGTTGAGATAAATTTGCATTCAACCTAGTATTTACCTAGAGATGCACAGATTATAGAACAGAGGTACTTGATGACAAAATCTAAAAACAAGCAATCTTCAGGTTTATTTACCCAAGCCTTTGGAGTGGCTAAAAAGCTCAGTTCCGAATTACAAAAACTTCAAACTGCTCCTAAAACTTTAGCAGCAGAGCTTGGAGATTCATCTCATACGATTGAAGGAAAAGCACGCTTTAAAAGTCCTTTTGAAATAGAACAATATGAAAGTCCACAAGAGATGTTACGTAAACAACTACCCAAATTGTCTCATCAACTTTTAGGCCGCCACTATACTAAAGTGAATAATGTTGCATCTTTCATTTCACCAGATATGGGGGAGAAAGTTTCTGACTATCTATTCCAGTGGTTAAATGAGTTTAGTTCTAACATGTCACTGACAGAAAAAATTCTTGAAGAAGCTGGTGTCAAAGATATTGCAGAATTGACTCAAGATACAGGACGTTCTCAGCGTTTAAGCCAGGCATTGATTGAGCAAAATAAATTGCTTGCTGCAGCTCAGGGTATGATCACAGGTGCAACAGGGGTTTGGGGTGCTGCGGTTGATATTCCTGCCTCAATTGTTTTAGCACTAAGAACAATTTATCAAACAGGGCGCTCGCATGGGTTTGATTTGGAAAATGAAGCTGATCAAGAAGTTGTTGCTTTTATTTTCAAAGAAATTGATTTAGGCATTGTGGCAGAAAAGCAAACCTTATTACTTGCTTTAAAAGCATTTAAGTCAATGCTGGGCACACATGACTTGCAACAGTTTCAGCAGTTGCTTGGGTCAAGTAATGATATTGAGCTTATAAAAAAATGGTTGGTTGATGAAGATGGACAATTTAAATGGGGATGGTTAAATCATATTCCTCAAGCCTCGGTGATTGGTAAATTAACACCAGTTGCAGGTGCTGCTTTAGGTGGGTTTTATAGCTGGCGACTGCTCGAAGATGTTGGGCATAAGTCACAATCTGTTTTTGGTGCAGCACGTTTCTACTTAAATGAATATCCAAATGAAAACCTTTCACCTTTAGACGCTTATTATAAAGCTGAAACATTATTAAGAAAACCAAGCCCAAGATTGCTCAATTCAACAGAAAGTACAAATCCAGCAACTCTTGTTGATGAAAGCAAAAATGATGTGATTACCAATGTCTCAGTGCAAGCCAAAGAAGATGCGATCAAAGAATTGCAGATGGACGAGAAAGTAGAACAGGGGATTCAACAACTTGCATCACAACATGTAGTTGAACATCAACACTCTGAACAGCAACCTGCTTTAAAAGTTCAACAAGATGAATTAATTCGTGCAAATGAATCTGAGATAGCTGCTGAACCCAAAACAATAGATATGGAACCAGCATCCACAAAACATAGTTAATTTGTTTATCGGCGTGTTTGAAGCATCGAAAAAGTAACAAAACTGTAGAAATGGTCAGCACTTGCTTTATCTTGCAATGTTGACCATTTTTACTTCTTAGCTTACAATTGTGTGCCCTTAAAAAGAGGTGTTTTTCTTTTTAAGGTTGTTTAATAACGGGAGAATTGCCAAATGGCAACAACAAATCAGTTGATCCGTAAGGGTCGTACAACTTTGATTGAAAAATCAAAAGTTCCTGCGTTGAAGGCTTGTCCACAACGTCGTGGTGTATGTACACGTGTATATACGACTACTCCTAAAAAACCTAACTCAGCAATGCGTAAGGTTTGCCGTGTTCGCTTAACTTCTGGTTTTGAAGTATCAAGCTATATCGGTGGTGAAGGTCATAACTTACAAGAGCACAGTGTTGTGCTTATCCGTGGTGGTCGTGTTAAAGACTTACCAGGTGTACGTTACCATACCGTTCGTGGTTCTTTAGACTGTGCTGGTGTTAAAGATCGTAACCAGTCACGTTCTAAATACGGTGCTAAGCGTCCTAAGAAGTAATTCTAGGAAACTAGCCCAAGCAACCCTTTAGCGTTTCGCTTGTTTGAATTCTTCATAGATTTGTAATTCAAGCGACGTATAGTAAGGCCAGCGTAGCGTACATGACACTTGTACAAACTGCTGGATTATCCTGAAGTGTCATATTATTAGGTGTATTAAAATGCCAAGACGTCGCGTAGTCGCTGCTCGTGAGATCCTTCCAGATCCAAAATTTAGCAGCCAAACAATCGCTAAATTCATGAACCACGTAATGCAAGATGGTAAAAAATCTATTGCTGAAAGTATCGTTTACGGTGCTTTAGACCGCGTTCAAGAAAAAAACAAAGTTGACCCAGTTGAATTTTTCGAGACTACTCTTGAAAAAGTTCGTCCTATGGTCGAAGTAAAAGCACGCCGTGTTGGTGGTGCTACTTATCAAGTACCTATGGAAGTGCGCCCATCCCGTCGTACTGCTTTAGCTATGCGTTGGTTAGTAGATGCTGCTGCTAAGCGTTCTGAAAAAACGATGGCTTTACGTCTTGCTGGTGAGTTGCTTGATGCAGCTGAAGGTAAAGGTTCTGCGATCAAAAAACGTGAAGACGTGCATCGTATGGCTGAAGCCAACAAAGCCTTCTCTCACTACCGTTTCTAAGCGGATAAAACAGTCCCTAATCAGGAGAATATTCATGCGTACAGCGGCTCGATTCAACATCGCTCTTTATCAAAGTGGGGGCTTTGCGGGTATTTAAGTTGCCTGCTTGAATATTTGTACGCATCAATTTAATTGATGCGTCCTGTTTTAAATATAACATTTAGGAATGCATAGACATCATGGCTCGCCAAACCCCAATTAGTAATTACCGTAATATCGGTATCTCTGCGCACATTGACGCAGGTAAAACAACTACAACTGAACGTATCTTGTTCTACACAGGTGTATCTCACAAAATTGGTGAAGTACATGACGGTGCAGCAACAATGGACTGGATGGAACAAGAGCAAGAGCGTGGTATTACAATTACCTCAGCTGCTACGACTTGTTTCTGGTCTGGTATGGGTAACCAATTCCAACAACACCGTATCAACGTAATTGATACACCGGGACACGTAGACTTCACAATCGAAGTTGAACGTTCTATGCGTGTTCTTGATGGTGCGTGCATGGTTTACTGTGCAGTTGGTGGTGTACAACCTCAGTCTGAAACTGTATGGCGTCAAGCGAACAAATATAAAGTGCCTCGTTTAGCATTCGTGAACAAGATGGACCGTACAGGTGCAAACTTCTTCCGTGCTGTTGAACAAGTTAAAACTCGTTTAGGCGGTAATCCTGTTCCTATCGTTGTACCAATCGGTGCAGAAGATACGTTTGCAGGTGTTGTTGACCTTATCGAAATGAAAGCGATTATCTGGGATGAAGCATCTCAGGGTATGAAGTTCGAATACGGTGATATTCCGGCTGACCTCGTTGATACTGCTGAAGAATGGCGTACGAAGATGGTTGAAGCTGCTGCTGAAGCTTCTGAAGAGTTAATGGACAAGTACCTAGAAGAAGGTGATCTTTCTAAAGAAGAAATCATCGCAGGTTTACGTGCTCGTACATTAGCATCTGAAATTCAAGTTATGCTTTGTGGTTCTGCATTTAAGAACAAAGGTGTTCAACGTATGTTGGATGCTGTGATTGAATTCTTACCATCGCCTACAGAAGTTAAAGCGATTGAAGGTATTCTTGACGACAAAGATGAAACTAAAGCGTCTCGTGAAGCATCTGACGAAGCACCGTTCTCTGCACTTGCGTTCAAAATCATGAACGATAAGTTCGTAGGTAACTTAACATTCGTACGTGTTTACTCTGGTGTTCTTAAACAAGGTGATCCGGTTTATAACCCAGTTAAATCTAAGCGTGAGCGTATCGGTCGTATCGTACAAATGCACGCGAACGAGCGTCAAGATCTTGAAGAAATCCGTGCAGGTGATATCGCAGCGTGTGTAGGTCTTAAAGACGTTACGACGGGTGATACATTATGTGATGAGAAGAACATCATTACTCTTGAACGTATGGAATTCCCAGAGCCAGTAATTTCATTGGCTGTTGAACCAAAAACTAAAGCTGACCAAGAAAAAATGTCAATCGCTTTAGGTCGTTTGGCGAAAGAAGATCCATCGTTCCGTGTTCGTACAGACGAAGAATCTGGTCAAACAATTATTGCTGGTATGGGTGAGCTTCACCTTGACATCATCGTTGACCGTATGAAACGTGAATTCGGTGTTGAAGCGAACATTGGTAAACCAATGGTTGCTTACCGTGAAACGATCAAAAAGTCTGTTGAGCAAGAAGGTAAGTTTGTTCGTCAAACAGGTGGTAAAGGTAAATTCGGTCATGTATATGTTCGTTTAGAGCCTATGGATGTTGAAGAAGCTGGTAAAGAATACCAATTCGCTGAAGAAGTTGTTGGCGGTACTGTACCTAAAGAATTCTTTGGTGCGGTTGACAAAGGTATTCAAGAACGTATGAAGAATGGTGTATTGGCTGGTTACCCTGTTGTGGGTATCAAAGCGACATTATTCGACGGTTCTTACCACGATGTCGACTCTGACGAATTGTCGTTCAAAATGGCGGGTTCTTACGCATTCCGTGATGGTTTCATGAAAGCAGATCCTATCTTGCTTGAACCAATCATGAAAGTTGAAGTAGAAACTCCAGAAGACTACATGGGCGATATCATGGGTGACTTAAACCGTCGTCGTGGTATGGTTCAAGGTATGGACGATCTTCCTGGTGGAACTAAAGCAATTAAGGCTGAAGTACCACTTGCTGAGATGTTTGGTTACGCGACTCAAATGCGTTCTATGTCTCAAGGTCGTGCGACTTACTCTATGGAATTTGCTAAATATGCTGAAACTCCACGTAACGTGGCTGAAGGCATCATTTCTAAATTCCAATCTGGCGGTAAAAAAGGTGACGACGAGTAATCTTTCGATTACTATAAGCCCAAACTAATTTCTAGTTAATAACCAGTTGCTCATGCAGTGACCCTGCATGAGTAGTTTAAAAAGGAAAATCAAATGGCTAAGGCTAAGTTTGAACGTAATAAACCACACGTAAACGTGGGTACAATTGGTCACGTTGACCATGGTAAAACAACTTTAACTGCTGCGATTGCAACTATTTGTGCAAAAACTTACGGCGGTGAAGCGAAAGATTACTCACAAATCGACTCAGCTCCTGAAGAAAAAGCACGTGGTATTACAATTAATACTTCACACGTAGAATACGATTCTCCAATCCGTCACTACGCTCACGTAGACTGTCCTGGTCACGCCGATTATGTTAAAAACATGATTACTGGTGCTGCTCAGATGGATGGTGCGATCCTTGTGTGTGCTGCGACTGATGGTCCAATGCCACAAACTCGTGAACACATCCTTCTTTCACGTCAGGTTGGTGTACCATTTATTCTTGTATTCCTTAACAAGTGTGACCTTGTTGATGATGAAGAATTACTTGAATTAGTAGAAATGGAAGTTCGTGAACTTCTTTCTACTTATGACTTCCCAGGTGATGACACTCCAATCATCCGTGGTTCAGCTCTTCAAGCATTAAACGGTAATGATGGTCCTTACGGTGAAGCATCAGTTCTTGCACTTGTTGAAGCGCTTGACTCTTACATCCCAGAACCAGAACGTGCAATCGACAAAGCATTCTTAATGCCAATCGAAGACGTATTCTCTATTTCTGGTCGTGGTACTGTTGTAACAGGTCGTGTTGAATCTGGTATCGTTAAAGTTGGCGAAACAGTTGAAATCGTTGGTATCCGTGACACAGTTGTAACGACTGTAACTGGCGTAGAAATGTTCCGTAAACTTCTTGACGAAGGTCGTGCGGGCGAGAACTGTGGTGTTCTTCTTCGTGGTACTAAGCGTGAAGACGTACAACGTGGTCAAGTACTTGCTAAACCGGGTACAATCAAGCCGCACACTAAATTCGATGCAGAAGTATACGTGCTTTCTAAAGAAGAAGGTGGTCGTCATACTCCATTCCTTAACGGTTACCGTCCACAGTTCTACTTCCGTACAACTGACGTAACTGGCGCGATCAAATTACAAGATGGCGTAGAAATGGTAATGCCTGGTGACAACGTAGAAATGTCAGTAGAATTAATCCACCCGATCGCAATGGACCCAGGTCTACGTTTTGCGATTCGTGAAGGTGGTCGTACTGTAGGCGCTGGTGTTGTTGCTAAAGTAACTGCATAATCGCTTAGAGTAATAAAAAAGCACCCCATTGGGGTGTTTTTTTATGTTTATTGTTCGACAATCTATCTGTAATAGTGTCCTAAACTGATACCTTGCTGTCCTAAACTGCACTTAATTCATTGCAATAAAACCGTAATATAAAACATAAGAAAATGAACAAAAGTACTAAGTGGAAATATTCCATTTAAAAGGAGTCAGCAGCATGAATGCTAAAGTAAATATTTCAAATCGTGCAGGTGCAAGTTTCCCAGTACGTCGTATGAATTTTGATTTTAATGAAGTTCCTGAATATTGGGTCAGTGGTTCTGCAGGTTTAACTCACTTTATGACAGGTTTATCTGCATTGTTTCCAGATGGTGAAAAACTCTTTATTGATTCAGTACGCGCTGTCCGTTATCACCCAGCGATTAAAGACAATGAAAAACTACAAAAAGAAATCAGTGCTTTTATTGGTCAAGAAGCCATGCATACCCAAGAGCATGTTAACTTTAATGCTTCAGCTCAGAAATATGGGCATGATGTTGAAACACTTGAACGAAGAACAGGTGTCGTGATTCAAACAGGTCGTAAACTATTTGCTAAATTGGTTAAGCCATTCGGTATGACACAAGAAATGGTGGATTTGACGGCAACTACAGCACTGGAACATTTTACTGCAACCATTGCTTCAGAATTATTGCGTAATCCGCATATTCAGGAATTAATGCAAGACAAGACAATGGAATATATGTGGTTATGGCATGCGGTAGAAGAAAATGAACATAAAGCGGTTGCCTATGATGTTTATGAAGAAATTTTTGGGCGTGGAGTAAAAGCATACGCACTACGTAATACCGCACTTGTTGTGTCGATGGTTGCAATTTTTCTTACGCAGTCTTCATTTGTTTTAAAGCTTTTGAAAGATGATGGAAAATTAAACTTCACCGAGTTAGGTATGATTTATCAATATGCGTATAGCCCATCTAAAGGAATTATCGCTGGAATGGTGGGCGAAATGTTGGCGTACTTTAAGCCAGGTTTTCATCCAAATGATCTAGATACAGTACAGTTATTGAAGGATTGGAAAGCAAAATTAGGTTTGTAATTTTGCTTTAGATCTCTAATCATATCGTTTTATAGAAGGGCACAAAAGTTGCCCTTTTTTTATTTTAACCTCTGATTTACCCCTATGTTTTCAGGAGGATGACATGTCCTAAGATGATGCTTTTCTGACCTTATCTGCACTTATTGAATGCATTTAAAAGAGCGTATAACTAAAGAATAAATCATGATGAGTGAAGCATATTCACCATAAAGGAGAACAAGCTATGAATGCGAAAGTCAATATCTCAAATCGAGCTGGTGCTAGTTTTCCTGTACGCCGAATGGATTTTGAATTTGGTGAAGTGCCGCGCTATTGGGCAAATGGTGATGCTGCTTTAACACATTTTATGACCGCACTTTCAGCTTTGTTTCCAGAAGGTGAGCAATTCTTTGTGAATAGTACCCGTGCAGTTCGTAATGATCCGAAACTTACTGATCCTCGGTTACAGAAAGAAATTAGTGCTTTTATTGGTCAGGAAGCGATGCATTCTAAAGAGCATTTGGCATTCAATGCAGCTGCTCAAGCTTATGGTTATGATGTGCGTAAATTGGAAGCACAAACGGGTAAAGTCATTCAATATGGTGTTGCTGTAAGTGCTAGATTATTAAAGCCGTTTGGTTTTACCAAAGAAATGATTGGTTTAACGGGAACTTGTGCTTTAGAACACTTTACTTCAACCATTGCTGAAGAATTGCTGAGTAATCCTAATATTCAATCCATGTTCATGGATGAGACGATGTATCACTTATGGATGTGGCATGCCGTTGAAGAAAATGAGCATAAAGCAGTGGCTTTTGATGTGTATGAAGCCATGTATGGGCAAGGGCTTAAAGCCTATTTTATGCGTTCATTAGCTTTAGTCATTGCAATGGGCTTAATCTTTATTACGCAGTCCTATTTCACCGCAACCCTGTTAAAAACCGATGGTAAATTGACATGGCGTGATACCAAATACATGCTCAGTTTTATGTATGGTTATAAAGGTTTTATGACACGTCAGATTCCAACCTTGTTGGCATTTTTAAGACCTAAATTTCATCCAAATGATGATGATACAACTGCATTATTGAATAAATGGCGTGCCGAATTGGGCTTCAATCTTAGTTAATTCAAATGGGTAATCAGAATTTCCCATTTTCTTATTCAAATTTTGTATCGAATTACTGATAATCTACAGCAATATTTTATAAGAGTAGTAGACCGTGATTCGATTGATGCAAGAAAGCGATTTAGATAGCATTGTTGCAATTGAGCGTTTAGTGCAAACACATCCTTGGTCGAAGCAACAGTTTCAAGAATCTTTAGCCTCGTATCAATGCACTGTGTATGAGCAAGCCAATCAGGTGGTTGGTTTCTGTATTTTGCAGCCTGTTTTGGATGAAGCCAATTTATTATTGATGGCAATTCATCCAAAGCAACAGGGGAAGGGGCTAGGATATATATTATTGGATCATTCAATCCAACAATTAAAAAATAATCCAATACAGATTTTTTTAGAAGTACGTGAAAGTAATACAGCAGCTATTCGGTTGTATGAAAAGACAGATTTTCATCAAATTGATTTACGCAAAAATTATTATCCAAACCCCGATGGTTCAAGAGAGCATGCAGTGATTATGGTCAAAACATGCACTGATGATTTTGCAGCACTTTTTAGCTAATAACTTAGAGGGCAAGGAATTAAGTATATGAACAAGTCTGGTCATTTCTTTTTAATTTGTTATGAAAAATCTCAAAATACTTAAAATTTTGGTGGGTTGATTTTATTTTGAGCGTTTGATTCATTATTTTAAATAAATAGTTTGCCAATTCGAATTTTTATTTATATGATAGCCGCCATTGGAAGCGTGGCAGAGCGGTTTAATGCACCGGTCTTGAAAACCGACGAGGGTGTGAGTCCTCCGTGAGTTCGAATCTCACCGCTTCCGCCAAATATCTAAATAAGCCCTTGTTTTTACAAGGGCTTATTTTTTGTCTGTGTATTTACCCCTCAACCTACCCCTCATCAAACTTTGGATTTAATTACATTGGATAGGACTCTAGAGGGCTACTTGGGAATTTGACATTCCCAAGTTTGAAATTCCTGTGGTTGGCTAAAAACTTGATTTAGTAACTGTCTTCAGCTTATAGCAAAGTCGTGGTAAATAATGGTTTTATATACTTTGATTCATAGTAGTAATGATTCAAAGGATAGAGCATATATTTAAAAAATACTTTCCATTCCTCGAAATTGACTTCATTAAAATTGTTACTTTTAGCGAATAGTTCAAAGCGTTTATTAAGCAAGTTATTGGCAAAGGTGATAAGTTGAATTGAATCTTTTTCGTATATATCGCGAAATTGACCTAAATCAATATTGAAGTTAGCTTCTGCATTTGGTTTAGCGTAAACAAGAATATTGACGTAACATTGACCTGTCATCGTTCGCTGAATTCGGCTTTGAATGCATAAGATATGGTCCAAATTAATTTGACGAATGTGATTGATGAAATTTTGATGTAATCGTTTCGCTGTTTGATCTAGTAGTCTTACGTCACAGCCTTGGGCATTAATCTCATGGTAAATTTTAAAACTAATGCGTGAGACTAGTACTGAATTGTACTGTCTTAATAGTCGACCAAGATGACGAGTATTTTCTTGGCATTGTTTAGTAATCAATGTCTTTCTTTTCTTCTCCTGTGATTTAAATTCATTGCTGTTTGCTAAACCACGAAGGCTATTCCAAATTCCTGTGTAATAATTATCGAATGAGTGAGAAAGTTGAGGATCAAGCGACCTAAGGCAAGTGGGAGGCATTAAACGATGAAGTTGTTTTACTTCCATGATATTGCTGATAAGTGACTTCATAAGCGGTGAAATACTTTGTGAGGTGTTTAAGCCATTCAGCAATCCAAAAGTATGCTGATTGTCTAAAAGGAAGCATAAGCTCCCATAAAAATTGTAGTAATCAACAGTAGCCTCAAGACAGTGTTTACCATGTTTAAAGGGCTTTGACTTAGCTAATACCATTTTTCGCACTGTGGTCATCAAGTTTTCAATGATCTCATAGTACTGTAAGTTTTCGCGCCCACCGATGAGCTCTAAGGCATCGTATTTCGCAAATTGATTCAGCATCTCTGACATAGGTTGTACTCCATACAATAAGAATTAAGATGTTGTAGTTGATTCAATGTGTTTAGATATTTCGATCTCATAAAGAGAGTCGTGTCTAGGACGGCCTATAGGCTTGTCGTTAGATCTTGGAATGGCACTGGTCTGGAATGCTCGAAGGACTTCAATTTCAGATAAATGTTTATCGATAATGAATTGGTCTTGTTTGCAGATGTAAACCAAGACCTGATCTAGGTTATCGAACATGGCTTGATCGGTATGCTTAGCCATGCCAATAGCGAGGTTGCGGTAGTTCAATTTGTTACGGTTACAGTTGAAATAAAAACCTTGCTCCTGAGTGAATTCGCACCAATAAGATCCAATCTGTTCAGCGTAATAAGCATCGTTTTGATACTTGTTACCATTAAGGAAAAACAGACAGTGGTAGTGATAACCTTTCTGCTGACCAAACTCTAACTTCCAGATATAGCCAACAATTTGGGGTAAAGCGGGGTTATGATGAAATCGCTTCAAAAAAGCACTTAATGTGGTCTTAAGTTTCTTTAGGTTCAGTTCATCAAGATTCTGATTCTTCCAGCAAAGATCAACACGTAAAATGAGCAATTTGCTGTATTTAGCTCGAAGTGCATCTACCAAACGTTTAGCGCGTTCATACTGATGTTTGGCTTTTCTTTGGCGCTCTGCTTGTTTCTGCTTGAACGAGGGATCATTCAAGTATTT
Source organism: Acinetobacter sp. ANC 4805 (assembly GCF_022549495.1). Lineage (GTDB taxonomy): Bacteria > Pseudomonadota > Gammaproteobacteria > Pseudomonadales > Moraxellaceae > Acinetobacter. Next base: position 387,238 of record NZ_JAKZGD010000002.1, read on the forward strand.
AGATAGTGCATAGACCAAATCGTTAACTAATTCAGCCCACTCTTTTTGAGAAACAACATTTCCATCTTTATCTAGCTTGAAGTACGTATATGGAGGCTGTCTTTGCCAGAAGGCATACTCATCGTAACCTTGTAAGTAAGGTTCAACAGCGTCTTTGAATGCTTTCGAGAAAACTTGGCGATGTTCACAATCAAACCTTGGGGGTTGTTGTACCTCCATGAAGGGTGCCATTCTTTTTAACAGATCATCTAATTTTTTATCACAAACACGTTTAATACGTTTCAGCTCATTGAGTTGATAAAGCTGGTGAATGTCGTTATTGATGATATGGATACAGATAGGGATAGCGCTGAAGCACTGATCAATTTCTGGATTGGAAACGATGGTAAAACTATTCTCGGACTGCTCAACAGTGAGCTCGGTATAGTTTCTGGGATAGGTATCATCAATTTTCATATTGAATCACTTAGGTTGGTTATAGACAGCAGTGCTGTCTAACTACTTGCTTAGTACTTATAAGTTCTTTAATTAATTGATTAAATAGAGATTTAATTAAATTAAAAAACCTAAAGTCACGTTTTAGGCATGCAGCGATTTAAAGGGACAATTTTTGAAACTGTCCCTCGGTAATTACGGTAAAAGTGCGGGTTAAGGTGCGATGAAAGTTATGTCAGTGCACGAGTACCAGGACGTGTAAGTACCCAATGGTCTATCTCATCCTCAAGCCAAGCCACACTTTGTGAACCAAGCTTTCGTGGAACAGGAAACTCGGGGTCAAACCGTTTCGATTTGACATCAAGTTTTGCGTAAATGGTTGAGCGACTAAGCTGACACTTGGCGATGACCTCTTTTAGTTTGAGCATTTTAATGCTGCGGATATTTGTAGCGGGTTGTTGATATTGCATGAGTTTTTACTCCAGTTAGTCTAAAAAATCGTTGAAATTAGATTTAACTGGAACTAAGGTGTAAAGACCATTAGTTACTTTGTTACACCTATGAGTTCAAACCGTGAAAAGATAAAAAAACTCTTTGACTACGTAATGAGGCTTGTTGTCATGTACTCATTTGTGCGAGAAAAAATTAAGCATGAGTGCTCTGACGACTGTGAATTTTTTCAAGAAGTTGATCGGATCATCGTCGAGAGAACAAATAAGTATTATTTGAGTAACATAGAAGAGAAAGCGAATGATTGGGTAAAATCTGGGTATATAAATGAATATGAAAAAGAGCAAAAAATACAAGAATGTATAAATAAATTTCGGCAGTATTATTGGAATTATTATCAATTTAATTTTTTACCAAATGACGGGTTATTTTTTGAAGAACTCAAAATAAAACCTGAGCTCATAGGTCACCAATTCAAAGACATACATCGGATTTTAGTTAACCAGTTTGGTGAGATAGAATTAGGTCGGCGTAGTGCATTCAGAAGAAGTTATAATATTTATTCGCTAATATTTGAAAACAATTTTGATGAGATTTTTTTTAAATATCATCAGCTTGATCAAGCTTTAAAAAATCCACCCAAAGAATTCAATTTTCTAAATGAGTTTATAGGATTGATTGAGCTTTTGCCCTATTACTCACCTTATTTCATTCCTTCGATTACTGAACTCGAAAGTTACAAAAATTCAGTTCAAGAAAAAAGACATTTTTCAGCAAGATATTCACCAGTTGTAAAAGGTCAAACTTATGAAACAGCTTACCTAGACTTGAACCATAAGCCGATTGCTTTGATTGATTCGATTCTACAATTTATTTTTCAGCATACGCAGCATTTAATTAAGTGGCATTATTTCGGTGAAAATATTGATCATGAAATGAATGATGAAGAACGTCAGCAACGGATTCGATTGAGAGAAAATGAAGATTGTGAACAGCTAGAGCAAATTGCTAAAATTTTAGAGGCTATGTTTTCCGCATTACCTCGCAATCAAAAGTTGGTTTATAGTTTTGCTAAAAAGAAGAATTCTACAAAATCTGCAATGACCAGTTTGATGTTTCATAATTTCAAATTGAATTTTGACAATCACTCGATGACAGCAGAAGACGAAACCTCAAAAAAAATAAAATCATCCGATGCTTCTGCACATGACTTATATGTGGATTTTTTTAAATATTTAGAAAGGGAATTTTGCAGAAGAGGGTTGCCTGTCGGCACGAATAAAGAAGGTAAAATCGATACTTTTAAGATGGTTTTTAAACGGAGTGATGAGGTGTTGATCAACGGTGCTAGCTTTAGGGTGAACTATATCAACCACATGAAAAAATTCATTGTTTCTGAATAGTTGAGATAACTTTCACATGGGGTATATAGGCTCAAAATATAGGTGCCATGTATTTTTTCTTGGCTCTAGTTCATCGCATTGTGTATAGCAAAAAAGATGTGTAATTAAAAAACTGAATTACACATCCTATGTACTGCTTTATTGAATACGATAAGCATAAGTACCATTGGCGGTAGTGACACTGACTTCACGAATATACTCAGCCTTGCAGCGTGGATAGGCGAGCGCAACTGAGCCATAACGCATGTTGCTATAGTCGTACATTCTGGTTACCCCACAATTACCTCGATTGACTTGAATGCCTGTGATGGTTGTAGGTGCATCATTGAGTGAGATGACATCGATCTTATCGATATAACCATTCATTGTGCCTTGAGATTCAGCACGATAGACTTTGATGTCAAACTCTTCTTGTACAGGTCGATTCTCAGCAATCGGATCTTGAGTGGGTTCAACAGATTCTTGTTCGCCAGAATCCGCTTGAGGCACACTCACTTCTAACTCACTTAGATCAGTCTCAAGAATACGTTTGGTTTCTGGGTCAACGTCTATTTGATCTTGTTGACCAGCTTTATTCTGTTCAGCTTTGTGCGAAGGGCTACATCCACTCAGCAAAGATAGCAACAAAGCTGAAAGTAGTATGGGCTTCATGTTCGGCATGACAAGCTCCTAAAATATTTTCTGCTCTTTAATCCCTAGGACTTTGATATTTTGCGTTGACCAAGAAAATGGATCGAAGAGCAGAAGTTAAACCTAATGAATCTGATGTCTATCGAGTTGACTTATTCTCAAGATAGAGCAGAACAGCCATACCTTGTGCATAGATACGCTCATCTGCCTTGGAACTACTCCCGCCTTTGAAAAACACAGCATCACCTACATTTGCTAAAGCAATCGCGCGATCAGAATTTAGAGTGAAGCCTTTCCAGAGACCATAACCATCGCCATCTTTGGCATAAGATTTGACATTGATGCCATCAAGCTTGAAGTTGTTCGGGATAGATTGCCAATCTTTGGCTAAGGCGTAAAAGGCATTGCATTTGCTATTACCTTTACAGCGTTGCACTTGTGGTGCTGATTGAGGGTTGCTGTAGACTTTAGTCATGCTTCCTACATCCGCATGACCCAGTGTTGCTCCGAGCAGTCCGATAATGAGTGACCCAGCTTGTAAAAAATGATTGATATGTTTGTTCATAAAAAGAATCCTAATTATTGTTGTTGAATCAGTTATTGGTTTATTACGGTTAATTGAACATTGAGATCGGCCAGACAATGGCTTTACCCAAGTTATAGGCATAACTACGATCTGCTGTGGCACTGCAACTTTTTAAGTAGGCTGAGAACAGCAGGGCAATCACGATATAAATCCCGATCAGATAATGTTTGATTTGCATGCTGTACTCCTAACGTGACTGACAGGCTTGAGCAGCACGAAGCATTTGCTCAGTAAAATCTTGAGGAAGATCGAGTTGACTCACATTTTGTTGACCAAGTTTTTCCATTATTTGCGGTGAATAATGTGCTTCCAACTTGTCATAGACACAGGAGCAGGTTGAACGATCAGTTCCACCAGACTGACAGCCTGCATTAAAGTCACGTTTAGATTTACTTTCACAACCAGCCATAGAAATAGCAGCCAGCAGTGCAATGCCGATAAAGGGCAGATGATAAAAAAGAGACATGATGATTCTCGTCATTAAAAGAGGATGATCGATGTCTGAAAATAAGATCGGTGTAATATGATCCGAAGATTGAATCTACTCTTGGGGTGGTTTATTCCAACCTGCTAATGCCATCAAGATATAGAACAAGATCACCAAGGCCACAAAACCGAGAAAAGCAGGGCCGAGCCAGATCGTTACACCAATAATTAAAATCAGACGCGCAAAAATCTTCACAGCCGAAGCAAAGAAATGCCGTACGACTTAAATGAACGAGAGGGAATTGGAATACAGCTAAATGCTAAAAAAGAAACAGTCATGATTGACTCCTTTGGCTACGAAAGAAGTTTCACCACATCACTGCTAAATAATGGTGGCGAAACGAAAAGGGGTTAGCAGACTGATAGCCAAAGGATCAGCACACCCGAAGGTGTCCCCCTCCCGTTCCGCCGCAGAGGGGGAGACGCAGGGTCGCCCACCAAAAAGTTAGACTTTTTAGTGTGCTTTGGCTGAACGGTCTGCTAAAACCGACTGACGATGTAGGTCAGCAAGCTCATCATAATCATAACGATTTCATAGGTCAATTCGATTTGTCCTGCTGTTTTGTACAACTCAGTAAAAAATGAACAAGCATACGATTCCAAAATATTTCAAATACATATTACTGAAATGAACTAACGCCAAGCAGCGCCCTAGTGATGCCTGCAACAACGTTTTAAACAATCATTTCAAATATTGGAGAACGACTATGTCGTATTTGGATACAGAAGAAGAATCGTATAGCCCTCGCTTTCGAGAACCACAACCCTTGCAACTCAGTCTTGCTAGTGCTCCCACCACTTTAGCAGTTTTGGGTATGAGCTTAGCCAAGTCGATGGGCTTTTCACCGATGCTCGGTGGTGTGGCAGGCGCAGCCTTGGGTGGGGTGATTCTGGTATTGGCGGATCAAACCCGTTCTAACATCAGCACGCATAAATACTGAACAAGACATTAATTACAGCAGCATTAAAGGACAGATCTTATGGCACATTTAGTTGAAACAATGGCATTCGTTGGACAAACCCCTTGGCATGGACTCGGTAATCAACTCACACCGAATCAACCATTAGAAGTTTGGGCACAGCAGGCAGGCATGGATTGGCGGATTGAATCTTCAGATGTCAGTTACATGGCTCAGAACCATCGGGGGCAAAACATTATTATGCCCTTTGAAGAACAGCGCGTACTTTATCGTTCCGATACACATGCACCCTTGTCGGTGGTGAGCCAACGCTTTCAGGAAGTGCAGCCGATGGAAATTCTACATTTCTACAAAGACCTAACTGAACAGTCAGGCTTTGAACTGGAAACCGCAGGTGTACTCAAAGGTGGCAAGAAATTCTGGGCATTGGCACGAACAGGACAGACTTCAGCCCTCAAGGGCAAAGATGTCAGTAATGGCTACATTTTATTGGCTACCGCCTGTGATGGCACACTTGCTACCACAGCCCAATTCACCAGTATCCGCGTGGTGTGTAACAACACATTAGCGATTGCACTTAAGGGACAGAATAATAGTGCAGGTGTGGTTAAAGTCCCACATAGTACCAAGTTCGATGCGGAGAAAGTTAAACAGCAGCTGGGGATCTCAGTTCGTGCATGGGATGAACACATGTATGAAATGAAACAACTGAGTCAGCGTAAAGTGACGCAACAGGAAGCGGCAGCTTACTTTGATGCGGTATTTAACAATACTAGTCTCAGTACAGCAGAACAGGATGAAGGCATTATTCAGTTCTACCGCAATGCAGCCATGCCAAATCAAGCTGCGCCATCCAAAGCGGACAATAAAACCGAGCCGAATGGACGTGCCATGTCGAAAGTCATGACCATGTTTAACGGACATGGGCGAGGGGCTGAACTGAGTTCTGCTAAGGATACGGCGTATGGATTACTGTGTGCCATTACGGAATTCACAGATCATGAGCGTCGTGCTATGAGTACTGACCATCGACTCGATTCAGCATGGTTTGGAGCAGGAGCAGCAATCAAACAGCGAGGCTTGGAACAGGCACTTCGTATGATGGCCTAAATTCAGTTTCAATTAAGCCGCTTCCATTAGCCTAAGCATACGGTAACACTGTAGAAGCACAGTGACACTTTTTGCCACATCTCCCCTGATGTGGTTTTTTTATGCCATAAATATGTACTAAGCTCTTCATAGTTATAGAAAAATATAGATTTGTGATTGAAATCGGATCAATTTTCTATAATGATAACTGTTATTCACTTGGTCATTTATTCTAGGGAGTAGATCATGATTGACGTGCAATATTCTAAAAATGTCTCAATTCAACAGTTAGCCGATGATGCATTCGTATTAAGGATCAATGATGCAAAAGTCTATCAATACTTGCTCACCCAGTGTGGCAAGACCTTTGGTTGGGAACGCTCCATCCAAAAGTCACAAAGCTTTTTAAATAGAGATATTGAATATCAGATCAATGTATCCGATTTGGCTTTAGAGCACTTTGGCAAAGACTTTTTTATGTTAGAACCCGAGTTGCTCAATAATATCGCCAAAAGTTAGATGTTCAACCGAGAGAGGACGTATTTAGGATAAATACATCCTCAAAATCAAGATTCACTTTTTTGCCACATTTCCCCAAATGTGGCTTTTTTTATGCCCAAAATTCAGCTTTTACGATTTTACTGATACAGGAATATTTCTAATGAATATGAATACTCAAATTCAAAACACTTTAAATCATCCACCGTTACAACCTTATTCACCCAATTTAAATCAATCCACTCAACAGGTTGAAGTCGGAACTCGAAACAAACGTGACCGACCGAATACGCAACCACGCAAAACCAAAGCTCCTGTAGCGAAACGTCTTGCTAATACTAAACAGATGAATTACCAGCAATGGTTAGAAGTCCGAAAACAGGGCATTGGCAGTAGTGATGCTGCTACGGCATGTGGACTGAATCCTTATATGTCGATGCTAGAACTATGGATGATCAAAACAGGTCGGATGCAACAGAACATCGAGGATGAAAGTGCAGGCTACGCACCTTTGTACTGGGGCAAGCAGTTAGAACCCTTGGTGGCGGAATACTACAGCATGCACACGAATAATAAGGTGCGTCGAGTCAATGCAGTGCTACAGCATCCCGATGAAGATAAATATTTTATGTTGGCGAATTTGGATTATGCCGTGGTGGGCAATGATGAAGTTCAAATCTTGGAATGTAAAACCGTAGGTGAATATGGTGCAAAATTATGGCGAGATGGTGTGCCTTTATATGTGCTCTGCCAAGTCCAACATCAACTGGCGGTGACAGGTAAACAGGCAGCGCATATCTGTGCCTTGATTTGTGGACATGAAACTAAAATCTATAAGGTGACACGTAACGAAACCGTGATTCAGCACATCATTAATGCCGAACGCCACTTCTGGCAATGTGTCGAAACAGGCATTCCGCCAAGTGTCGATGCCTCTGATTCAGCAGCTAAAGCCTTGCAGCAACTTTACCCAGCACAAACGCCATTACTGGTGGAAGATCTCACTCAAAATGAACAAGCCAACTATCTATTTAACCAGTTGTTAGAAGAACGACAGAAGGTTGAACAACACCAACAGTATTTCGATGAACTCAAACATCAATTACAAATGATGATGAAAGAGGCAGAACGAGCAGTGTTTACGGGCGGTTCTGTCACTTGGAAGAAATCACAGGATTCCATCAGCCTAGACAGCAAATCCTTACTGAAACAACATCCTGAATACCTGCAACAGTTTCCGCAAACCAAAGTAGGCACACGGCGCTTTCAGATTTATCCGAATGGTGGATAAGAGAGATACCGAAATCCACTACCCAAATCAACAGATCCCATACCTCAACAGGTATGGGATTTTTTATGCCCTAAATTTTATTGAACCCATTCAATACTTATTTATTTATCTATATAGAGGACACCACCATGATTAAAGGTTTAGCAATTACACCACCCGTTTTAGGTCGTATCAGCATTGGTAAGATCATCGAAAAGAATGGCAAACGACTGCCTGAAAAGGACGATCAATTTACCATTACTAGCCAAATCCAGAACAAGGATGGTTGGGTTAAACATCCACTGGATGAACAGTTACGTGCTAAAGCACCGAATCAAAACCAAAAACTCAGAAGCATTCCAGTCCGTATGATCTTCAATGACCCTGAACTGAATCTTCGGGCAGAGTACAGTCTATTTGATCGACAAACAGGACGATTAATTTGTTCAGGAAATGGGGAAAGCTGTCAGCGACTTGGACAAAATGGCATTGAACAACATCCATGTCCATCCCCTGATTTATGTCCATTGGCTCAAGGCGGCTTATGCAAACCCTATGGCAGACTCTACGTCAATTTAGATGAATCAGATGAGTTTGGCACATTCATCTTTAGAACTACAGGTTTTAACAGCATCCGCACTTTGGCAGCTCGACTTCGTTACTATCACGCAGCATCGGGTGACTTACTTTCTTGTTTGCCATTGCAGCTCACTTTACGAGGTAAAAGTACAACACAAAGTTACCGTACCCCGATCTACTACGTGGATTTAACTTTACGTGATGGCACAAACCTGAAAGATGCGATTAGTTCAGCCAAGCAGATCGATGAACAAAGCAAAGCAGCAGGATTTTATCAGGAGGCATTGGATCATGTGGCACGGCAGGGTTATGGCAATGCACGATTTGAGGTGGGAGGTGAAGAGGGTTTGGATATTGTTGATGAGTTTTACAGCGATGAATCTAAAACAGAGCATCAGCAAACGCATGATCTCACTCATGTTCAAGATCTTCAGAAAGGGTTGCAGGGGAGTGTACAGGCTTTGAATTAGCTGAAGCCCAGTGAAATTTTACTGGAAATACCTATCATCTGAGCGAATCCCCGCTCGCATCAATGATTAGGAGAAATCATCATGAATGCGTTCACAGGTCAAACTTTTCAGATGAATCAAATATTGAATCTCAAAGATGTCATGCAAATCAAAAGATTAGGTCGTGCAACAACTTACAATATGCTCGATCCTAAAAATGTTAGTTATGATTCTACGTTTCCTAAACAAATTAAGCTATCTTCAAATCGAGTGGGTTGGCTAGCTGTAGAGATCATATCTGGATTGAATCCAAAATAGCCCAAAGATAAAAGAGAGTTTTTTTAACTCTCTTTTTTTATGTTGAAAATTAAACTTTAACAACAAAAGAATAAGGTTCTTCATTCAGATTGCTATCCATTAGAATTGCATCAAAAGATATGTTTGCTAATAATGATTTGAGATTATGATGCATTTTTAATGCATCTGAAGAAAGATTAATAAGAATTACTCGATTAGCTGGATCTATAGTAAATTCAATAGTTTGATTGATTACACCTACGTTATTGTTATGAAGTAGTTTTGTAAGTTGTTCAGTAAGTTGATTAATTTTAATTTCTTCTTCACTTGATCGGGGGGCTTTAGAGACATGAATTAAAGAAGAATAACGTTCAAAATCCTTTGGTGTGTCAATAACTTCAACTTTGTAAAAACTGAATGAGTCAGTTTCTAATTTTAAAGAAGATAATTGGTTCTTTTCTAAGAAGTCAGTTTCCATCGGTTTGATATTTGACTGATAAAGATTTGATACGTCTTTTGCTTCTTTTATAGCTTTTTTTGCTCTATTTTGTGCATCCAAGAGCGGGTCATAAGTATGTTCAATTTTTGATGAATTTAAATGCTCATCGATACTAAAGAAATCTGGTACTTGATTTTCTGTTGATGTATTTGCTGGTACTGTACTATTAAATATTGTTTCACTGATTGGTTGAGGTTGAGGTTGAGGTTGAGGTTGAGGTTGAGGTTGAGGTTGAGGTTGAGGTTGAGGTTGAGGTTGAGGTTGATCGATTGTTGCTGTTGTTTGGGAATCTTTTGAAGACAAAAACATTGCATCTTTATGATTTACACTTGATGCCGAAATTAACGTAATCTTTATATTTGAAGTTATATGATCGTTTTTTTCAACTGCAAAATTTAAAAGTAGGATTACAATAAAAACATGCATGATAATGCTAAAGAGAAATGCGCTCTGTGAAATATTGAGTTTATTTTGAGACAACATATTTTTCTCCTCAGCATTTATCGCTCAGGTCAGAATAAATAGCGGAAGGTCATTCTGAGGTTTCTTCCCTCAGTAGGATGGATATGCCTATCATAAATTCCTTCACGTTCTGAAGAGTTAGGTGAGCATGTAGGCTCACTGAGATCTTGACGAGCGCATGATGCATAGTAGTATTCGATATCATTCGTTTTTTGATCGAACACATTAAAGAGTTCAACTTGTGCTAGAAAGTTTTTATTAAATTGATAGCTGCCTTGTAAGTTAACTAAAGTTGATGAATCGGAACGAACTGAGTTATCCTCAATCAAAGGGCGAGAACCAAAGTAGCGTAAACGTCCTCCAAAATTAATTTGGTCATTCAGTTTATAAGTAAATCCAGCAGCTATGGTCTTTTCTATTGCCCCAGGAATATGATTTCCTTCCGAATTTTCATTTTTAAATCTTGCTTTTGACCAAGCCAGATCTAGATCGATAATCCAAGCATCTGTTGGTTGATAGAATTGTGAAATTTCGATACCTTGTCTTTTACTTGGTCTACTTGCTTCTGTCGTACCAGCATCGCCGATGAATACCAGTTCTGAATCTGAATCAAGTTGCCATAGAGCTATTGTTGATGTGAGTTCAGGTACAAGTTTTGCTCTTAATCCCAGTTCTGAATTTATTGTTCTTACCAATGGAGAAACGGGGAGAGTTGGTTTTAAATAGTTACTATCACGAGGGTCAATGTTTAAGTGAGTTGTAGTTCCTCTTGCATCATTGCTATGAAAGCCATATGCATAATTAATGTAATACTCAATATTCTCCCACGGACCTAAAATTATGCTCATTTTAGGGCTGAAAATATGATCAGTTTTATGACCACTATTTTCTTCTTTATCAGAATTTACATCAAAAGAATAAAAATCACCACGAACGCCTAAAATAGTTTTTAGCCAAGGTTGCCATGTCGTTTGATTTTGTCCCCATAGACCGATAGACAATTGCTTTACATCATCATTTCTTATAGTGTTGAAACGCTGCCGATTTTGTGTCTGGTAAAGACCTAAGTTATTAATATAATCATACCTAAGAGATGATCCAAACGAGTTTAAAAGCTCTTTGCTTGACCATTCACTTAATAAACCTTTTTGAAATTTAAATCCAAGTGTTGTCCGTTCTTCAGCTTGCTCAAACTGGTCTCCATGGACTGGATCATTTAAAAAATAACTAAAGTCAGAAAATAGATTAAGTTTGTTATATACAGCATAAGAGGAGATTGTTGAGTATTTCGTTTTCTCATAATTTTTAGCATTATACCAAATAGCAGTCCGAGCAGACTTACCACCATCACTGTTATTTAAGCTATCAAAGCGATTAAGTTCACCGCTTTCAATCAGTCGCTCTGGAATTTGATCAGTGGCATCCCATCGTGCTTGATAATGTTGGAAGCTGATTGCTTGATTTTTATCATGGTCACCAGTGAAATATTTTAAGAATAGATTTTGTTTTGAAAGATTTTCAGGATTAACCCAAGGTCCGTCACTGTTGATGTTTTCAACTGCACCGATTAATTCCCCGTCACGAAGAACTACGTTTCCAACGGCTAAAAATCTAAGTAAATTGTGATTACCTAACGTTATTTGTGCGTAAGGATTATCTAGAGAATGGATACTCGAAATTTTTGCTGTACCTGCTGATGCAAAATCACCATCATCAATCGATACTGCTCCTTTGTGATATTGAATCGATTCAATCAGTTCGGGGATTAGAAAATTTAAGTCTGTGTAACCTTGACCGTGAGCATGACTCACCATGTTAATTGGTTGTTCATCAAATGATGTTGCAAAGTCAGTTCCATGATCTAAGTTAAAACCTCTCAGAAAATATTGATTTGCCTTACCACTACCACTGTGTTGAGTCACAATGACCCCAGGAATAGTCTCTAGAACTTCTGCTGGACGTGATAAAGGTCGAGTTTCAATTTGTTCTTTTGATATTGTTCCTTGAGATGAAGTAAATGCGACTCCAAATGCACTATCAGAATTTGATGATGCTGTTATTTTAATTGTAGGAAGTGTTGTTGTAAGTTCGCCTCCGGCATGAGTAAGCTGACCTAAATAGAAATGACTACTTCCTATCAACAAGCAATACAAAATTCTTTTTTTCATTTTTATTCCATTAATTTTATAAATTTTCTTGATTTCGCAAACATGAAATCACTGCTAATTTCATGTTTTCAGTTGTTTATCAAATTTAGATTTAGAGTTGCTTCAACATTTGTTTTAATTTTTGAATGTAGGTCGGGTTTTGATAGCCAGTCTCATTACTCCAATTTAATAATTTTTCTGTGCTTTCACGATTCTTACTATCAAGTGCAAGGGCAGCATAGACCTCAAAATCATCATTTTCTCTTTGCATATTCCAATTTTTGGCAGCTATGTGTAAACCTTCATCATATTTTTTTGAAACCCATAGGAATTGAGCTTGTTCTCTGAGATGGATGTGATCTTTATGGTCGAGTAGGTTTTGTACTCTTTGGGTTAGTTCATTTAGGTCTTTTTCTGCAAGAGGATCGTTTAGTTTCTGTTTGCTTAAAATAATTCGATATAACGCGCCATCATGATAACGATATGGTGTGAGAATTTTGATTGCATTTGAATATTCTTGTTGAGAAATATACCAATTGGATTTAGCAAGAGCGTTGGGTAAATTATCTACATTAAGTAATGGAATAGATTGGCTCGCAAGAGTTGGATCATTAAATCTGGTCGCTATTTCCAGCATAATATTACCTAGCCATTGCTGATCATTTTTATTTAGCCTTGGGGCCATTTGAAGAAGTTCATTTGTTCTAGGTTTTATTTCAGAAATATTTTTTGTCATTGCATCCACTTGCAAAACACAACCAACTTGATAAAGTTTCACACTTTGTTGATCTAATTGATAACATAGTTTAAGTGATTGATTAAATTGACCTTGTAATCTATATATATTTGCTAGTTGTAAAATTGCATCATAATTTTTAGGGTCTTTTTTTAAAACGTCATTAAGTATTGTTTCTGCTTTACTGAAATTATGATTTGCTTGAGCGAGTCGAGTTTCTAACAATTTATTTTCGGTGTCTGATGAATTGAAGCTTGATTTCATTAAATCTTCAGCTTGTTCTAAAAACGCACCATCGCCTTTTGAATAAGCTTTTTCAAGTAAGACATTAACGATTTGATTTCTAAGTTCATCATTATGATTGTTTTTTAACATTGCTGAATAATTTGGATGTTCAGAACTCGATGAAGATTCTTCATGATGATGTTTTGGGTGAGCTGAAGCTGTGTTTAAGTAGAGTGATACTACAATTGAAACGGTTAACTGGCGGATTAACATTTAAAACTCCCAAAAAGCTCTTAGAGTAAATGATTAAACTAAGAGCTTTTTTCTTAAAATTTCACTGCAACTGGTTCTGATTTGTTATCTATAGTAGATTCTGAAATCTCAGTAAGACTTTTAGGTTCAGACTGTTCGTAGTTACTTTGAGGTTGATTGGTTAATGACAACGTTTCTTTAAGAACCGGATCATTTTGAGATTGGTTGTTATTATTCGGTTTTGAATTATTGTCATTACCACCGCATCCACTTAATCCAATACCAACCATGAACAGCAAAATAAATTTTCTCATGGTGACTACTCCTAATTATTTGCTAGCTGTATTAGATGGAGAGCCTGCTACTGGAGTGTTTAAGTATGGGAAAGCAGTACCGAATTGTTGAGGTGATTGTAGAGCTCCATCAGTAAAGCCTATTCCTCCTGCTTTCGCATCACTCGCTTTACAGCCAACCGCAGTATTTACGCCATCAATCGTACACAGTAAGCCCATTGCAACGCGGAGTTCGATATCAACGACATCATCACCGGGACGACGTCCATTCGGAAAGCCAGCAGTATCTCCACCGATCACACCTAAACGGTTTTGTTTGTCTTTAGCTGCAGGAGCAATTGCCGTATTTAAGCGGAGCATTTCAGATGCTTTGACACTTTTGGGTTGATTCAATCCTGGAATACCTAACAGAAAAGCATTAACTAAATCAGTGCGTGGAAAGTTTGTTGGTGCAACAACGGCTCCACCTGTGGCATCTTTAAATAAAACTTCGATGAGAGTTGGTAGGGCAGGGTTGGTGACGTAGTCTGCAAATTGCCCATCATTTAAGGGTTTGCTCGCATTGAATTTATCTTTATCTTTTAAACCAATCACGACTTCATTAACGAGTGGCATACCTAAACGTGAAACTTGAGTCCAAGCACCTCCTACTTTCGTGGTGCTGTTTAAATTGCTATCAGGATTAGGATTGAGTAAGGTGGCTTGGGGTAAGCTAGCTGTTGTCCAGCCACCAATGACATTTTCATTTGTAGACACTAAACAGGATTGGGGAACTTCCAAAGCAATTGTAGTGACATTTTTGTCTGCAATTGTATTTAAGCCTTGATCTTCAGCATTTACTCCAGATGGTGCAAGTTGAGTAGCAGGGATTTTAATATTCACTAGATCAAATACTTCACCGAGATTGACTGCGAAAGGATCTTGGCGCTGGCCCACAAAAACTTTACCAATGCCACAACTGCCAAAACTCACATTTTGGACAAAACTATCAGCATATGATTGATAGTTGGGAATAGATTTGTTGCCAACATTATCGAAGGGTTTTTTAAACGTACCTAGAACACTTCTCTCACCTTTACGTCGATCACCTTTAATCATGGTAACTGTAAATGTTTCAGCTGTATTCTGTGCTGAACTACTATCGTTTGTTATTTTACCGATGTTGGATAAGGGAACAGAAATATTTTTTCCGCCAACCGGGACTTGTAAATCCTTTAACTCCTGATTAAATTTAAACTGGAAGGTAATATCTTCTTGCGCATCACCATTATTATCGATGTGGATTTCATAAAGTGCTTTGGGATCTAGAGAAAAGTAATTGGGACCGCCATAAGCATCTTGTAGAGGTTGATAGTTAGCAAGTAGCGTTACAAAATTACTGCGGCTAGATTCATAACTTTTAAACATATAAAAATCTGTAGCATCCACCTTGGGCATTTTAGTGATTGAGGGAGCTTCGCGATGGCTTGAAGCGAATGATGTCACACTAAGGCTACTTAGCATAATTGCTAAAAGTAGGCGAGAGTCCATTTTGTATCTCCTTGACCATACTGATCTTGGGTATATTTTTTTGATTAATGGTTATTCGTCTTATAATTTCCTTATATGAATTTAGATCAATATAAGACTCTTAATAGTTATACTTATTCAATGGTGAATTTTTTGTGATGGATCCGACATCATCATGATGACAGATCCATTTTTAAATTATTGACATACTCATTCTTTTTAGTGCTTTTTCGATAAATAATAGCTTATCCAATAATCCAGACTAATATAACGTCCACTACCTAGAACAATCAAAGCCAACAGCATCACCAAATAGGTCACTGCAAATTCAATTCCATTATTTAGAATCACAAATGACCCGCTTGAGGTCAGCCATTCGTAGTTTCCATAATTTTCTAAAATTTCACGTGCTTTTTCTAATTTTTCAGCAGAAGCAAGTACTTGTACATTTGCAAAAGGCGCATTTGAATCAGCAATTGCTTGCCAACCATTGGGGAGGTGTACTGTTACAATCGCAACGAGCATGGTCATGATGAGTGGAATACTGATCAGACGTGTCATTAGCCCCAATCCTAATAAAACTGCGCCAACGAGTTCAGTTGATGTTGCTAATGCAGCCATGAGCGTTGGGAATGGTAAGCCTAATCCCCAATCACTATTGCCAAACCACGCTACAGTATCTTGAAAATGCATCAGCTTATTTGTGCCAGCCATCCAGAATATAGGGACTAAAAAGAGTCTGAGCGCAAGTGCAGCAATTCCATCGAAATGTTTTATTGCTGTACACATTTTTTGATAATGTTGTGCGAAGGAATAAATGATCTTCTTCATGATAATTTCACGCGAGTTGCTATTGAATAGTTATTAGTCGGGTGAATGTCCAGTTTCTTACATAATTTTTTTTCTGAACTGTAATAAATCGTGATTTAGTCCGTCTAACAGTATGTACCTCAGTACAAATCTCGAAGTGATCTTAAAGGAATAGAAAAATGAATAAGTTAAACTCAATGACATCAGTTGCAGCATTATTGGCTCTATCTTTAGTAAGTGCGACGCAGGTGTCTGCCGCAGCTACGACAACAACAACTGAAGCGCATGCCACTAAAGCAACAGATGGCAAATGTGGTGAAGCCAAGTGTGGTGCAAATAAGGCTAAGAAACAACAGAAGTCTGCAGAAGCAAAATGCGGTGCTGAGAAAAAAACAGCAGAGGGTAAATGTGGAGCCGCCAAAAAAGCGACTGATGCAAAATGTGGAGCAGACAAAAAAGTCGCTGATGGGAAATGTGGCGCCAAGTAATCAATATCGTAATGAATGATGTCGATCAAGCTTAACTTGTCGACATCATTTCAATAAGGAAGAGCAACATGGTTCCACTGGCTGGAGTTGGTCTAGGCTTAAGGCGTGACTTTATCGATACGTTTTTAAGAGCAGAAACTCATCCTGATTTTATTGAGATTGCTCCCGAAAACTGGATGAGCTTTGGTGGTCGACATGCGAAGTTATTAGCACAATGTGTTGAGAAAGCCCCTTTATTATGCCATGGACTTTCCTTGTCTATTGGTGGTCCTCATCCACTCAATATTGAATTTATCAAACAGGTCAAAATATTCTTACAGCAATATCAAGTTCCCATTTATTCAGAACATTTAAGTTATACCCATGATGGTGGTTACTTATATGATTTGCTTCCGATTCCAATGACCGAAGAGGCTGTCAAATACGTGGCTGAGCGTATTTTGCGTGTTCAAGATATTTTAGGGCAGCGATTGGTGATTGAGAATGTTTCAACTTATCTGATGCCAAACGCAGAAATGACGGAAGCTGAATTTGTACGGCAGGTGATTGAACAGGCAGACTGTGAATTACTTCTCGATGTAAATAATGTCTATGTGAATAGTATGAATCATGGGAGTGATGGATATGCATTTATTCAAGCTATGCCCAAAGAACGGATTCGTTATTTACATATCGCGGGTCATGAACAAATAAGTGAAAACTTATTGATAGATACCCACGGAGCAGAAATCTGTGATCCTGTTTGGGAATTATTGCAATACACGTATCAAATTTGCGGAGTAAAGCCGACTTTACTTGAAAGGGATTTTAATATTCCATCATGGCAACAGTTAGAATATGAACTTGCCACTATCAAAAAAATTCAACAGCAGGAACAGGAGCGAGGTTATGACGGTCAAGAAAAGCACGTTCCAAATGACTCAGCAGCAGTTTTGTCGTTGGATTCGTGAGCCAGATATAGAGCAAATACCAACATTTCCTCTTGAACGAATGCAGATCTATCGAGATTTGCTCTTCAATAATGTTTGCTCATTTATAAATTTGGTTTATCCAGTGGCTCGTTCTATTTTACCCGAAGCTCAGTGGCAATCGTTATTGCAAGCGTTTTTCCAAAAAGCAAAATGTCAGTCACCTTTATATAATGATATTTCTCTGCAATTTAGAGAATATTTAGCAGATCATCAGCATCCTATTTTACAAGAATATCCTTGGTTAGAAGAGCTATTGCAGTTTGAATGGCTTGAGTTGTATTTAGATACGGTGGAAATCGAAGAGATTAGATTGACACAAAGTACAACATGGCAGCTAACACAGAAAGTTTGGGTATTAGTTTATCAGTATCCCGTTTATCGTTGGACAACCGCGACCACATTTGCCCAAATTGAACCAATACCAAGTGCTATTATGGTTTGGAGGGATGATCAGGATAAGGTCTGTGTGGAAACTTTATCGCCTTTATTTGCCATGTTAATTGAGCAACTCAGTTTTAAACCGTACTCAGAAATAGAGCTTTATGACTTAATACAATCGGTCATTCCTGATTTATCTGAACAAGAAACACATGTGCAACTCGATGAGTTAATAATGTTATTAACTCAGTTGCGATTATTAAACAACCTTGAATTACCATAATAAGGAATGGCAATGCCGCAAGCTCCATTAAATGATAATGATGAGATATTTCATCAGCTTCAAAATCCTGTGTTTTTGATGGATTTGAGACAACAGATGGTGAAATTTGCGGTGTTACAACTTTCTTCATTTCAGCAAGCAGAAGATGTGGTTCAAGAAGCTTTGGTGAGTGCATTTCAACATCTTGATTCATTTACAGGGAAAGCAGCCTTTAAAACGTGGGTATTTGCGATTTTAAAAAATAAGATTATCGATCTGATTCGGCAAAAATCTCGTTTGGTGTGTATGAGTGAATTGTTTAAGGATGCAGAAAGTGAGTTAAGTATCGATGAGTTATTTGATGCTTCTGGACATTGGCATAAATATGAAGCACCCCAAGCATGGCAAAGCCCCGAAGAAATGATGGAGCAGCAAGATTTCTGGAATATTTTTGATGCCTGTTTAAACCACTTACCTGCTAAATATGCACAAGTCTTTATGCTACGAGAAATGATTGAATTAAGTTCTGATGAAATTTGTGAAAAACTAGAACTCACGGTTTCTCATTTGAATGTACTGATGTATCGAAGTCGAACACGATTACGAGAATGTTTGGAAAATAAATGGCTACTTAAGGGAGATTGTTCATGCTAACTTGCCGGCAAGCAACACAATTGCTTTCTGAAAAACAAGATCGGTCACTTCTATGGAGAGAGCGGAGCGATCTACAACTACATTTGTT
Source organism: Acinetobacter sp. ANC 4805 (assembly GCF_022549495.1). Classification (GTDB taxonomy): domain Bacteria; phylum Pseudomonadota; class Gammaproteobacteria; order Pseudomonadales; family Moraxellaceae; genus Acinetobacter. The sequence continues at coordinate 406,104 of NZ_JAKZGD010000002.1, forward strand.
AGTCTGTCGTTCATGCCGTCGTTATGGAAAACAGATTAGAACGCTTAGTCAGCTTTCTAAAGCATTTAGAAAAATTGATAGTTAGAATCTTATAAGCGTAGCCAAGCTGATATCCAAGTTATACAACTGCATTTCAATGATGGCGTGTGTGATTACCCTTCTAAATAGTTCCAATTTAATAACACTCTTTAATCCCTAATATTTCGTAAAAATCCCGATCAATTATTCATCCGAGAGTAATTGTTTTTTATCTGTCAAAGTAAATAAAGAGTGGGTACTCAACGAGTCGGTAAATTATTTTGTGTAATTCCCTTTTTAAAGAATGCTTCAGCCTTAGATGGCAGAAGCATTCTTTTTATACTGTCTAGTTAAAGTGTCCACTACAGAATTTAGCCCAATCTGTCATCAAACTCTTACGTTTTTCAAGATAAGCTCCGCGTAAATACGCAGCTTCAACTTCATCTGGTAATTTGTGAGCAAGTACATGCTCACAAACCTCACGTGAGTAATCAGTTTTATCGGCTGACCAATCACGGAAAGTTGAACGGAAACCATGTGTTGTGATTACTCGATTTTGTTTCGGATCAATATAGCCTAAGCCATTTTCTTTCAGTTTCTGTTCATGCAGTCGTTTGATTAGTGTAGTCAAAGACATATCCGATAGCATCTCACTACTACGAGGCGCAGGGAAGATGAAATCTTGTGTTTGAGTATGATCTTGGATTGATTCAAGCAAAGTGATGGCTTCTTGAGACAGGGGGACACGATGTTCCTTTTCCGCTTTCATTCGCTCTTTTGGAATAATCCAGACCTTATTCTTAAAATCAATTTCCTGCCATTTTGCCCCAAAAATCTCACCAGAACGGCAGGCAGTTAAAATTGCAAATTCCAGAGCTTTAGGTGAAATTCCTTTTTTCTGTCTTAGGTGCTGAATAAACTCAACAACCTGTTCATAAGGCAAAGATGGATGAGGACGTGATTCCTGTTTTAAGTTGCCTAAAATTGGTTCAAGACTGCCTTTCCATTCAGCAGGATTGTCACCCTCAAAATATCCCATAGCCTTGGCATAATCGAAAATTGTTTCTATACGACCACGAATACGTTTGGCTGTTTCATTTTTTTCAATCCAGATTGGTTTAAGAACCTCTGCAATATCTACCTTAGTAATGATGCCAATTGTGAGATTACCTAGCGTTGGATAGATATAAGTTTCCAGTGTCGATGACCATTGCCCAATATGCTTTTGATTTTTGAGTTCACGGGTTTTATTGGCAATAACAACTTTTGCACATTCCATGAATGTTTTGTTCCGTAGTTGCTGAACATGAAGCTTTTCAAGCTGTTCTTGTTTGTGTGCAATAGGATCAATGCCACTTCGTATTTGTAATCTGAATTCGGTTGCTTTGGCACGAGCTTCGGCTAAAGAAACTTCGGGGTAGGGACCAATGCCAATATCACGGCGATGAGGTTTTAGTTTTCCTTCTTTATCTAACCGTTTGCCAACAACAGCACGCAAAATCCAAACACGGGAATTACCTTCGACGTTCAGGCAGAGGCCATCAACACCGCCAACAGAATGTCGTCCAGTCGCCTTAATTTTTGCTACACTGAGAGCAGATAGCTCTTTAGATTTCTTTGGCATGTCCTGATTTACCCCACAACCTACCCCTCATAAAATACTGGAAATGGTAGGATTAGACAAGATGGTTTAGGATGGTATAATGGTTAAGTATTTGAATTGTATATTTTTATAATATAACTTTGGACTGCTTAGGACTATTGTTAGACGGACACCGCTTCCGCCAAATATTGAAATAAGCCCTTGTTTTTACAAGGGCTTATTTTTTATCTGTGCTTTTAAACACGTAAAAATATGTTGAGCTAAAATTAGAATTACATGATTTGAAATTCTTTATATCTATACAGGAATGAGGCTACTCATTTATTGGATATTGATGGATAACAATAGAGAGTTATGTAAATCAAAAAATTTCTTTTTGTTAGAACAATTTAATTTTATTAGTTTTGGTATTAATCTAAAAAAATTAATTAATGATTTATGTAATAGAGTCAATAATTTATTGTAATTTTAATAAATTTTTAACAAATAAAAGTAATAAAAACATTTTTTTGAGCTAATTGGTTTTGTTATGATCAATAAATCATGAGCCTTTATTCATTTTAGTTATAGAGTAAATATGAAAAATCTTTTAATTCATAGCTCAAATTTAGATCAGTCGACGCTATCTACACATCTGTCTCAAGATGCTGAATCAACTTTGGAGTATACGCTTCAAGTTATGAATCAGCTTGTGCATTGGATGGTGAAGTCTGGGATCGGTTATGCTGAATTTTCAGCTGCTTTACGCCCTTTATTTTATAATGAAGCGATTCAAGAGCTTGAATATTTAAAACAGAAAAAAACAGACTCATCAATTAGTTTGCTGTCAGGTCTAAATAGACGTGATGTAAGTTCTTTGCGTACAGAAAATGGTGGTGATCACCGAATCATTCCAGCCTCATATGTGGATATATTATCAAGCAGTGTGCCTGCTCGTGTGATCGCTTTGTGGATACATTTAGATTTAGGCAATGTTTTGCCAGTTTCAGGAGAGGAAAATAGTTTCGAATTTTTGGTAAAGCAAATATCAACCGAAAAGCATCCACGCTCTATTTTACTGGAACTAAAACGCATTGGCTTAGTCGTAGAAGATGACGAAAAAGTCATATTACAAACCAATAGTTTTACTCCATCACCAGAAATGGATGAAATTAAACAATTATTTACTGCAAATATTATTAGCCACTTAGCTGCAGGAATTCATAATGTTATTGAAAAAGATAATAAATTTTTAGAACAAGCACTTTTTGCGAATGAGCTAACCTCTCTATCAGTAGAACAATTGAAAAAGACAAGTATGAAGTTATGGAATGAGATGTCAAAACAAGTTCTTGCTGAAGCCTTAGAATATTGTAAGCAGGATGAAGGTCGTCAAGATGCTGTGTTTAACTTTAGATTGGGTGTTTTTCAACATGATATGAAGGAAAAAAAATAAGCATTTTTTATAATTTGTTCACATGTAGCTATTTTCAATAAAAAGATGTATGAGTCAAAAATATTAGAGCATTAGGCTTATTTTTGTGTTTATTGGTTTTTGCCTAATTTTTTGTCCCTAATCGAACGCTTTAGTTAATAAAAAAACAGTGCGTGATGAAGATTTGATATTTCCCATAAAAATATTATTTGGTAAAATGTATAAAATGAACATTCCTTAATTTTATCTTATTTCTTTATTACTTAGTGATGAGAATTCCTCCGTTTAGGTGAGATCAATGTGTAATAACCGTGCTTTTGTTTTTTGCATGTTGTTTCTAACTGGATGTGGTGAAAATTTTACAGTTGGGGGGGTTAGTCTAGGGGGGGCTGGTACTGGTTTGGGGGGACCTCAAACGAATACGGTACCTGGAGGTCTTCAGGATGGTGTTGAAGATCCAAATGGCTGGGAATTTTATTTGGACAATTCAATAATTAAGTTACAACAATTCCCAACAGATCCTGATTGTTCAGGTGTGAGCCGTACGATTCAGTTTGAAAATATAAATACAGGTAAGCTCATTCCTGAAGGTACTGATATTATTTTTGCTGAAACTTCTACGATAAAACCAAATAACGCAGCTGTAAAAATTATTGTCCGTAATTTAACAGATAAGCCGATTTTAGAGCATATTCCTGCATGTACAGCGCCAATAAAATTGTTGGACCAAGATGGAAATGCGGTGGTTGGTCAAGGTGCAAATTTCAATTGTTCAGACAGAGAAAGTGTTCATCTTTATGCTGCTGGGGAATGTAGAATTTTTCGTTATGAATTCAGTTTGCCTCAAAAAGTTTCGAATTGGACCTTAAATTACAATACGAAATATACAGGTGTTGATAATATTGAAATCAATCAATGTCCTTCTTTATCATTTGATATGCCTGTTGAAAAAAGGAAGAGTGATGGCGTGATGGGGGATCCACCTATAATTATTTTTCCAGGCATGAGTGATCCTTCACCTTGTGATTCAATATCATCTGAATAATTTTTTAGAAAATTGATTTTTTGGAGACCTCTTTATGAGGTCTTTTTTTATTTTCAAAATTTGGCTTCTAGGGCGAGATACAAGAATATTAGACGGATCGAAACTTTTTGTTACATTTAAAAATGTGCAAAAAGTACATTTATACTTATTGAATGTTTAATTTGCACATTTTTTTATACATAATAAAACTACAAATCACGCTCTTTTATTATTAAAGAGAAATACATCACTAAAAGGTATTGGAATGAATAAAATTTATAAGATTGTTTGGAATGCTTCTATTGGGGCGTGGGTTGCAGTTTCTGAATTAACGAAGGGCAAAAGCAAAAATAATATAAGATCACGTAGAGTAGGAGCAATCGTGGCAGTCGTTGGTGTTGTGACTTTTAGTCCAACCGTTACCTTAGCTGGCGCATTAGATAATGGAAGTGTTTTCTTAAATTGTAACCCAACAAATAGTAATGGATCGGGTACTGTAGCTAATCAGAGTGTTGCTGTTGGGCAATATGCTTGTGCACCAGGTGATCAATCAGTTGCTGTTGGTGCAAATACTTATGCAAAGGGTAATTCGTCTATTGCAATTGGTGGTGATGATTTAAATAAAGTCGCAGGGACAAATAATAATACAGCAGCAGCTCAGACGTATAAGAATTTAACAGGCGATGATTTAATTGCTGCTTATGATGCTGCTACAGGGATTGGACATCAGTATATTAATACAGAAGCAGGTAATGGCGCAGTTGCTTTAGGGGTACAAGCGACAGCAAAAGGTGATTTAGCAACAGCTTTTGGTACACGTGCTAATGCTTCTGCTATTGCTTCAGTTGCTTTAGGTGTAGGATCAATTGCCTCTAAAGATGGTGGAGTTGCTTTAGGTGCGGGTAGTAGAACAGATGGTTCTGCAACAAAAGTACAAAGTGCCACTGTAAATGGGCTTGGTTTTACTGGATTCGTCGGTACAAGTGGCTTTGCTGGAACAGCATCTGATGCAGGTCGCCAAGTTTCTGTTGGTAATATTGGTAATGAGCGTCAAATTAAAAACGTAGCACCAGGTGCAATTTCGGCAATTTCGACCGATGCAATTAATGGTAGTCAAATTTATGCTGTAACCAATACTTTAATTGGTCAAATACAAACGACTAAATCTGCATCACCTGTAGTTTATACAGATACTACAGGGAATAAACTAACCAAAGCAAATGATGGAAAATGGTATCTTTCAACTGCTGTCGATGCGGGTGGTAATATTATTGGTTCGCCTACAGAAGTTTTGGCGGCAAACGTTGCGACAAGATTACAAGATGCAAATGGTTCAACGACGACACCAATTAAGCTAACAAATGTGGCTGATGGTACAGTTGCAGCCAATTCAAAAGATGCTGTAAATGGTGGGCAGTTAAAATCCGTTATTGATGCACAAACTGCAACAGATAATGCGGCAGTGAAGTACGACAACGCGGTGACAAAAGACAAAGTCACTTTAGGTGGCGGAGCAGCAGGTACCACGATCACCAATGTGAAAGATGGCGCACT